>NZ_PYBW01000071.1 GCF_003205575.1 Streptomyces tateyamensis
ATCGCCGTGAAACAACGAGGTCAGCCACTACAAGCGACGCGGCGACCCCCTACCCGCGCACCTCCGCCCGAGCGATCCAAACCGATCACATTGGCAAGATCCGCCGCTGTAGTACGCGGCATGCCGCCTTCCGAGCTGCGGAATCGAGAAGTCCGAGACCGACCCACCCAAGAGCCGCCGTCCGCTTGATCGGCCGATTCGAAAACGGGCAGGATCTTCATCCTTGAACGGGACCTGGGAACCTTCGTCATCCTTGCGCAGAGCGTCGAAAAACGGCATCCAGGATATTCAGAGCCCGGTCAGCTCATAGGATTGCCGACAATGCCCAGACCTCCACGCCCTCGCGAGCCATCTGAAACTCCTGCCCATTGCCGACGATGCGCCACTGTCCAGCCCATCGAATCGACCAATGCTCATTTCTATGATTCCACAGATCGATATAGGCATCTTCGACACCCTCGAGCAACTTCAATTCATGCAGCAGATAATCAGGTCGAACGAACACCTGACGCTCACCAATTGTGCCAGCCCCGGTTTTCGGGTTGTCAAACTTGACCAGCACGTAAGGACTCGGCTTGCGATTCATGTCTGAAGCCTTGAACATCCGATTGAAACGCTCCGCCGCCTGATCGAGCGTCTCCAGCCCTGAGATCTCACACTCATAGGCAGGGAACACTCCAAAAACAAGGCTATTAAGCTCTAGGTTATCTGGGAAAAGATTGTGAGCCTCCGGCCTAATCCGCCCTACGACATCAAATTCTCGGCCACCCCAGGAGAATCCCGGCAGAGCCAGCAGGGGCTCGAGGCGCCCTACAACTTCATCTTCGTGAAGTCGGACAAATTCAAGAATGCTTCGACAGAGACCCAAATCATATGAATGCTTGGTATTCAACCTAAAAGCATGCTGGCGATCGGAGCTCAAGGCAATCAGCAGCACGAATCCAGGCGCAGGGGACCACTCCCAGGCATCCTCCATCCCCACAAGCGGTCGCACATTAGGAAGTCTTGAGATCTCTGCGACGATATCAATCATCAGACCCTACCTTTGCCTCATTCGCTGTAGTTCGGCCCAACGTCCTGGCGGTATCGAAGCCCGCTGCTGGCCCCGAGAGAAGAGTTCCTTAATCTAGTCATCGCAGTCATATCGGTCGTGTCGTTGTAGAAGTCATTTCGCACCGCGCGCGATGAGTCGAATCCGACAGTGTTCCAGTGTTCCACAACCATCGGGTCATGGTCATACGTGAGCTGATCAAAGGTAAGCATTCACGAGGTCC
>NZ_PYBW01000072.1 GCF_003205575.1 Streptomyces tateyamensis
GTATGCATTCAGAAGGAATGCGGCCTGATTTCTGACGCTGTGTAATATCCGCTGGTCAGGCGGGCAGGGCGATGGGTGGCATCCAGAGGTTGCCGGTGAAGGCGCGTCGGATGGCGTCGAAGGCGTTCAGGCCGTGCTTGCGGGCGGAGTCCAGGTAGGAGCGCACGGCGAGCCAGGCCGCCGCGCCCGCCTCGGACTGGTGGCAGCCGGAGATCTTCACCTGTGTCTTCACCGGCCGCAGGGCTCTCTCGGCGCTGTTGTTGGTCATGGGCGTGAAGTTCGGGTGGTCGGCGAATCTGAGGACGTCGTGGGCGTGGTCGCGCAGGCGTTCCAGGAGGTTGCGGCTCGGGCTCTGCTTGCGGCCGGGCGCGCGGGGGTGCAGGGCCAGGCCGGCGGCGACGCCCCGGTGGTAGTGGTCGAGGTAGAACAGCAGCGAGTCGGGGGCGATCTCGGCGATCTGCCCGGCCCGCACCCGCACCGCCTGCTTGTTGAGGCCGGACAGGGTCCAGCGGATCTGCTGGTGCCATTTCTGCTTCGGGTGGTCCTGTTCGGCGGCGGTCAACTCCCGTACCAGGTGCGCTCCGCAGAGCTGGTGCTCGGCATCGGGGTAACCCGAGTACAGCGACAGCGAGTCGTGCACCAGCGTGCCCCGGAAGCCCGGCAGGACGCCGAGGGAGTTGGCTCCCTCGCGCGAGCGCGGGGCGAGTGCGAGCAGGGTGAGGTGTTCGGTGCAGGCCACGTGTAGCCAGCGTCGTTTGGCGCCGATGCGGGTGGTCGTCTCGTCCGCGTGGAGAACGTGGCCGAGTACCAGCAGGGCCCGGATGAGGTTCAGGCAGTCGGCGACGAGGTCGGCGGCCTCGGCCAGGACACCGCAGGTCCAGCCGGTGGAGACGTTCGCGCCGGTGATGTCCGCGATCAGCTGGGTGGCCCGCTCGACGGGGACGTGCTGGAACACCAGCAAGTACACGGCGAGTGCGCGCAGGTTGGGCCCGTAGGACGCGGGGGCACCCGCCAGTTGCTCGGGCGCGGGGGCGGTGGTGGTGTGTCCGCAGTCGCAGCGGACCTTGTGGAGCCGGTGCTCGGTGACCTGCACCGTGACCAGCGGGATGTCGTGGACCTGGCGCCGGGCGAAGCCGGCCGACTCGGCGCCCGCGAGCCTCTCGCCGCAGCCCCCGCACGCCTTCGGCCGGTGGTCCTCGACCCGGTCGGGCCGCTCCACCATGCCCAGGCCCGCCCCGGGAGCACCCGGCTGCCGGCCCCGCTTACGAGCGGCCTTCGGCCTCGGATTCTCCGCCGGGCGTCCGAAGGCGTCCGAGGACGGGGGCTTCGAGGAGTTGCCGCTGTCACGGCTCAACCGTCGCTCCAGCTCAGCCACCCGCGCGGTCAGCCTCGCGTTCTGCTCCTCCAGCTGGGCACACCGCTCGACCAGCGCCGAGTTCTGCTCACGCAGCAGCCCGATCAGCACGAGAAGATCCTCACGCGACACGACGGGCTCAGCAGCGGACACGACCACACATCGTGCCGGACCCACGACCCACCTGTCACATCGTCAGGACGCCACACCCGCCCGGACCTCGTGAATGCTTAC
>NZ_PYBW01000073.1 GCF_003205575.1 Streptomyces tateyamensis
CTTTCGAGCAGCGTGACGTCCGGCGTTCCGCCCGACTCGCCGGCGGCGGCGGGCTGGTGGATGGCGACCAGGCCGGCTTCGGCCAGGTCGGCCACGAGGATCCGGGCCACCCCCAGCGGCACCCCGGCCAGGGCCGAGATCTCGGCGACCGACTTGACCTCCTGGCACAGCTGGACGATCCGCTGGTGCTCGGGCAGCAGGCCGCCGGCGCGGGCGGCGTTGCCGGTGGTGGAGATCAGTGCCTCGATGGCGAGCTGGTAGCGCGGGCGGGTGCGGCCACCGGTCATCGCGTACGGACGTACCAGCGGCTGCTGCTCGTAGCCACCGTTGTTCTGGTCGCCGTAGCCGGAGCCGTACCCGTTGCCGTAACTACCGGCAGGTGTCGGGGGCGGGGTCATTCGGGGTCCTCCTAGCACTGCGGCTGATGCTGCATCAGCTATGGGGTGTGGGCGTCGGGCCCGGCAACCTGGCGGCGGCACGGACCCGACGGAGGGTGATGTGATGCCCGATCAGTGCAGCAGGCTGCCCTGCAGTTCGGCCCGCAGGGCGGGGGTGAGGACGGCTCCGGCGCGGTCGACGAGGAGGGCCATCTCGTAGCCGACGAGGCCGATGTCGGAGTCGGGGGAGGCGAGGACGGCCAGGGAGGAGCCGTCGCTGACGGCCATCAGGAAGAGGAAGCCGCGTTCCATCTCCACGACGGTCTGGTTGACGTCGCCGCCCTCGAAGATCCGGCTGGCGCCGGAGGTGAGGGAGGTGAGGCCGGAGGCGACGGCGGCGAGCTGGTCGGCGCGGTCGCGGGGGAAGCCTTCGGACATGGCGAGCAGGAGACCGTCGGCGGAGACCACCACCGTGTGCGACACCCCGGGGGTGTTGTCCACGAAATTGGTGATCAGCCAGTTCAGGTT
>NZ_PYBW01000074.1:0-53816 GCF_003205575.1 Streptomyces tateyamensis
TTCTGAAACAACGACCCCCGCCCGGGAAGTCTTGTGGGTGGGTGCGGCCGATAGTTTCATAGTGTTTCGGTGGTCATAGCGTGAGGGAAACGCCCGGTTACATTCCGAACCCGGAAGCTAAGCCTTACAGCGCCGATGGTACTGCAGGGGGGACCCTGTGGGAGAGTAGGACGCCGCCGAACAATCTTTCAGAAGAAGCCTCCAGCCTTTATGGCTGGGGGCTTCTTCGCGTTTTGGGTGTGTACAGCCAAGCGTGCGCGGTTCGAGCAGTCTGTACCCGGCGACTGCGCGCGAGAATCTTGACCCCGCCCGGCTGCAACTCCCCGTTTCGGGGTTACCGTACAGATCGTCAGTACGGGGGAACGGCCATGGAGCCGAAGCGAAGGGGAGACGCGATGAGTGAGCAGCAGGGACGGGGCACCGCCACCACGCTGGCACCCATGGTAGAGGTCGAGGACGTCTGGCGCAGCTTCGGCAGCGGTCCGACCGCGGTGCACGCGCTGCGTGGGGTCTCCTTCGCGGTCGGCCGGGGTGAGTTGACGGCGCTGCGCGGGCGCTCGGGCTCGGGCAAGACCACCCTGCTCAACCTGGTGGGCGGGCTGGACGCGCCCACCTCGGGGCGGATCACTCTGGACGGAGCAGACCTGGCGGCCCTGGACGAGGCGGGCCGGCTGGCGTTGCGCCGGGACCGGATCGGCTTCGTCTTCCAGTCCTTCGGGCTGATCCCGATCCTGTCTGCGGCGGAGAACGTCGGCGTGCCGATGCGGCTGCGCAAGGTGCCCGCCGAGCAGCGGGATGAGCGGGTGGCGGCCCTCCTCAATCTGGTGGGCCTGGCCGAGCACACCCAGCAGCGGCCGACCGAGATGTCCGGGGGCCAGCAGCAGCGCGTCGCGATCGCCCGGGCGCTGGCCAACGAGCCCGCGCTGATCATCGCGGACGAGCCGACCGGTCAGCTGGACTCGGAGACCGGCCGCTCGGTGATGGAACTGCTGCGCGAGGTGGTGCGGAGCGAGGGCGTGACCGTGCTGGTCGCCACCCACGACCCGCAGCTGATGGAGCTGGCGGACCGGGTGGTCGAGCTGCGCGACGGCCACATCGTGGAGTAGCCGGCCGGCTGAGTAGTGGTCAGGGTGGATCACGATTGGGCAACTGATCGAGGATCGGGTCCGGTACGTCCTTATTCGGTTCTTACGAGCCCCGTGGCCCCGATAAAGTCGCGGTTCTAGCTGCGCTTCGCGGCCGCCACCATCAGCTCTTCACCGGGGGATCACCTTGTCCACTCCGCTGCCGACCGGCGCATACCCGCCTCCGCCCGCCCAGGGTTTCGGGCCGCCTGCCCAGGGTTTCGGACCGCCCGCCGACGCCTACCAGGCCCCGGCGGCCGGTCAGGCCCCGTACGGGTACGGCGGACTGCCCCAGCAGCAGGGTGCGCAGGCCGGCTGGCAGCAGCCGGTCCAGCAGCAGCCCTACCCCCAGGGCTACCAGCAGGGTTGGCCGGCCACCGATGAGCAGGGCACGCTGCGCTGCCGGTTCTGCGGCTCGGTGCCTGCGGTCCAGGCGACCTTCTACGGGCACCAGGGTCTGCTGATCATCATGCGGTTCCTCAGCCGCAGCGGGCCGTTCTGCCGCGACTGCGGCATCGCCACCCACCGGCAGATGGTGGCCAACAGCCTCTGGCAGGGATGGTGGGGCCTGCTCTCCGCGCTGATCAACCCGCTCACCATGCTGCGGAACCTCCCGCAGCGCGCGAAGGTCAACAAGCTGCCCCCGCCGATGCCGGGCGGGCCGAGCGTGCCGATGAACCCGGGTCGCTCGCTCTTCCTGCGCCCGGCGATCCTCGGGCTGCTGGTTCCGGTGGTGGCGATTGGCCTGTTCGTCTACTCGTCCAAGCACGACCCGGACTACGCCAAGGTCGGTGACTGCGTCCAGAACAAGGCGGGCGCGGTGTCGGCCGGGGTCGAGGACCGTCACCCCGACGTGCAGGTGATCAGCTGCTCCGACCCCGCGGCCGAGGCCCGGGTGGTCGGAAAGCTGGACAACACCAGCTCGCCGAAGGTGGACTGCGAGAAGTTCGCGGATGCGGACGGCTACTACGTCAAGGAGGGGTCGGGCGGCTACACGCTCTGCCTGCACTTCCTCAAGCCGTAGTCGCAGCCCCCAGCGCCTCGCCTCGCCCCGCCCCGCCGACTCCTAGGCGGGGCGGTTGCGTCAAAAAGGCGCTAAATATGACTGTCGACCAGCCAGATCGAAGGCGAACGTCCCAGTACCCCGTAGTCTCGGGAGCGCGAGCGAGCGCGAAGAGCTGTCCGGGAACGGTCCCCGGACCGGGCCGGCTCAAGGACGGGACGCATGGCACGCGGACGGCTGCGGATCTACCTGGGGGCGGCACCGGGGGTCGGGAAGACCTACGCGATGCTGGCCGAGGCGCACCGCAGGCTGTCCCGGGGGACGGACGTGGTGGTCGGCTTCGTGGAGACCCACAGCCGGGCCAACACCGCCGAACTGCTGCACGGCCTCGAGGCGGTGCCGCGCCGGGTGATGGAGCACCGGGGTGCCGAGTTCACCGAGCTCGACCTGGACGCGCTGCTGGCCCGCCGTCCGCAGGTGGCGCTGGTCGACGAGCTGGCCCACACCAACGTCCCGGGCTGCCGCCACGACAAGCGCTGGCAGGACGTCGAGGAACTGCTGGCGGCTGGGATCGACGTGATCTCCACCGTCAACATCCAGCACCTGGAGTCGCTGGGCGACGTGGTCGAGGGCATCACCGGGGTCCGCCAGCGCGAGACGGTGCCGGACGAGGTGGTGCGCCGGGCCGACCAGATTGAGCTTGTCGACATGTCGCCTCAGGCACTGCGCCGCCGGCTGGCGCACGGCAACGTGTACGCCCCGGAGAAGATCGACGCCGCGCTCTCCAACTACTTCCGTCCGGGCAACCTGACGGCGCTGCGCGAGCTGGCGCTGCTGTGGACCGCCGACCGGGCGGACGAGTACCTGCAGACGTACCGGGCCGAGCACGGCATCGACAGCACCTGGCAGGCCCGGGAGCGGATCGTGGTCGGCCTGACCGGCGGGCCCGAGGGGGCCACGCTGATCCGGCGGGCGGCCCGGATCGCGGCCAAGGGCTCGGGCAGTGAACTGCTGGCGGTGCACATCGCCCGCTCCGACGGGCTGGCGGGTGCCGCCTCCCCGCAGGC
Source organism: Streptomyces tateyamensis (assembly GCF_003205575.1). GTDB lineage: Bacteria > Actinomycetota > Actinomycetes > Streptomycetales > Streptomycetaceae > Kitasatospora > Kitasatospora tateyamensis. The sequence continues at coordinate 3,195 of NZ_PYBW01000074.1, forward strand.
GCTGATCGAGCAGCGGGCCCTGGTGGAGAGCCTGGGCGGCAGCTTCCACACCGTGCTGGGGGACGACCCGGCACCGGCCCTGCTGGACTTCGCCCGCGGGGTCCACGCGACCCAGATCGTGCTCGGCTCCAGCCGCCGCAAGGCCTGGCAGTACGCCTACGGTCCGGGGGTCGGCTCCACGGTGGCCCGCGACTCGGGCGACGTCGACGTGCACATCGTCACCCACGAGCACGTGGCGCACGGGCGACGCCGGCGGATCCCGATCCGCAAGGTGACCGACCTGGGCCGGCCGCGGACCATCACCGGCTGGCTGATCGGGGTGGTCGGGCCGCCGCTGCTGGCGCTGCTGCTGACCCACCTGCACGGTCCCGGCCTGCCCGCCGACATGCTGCTGTTCCTGTCGGTGACGGTGCTGGCGGCGCTGGTCGGCGGGCTGTTCCCGGCGATCGCCTCGGCGCTGGTCGGCTCGACCGCGCTGAACTACTACTTCACGCCGCCGATCCACACCCTGTCCATCAACGACCCGCAGAACATCCTGGCGGTGGTGATCTTCACCGGTGTGGGCATCTCGGTGGCGACCGTGGTGGACGTGGCGGCCCGGCGCACCCACGAGGCGGCCCGCAGCCAGGCCGAGGCGCAGACACTCAGCGCACTGGCGGGCACCGTGCTGCGTGGTGCTCCCGGCGGCGAGGGCCTGCTGAACGCACTTCTGGACCAGGTCCGGGAGACCTTCCAGCAGGAGTCGGTGGCGCTGCTGGAACGGGCCGACGAGCACTCGCCCTGGCAGCCGGCCGCGACCGCCGGCACCGGGGCCCCGGCCCGTCCGGAGGATGCCGACGTGGACGTGCCGGTGGGCGAGCACCTGGCCCTGGTGCTCCGCGGCCGGGTGCTGCCGGCCGCCGACCGCCGGCTGCTGGGCGCCTTCGCGGTGCAGGCCGCGGTGCTGCTGGAGCGTCGCCGACTGGCCAAGGAGGCGGCCGCGGCCCGCCGCCAGGCCGAGGGCAACCGGATCCGTACCGCCCTGCTGGCGGCGGTCTCGCACGACCTGCGCACTCCGCTGGCCGGGATCAAGGCGGCGGTCTCCTCGCTGCGCGCCGAGGACGTGGAGTGGGACCCGGCCGACGAGGCCGAGCTGCTGGCCGGGATCGAGGCCGGTGCCGACCGACTGGACCACCTGATCAACAACCTGCTGGACATGAGCCGGCTGCAGACCGGCACGGTGACCCCGCTGATCCAGGAGGTGGACCTGGACGAGGTGGTGCCGATGGCGCTCGGCGGGGTGCCCTCGGGGGCGGTGCGGCTGGACATCCCGGAGCACCTGCCGATGGTGCCGGCCGACGCGGGGCTGCTGGAGCGGGCGCTAGCCAACTTGGTCGAGAACGCCGTGAAGTACAGCCCGGTGGACCAGAAGGTGCTGGTCAAGGCCGATGCACTGGACCTGCCGGCCGGTCCCGGCCGGGTCGAGGTGCGGGTGGTGGACCGCGGTCCCGGGGTGCCGGAGGAGGCCCGGGAACGGATCTTCGCGCCGTTCCAGCGCTACGGCGACGCGCCGCGCGGCGCCGGGGTGGGCCTGGGCCTGGCGGTGGCCCGGGGCTTCGTGGAGTCGATGGGCGGCACGCTGACGGCCGAGGACACCCCCGGCGGCGGCCTGACCATGGTGGTCTCGCTGCCCGTCGTCGAGCGCCGGCCCGAGCCGCCGGAGCCGACCGAGCCGACCGTGCCAACCGAGTCGCCGGAGCAGCCCGAGCAGCCCGAGCAGCCCGAGCAGCCCAAGTCCGACCAGTCCGCGTCCGACCAGCCTGAGCCGCCTGCGGCGGAGCGTCCCCAGAACAACCAGAACAACCCACTCGCCCCCCGAAAGGCGGAGCTCGCATGACCCGGGTCCTCGTCGTGGACGACGAACCGCAGATCGTCCGCGCCCTGGTGATCAACCTCAAGGCGCGCAAGTACGAGGTGGACGCGGCGCACGACGGCGCCGGCGCGCTGGAGCTGGCCGCGGCCCGGCACCCCGACGTGGTGGTGCTCGACCTGGGCCTTCCCGACATGGACGGGGTCGAGGTGATCAGGGGCCTGCGCGGCTGGACCCGGGTGCCGATCATCGTGCTGTCCGCCCGGCACGCCTCGGACGAGAAGGTGGAGGCGCTGGACGCGGGGGCCGACGACTACGTGACCAAGCCGTTCGGCATGGACGAGCTGCTGGCCCGGATGCGGGCCGCGGTGCGCCGGGCCGAGCCGGTGGCCGGCGAGGACGACTCGCTGGTGACCACCGAGGCGTTCACCGTCGACCTGGCGGCCAAGAAGGTCAACCGGGACGGCGCGGACGTCCGCCTCACTCCGACCGAGTGGCACCTGCTGGAGGTGCTGGTGCGCAACGCCGGCCGGCTGGTCAGCCAGACCCAGCTGCTGCAGGAGGTCTGGGGTCCGGCCTACCGCACCGAGACCAACTACCTGCGGGTCTACCTGGCCCAGCTGCGCCGCAAGCTCGAGCTGGACCCCTCGCCCCCCCGCCACTTCATCACCGAGGCAGGCATGGGCTACCGCTTCGAACCGTGATCCGCCGGAGTGACGGCACTCCACGGGCGCCCCACAGCACCCCACGGCGCCTCACGGGCTCCTCGCGGCGGGGGGTGCAGCCGGTACCCTTCCGGCATGAGTGGTAACAGCAGCGACCAGCGGCCGGGCCGCCTGCGTCGGATGCTCGCCCGGTTCGCCGCCGGGCCCGAGCAGCCGCAGGCGGCCCGGCCGCACCCGGACGCGGGGGAGGCCGACAGCACCCCGATCGCCCAGGCGGGTGATCGCGAGGAGGTGACCGTCGCCGGCGTCCTGCGCACCGTCACGGTCCGTCCGCGCGCGGGTGTGCCGGCCCTGGAGGCCGAGCTCTTCGACGGGACGGACGCGTTGGACGTGGTCTGGCTCGGTCGCCGCTCGATCGCCGGGATAGAGTCCGGCCGCCGGCTCACCGCCAGTGGCCGGGTCAGCCTCGCACGCGGGCGTCGCGTGCTCTTCAACCCTCGCTACGAGCTGCGTCCGGTGGGACAGGGGAGCGATCACCAGTGACCGAACAGCCCACTGCGGTGGAGGCCACCGCGACCACGGAGCCGGCCGAGACGGCCGAGCAGGTGGCCGCGCGCGAGCAGCAGGCCACCCGGGAGGCGGCCGACTCGATCATGACGGCCTTCGGCGGGGTCCGGGGCATGATCGACATCACCCTGCCGAGCCTGGTCTTCATCGTCACCTTCAACCTCACCCACAACGTGGCCGACGCCGCCTGGGGGGCGCTCGGACTGAGCGCCGTCCTCGTGGTGCTGCGGCTGCTGCGGCGGGAGAGCCTGCAGCACGCCTTCAGCGGGGTCTTCGGGGTGGCGATCGGCGCCTGGATCTCGATGAAGACCGGCAAGGCGGAGAACTTCTACCTGCCGGGCCTGCTCTGGAACGTCGGCTACTGCGTGGCCCTGGCGATCTCCGCGCTGGTCCGCTGGCCGCTGATCGGCCTGTCGCTGGGCCCGGTGACCGGTGAGATGTTCACCTGGCGCACCCAGAACCCGGGCCGACTGGCCGCCTACACCAAGGCCACCTGGGCCTGGGTGGTGATCATGGGCCTGAAGCCGCTGATCCTCTTCCCGCTCTACTTCACCCACAACGTCAACCTGCTGGGCTGGCTGAAGGTGGCGCTGGGCATCCCGCCGCTGGTGCTGGCGATGTACGTGACCTGGCGGATCCTGCTCACCGCGCCGCCGCCGATCAAGGCGGAGCTCCCGCAGGACGAGGACGAGGAGCGGTCCTGACGCACCGGTGGGCCGGTACCCCCACAGGGGTACCGGCCCACCGTCGTGTCCGCCGGGGCTACCGGGCGCCGGCCGAGAGCAGCGCCTCCAGCTCCTCCTCGCGCTCCTGCGCGGCCACGAAGAGCAGCTCGTCGCCGCCCTGCAGGACGTCGTCGCGGCCCGGCACCAGCACCCGGCCGCCGCGGATGATGGTCACCAGCGCGGTGTCGCCCGGCCAGGTGACCCCGCCCACCTGGGTGCCGACCAGCTGGGCGTCCTCCGCCAGGGTCAGCTCGACCAGGTTGGCGTTGCCCTGGCTGAACCGCATCAGCCGGACCAGGTCGCCGACGCTGACGGCCTCCTCGACCAGCGCGGACATCAGGCGCGGGGTGGAGACCGCCACGTCCACGCCCCAGGACTCGTTGAAGAGCCACTCATTCTTGGGGTTGTTCACCCGGGCGACCACCCGCGGCACCCCGTACTCGGTCTTGGCCAGCAGCGAGACGACCAGGTTGACCTTGTCGTCACCGGTGGCCGCGATCACCACGTGGCAGCGCTGCAGCGCGGCCTCGTCCAGCGAGGTGATCTCGCAGGCGTCGGCCAGCAGCCACTCGGCCATCGGCACCCGCTCCACCGAGATGGAGTTGGGGTTCTTGTCCACGAGCAGCACCTCGTGGCCGTTCTCCAGCAGCTCGCCGGCGATCGACCGGCCGACGGCGCCCGCACCCGCAATCGCGACCCGCATCAGTTCGCCTCCTTCGAGCCGTTCGCGGCCGAGCCGTTCGACTCCGGGCCCTTCGAGAACGCCGCCTCGACGGCGGCCAGATCGGCCCGGCGCAGCATCACCTGCACCAGGTCGCCCTCCTGCACCACCATCTGGGCGGTGGGCAGCACGCCCTCGCCCAGCCGGGTGACGAAGGCGATCCGGGCCCCGGCGGCCTGCTCCAGGTCGGCCAGCGGGTGGCCGACCCAGGACGGGTGGAACGCCACCTCGGCCAACTGGACGGTGCCGCTGGGGTCCTGCCAGAGCGGCTCGGCGCCGGCCGGCAGCAGGCGGCGCAGCATCTGGTCGGCGGTCCACCGCACGGTGGCCACGGTCGGGATGCCCAGGCGCTGGTAGACCTCGGCGCGGCGGGGGTCGTAGATCCGGGCCGCGACGTGCTCGACGCCGAAGTTCTCCCGGGCCACCCGGGCCGCGATGATGTTGGAGTTGTCGCCGCTGCTGACCGCAGCGAAGGCGCCGGCCTCCTCGATGCCGGCTTCGCGCAGGGTGTCCTGGTCGAAGCCGACGCCGGTGACCCGGCGGCCGTTGAAGCCGGAGCCGAGGCGGCGGAAGGCGGTGGGGTCCTGGTCGACCACGGCCACCGAGTGGCCCTGCTTCTCCAGGGCGCGGGCGAGCGCGGATCCGACCCGCCCGCAGCCCATGATCACGATGTGCACGGTGCTCTTACCTCACCCGTCTCGTTGGGCTGTTGACCTGCGCAAACACCGTTCGGTTTCCTTCCGTGCCGGCGCCCGGGCGCGGCTGTCCTGGTGCCGCATCCGCCACAGGGATGCGGCTCGGCAACGTCAGTGTTGCCCGTCAGCTGGCCATCCGACACTATCCGGTCCGTAGAACAAGGTCTCGACGGGCGGCCATGATGGTGGATTCCGGAACCATACGGTCCGAAACGGCGGGGCGTTCGCGCGGGCACCGCGGCCGGGCGTGGCACGGTACCGTCGGGTGTTCGCCCCGATGCCATGCCGACGCCAGCAAGGACCACCTCACGTGACTCGCAACACCCCGCCCCGTTCCTCCGGCCGGCCGCGCCCGAACGCCAAGGGCAGCAAGGTCGGTCAGGTCGCCAGGCCGCGTTGGTCGGCCCAGCCGGGCGAGGCGAAGGCAGCCGAGGCCCGGAGCCCGGAAACGAAGGCGGCCGCCCCCCGGAGCCCGCAGGCGAAGGCGGCTGCGCCCCGGGGCTCGCAGGCCAAGGCCGCCGCGCCCCGGGGTCCGGGCGGCGAGCCGCTGGTCGGCGAGCGCTACGAGGTCGAGATCGGCGCGGTGGCGCACGGCGGCGGCCACTGCGTGGCCCGGCACGAGGGCCGGGTGCTCTTCGTGCGGCACGCGCTGCCCGGCGAGCGGGTGGTGGTCGAGGTGACCGAGGGCACCACCAAGTCCCGGTTCCTGCGCGCGGACGCGGTCGAGGTGCTGTCCCCCGCCAAGGACCGGATCGAGCCGCCGTGCCGGTTCGCCGGCCCCGGCAAGTGCGGCGGCTGCGACTGGCAGCACGTCACGCCGGGCGGCCAGCGCAAGCTCAAGGCGGCGGTGCTGACCGAGCAGCTGGCCCAGCTGGCCGGCCTGACCCCGGCGGAGGCCGGCTGGGACGGCAGCGTGGAGCCGGTGGGCGGCAAGCCGGCGCCCGGCCAGGTCCCTGCCTGGCGCACCCGGGTGCAGTACACGGTGGACCCCGAGAGCGGCCGGGTGGGCCTGCGCAAGCACCGCTCGCACGAGGTGCAGCTGGTCGACCGCTGCCTGATCGCCGCCGAGGGCATCACCGAGCTGGGCATCGAGTCCCGGGACTGGACCGGGCTGGCCTCGGTGGAGGCGATCGCCGCCACCGGCTCCTCGGACCGCCAGCTGGTGCTGCGCCCGCTGCCCGGCGAGCAGCTGCCGCTGGTCGAGCTGGACCGGCCGGTCTCGCTCACCCGGGTGGACCAGCAGGAGCTGTACCACCGGGTGCACGGGCGCAACTTCGTGCGCGAGCGGGCGGTCGAGCGGACCTGGCGGGTCAGCAACGGCGGCTTCTGGCAGATCCACCCCGAGGCGCCGGACACCCTGGTGGACGCGGTGCTGGCGGGCCTGGACCCGCAGTGGGGCGAGAACGCGCTGGACCTGTACTGCGGGGTGGGCCTGTTCGCCGGTGCGCTGGCCGAGCGGGTCGGCGAGGAGGGCGCAGTGCTGGGCATCGAGTCCGGCAAGCAGGCGGTGGCCGACGCCCGGCACAACCTGGCCGGGCTGGAGCAGGTGCGGATCGAGTGCGACAAGGTGGAGACGCTGCTGCCGCGCACCGGGATCACCGAGACCGACCTGATCGTGCTGGACCCGCCGCGGGCCGGCGCCGGGCGGGAGACGGTGCGTCACCTGGCGAGCCTGTCGGCCCGTCGGATCGCCTACGTGGCCTGCGACCCGGCGGCCCTCGCCCGGGACTTGGCCTTCTTCGCCGAGGGCGGCTACCGGCCCGTCTCGCTGCGGGCCTTCGACCTGTTCCCGATGACCCATCACTTCGAGTGTGTGGCCATCCTGGAGCCGGCCTTCGGCCGCAGCTGACCCGCCCTCAGGCCGGCGCCCGGTCGTAGCGGTCCAGCACCAGCCGGGCCAGGTCGGCGTGGTCGCCCAGCGGTGCCGCGGTGAGGCAGCCGCCGCTGGCCGCGGCGCGGCGGGCGAAGAAGCCGGGGGCCAGCAGGTAGCTGGCCACCGCCACCCGGCGGTGGCCGGCGGCGCGCAGAGCCGCGACCGCCTCGGCCGGGGTGGGGGAGGCGGCGCACAGGTAGCCGGGGATGACCGGGCGGGCCAGCTCGGCGCCGAGCAGCTCGGCCATCGCGGCGGCGGCCGCGTTGCCCGCCGGGTCGGTGGAGCCGGCCGCGGCCAGCACCACCGCGTCCGCTGCCGGGCCGGCCTCGGCCAGCCGCGCGCCCAGGGCCCGCGCCAGCAGCGGGTCCGGCCCGAGCGGGCCGGCGGTGCGCACCCGCAGGTGGCCGGCCGCCGCGGCCACGGCGGGCAGGTCCACCTGGAGGTGGAAGCCGGTCCCGAGCAGCAGCGGCACCAGCACCGCGCTGCCGCGCAGGCCGGCCAGCACTTCGGCGGGCGCCGGGTCGGCGTGGTCGAGGAAGGCCAGGTGGGCCCGCAGGCCCGGGCGCTGGGCCCGCACCTCGGCCAGCAGCCGCTGGTAGGCGGCCACCCCGGCGGCGTCCCGGGTGCCGTGCGCGATCGCGACCAGGGCGGCCGTCACGCCGGCGCCAGCAGGCTGTAGCCGCGCTTGGGCACGGTGCGCACCAGGTGGGCGTGTTCGCCCAGCGCGCCGCGCAGCCGGGCGATCGCGGCCTCCACCGCGTGCTCGTCGGCCTGGGTGCCGATCCAGGCCCGGCGCAGCAGTTCGGCCCGGCTGAGCACGTGGCCGGGCTGCTCGGCCAGTACCCGCAGCACGGAGGCCAGCAGCGGGGGCAGCTGCACCGGTTCGGCGCCGTCGACCAGCACCGCGTTGCCCTGCAGCGTCACCAGGCTGGCCCCGACGCGCAGTTCGCGCCGGTTGCGCTGCGGCAGCACCTTCTCGATGGCGCGCACCATGGCGCCGAGGCGGCCGCGGTCCGGGCAGTGGGGGGTGATCCCGGCCTCCACCAGCGGCCGGGCGCAGACCGGGCCGACGCAGACCGGCAGCACCTGGCCGCGCAGCCCGGCCAGCACCTGGGCGCGCAGGTCGAGCTCGTCGGCGGTGGCGAGGAAGGCGGTGATCGCGGGGGCGCTGGTGAAGGTGAGCGCGTGCACCTCGCGGCGGGCGGTCTGCTCGACCAGTCGGCGCAGCGGGGCCGCGTCCTCGGGCGGGGCCCAGCGGTAGACCGGCACCGGGATCACCTCGGCGCCGCGCTCGCGCAGCGCGGCCGAGAAGCCGTCCAGCGGGGCGCCGTGCTCCTGCACGGCGATGCGTCTGCCCCGCAGGTCGCGGGCGAGCAGCCAGCCGAGCAACTCGTCGGTGGCCTCGGTGGCGGGCGACCAGGTCTCGCTCAGTCCGCCGGCCCGCACCGCGCCGGTGGCCTTGGGGCCGCGGGTGAGCACCACCGCACCGGCGCACACCTCGGCCAGCCGCGCGCCGTGGCCCCAGCCGTCGGCGGCGCTCAGCCAGCCGCGCCAGCCGACCCCGGTGGTGGCCACCACGTAGTCCAGGGGGGCCCGCAGGCACTGCTCGGTGGCCCGGCGCAGCGCCTCGTCGTCCTCCAGCGGCATGATCCGCAGGGCGGGGGCCTCGACCACCCTGGCGCCGCGCCGGCGCAGCAGCGCGACGAGCTCCTCGCGGCGGCGCGCGGCGGTCACGCCGATGGTGTAGCCGACCAAGGGGTTCGAAGGCTGAAGCGCAGTCATGCCGTGAGGCTCGGGCAGCACTGTTTCGCGCCCGTTGCGCACTGGTCACGTGCCGGTAAGCGCCCGGCGGCCCGCCGTTACGGGAGATTTCCTGGCGGTCACCCTGACCGGCCCCGCGGGTGAGCGGAACGTGCCGTCGGCGCAACAGGGGTGACCCGGCGGTGAAACAGCCCGCCGTCAGGCTCGGTGGCCAGCGGGACGACCTGCCGCCCCTGTTCACCACCACCCGAGGAGCTCGCTTGTGAGCGTCAAAGACCTGGTCCTGGTCGGCCACGGCATGGTCGGACAGCGGTTCCTGGAGGCCCTGTTCGAGCAGTCGGCCGACGAGGGGGAGCACCGCTGGCGGGTCACCGTGCTCGCCGAGGAGCCCCGCCCGGCCTACGACCGGGTGCACCTGACCTCCTGGTTCTCCGGCACCTCCGCCGAGGAACTCTCCCTCTGCCCGCCCGGTTTCCTGGCCGAGCACGGCATCGAGCTGCGCCTGGGCGAGCCGGCGGTGGCCATCGACCGGGCCGCGCGCACCGTGACCTGCGCGAGCGGCGCCGAACTGCGCTACGACGCGCTGGTGCTGGCCACCGGCTCGTACCCGTTCGTGCCGCCGGTGCCGGGGCACGACGCGGCGGGCTGCTTCGTCTACCGGACCATCGAGGACCTGGAGGCGATCAGCGCCGCGGCGGCCGGGGCCGGGGTCGGCGCGGTGGTCGGCGGCGGGCTGCTCGGCCTGGAGGCGGCCGGCGCGCTGACGGCGATGGGACTGCAGACCCACGTGGTGGAGTTCGCGCCGCGGCTGATGGCCCTTCAGGTGGACGACGGGGGCGGCGCGCTGCTCCGCCGCAAGATAGAGGACCTGGGCGTGCGGGTGCACACCGGCGCCGGCACCCAGCGGATCGAGGCCCACCCGGACGGCCGGGTCCGCTCGATGGCGCTCTCCGACGGCTCCGAGCTCGACGTGGACGTGGTGGTCTTCTCCGCCGGGGTGCGCCCGCGCGACCAGCTGGCCCGGGACTGCGGCCTCACGGTGGGCGAGCGCGGCGGCATCGCGGTGGACGAGCGGTGCCGCACCTCCGACGAGCACATCTGGGCGATCGGCGAGTGCGCGCTGGCGGTGGACGGCCGGGTCTACGGCCTGGTGGCCCCCGGGTACGCGATGGCCGAAGCGGCGGCCCGCGACCTGCTCGGCGCGGCCGGACAGTTCACCGGCGCGGACACCTCCACCAAGCTCAAGCTGCTGGGCGTGGACGTGGCCAGCTTCGGCGACGCGCTCGGCAGCACCCCGGGCGCGCTGGAGGTGCTCTACGCGGACAGCCGGGCCGGGGTCTACAAGAAACTGGTGGTCAGCGAGGACGGCTGCCTGCTGGGCGGGGTGCTGGTCGGCGAGGTGGACTCCTACGCCACGCTGCGCCCGCTGGCGCTGAGCCGGACCAAGCTGCCGATGCCGCCCGAGCAACTGCTGGTCCCGGCCGGTCCGAACAGCCACGGCCCGCTGGTGCTGCCCGACGAGGCAGTGGTCTGCTCCTGTCACAACGTCACCAAGGGCACCATCCGCGCGGCGGTCGCCGAGCAGGGCCTGCACACCGTCCCCGAGGTGAAGAAGTGCACCAAGGCCGGCAGCGGCTGCGGCAGCTGCGTCAAGCTGCTGGGCACCATCGTGGCCGAGGAGCTGGCGGCCGGCGGCATCGCGGTGGACCGCGGGCTGTGCGAGCACTTCGCGCACACCCGGGCCGAGCTGTACGAGATCGTCCGGGTCAAGGGGATCGCCGGCTTCTCCCGGCTGATCGACGAGCACGGCACCGGCGAGGGCTGCGAGGTCTGCAAGCCGGCCGTCGCCTCGATCCTGGCCAGCCTGGGCAACGGGCACGTGTTGGACGGCGAGCAGGCCGCGCTGCAGGACACCAACGACCACTTCCTGGCCAACCTGCAGCGCAACGGCTCCTACTCGGTGGTGCCCCGGGTGCCGGGCGGCGAGATCACCGCCGAGGGCCTGATCACCATCGGCGAGATCGCCCGCGACTACGGCCTGTACACCAAGATCACCGGAGGCCAGCGGATCGACCTGTTCGGTGCCAGCGTGGACCAGCTGCCCGGTATCTGGCGCCGCCTGGTGGAGGCCGGCTTCGAGTCCGGGCACGCCTACGGCAAGGCGCTGCGCACCGTGAAGTCCTGCGTCGGACAGACCTGGTGCCGCTACGGGGTGCAGGACTCGGTGGGGCTGGCGATCGAGCTGGAGCTGCGCTACCGCGGTCTGCGGGCCCCGCACAAGCTCAAGTCCGCGGTCTCCGGCTGCGCCCGCGAGTGCGCCGAGGCGCAGAGCAAGGACTTCGGCGTGATCGCCACCGCCGAGGGCTGGAACCTCTACGTCGGCGGCAACGGCGGCATGACGCCCCGTCACGCCGACCTGCTGGCCGCCGACCTGGACCGCGAGACGCTGATCCGCACCATCGACCGGTTCCTGATGTTCTACATCCGCACCGCGGACCGGCTGGAGCGCACCGCGCCCTGGCTGGACCGGCTGGAGGGCGGCCTGGACCACCTGCGGGCGGTGGTGATGGACGACTCGCTCGGAATCTGTTCCGAGCTGGACGAGTTGATGGCCCGCCATGTGGAGACGTACGAGGACGAGTGGGCGGCCACCCTGGCCGACCCCGACCGGGTGCGCAGGTTCGTCTCCTTCGCCAACGCGCCCGGTACCCCCGACCCGACGGTCCGCTTCGTTCCCGAGCGCGACCAGATCCGCCCTGCCCGGCCCGACGAGGACGGTCGCGTCCTGTTCGGCCCCAACCTGGAGGTGCGTAGCCGATGACCGCGGTGGAGATCGATGACGGACAGGGCTGGCGGCCGGTCTGCGAGCTCGACGACCTGATCGTCGGGCGCGGGGTGGCCGTGCTGCTGCCCGACGGTACCCAGGCGGCGGTGTTCCGCACCCGCGGCGACGAGCTGTTCGCGCTGGACAACCGGGACCCGTTCAGCGGCGCCTACGTGATGTCCCGCGGCCTGACCGGCAGCCGGGGCGGGGTTCCGGTGGTGGTCTCGCCGATGCTCAAGCAGGCCTTCGACCTGCGCACCGGGCAGTGCCTGGACGAGGAGAGCGCACCCGACGGCTCCCCGGCCGCCCTGCGCACCTGGCCGGTGCGGGCGGCCCAGGACGCCCTGGCGGTGGCCGGATGAGCGCCGCCGTGACCACCCCCGCCCCCACCACCGCCCGCCAGGGGCGCCGGATCGAGCTGTGGCAGCCCGAGGACACCGTGTTCTGGGAGCAGGCCGGGGCCCGGATCGCCCGGCGCAACCTGGTCTACTCGGTGCTCTCCGAGCACATCGGCTTCTCGGTCTGGAGCCTGTGGTCGGTGCTGGTGCTCTTCCTCGGCCCGAAGTACCACATCGACGCGGCCGGGAAGTTCACCCTCACCGCGCTGCCTACCGCGCTCGGCGCGGTGCTGCGGATCCCGTACACCTTCGCGGTGGCCCGGTTCGGCGGGCGCAACTGGACGGTGTTCAGCGCGCTGCTGCTGCTGGTGCCCACCGTGCTGGCCGGGGTGGTGCTGGAACCCGGGGTCTCGTACGGGACGCTGCTGCTGGTGGCCTGCCTGGCCGGGGTCGGCGGCGGCAACTTCGCCTCCTCGATGGCCAACATCAACGCCTTCTACCCGCAGCGGCTCAAGGGCTGGGCGCTGGGCGTGAACGCCGGCGGCGGCAATCTCGGGGTCCCGGCGGTGCAACTGCTCGGCCTGCTGGTGCTGGCCACCGCAGGTGCCGCCCACCCGCGGCTGGTGCCGCTGGTCTACCTGCCGCTGATCGTGCTGGCGGCGCTCGGCGCGGCGCTGCGGATGGACAACCTGGCGGCGCTGCGCAACGACCGCGGGGCGCTGCGGGAGGTGGCCCGGGAGCCGCACGCCTGGGCGGTCTCGGTGCTCTACATCGGCACCTTCGGCTCGTTCATCGGGTTCGGCTTCGCCTTCGGACAGGTCCTGCAGGTGCAGTTCCACCAGCAGTTCGACACCGCGGTGAAGGCCTCCTACCTGACCTTCCTCGGTCCGCTGCTGGGCTCGCTGATCCGCCCGGTCGGCGGGCTGCTGGCCGACCGGTTCGGCGGGGCGCGGGTGACCTTCTACACCTTCGCGGCGATGGCGGCGGGGGCCGGCGCGGTGCTGCTGGCCTCCCGGCAGCACTCGCTGGGCCTGTTCCTGGCCGGGTTCACCGCGCTCTTCGTGCTCAGCGGGCTCGGCAACGGCTCGACCTACAAGATGATCCCGGCGATCTTCCGGGCCGAGGCGGTCACGGCGGTGGCCGGCGGTGCGGACCCGGAGCTGGCCGAGCGGACGGCCCGGCGGCGCAGTACCGCGCTGATCGGCCTGGCGGGTGCGATCGGCGCCTTCGGCGGGGTGCTGGTCAACCTGGCTTTCCGGCAGTCGTTCCTGAGCTCGCACAACGGTGACGGCGCGTACCTGGCCTTCGTCGGCTACTACGCCCTCTGCCTGCTGCTGACCTGGGCGGTCTACCTGCGGCGGGGGGCGGCGGCCAGCGGGGTGTGACGCTCTGTCGATCTCCTGGTGAACGGGGCGCGAACGAGGGGCAATGCGCCCCCGTTCGCGCCCTTGTCGCGCTAGCGTCATCGCGCTAGCTTCGACTCCATGAGTAAGAAACAGCTCAACGTGCGGGTGGACGTCACCACCGCCGAGATGGCCCGGGAGCGGGCGGAGCAGCAGGGGATCAGCATGAACCAGTACATCGAGCGGTTGGTCCGCCAGGACATGGGCGAGACCGGGCGGCGCTTCGTGGACGCGGCGGCCCAGTTCATGAAGGAGTACGAGGGCGAGTTCCTGGCCGAGTTCGGCGAGCCGGTGGGCGCCGAGGAACGGCAGGGCGGTCGCCGTTGAAACTGGAGGTCGACCTCTCCTGGCTGCTGATGACGGCCGAGCAGTACACCCCCGGCGACCCCCAGGTGACCGACTACGGCTCACTGCTGGCCGCCATCGCCCGCCACCACGCCGAGATCTTCGACATCGCGGTCTACCCCGAGCCGCAGGACCGGGCGGCGGCCCTGATGCACCAGCTGATCCGGGTGCCCGCGCTGGAGCGGACCAACGAGCTCTTCGCCACCGCGGTGGCCTACGCCTACCTGGTGGCCAGCGGCTGCCACGTGGCCACCACCGCGCGCGAGGTGCGCAGCCTGGCCCGGGCGATCCGGGAGGGCAAGCTGGGCATCGACGGAGTGGCCGAGCGGCTCAACGGCTGGATCGTCGACGAGGCCGAGGGCGAGGGGGTGGCGGGTGAGGAGGGGCCGGAGGACTCGGACTGAAGCCGCTGCTCAGACGGCTATGGTGGGTCGGTGCTCCGGGACATCGAGCGGTACCTGACCTGCCCCCACTGCGCGCTCGGCCTCGCCCTGGACGCGGCCGGGCGCACCCTGCGCTGCGGCGGCGGGCACGCCTTCGACGTGGCCAGGCAGGGGTACGTCAGCCTGCTGCCCGGCGACGCGCACACCGGCACCGGGGACACCGCCGAGATGGTGGCGGCCCGCGCCGACTTCCTGGACGCCGGACACTACGAACCGATCGCGCGGGCGCTGGCCTCGACCGCCGCCGAACTGGAGGCGGCCGGACTGGTGGTGGACCTGGGCGCGGGCACCGGCTACTACCTGGCCCGGGTCCTGGAGGCGCTGCCCGGTGCGGTCGGCGCCGCCCTGGACATCTCCAAGTTCGCGCTGCGCCGCGCTGCCAAGGCGCACCCCCGGGCGGGCGCGGTGGTCTGCGACGCCTGGCGCCCGCTGCCGCTGGCCGGTGCCGCCGCGGACCTGCTGCTCAACGTCTTCGCCCCGCGGGACGGCGCCGAGATCCACCGGGTGCTGCGCCCGGGCGGCCACCTGCTGCTGGTCACCCCGACCACCCGGCACCTGGCGGAGCTGGTCGGCGCGCTCGGGCTGCTCGCGGTGGACGTGGACAAGGACCGCCGGGTGGCCGAGAAGCTGAGCCCCCATCTGGAGCCGGTCGACCAGCGGGAGGTGGAGTTCGAGCTGCGGCTCGACCACCGGGACGCGGCGGCCGTGGTGGGGATGGGGCCGAACGCCTGGCACACCGCGCCCGACGCGCTGGCGGCGGCGCTGGGGGCGCTGCCGGAGCCGGTGGCGGTGACCGGCTCGGTGCGGGTGTCGGTCTACCGGCGGCCGGAGCGGGCCTGCCGGAGCAGTTCGACCCCGATGGGGTGAAATACCGTCGGCAGGCACGTTTCTGCTGGTCAGGGCCGAACGGGGCGTCAGTAGCGTCTTCGCGGTGACCAGCGACGTCGTTCCGCGCCCCGCCCGCCTGCCCGCCGCTCCCGAACTGCTCCGGGACGCCTCGCCGCGCCCGGCTGCCGCACCACGCCCGGCTACCGAACCACGCTCTGCTGCCGAGCCGCGGCCGCCGTTGCGGCCCACGGTGGAGGAGGTGCGGCTCACCTCGTTCAAGTCCTTCCGCCGCGCCACTCTGCCGCTGGCCCCGGTGACGGTGCTGCACGGCCCCTGCGGGGTGGGCAAGTCGAACGCGCTGGACGCGCTGGCGGTGCTCTCCCGGCTGGCTCACGGCGAGGAGATCGGCCCCTCGCTGGACGGCGTAGGCGGGATCACCGGCCCGCTGGCCGCACCGGTGCGCGGCGGCCTGGTCGGCTGCGTGCCGCACGGGCGCAACGCCATCATCCTGGGCTGCACGGTGCGCGCCGACACCGGACCGATCCGGCTGGAGCTGGTGATCCGCACCGACGGCCGGGTCCGGGTGGCCCGGGAGTGGCTGGTCTGCGACGGGCAGACCCTGGTGGAGACCGGCGAGCAGGACCTGGCCGGCGGCCGGGTCAACGTCAGCTGGCACAACGACACCCGGCAGGGCGACATCCGGGCGCCGTTCCCCAGCGGCAGCCTGATCACCACTCAGATCCCGCTGCGGGTGGCCGGCTCCTCGCCCGGCGAGCGCAAGGTGCTGACCGCCGTCGAGCAACTGCTCACCGCGCTGCGCGAGGTCTTCCCGGTGCACCCGGTGCCGGCCCTGATGCGCGGCTGGGTGCGCCCCGACCCGCAGGCGAGGCTGCTGCCCACCGCCGCCAACCTGTCGGCGGTGCTGGCCCGGTTGCAGGGCGAGTGCGTGCGCCGGTACGGCCGGCTGCTCAAGGCGGTGCAGGCGGCCGCGCCGCACCCGCTGCTCGGGCTGGACGTGGAGCGGCGCGGCACCCGGACGCAGGAGCGGCTGCTGGCGGTCTTCGACGAGGGGGTGCTCGGCCGCACCGGCGCCGACCAGGCCTCGGACGGCATGCTGCGACTGCTCGCCTTCGCCGCGGTGCTGCTCACCGGGGCCGGGGTGCTGGACGTCGAGCCGGCTGCCGAGGTTCCTTGGGCGCGGCGGCAGTTGACGGTGCTCGCGGAGGACCTCGGGGCCGGGCTCGGGGCGGAGCAGACGGCGGCGCTGCTGCGGCTGGCCCGGGAGATGTGCGACAAGGAGCACCTGCGGCTGCTGGCGGCGGTGCAGGACCCGGGGCCGGCCGAGGGGGTGCCCGGGGTGTCGCTGGTGGCCTGCCGGCGGGACCCGAAGAGCGGGCACAGCGTGCTCGGGCCGGCGCGGGCAGTTCCGGTGGCGGCACTTCCGGCCGGGGCGTGGGAGGGGTCGCGGGTGCCGGAGCAGGCGGATGGGGTAGAGGTGGTCGGGTGACTGATGATCCCGAGATGACGGTGGCGGACCTGTCCGCACGGCTGGTCGAGTTCGCCGCGGTGCGCGGCTGGCAGCCGTTCCACAACCCGAAGAACCTGGCCGCCGCGTTGAGCGTGGAGGCGGGTGAACTGCTGGAGGTGTTCCAGTGGTTGACCCCGGAGCAGGCGGCCGACGTGATGGCGCACCCGGAGCGGGCGGGGCGGGTGCGGGACGAGGTGGCGGACGTGCTGGCGTACCTGCTGCAGTTCTGCGCGGTGCTGGGGGTGGATCCGCTGGTGGCGCTGGCGGAGAAGATCGAGCGGAACGGGCGGCGGTTCCCGGTGCCGGGCGCCTGATCCGGTCACCGTGACCGGCAGCACGCTGGCCCAGGCCCGCGAGCGGGCCTACGCGGGCCGGGCGATCGAGCCGGTGTCCGGTCCGACGAGGCAGCTGATCCGGTGTCCTCATGGGCAGCTGATCCGGTGCCTGATGGGGCAGCAGATCCGGTGTCCCGACGGGGCATATGATCCGGCCCTCGTACCGGTGAGTTGTCCACAGGGCCGGGGTTGTCCACAGGTTCCGGGGTGGTGGGTGCGCGATCCGTCCGATCCGCGCACCCTGCTCTCAACCGGCCGTCCAGCGGGGGCGGCCCGGCGAGAGGACACCCCGTCGATGGATGCGCTGCGCTTGATCAAGACCTCCCGGCACGCGATCGCCGAGGCCCGCACCGTGCCGGACGTGCTGGCCGAGGCCTGGCAGGCGGCCACCCTGACCGAGGCGCTGGCCGGCTGGCTCGGCGACCACCAGGACGGCGAGGTGGCGGCGGTGGCCCAGCTGCTGGCCGCGGCCGGGGCCCACGCCGCCGGGCGGTTGGAGGAGTCGGCCGAGCGCCCCGGCCGCGCCGAGTGGTGCACCCCGGGCCGGGCGGCCCGGCTGAGCGAGGTGGGCGAGCCGGTGGCGGTGCTGCGCGAGCTCCAGCAGTTGGTATCCGATGCCGCCGAGGCGCTGATGGTGATCGCCCACGACTGCGGCACCTCCGGTCTCTTCTGGGTCGCCACCGACGGGTTGGACGCCACCCAGGAGTGCCGCGACCTGGTCTCGGAGCTGCTGCGGGTGTTCCGCCGCCGGGCCCGCAGAGCCTCCGGGGTGCCGCTCTCGCCGGAGGAGGAGGCGGCCGAGGCGGAGGGGGTCGCGCCGGGGCGGGCGGCCGAGGGGGTCGGGGGCGAGCTGCGGCTGGTGCTGCGGCTCACCCCGCCGAGCGGGCCGGCCTGCGGGCCGGCCCCGGGTCACCAGGTAATGGGGCCGCCGGCCGGGTCCCCGGCTCCGAGGCGGTCCACCGCGCGGGCGCCGGACGCCTCCAGGTCCGAGCCCAGGTCGGCCAGGTCGGCGGTGACGGAGGCGAGCAACTCCTGCATCTGGTCCAGCAGGCTCTTGGGGGAGGACGCGACCCCGGCCTGTGCGGGTGCGACGGGCGCCTCGTACCTGGGTTCGGACATGAGGGTGACCCTCCAGCTCGGGAGTGCGGTGTGACGCGTGCGGACGGCGGTGCCCGCTCGTCCCGCGAGGGCCGACCGGCCCCGTCGTCCCAACGACCCCCGCAGTGCCCCGGTCACCGCGCACCACTCGATGTGGTCCAACCCTCCCGCTCGCTCAGCCCCCCGGGTGACCTCCCGCTTGCTCTGCCCGCACGGACTCGGCTAGGGCCTGTCCGGCCGCTGGTGCCGCGCCGGCCCCGGTGTGACACGCGGCGGGCCCCGACCGCGCGTTCGGCGTGGTCGGGGCCCGGGGTGGCGCAGGCTGGGGTGGTGTCAGTTGTGCGCGTGCAGGTCGGCGTTCAGTCCGCCCCAGGAGCCGGTGCGGGCGATGACCTCGACCGCTCCCGACTGCGAGTTGCGGCGGAAGAGCAGGTTGTCCTGCCCGGACAGCTCGACCGCCTTGGCCACCGCGCCGTCCGGGGTGGTCACCCGGGTGCCGGCCGTGACGTAGAGGCCGGCCTCGACCACGCAGTCGTTGCCGAGCGAGATGCCGATGCCCGCGTTGGCGCCCAGCAGGCAGCGCTCGCCCACCGAGACGACCTGCTTGCCGCCGCCGGAGAGGGTGCCCATGATCGAGGCGCCGCCGCCGATGTCGCTGTGGTCGCCGACCACCACGCCCGCGCTGATCCGGCCCTCGACCATCGAGGTGCCCAGCGTCCCGGCGTTGAAGTTGACGAAGCCCTCGTGCATCACGGTGGTGCCCGCCGCCAGGTGCGCGCCCAGCCGGACGCGGTCCGCGTGCGCGATCCGCACCCCGCCGGGGGAGACGTAGTCGGTCATCCGCGGGAACTTGTCGATCCCGTAGACGGCCAGCGCACCGCCCTCGGCGCGCACCGCCAGCCGGGCCCGCTCGACCTGGTCGACCGGCACCGGGCCGATGCTCGTCCAGGCGACGTTGGCCAGCAGCGCGAAGATCCCGTCCAGGTTCTGGCCGTGCGGCCGGACCAGCCGGTGGCTCAGCAGGTGCAGGCGCAGGTAGATGTCGTGCGTGTCCAGCGGCTTCTCGTCCAGCGAGCCGATGGTGGTGCGGACCGCGACCACCTCGACCCCGCGGCGGGCGTCGGCGCGCAGCGCCTGGGCGGCACCGGCGCCGAGCTCGGCCTCGGCCTCTTCGGCCGTCAGCCGCACGGTGCCGGAGGGCCCGGGCGCGTCGGTCAGGGCAGGGGCGGGGAACCAGGTGTCGAGCACGGTGCCGTCGGCGGCGAGGGTCGCCAGGCCGGCGGCCACAGCGCCACGGGCGAGGGTGGAGGTCGTTTCAGTCACACCGAGCACGGTAGCCAATTCCGGCTCCACCTGCCGAAACGGCTCAGCCAGCGGACGGCGGGGCGGCGCGGGCCGGAGCAAAACCAGGTGCCCGCCGCGCGGGGCCCCAGGGATACTCGATCGGGTGTTCATCTCGATCTCCACCACAGGTACTGCCGAGCGTCCGGCCACCGACCTGGGCTTTCTGCTGCACAAGCACCCGCAGAAGGCCCAGCAGTTCAGCACCGCGCACGGTGTGGTCCACGTCTTCTACCCGGAGGCGGACGAGCAGCGCTGCACCGCCGCCCTGCTGCTGGACGTGGATCCGATCGCCCTGGTCAGACGGGGCCGCGGCAAGGGCCGCGGCGGCTCGCCGGACTTCGCGCTCTCGCAGTACGTCAACGACCGCCCCTACGCGGCCTCCTCACTGCTCTCGGTGGCCCTGCGCACGGTCTTCCGGACGGCGATGAAGGGTGTCTGCGAGCAGCGGCCCGGTCTGGCCGAGCAGCCCCGCCCGCTGACGGTGCGGCTGCCCGCGGTGGCGGTCGGCGGTGGCGAGCGGCGCGCGCCCGAGGAGCGCTCGTTGGTCGAGCAGCTCTTCGAGCCGCTGGGCTGGCAGGTGACGGCCACCCCGATCCCGCTGGACGAGTCGTTCCCCAGCTGGGGCGAGTCGCGCTACCTCGGTGTGGAGCTGACCGGCACGCTGCGGCTGGCCGAGGCACTCCAGCAGCTCTACGTGCTGCTGCCGGTGCTCGACGGGGCCAAGCACTACTGGGTCTCGCCGGACGAGGTGGACAAGCTGCTGGATGCGGGGGAGGGCTGGCTCGCGGAGCACCCGGACCGGGCCCTGATCATCCGTCGCTACCTGCACCGGCGCTGGTCGCTGGCGAACGAGGCGCTGCGCCGGCTCGAGCTGGCCCGGCTGGCCGAGGCGGACGACGCCGAGGTCGAGGAGCTGGACAACGCCGTGCCGACCGAGGAGCCGGACAGCGCCGCGTCGGACAGCCTCGCCCAGGACAACGCCTCGCCGGCAGAGGGCCCGGAGGAGCCGGCCGCCGGAGCGGACCGGCCGGTCCCGCTGGCCCAGCAGCGTCGCGAGTCCATCCTGGAGCTGCTGCGGGCCTCGGGTGCGGCCCGGGTGCTCGACCTCGGCTGCGGGCAGGGCGAGCTGGTGGCTGCACTGCTCAAGGAGAAGCAGGTCACCGAGGTCCTCGGGGTGGACGTGTCGGCGGGCGCGCTGGCCGCGGCTTCCCGCAAGCTGCGGCTGGCGCGTATGACGGAGCGTCAGGCCTCCCGGGTCCGGCTGGTGCAGGGCGCGCTCACCTACACCGACGCCCGGCTCAAGGGGTACGACGCCGCAGTGCTCTGCGAGGTGATCGAGCACCTGGACCTGCCCCGGCTGCCCGCGCTGGAGCACGCCGTCTTCGGTGCCGCCCGCCCGGGCACGGTGATCGTCACCACGCCGAACGCGGAGTACAACGTCCGCTGGGAGACCCTGCCGGCCGGCGAGCACCGGCACGCCGACCACCGGTTCGAGTGGGACCGCGCCGAGTTCCGGCAGTGGGCCGAGCGGGTCGCGGCGAACTACGGCTACACCGTGGCGCTGCGACCGGTCGGACCGCAGGACCAGGAGGTGGGCTCGCCCACCCAGCTGGCCCTCTTCCGGATCGGCACGACCCAGGGCACCGGTCCTGCTGCCACCACCGCTGCCGCCGAGCCTGCTACCCCCGGCGCTGCCGCCGAGCCTGCTACCCCCGGCGCTGCCGCCGGGCCCGCCGCCACAGTCGCTGCCGCCGGGCCCGCCGCCACCACCACTGCCGCCGCGTTCGCCGGCTCCACCGACCACACCGAGAGGAGCGAGACCCGATGACCGACCCGACCACCGATCAGTCGACCGGGCGTCAGCCCCGCCGCCTGCCCGTCACCGACCTCTCCCTGGTGGTGCTGATCGGCACCAGCGGCGCGGGCAAGTCCTCCTTCGCCCGTCAGCACTTCAAGCCCACCCAGGTGATCTCCTCGGACTTCTGCCGCGGCCTGGTCTCGGACGACGAGAACGACCAGTCCGCCTCCGCCGAGGCCTTCGAGCTGCTGCACTACATCGTCGGCAAGCGGCTGGCCGCCGGCCGGCTCACCGTCGTGGACGCGACCAACGTGCAGCCCGCCGCCCGCAAGCAGCTGGTGGCGCTCGCCCGGGCGCACGACGTGCTGCCGATCGCCATCGTGCTGGACGTGCCGCCGGGCGTCTGCGCCGAGCGGAACCGGCAGCGGCCCGACCGCGACTTCGGCGACCACGTGATCCCGCGTCAGCACCGCGAACTGCGCCGCTCGCTGGCCGGCCTGGAGCGTGAGGGCTTCCGCAAGGTGCACCACCTGCGCGGGGTGGCCGAGGTGGCGGCCGCCGAGATCGAGCTGGAGAAGCGGTGGAACGACCTGCGCGACCGGCGCGGTCCGTTCGACATCGTCGGTGACGTGCACGGCTGCCGGGCCGAGCTGGAGACCCTGCTCACCCGGCTCGGCTACCAGCTGGTCCGGGACGAGCAGGGCCGCCCGGTGGACGCGCTTCCGCCGGCCGACCGCACCGCGGTCTTCGTCGGCGACCTGGTCGACCGAGGCCCGGACACTCCGGGCGTGCTGCGCCTGGTGATGGGCATGGTGGCGGCCGGCCACGCGCTCTGCGTGCCCGGCAACCACGAGAACAAACTGGGCCGGGCGCTGGGCGGGCGCAAGGTCACCGTCTCGCACGGCCTGCAGGAGTCGCTGGACCAGCTGGCCGCCGAGCCGCCGGAGTTCGTCGTCGAGGTGCAGGCCTTCATCCGCGGCCTGGTCAGCCACTACCTGCTGGACGAGGGGCGGTTGGTGGTCTGTCACGCCGGTCTGCCGGAGAAGTACCACGGCCGCAACTCCGGCCGGGTCCGCTCGCACGCGCTCTACGGCGACACCACCGGCGAGACCGACGAGTACGGCCTGCCGGTGCGCTACCCGTGGGCTGAGGAGTACCGGGGCAAGGCGCTGGTGGTCTACGGACACACCCCGGTCCCGGTGCCGAGCTTCCTCAACAACACCATCTGCCTGGACACCGGAGCCGTGTTCGGCGGCTCGCTGACCGCGCTGCGCTACCCCGAGCGGGAGCTGGTCGAGGTGCCGGCCGAGCGGGAGTGGTACGCGCCGGTGCGCCCGATGGCCACCGATGCGCCCGGTGCCCGCGAAGGCCGGCCGCTGGACTTGGCGGACGTGGCCGGGCGCCGGGTGGTGGAGACCTCGCTGCACGGGCGGATCGCGGTCCGGGAGGAGAACGCGGCGGCCGCGCTGGAGGTGATGAGCCGGTTCGCGCTCGACCCGCGGTTGCTCGCCTACCTGCCGCCGACCATGGCGCCCAGCGCCACCTCGCGTCGCGAGGGCTACCTGGAGCACCCCGAGGAGGCCTTCTTCGCCTACCGGGCCGACGGTGTGCGCGAGGTGGTCTGCGAGGAGAAGCACATGGGTTCGCGCGCCGTGGTGCTGGTGGCCCGGGACGGCTCGGCGCTGGAGCGCCGGTTCGGCCTGGCCGGGCCGGGAGCCGTCTGGACCAGGACCGGGCGCGCCTTCCTCGGCGACCAGGAGCTGACCGGTGCGCTGCTCGACCGGGTCCGGGCCGCGGCCGAGCGGGCCGGCCTGTTCGAGGAGCTGGGCAGCGACTGGCTGCTGCTCGACGCCGAGCTGCTGCCCTGGTCGCTCAAGGCGCTGGACCTGCTGCGTAGGCAGTACGCCGCGGTCGGCGCCGCCGCCGGGGCCGCGCTGCCCGAGGTGCTGGCCGCCCTGGCCGCGGCCGCCGACCGGGGAGTCGACGGCCTCACCGAGCTGACCGAGCGTCAGCGCCGCCGGGCCGCCGACGCGGCGGCCTTCACCGCCGCCTACCGGCAGTACTGCTGGCCGACCGAGGGGCTCAGCGGGATCCGGCTGGCGCCGTTCCAGGTGCTCGCCGCCGAGGGGGCCAACCTGGCCGTGCGCCCGCACGACCAGCACCTCGCCTGGCTGGACCAGCTGGCCGCGGCCGACCGGGAGCTCGCCGCCGAGGGCGGGGTCGAGCCGCTGCTCAAGGCCACCGGCCGACTGGTGGTGGACACCGCGGACGAGGCCTCGGTGGCCGCCGGCATCGCCTGGTGGGAGGAGCTCACCGCGGCCGGCGGCGAGGGCATGGTGGTCAAGCCGTTGGCCTCGCTGGTCCGCGCTGCGGCCGGGCAGGGGCGCCCGGGCGGCCTGATCCAGCCGGGGCTGAAGGTGCGCGGGCGGGAGTACCTGCGGATCATCTACGGTCCGGACTACACCGAGCACCTGGACGTGCTGCGCCAGCGGGCCCTGGGCCACAAGCGGTCGCTCGCGCTGCGCGAGTACGCCCTGGGCCTGGAGGCGCTGGACCGGCTGGCCGCCGGCGAGCCGCTCTGGCGGGTGCACGAGCCGGTCTTCGCGGTGCTGGCGCTGGAATCCGAGCCGGTGGACCCGCGGCTCTAGCCACGGACCTGCGGTTCCAGCAGGTGCGCGGTGCGGGCGGCCAGCGGCGGGCAGCCGGCGGCGGGTGGCGGCCGGCCGAGGGTGATCGGTGGCGGCCGGGGTGCGGGCAGCACTCCGGCCGCTCCCGGCGCCGGCGTCCCACCATGCGGGCCGCTGCATATAAATTCGAGGATTCGTATACTATTGCCACCGCATCCCAAGTCCCGTCACCTCAGGAGCCCGGCATGGCCTTGAATCTCCGGAACCGGCACTTCCTCAAGGAGCTCGACTTCACGGCCCAGGAGTTCCGATTCCTGCTCGACCTGGCCGCCCAGCTCAAGGCCGCCAAGTACGCCGGCACCGAGCAGCCCCGGCTGCGCGGCAAGAACATCGCGCTGATCTTCGAGAAGACCTCGACCCGGACCAGGTGCGCCTTCGAGGTGGCCGCCCACGACCAGGGCGCATCCACCACCTACCTGGAGCCCGCCGGTTCGCAGATCGGCCACAAGGAGTCGGCCCGGGACACCGCCCGGGTGCTGGGCCGGATGTTCGACGCGATCGAGTACCGCGGCCACGGCCAGGCGGTGGTGGAGGAGCTGGCCGCCTACGCCGGGGTGCCGGTCTACAACGGGCTGACCGACGAGTGGCACCCCACCCAGATGCTGGCCGACCTGCTGACCGTCCAGGAGCACTGCGCCAAGCCGCTGCCGGAGGTCTCGCTCGCCTACCTCGGCGACGCCCGGTACAACATGGGCAATTCGCTGCTGGTCACCGCCGCGCTGCTCGGGATGGACCTGCGGATCGTGGCCCCCCAGGCGTACTGGCCCGGCGAGGGCGTGCGCAAGTCGGCCGAACAGCTCGCGGCGGTCAGTGGTGCGCGGCTCAGCTACACCGAGTCGGTGGCCGAGGGCGTGGCCGGGGTGGACTTCCTCTACACCGATGTCTGGGTCTCGATGGGCGAGCCCAAGGAGATCTGGGTCGAGCGGATCGAGCAGCTGAAGGCCTACCAGGTCTCGATGGACACCGTCCGGGCCACCGGCAACCCGCGGGTCAAGTTCCTACACTGCCTGCCGGCCTTCCACGACCTGGGCACCACGCTGGCCCGCGAGCTGCACGAGGCCACCGGGATGACCGAGCTCGAGTGCACCGACGAGCTGTTCGAGTCGGCGCACTCGGTGGTCTTCGACCAGGCGGAGAACCGGCTGCACACCATCAAGGCGGTGCTGGTCGCCACCCTCGGCAGCTGAGCCCGGCCGCTGAGTCGCCGTCGGAGTCGGGCTGAGCCGCCGCGGCAGCTGAGCCGCCGTCGGAGTCGGGCTGACCGGCGGTCAGAACGGCACGTCGACGCAGGCCACCCGCTCGCTCGCCGGGTGCCCGCCGGCATCGGCCCCGGCGTGCAGGACCACCGAGCGGGCCTCGCCGGGGCGGAAGGTCCAGTCGAGCTCGGCCCGCGCCTCGGCATGCCCGGTGCCGTCCGTGCTGAGCAGCAGGTGCAACTCGTTGCGGTCGTTGGCGTAGGCCGGGTCGGTGGACGGCTGCACCGGGTCCACCTGGTCCTGGTAGTGCGGCCCGGAGTCGGTCGGCGCCGCACCGCAGGCCCCGGTGTGCGCGTGCACCGGGAAGCTGTGCCAGGGCGCCAGCCCCTGCACCGTCAGCCGCACCTCGGTGCGCCCGCCCAGCTGACCCGCCACCAGCTGCACCTGGGCGCCGAACGGCACCAGGTCCGGCGCGAAGGTGACCGCCGCCCCGGCCCCGGCCGGCGCGAACCGGCCGGTCACCACGGTGGCCGGCCCGGCCGCCCCGGCCCCGGGCGCACCCAGCGCGACCAGGGACAGGGCAGCGGTGAACGAGGAGGCGGCGAGCAGCGGAGCGCGCATGGCGGGCGGACCTTTCCGGAGCTGACGACGGGTCGGCTTCCACCGTCCCGTCCGCCGGCCGCGCCGCCGGGCCACCATGCCGCAGGGTCACCCGTACGGGAGCGGCTCGGCCGGCCGCCCCGCCCCGCAGGGGATCCGCGCCGGCCCCGTGGCGCGGATCCCCTGGACCGTGGCGGCCTGCTCGGCTCAGGGCTGAGCCGGCCAGACCGGGACCGTGCTGGTCAGGACCTGCGGCGGACTGCTCACCCACTTCGAGGGCGAGCTCGACGGGCAGTCCCCGGGCGTACCGGAGGAGCCGCCGGAGCCCGGCAGGTCGGTCGGCCGGCCGCTGGGCACGCCACCCGCACCCGCCCCACCCGCACCAGGAGTCGGGCTCGCACTCGCCCCTCCCGGGTAGGCCGAGCCGGAGGGCGTGCCCCCCGCCCCGACGGGCACCCGGGCCGGGCCGGTGGGTCGGGCCGGCGGCATGATCGTGACCAGCCCGACCGGCCCCGGGCAGCTCGGCAGGTTCGCGTCGTCGTACGGCCGCACCGTCGCAGCGGCCTTCGCCGCGAACTCCGGTGTCGTCCAGGCCTGCAGCTCCGGGTTCTGCAGGGCTGCCCTGAGCTGGTCGGCGGTGAAGCTCGGCGGCGCCCACTGGGTGGCCGTGCCGCTCCGGACCGGGATCGGGCTCTCCCGCTCGGTGTAGGCCGCGATGACCGCGCCGTCGGGCCGCTGGTAGACGACGCTGACCGACAGGCCCTGCTTGCCCTGCCGGTCGACCACCCGCAGCCGCCCGCCGCCGGGCAGCGTGCTGGGGGTGCAGACGACCTTCTCGTTCTCGGCAGCCGGCTTGACGTTCGCGCAGTCCAGCGCCTCGCCCGTGGCCGGGCCGGGGCTGCCCGGGAGCCAGTCGATGGTGCCGGGCTGGGCCAGGTACCCGGCGAGGTCGCTGTCGAAGCTGAGGCTGAGGAACTGCGAGCCCTGCTCGTCGTTCGGGCCGCTGGCCATCGCCGACACGTGGACCTGCGGCTGCGCGCCGCTGCTGGCCGAAGCGGTCGTCAGCTGCCCGGAGGCCCCGCCGAACTGGACCCCCGTCGGCAGCGCGTCCACCACCCCGAGCAGCAGGCCCTGCCCGGTGAGCGCGTACTGCCCGTGCCACACCACCGGGCCCGCGGGCGACCTGCTCGCGGCGGCGGCGTTCTGCCGCGCGTCGCCCACCCCGGTCAGCTGCGCCAGGCCGGCCACCCCCGCGACCACCGCCAGTACCGAGGCCCCGGTGGCCGCCCGCCGCCGGCGGCGCAGCGACCGCCCCCGCACCGCGGCCCGGCCGACCAGCATCCCGAGGTCCGGTTCGACCTGCCCAACCGCTCGTTGCAGGCCGTTGGAGAGCTGCTCGCCCTCGAGGCCTTCGCCCCACGCATCGGGTTCGTTCATGACCGCCCTTCCTCACTGTGTCAGGAATCAACGAAGTGTCAGTCGGCGACTGCGCCGGGCTCCCAGCCGGTGGCCCTGGAGGGCGCTCGACGGATCCGGTCGGCGCCGCCGGCCACCGCCAGCCACGGCCAGCCGCAGCCAGCTCCGGCTGCGCCTACAGGCAGCCGCGCTCAGCACGGGCAACTGCGACGCCGCACGCCTCTGTGCCACGCCCCGCGCCCGCGAGGCCCGTGCCGTCCGCGCCATCCGTGCCGTCCGCGCCGTCGCGCACCGGCTGATCCGCCGCGGATCCGCCGGCGACCCCTCCTACGCCCGGAGCAGGTCCGACTGCGGTCCGAGTGCTTCGCGCAGACGTGCCAGTGCCCGCAGGCACTGGCTGCGCACGGCACCCGGGCTGGTGTTGAGCTCGGCGGCGGTCTCCTCGACGCTGCGGTCCTCCCAGTACCGCAGCACCAGCACCGCCCGGTCCCTGGGCCCCAGCTCGCCCAGCGCCGCGAGCAGGGTGACCCGCAACTCCGGATCACCCTGCGGAGCCACCACGTCCGGCAGTTCGCCGACGGCCGGCCGCTCGGCGGAGCGGCGCAGCCGGTGGTGCGAGAGATAGGTCCGCACCAGCACGCTGCGCGCGTACGCCTCCGGGTGCTCGGCGCGCCGGACCTTGGCCCAGGACGCGAAGAGCTTGGCCAGGGTGGCCTGGGTCAGGTCCTCGGCGAGGTGCCAGTCCCCGGCGAGCAGCAGCGCCGTCCGGAACAGCCGGCGCCCCCTGGCGTACGCGAACTCCTCGAAGCCGTCCGGGACATCGCTGCCCCATGGCTTTCCGATCACTCGTCCCCCTCAAGATCGACCTGAGCCGGAGCCGGTCCGGCCCCTGCCGGAGCAGCGGCCCGCGCCTGGTGACCAGTGCCCGGCCCTCCCGGACCAGCGCCCGGACCCTCCTGCACCAGCGCCCCGCCCGGGCCGGACCACCGCCCGGCCACCGTGCGACGCGCGCTCGCTCTGGTTAGACGCGCGAGCCCGCCCGCCGCGTTACGGCCGGGTCCGGGGCAATCCGCAGGGGGCGCGCCGGAGGGGTGCCCGAGGTCACTCCCCGGGTGCCCATGCACTATGGTTTATCTCGACATCGAGATAACTCGGCGCTATGATTTATCTCGACATCAAGATACTTGCCGAGAGGCGATCCACGGGCTTCCTCGTGTGGGCAGCGTCTGGGCACCACAACCCCCACGTGCCGCACGAAGCACCTAGAAGGAGTCAGTCGTGTCCGCGAACAGCTTCGACGCCCGCAGCTCGCTGCAGGTGGGCGACGAGTCGTACGAGATCTTCAAGCTCTCCGCCGTCGAGGGTTCCGAGCGGCTGCCGTACAGCCTCAAGGTGCTGCTGGAGAACCTGCTCCGCACCGAGGACGGCGCGAACATCACCGCCGACCACATCCGCGCGCTGGCCGGGTGGGACCCGAACGCCGAGCCGAGCGAGGAGATCCAGTTCACGCCGGCCCGCGTGATCATGCAGGACTTCACCGGCGTGCCCTGCGTGGTCGACCTGGCCACCATGCGCGAGGCGGTCAAGGAGCTGGGCGGCGACCCGGCCAAGATCAACCCGCTGGCCCCGGCCGAGCTGGTCATCGACCACTCGGTCATCGCCGACAAGTTCGGCACCCCGGAGGCCTTCGTCCAGAACGTCGAGATCGAGTACGGCCGCAACAAGGAGCGCTACCAGTTCCTGCGCTGGGGCCAGACCGCGTTCGACGAGTTCAAGGTCGTCCCCCCGGGCACCGGCATCGTGCACCAGGTCAACATCGAGCACCTGGCCCGCACCGTCATGGTCCGCGGTGGCCAGGCGTACCCCGACACCTGCGTCGGCACCGACTCGCACACCACCATGGTCAACGGCCTGGGCGTGCTGGGCTGGGGCGTCGGCGGCATCGAGGCCGAGGCCGCGATGCTCGGCCAGCCGGTCTCGATGCTGATCCCGCGCGTGGTGGGCTTCAAGCTCAACGGCCAGCTGCCGGCCGGCACCACCGCCACCGACCTGGTGCTGACCATCACCGAGATGCTGCGCAAGCACGGCGTGGTCGGCAAGTTCGTCGAGTTCTACGGCGAGGGCGTCACCTCCATCCCGCTGGCGAACCGCGCCACCATCGGCAACATGTCGCCGGAGTTCGGCTCGACCTGTGCGATCTTCCCGATCGACGCCGAGACCATCAACTACCTCAAGCTCACCGGCCGCGACGAGCAGCAGCTCGCCCTGGTCGAGGCGTACGCCAAGGAGCAGGGCCTCTGGCACGACCCGTCGGTCGAGCCGGTCTTCTCCGAGTACCTGGAGCTGGACGTCTCCACCGTCGTCCCGTCGATCTCCGGCCCCAAGCGCCCGCAGGACCGCGTGGTCCTGGCCGAGGCCGCCGCGAAGTTCGCCGAGGCGCTGCCGACCTACTCCGCCGAGGCCTCGAAGCCGACCGCCGTCACCGCCCCCGACGGCTCGTCCTACGAG
Organism: Streptomyces tateyamensis; assembly: GCF_003205575.1. Lineage (GTDB taxonomy): Bacteria > Actinomycetota > Actinomycetes > Streptomycetales > Streptomycetaceae > Kitasatospora > Kitasatospora tateyamensis. The sequence continues at coordinate 32,742 of NZ_PYBW01000074.1, forward strand.
ATCGACAACGGCGCGGTCGTGATCGCCTCGATCACCTCCTGCACCAACACCTCCAACCCCTCCGTCATGCTGGGCGCCGCCCTGCTGGCGAAGAAGGCCGTGGAGAAGGGCCTGCGCGTCAAGCCCTGGGTCAAGACCACCCTGGCCCCCGGGTCCAAGGTCGTCATGGACTACTACGAGAAGGCCGGCCTGCTCCCGTACATGGAGAAGCTGGGCTTCAACCTGGTCGGCTACGGCTGCGTCACCTGCATCGGCAACTCGGGCCCGCTGCCCGAGGAGGTCTCGGCCGCCGTCAACGAGGCCGACCTGGCGGTCGTCTCGGTGCTCTCCGGCAACCGCAACTTCGAGGGCCGGATCAACCCGGACGTGAAGATGAACTACCTGGCCTCCCCGCCGCTGGTGGTCGCCTACGCGCTGGCCGGCAACATGAACGTCGACATCACCCGGGAGGCGCTGGGCCAGGACGCGGACGGCAACGACGTCTTCCTCGCCGACATCTGGCCGTCCGAGCAGGAGGTCGCCGACACCGTCGCCGGCTCCATCGACGAGGCCATGTTCGACAAGGGCTACCAGGACGTCTTCGCCGGCGACCACCGCTGGCAGTCGCTCCCGGTCCCGACCGGCAACACCTTCGAGTGGGACGCCGAGTCCACCTACGTCCGCAAGCCCCCGTACTTCGAGGGCATGGCCAAGACCCCGAGCCCGGTGACCGACATCGCCGGTGCCCGTGTCCTGGCGAAGCTGGGCGACTCGGTCACCACCGACCACATCTCCCCGGCCGGCAACATCAAGCCGGGCACCCCGGCGGCGCAGTACCTCACCGAGCACGGTGTGGAGAAGCGTGACTTCAACTCCTACGGCTCGCGCCGTGGCAACCACGAGGTCATGATCCGCGGCACCTTCGCCAACATCCGCCTGCGCAACCAGGTCGCGCCGGGCACCGAGGGCGGCTACACCCGCGACTTCACCCAGCCCGACGCGCCGGTGTCGTTCATCTACGACGCCTCGCAGAACTACCAGGCGGCCGGCATCCCGCTGGTCGTGCTGGCCGGCAAGGAGTACGGCTCCGGCTCGTCCCGCGACTGGGCGGCCAAGGGCACCGCGCTGCTCGGCGTCAAGGCCGTCATCGCCGAGTCCTACGAGCGCATCCACCGCTCCAACCTGATCGGCATGGGCGTGCTGCCGCTGCAGTTCCCGGCCGGCCAGAACGCCGACAGCCTGGGCCTGACCGGCGAGGAGACCTTCTCCTTCACCGGCGTGACCGAGCTGAACGAGGGCCGCACCCCGAAGACCGTCAAGGTCAAGGCCGGTGACGTCGAGTTCGACGCCGTGGTGCGCATCGACACCCCCGGCGAGGCGGACTACTACCGCAACGGCGGCATCCTGCAGTACGTGCTGCGCAGCCTGATCAACAGCTGAACCTGCCGCTGAGCCGGCGCCGGGCCCCAGGGCCGGTACGGACCGCGTCCCTCCCAGGCGGAGGGGCGCGGTCCGCGCCGTTTGCGGACCCACCCCTGCCGCCGTGTCCGGCGCGCCCCCCGCCGGTCTGCCGACCTGACCGCGCCCCGCCACCCGGAACTGGCCGAAACCCGCCGTGGCGGTCCCGGCCCTTGTGCACACGGTCCTGCACGGACTAAACCTCTGTCTCAGCTTGGTCCAGACCATTCCGGTCCTCGGGCCCCATGTCTGATGCTGTCTCAGAGAGAGCCACAGGTCTCCCGCATGCGCATCTCCCGTCGTTCCTCGGCCGTGCTGGCCGCCGCCACCGTGCTGGCGTCGCTGGCCGCCGCGCCGATCGCCCAGGCGGCCCCCCAGGACCACCACCGCCTGCCCGGCCAGCGGGTCGGCTACTTCACCCAGTGGAGCATCTACAGCGGCTTCTCCGCCAAGCAGGTGCAGACCTCCGGTCAGGCCGGCAAACTCACCGTGCTCAACTACGCCTTCGGCAACGTCTCCGCCGACGGCACCTGCTTCGAGGCCAACGCGGCCGGCGTCGGCGACGCCTGGGCCGACTACCAGCGCCCGGTCTCGGCGGCCGAGTCGGTGACCGGCGTGGCCGACGCCGCCGACCAGCCGCTGAAGGGCAACTTCAACCAGCTGCGCGAGCTCAAGGCCGTCAACCCGCAGCTCAAGGCGGTGATCTCGCTGGGCGGCTGGTCCTGGTCCAAGTACTTCTCCGACGCGGCCGCCACCGACGCCTCCCGGAAGAAGTTCGTCTCCTCCTGCATCGACCTCTACCTCAAGGGCAACCTGCCGCAGATCGGCTCCGCCGAGGGCGGTGCGGGCGCCGGTGCGGGCGTCTTCGACGGCATCGACATCGACTGGGAGTACCCGGGCGGCGGCGGTGACGGCGGCAACGTGGTGCGCCCCGAGGACGGCCGCAACTACACGCTGCTGATGCAGGAGTTCCGCCGCGAGCTGGACGCGCTGGGCCGCCAGCGGCACCAGCACTACCTGCTGACCGACGCGGTCCCCTCCGGCGAGGGCAAGCAGGGGCAGCTGGAGCTGTCCAAGGTCGCCAGGTCGGTGGACTGGATGAACCTGATGACCTACGACTTCCACGGCTCCTGGGAGGCGCAGGGGCCCACCGACCACAACGCCAACCTCTACTCCGACCCGGCCGACGCCGCCCCGGACAACAAGGGCTACAGCGTGGACCGGGTGGTCCAGGACTACCTGGACCGCGGGGTCCCGGCCGACCGCCTGGTGCTGGGCGTGCCGTTCTACGGCTACGGCTGGACCGGCGTGCCGGCCGGCCCGAACCACGGCCTGTACCAGTCGGCCACCGGCCTGGCCCAGGGCGGCAACCTGCCCTACAAGGCGATCAAGGACCTGCCCGGCCAGGTCTTCACCGACCGCGAGCACGGCGCGAGCTGGAAGTACGACGGCACCACCTTCTGGACCTTCGACACCCCGCAGCTGCTCACCCGCAAGGCCGAGTACGCCGACGAGAACGGCCTGGCCGGGGTGATGGCCTGGGCGCTGGACAACGACGACGCCCAGGGCAGCCTGGTCGCCGCCCTGGACAAGGGCCTGCGGGAGAACCGGGACTGAGGTCCGCCGGGTCGGACCGGGGCCGAGGCACACCTGACGGGCCCGGGGCCGAGGTCCGCCGGACCCCTCCGGCACGCCCTGCGCAGCTTCGCGCGACCACGCTGTGGTTGCGCGAAGCTGCGCATTTCTATGTTCATTTGAGCAGAACCCCGCTATCGTGCTCCGCACGCAAGGCAACGTTCAGGTAGCGCCGAGAAATACGCAGGCTTCCTGAACATTGCACATGCTGCACCGCCGACAACGCTTTGAGTGCTGCACGCCGTTACCGACGGGCAGACTATTGCCGCCGAATGAACAGTGGACTATACCTTTGCCCATCGACGATACCCCTTCTGACCGGCACCTTAGCCGCGAGGCACGGTTAAGGCACGGAGCGGGGGCGGCAGTTGACTGGTCGTCAGTTCGCTTTTTCGGCCGCACGTCGGTTCACCTCTGCATCACTCGGACACTGAGGGGTTAGGGCACCACATGGGCTCTGCAACTGAGTACAACCGCCGCGACATCTTCAAGCGCGCGGCCGCTGTCACCGTCCTGGCGGCCGGTGGCGGCTCGCTGCTCGCGGCCTGCGCCGGGGGTACCGGCGGCAGCAGCGACGCCAAGAGCAGCTCTTCCACGGGCACCGGCAGCGCCACCAACCCGTTCGGGGTCAAGGCGAGCGACCCGCTGGACGTCGTGATCTTCAAGGGCGGGTACGGCGACGACTACGCCAAGGCCTTCGAGGACATGTACAAGAAGACCTACTCCGGCGCCACCATCAGCCACCTGGGCACCCAGGACATCAGCCCCAAGCTCCAGCCGCGCTTCAACGCGGGCAACCCGCCGGACGTCGTCGACGACTCCGGCGCCCAGCAGATGAAGATCGACGTGTTGGCCGGCGCGGACCAGCTCACCGACCTCAGCGTGCTGCTCGACGCGCCCTACCTGGACGACCCGTCCAAGAAGATCCGCGACGTGCTGCTGCCCGGCACCATCGAGCAGGGCACCATCAACGGCAAGATGTACTCGCTCAACTACGTCTACACCGTGTACGGCCTGTGGTACTCCAACAAGCTGTTCAAGGAGAAGGGCTGGGCCGTCCCGAAGACCTGGGACGACTTCATCACCCTGTGCGGCACCATCAAGGCGGCCGGCATCGCGCCCTTCGCCCACCAGGGCAAGTACCCCTACTACGCCAACTACGTGATCCTGGACCTGATCGCCAAGCAGGGCGGCCTGGACCTGGTCAAGAAGATCGACGCCTGCGACCCGACCGCCTGGGACGACCCGGCCGTGCTGGCCGGCGTCAGCGCCTTCTACAAGATCATGGCGGGCGACTTCCTGCTCCCGGGCACCAACGGCATGACCCACACCGAGTCGCAGACCGCCTGGTGCCAGGGCAAGGCCGCCTTCATCCCCTCCGGCTCGTGGCTGGAGAACGAGATGATCAAGGTCACCCCGGCCGACTTCGACATGGCCTTCCTGCCGATTCCGTCGCTGAGCGGCGACAAGCTGCCCCCCACCGCGGTGCGGGCCGGCGCCGGCGAGCCGTTCATCGTCCCGAGCAAGGGCAAGAACAAGAACGGCGGCCTGGAGTTCCTGCGGATGATGCTGACGAAGGAGGGCTCCGGCAAGTTCGCCGCGGCCGCCAACTCGCTCACCGTGCTCAAGGACGGCATCGGCGCCGACGTGGTGCTCAAGCCGGGCACCAAGTCCTCCTCGGTGGCGGTCACCGCGGCCGGCACCGGTACGTTCAACTTCACCTACCCGGACCTGCAGACGGCCTTCGACACCGAGCTGCAGAACGCCACCAACGAGCTGGTCAACAAGCGGATCAGCCCGGCCGACTGGGTCGCCCGCGGCAAGGCCGCGACCTCCAAGAAGGTCTGACACCCGCGCAGGCCTCGGTACCACCTCCGGACACCGGGGCCCGCTCGCGGGCCCCGGTGCTTCCACGCGCCCCGCTGAATCAACCCCCGCGCACCTTCGAGCCTGTCTGACCACAGGCTGTGGCGGACAGGAGCAGCTCCCATGCGTCATCGCAAATACCCCTTCATCGTGGGGTTCCTCTTCCTCCCGGTGCTGCTGTACGTGGCCCTGGTCATCTGGCCGTACCTGCAGACCTTCGGGTACTCGATGACCGACTGGTCGGGTGCCTCGCAGCAGATGAACTTCATCGGCCTGAGGAACTACACCAAGCTCTTCGGCGACAGCACCTTCCTGCTCGCGCTGCAGCACAACCTGCTGCTGCTGCTCGTGCTGCCGCTGGTCACCATCCTGCTGGCGCTGTTCTTCGCCTTCATGCTCAACGTGGGCGGCCGCAGCGGTACCGGCGGCGTGCAGGGGGTGCGCGGGGCGGCCTTCTACAAGGTCGTCTTCTTCTTCCCGCAGGTGCTCTCGGTCGCCATCCTCTCGGTCCTCTTCCAGGGCGTGTACCGCACCGACCAGGGCGGTCTGCTCAACGGCGTGCTGGTCAAGCTGGGCCTGGAGGACGCGAACCACCCGTGGCAGTGGCTGGCCGACCCCGACCTCGGCCTGTGGTGCGTGGTGGGCGTGCTGGTCTGGTCCGGCGTCGGCTTCTACCTGGTGCTCTTCTCGGCCGCGATGCAGAACGTGCCGAAGGACATCTACGAGGCCGCCCTGCTGGACGGCGCCGGGCGCGCCCAGACCTTCTTCAAGATCACCCTGCCGCTGCTCTGGGAGACCGTCCAGACCGCCTGGGTCTACCTGGCGATCGCCGCCATGGACGCCTTCGCGCTGGTCTCCACCATGACCCCCGGTGCGTACTACGGCGGTGGCCCGGACCACCACAGCGAGATCATGGCGACCCTGCTGATGCGCAACTTCATCACCTACGGCAAGGCCGGCTACGCCTGCGCCATGGGAGTGGTGATCTTCTTCATCACCCTGGTCCTGTCCGTCGTCTCGCTCCGGGTCACCCGGCGCGAGAAGATCGAGTTCTGAGGTCACCCGGCATGAGCACTAACACCGACGCGGCCACCGTTCCGGCCCAGCGCTCCGGCTCCGACGCGCCGCGCAAGCCCGCGCGCGAGCAGCGCTTCGCCGACGGCGGGGGGATCCTCAACGTCTTCTCGCACGGCTTCCTGGCCCTGTGGGCCCTGATGATCATCGTCCCGCTGATCTGGATCGTGCTGGGCTCGTTCAAGACCAACGCGCAGATCGGCGGCAGCGCCTGGAGCTGGCCCTCGCACTGGCACCTCGACGCCTTCTCCCGGGCCTGGACCAAGGGCATCGGCGGCTTCTTCGCCAACACCGTGATCGTGCTGGCCGGTTCGCTCACGCTGACGATGCTGCTCGGCGCGATGGCGGCCTACGTGCTGGCCCGCTACGAGTTCCGCGGCAACCGGACCATCTACTACTTCTTCGTGGCCGGCGCGATGTTCCCGGTCTACCTGGCCCTGGTCCCGCTCTTCTTCATGGTGAAGAACCTCGGGCAGATTTCGCCGCTGCTCGGGCTGAACAGCTACCTGGGCCTGATCCTGGTGTACACGGCCTACTCGCTGCCGTTCACCGTCTTCTTCCTCTACTCCTTCTTCCGCTCGCTGCCGACCGCGGTGCACGAGGCCGCGATGATCGACGGCTGCTCGCACACCCGGGCCTTCTTCCAGGTCATGGTGCCGATGGCGAAGTCGGGGCTGATCAGCGTCTTCATCTTCAACGTGCTCGGCCAGTGGAACCAGTACCTGCTGCCGGTCACCCTCATGCAGCAGCAGAGCGGCACCGACCCGGACCGCTCGATGCTGGCCCAGGGCCTGATGAACCTGGCCGTGCAGAGCGGCTACGCGAGCGACTTCCCGGGCCTGTTCGCCGGGATGACCATCGCGATGCTGCCGGTGCTGGTGGTCTACCTGTCCTTCCAGAAGCAGGTCCAGGCCGGCCTCACCTCGGCCACCCTCAAGTAGTCGGCCGCACCGACGCGAACGGCCCGCCCCGGTCAGGGGCGGGCCGTTCGGCGTGACGGCGGCTCAGCCGCGGTCGACCGCCTGCGCGCGCAGCGCCCGGGCCAGCTCGTCACGGGACTCGATCACCAGTCGGCGAAGCGCCGGGGCGGCTGCCGGGTGCCCGGTGAGCCAGGCGTCGGTGGCGTCCAGGGTCGCCTGGTCGGTCTGCAGCCGCGGGAAGAAGCCGCCGACGAAGCGGATCGCGATCTCGATGCTGCGCTCGGCCCAGATGGCCTCCAGCAGCTCGAAGTAGCGCTCGGTGTACGGCGCGGTCAGCCCGCGCTGCCCGGCCTGGGCGAAGCCCGCGGTCTGGGCGCCGACCATGGCGTTGGGCAGCAGGTCGGAGTCGGCCACCGCGGACCAGGCGGCCGCCTTGGCCTCGGCGGTGGGCCGGGCGGCGAGTGCCTGGGTGGCCTTCTGGCTGCCGCTGGCGGTGTTGTCCCGCTTCAGCTCGGCGTCCAGCTCGGCCACCGTGGCCCGCCCGGCCGCGGCCAGCGCGATCCACAGCGACCAGCGCAGGTCCTGGTCCACCTCGAGGCCGTCGATCCGGGCGGTGCCGGCCAGCAGGCCCTCCAGCAGCTGGTGCTCCTGCGGACCCTGCGCGACGGCAGCGGTGAACCGGGCCCAGGCCAGCTGGTGGTCGCTGCCCGGGGTGGCCGCGCGCAGCTCGCGCAGCGCGCACTCGGCCAGCAGCCGGCCGCCCTCGGCCCGGTAGGCCGGGTCGGCGAACAGGTCCAGCGCGGCCTTGGCCTGGGTGTGCAGCGACTGCAGCACGCCGATGTCCGACTCCCGGCCGGCGAAGCGCAGCACCAGGTCCAGGTAGTCGCGGGCCGGCAGCAGGCCGTCCCGGGTCAGGTTCCAGCAGGCCGACCAGGCCAGCGCCCGGGCCAGCGGCTCCTCGATGTCGCCGAGCGCGGAGCGCAGGGTGGCCAGCGAGTCCTCGTCGAAGCGGATCTTGCAGTACGTCAGGTCGTCGTCGTTGACCAGCACCAGGGCCGGGCGGGCCCGGCCGGCCAGCTCCGGCACCACGGTGCGGGCGCCGGCCGCGTCCAGCTCGACCCGGGCGGTGCGGCGCAGCGCGCCGTCGGCCTCCCGGTCGTAGAGGCCGATCGCGATCCGGTGCGGGCGCAGCGGCTCCCCGTCCTGCAGCACCGCGAGCTCGGTGATCCGTCCCTCGGCGTCACAGGTCAGCTGCGGGGTCAGCGAGTTGACGCCGGCGGTCTGCAGCCAGCCGGCGGACCACTCGGCCATCGCCTGCTCGCCGCGCCCGGAGGTGGCGGCCAGCACCTCCAGCAGGTCGCCGAGCACCGTGTTGCCGAAGGCGTGCTGCTGGAAGTAGCGGCGGGCACCCTCGAAGAACGGCTCCCGGCCGGCGTAGGCGACCAGCTGCTTGAGCACCGAGGCGCCCTTGGCGTAGGTGATGCCGTCGAAGTTGAGCTTGGCGTCCTCGACGTCGCGGATGTCCGCGGTGATCGGGTGGGTGGTCGGGTACTGGTCCTGCCGGTAGGCCCAGGCCTTGCGCTGGTTGGCGAAAGTCACCCAGGCGGCCTGGTACTTGGTGGCCTCCTGCTGGGCGAAGGAGCCCATGAAGTCCGCGAAGGACTCCTTGAGCCACAGGTCGTCCCACCACTTCATGGTGACCAGGTCGCCGAACCACATGTGCGCCATCTCGTGCAGGATGACGTTGGCCCGTGCCTCGTAGGCGGCCTCGGTGACCTTGGAGCGGAAGACGAAGTCCTCCCGGAAGGTCACGCAGCCCGGGTTCTCCATCGCGCCGATGTTGTACTCCGGCACGAAGCACTGGTCGTACTTGCCGAACGGGTACGGGTACTGGAACTCCTCGTGGAAGAAGTCCAGGCCCTGCTTGGTGACGGCGAAGATCTCCTCGGCGTCGAAGTACGGCGCCAGCGACCTGCGGCAGGTGGCGGCCAGCGGGATCTCCAGCGTGCTGCCGTCGGCCAGTTGCCGGCTCCAGTGGTCGCGGGCCACGTGGTACGGGCCGGCCACCACGGCCGTCAGGTAGGTGGAGATCGGCCTGGTCTCCAGGAACCGCCAGGTCCGGGCGTCCCCGTCGGTCGCGCTGCTCTCCTCGGCGCCGTTGGCGTACACGTCCCAGGCGGCGGGGGCGGTCACGGTGAACCGGTAGGGCGCCTTCAGGTCCGGCTGCTCGAAGTTGGCGAACACCCGACGGGCCTCGGCGGGCTCGAAGTGGGTGTAGAGGTAGGTCTCGCCGTCCGCCGGGTCGACGAAGCGGTGCAGGCCCTCTCCGGTGCGGCTGTAGGCGCAGTCCGCGACCACCACCAGCTCGTTCTGCGCCGCCAGGCCGGTCAGCGCGACCCGGGCCCCGTCGTAGACGGCGGCCGGGTCCAGCTCGCGGCCGTTCAGCGTCACCGCGCGCACCCGCGGCGCCAGCAGGTCCGCGAAGGACCCGGCGCCCGGCTCGGTGCAGCGGAAGCGGATGGTGGTGGTGGAGACGAAGGTGGACGCGGTGGCGTCCGGCGCGCTGGTGAGGTCGAGGTGGACCTCGTAGCCGTCCACGCTGAGGAGGCCGGCGCGCTGCTGTGCTTCGTCCCGGCTGAGGTTCTTGCCCGGCACTGCGGTACTCCTTTGTCCGGCTCGCACGGTGGTGCAGGTCACGGGGCAGGTCCTGCCCCAGAGCATCCTTTCACGCAGCCCTTGCACGACGCTGGCGCCAGTAGCCGACCGCGCTGAGCGCTGCCACCAGCACCCCGGCTGCGTACAGCTGGGCCCGGTCGCCGGGCGTGGTGGTCATCAGGGCCAGCACCCCGGCCACCGCCGCGATCGCCAGCCAGGTGAGGTACGGGTAGGCCCACATCCGCACCGTCAGCAGTTCGGGCGCCTCGCGCTCCAGCCGGCGGCGCATCCGCAACTGGGCCGCGCCGATGAAGAGCCAGACCACCAGGATGGCCACGCCGGTGGTGTTCATCAGCCAGCTGAAGACGGTGTCCGGCCACCAGTAGCCGGCCAGCACGGCCGCGAAGCCGAAGGCGCAGGAGGCCAGCACCGCCGCCCGCGGCACCCCGCCGCCCACCTTGGCCGGCACCCTGGGGCCCTGGCCGCGGGCGACCAGCGAGAAGGCCATCCGGGAGGCGCCGTAGATGTTGGCGTTCATCGCGCTCAGCAGGGCGATGAGGACCACGGCCTTCATCACCAGCGCCGCGCCGGGCACGCCGAGCACCTGGAGCACCGTCACGTACGGGCCCTGGGTGACCACCTTCGGGTCGTTCCACGGCACCAGGGTGACCACCAGGGCCATCGAGCCGACGTAGAAGAGCGCGATCCGCCAGACCGCGGTGCGCACCGCGCGGGCCACGTTGCGCCGCGGGTCGTCGGACTCGGCGGCCGCGATGGTCACCGTCTCCAGCCCGCCGTAGGCGAAGACGGAGGCCAGCAGGCCGGTGACCAGCCCGCTGGTGCCGGCCGGCAGGAAGCCGCCGTGGCCGGTCAGGTTGGCGGTGCCGGGGGCCGTGCCGAGCACCCCGGTCACGCCCAGTACGCCGAGCACCAGGAAGGCCGCGATCGCGCTGATCTTGATCGCGGCGAACCAGAACTCGAACTCGCCGAAGTTCTTCACCGCGGTCAGGTTGCTGGCGCAGAAGAAGGCCATGAAGACGCCGACCCAGGCCCAGCCGGGCACCCCGGGCAGCCAGGAGTGCATGATCGCGCCGGCCGCGGTGGCCTCGGCGGCCACACCGCAGCAGAGCATCACCCAGTACATCCACCCGGCCGTCAGGCCGGCCCACGGGCCGATCTCGCGCTCGGCGTGCACCGAGAAGGAGCCGGAGGCGGGGTGCGCGGCGGACATCTCGCCGAGCATCCGCATGACCAGCATCACCAGCAGCCCGGAGGCCGCGAAGGCCAGCACCACGGCCGGCCCGGCCGCCGCGATGCCGGCCCCCGAACCGACGAAGAGGCCCGCCCCGATCACCCCGCCCAGGGCGATCATCGACAGGTGACGCTGCTTCAGACCGCGCGCGAGCTGAGGTGCGGCCGAGTCGGCCGGTGCGGGTTGCGAGGCCGGGGGAGCAGGGGTGTTGGTGGCGGTCATCGGGATCCAGACGTTCGTAATACGGACAGCGGCATCCACTATCCGGGATGACGATGGGCGGTCCGATGCCGGTTCACGATCCGGACCGGGTGCTCACCCGCCGTAACCGCTTGGTCGCGCCATCGGCTGCCGACCCCCGGCCAGGCCGATCTGACGCACTGGCGGTCCCTTGGCGGCCCCTGGTCCGGGTGCATGCCACACTCGTGCCCATGCGCGTTTACCTGGGTTCCGACCACGCCGGATACGAACTGAAGAACCACCTCGTCGACTGGCTCACCAAGGCCGGGCACGAGCCGATCGACTGCGGCCCGCACATCTACGACGCCGAGGACGACTACCCGCCGTTCTGCCTGCGCGCCGCCGAGCGCACCGCCGCCGACCCCGAGGCGCTGGGCATCGTGATCGGCGGCTCGGGCAACGGCGAGCAGATCGCCGCCAACAAGGTCAAGGGCGTGCGCGCGGCGCTGGCCTGGAGCGAGCAGACCGCCGCGCTCGGCCGCCAGCACAACAACGCCAACGTGCTCAGCATCGGGGGCCGGATGCACACCGAGGAGGAGGCGACCAAGTTCGCCGAGATCTTCCTCAGCACCCCGTACAGCGACGAGCCCCGGCACACCCGCCGGATCGAGATGCTGACCGCCTACGAGGCGACCGGTGAGCTCCCGCCCATCCCGGCCCACCACCCGCAGCAGGGCTGACCCACCGCCAGGCAGGCCGCACGGGGGATCAGAACCCGTGCGGCAGCCAGGGCGCCACGTCCCAGGCGAAGGCTCGCGAAGCCTCGGCCAGCGCGCCCGGCCGCAGTTCGGTGACCAGCCCGGCCCCGGCCAGCGCGGCCAGCGTGGTGCCGCCCAGGTAGGCGGCGCCCAGCTCCCGCACCGCCAGCGCCAGCTCGGCCGACGCCTCGGTCGGCTCGCAGGCCGCGCCCTTCTCCGGCCCGGCGCTGTGCAGGTGCCAGTGTCCGGTGTTCCACGGGCAGAACTCGTCCTGCACAGCCAGCACCACGTCCACCGGCGCCGCGTACCGCCGCGAGCGCAGCGCGTCGCCCACCTCGACCAGCCGGACGAAGAGCGCGTCCAGCTGCCGGGGCCGCAGCCGGCGCGGGTCGCCGACCAGGTGCAGCAGCGGGTCGTCCAGCGGCAGGCTGGGCACCTGCACCGTCTCGGTCAGGTCCAGGTCCAGCAGGTAGCGCCACAGCGCCCGGCGGGCGGCTGCGGAGGCCGCCGTCACCTCGCGCACCCGCACCACGCCGGCCGGGCCGCCGTCCAGCCACTGCTCGGCGACCGAGTAGCGGGCGTAGCCGAGCAGTTCGCCGTCGGTGCGGTCCTCGGCCAGCAGGCAGTGCAGCGGGCCGTGGCCGCCCCGCTCGGCGGGCGGGTCGAAGACCGGCAGCCGCTCCCAGCCCGGCCGCCTGGCCAGCATCCCCGGCCGCCGCGGCACCAGCTCGTGGTAGAGCCGCTCGCAGTGGGCCAGCGCGGCCCGCGGGTCGGCCAGCCGCAACCGGATCCGGCCGTCCTCGGGGCCCGGCGCCACCCGCACCCAGGCGCGCGGTGCCTCGACCCGCAGCTTCCAGGTGCCCAGGCCGTAGCCGTAGCGCCCGTAGATGGCGGGCTCCGAGGCGGTCAGCACGGCCAGCGCCTCGCCGCGCTCGTGCACGTCGTCCAGCTGGTGGCGCATCAGCGCGGTGAGCACCCCGCGCCGGCGGTGGGTGGGCAGCACCCCGACCATGGTCACGCCCGCGGTGGGCAGCACCGCGCCGCCCGGCACCGCCATCCGGAACGAGAAGGCGCCGGCCGTGCCGACCGGCGCCTCGCCCTCCCAGACGCCCAGTGACCGGTCGACTTCGGTCAAGGCGTGCCACATGGCCCGGCGCTCGGCGGACTCCACCGAGCCGAAGGCGGTCTCCAGCGCGTCGTACCAGGGTTCCCACTCCTCGGCGGCCAGCGGCCGCAGCGAGAGCGCGTCATGGGGATCGGCGAGCTGTGTCATATGCCACAGCTATCACCCACCCGGCGCCAGGGCGAGTCCTTCGGCCGCCCGGCGCGCCCGGGGTATTCGCCGCACCCCGGCGCGAGCCCGTGACCTGCGCCCCAACTCGCCTCCGGGCAGGGCCTGGTGAGCCCTGCGTGCGCTGTCGTCGCCCGGCCGGAAACAAGCGGCCGCGCGACCGGGACGTGAACGCCCGTCGACGGGGCGCGGCCTGGGTGGATAGGGTCAAGCCCCATGGCTGGCAGCGCGCCGGGCCCAGCGCCCCGGACGAGTGCGAAGGGGAACTCCGTGACCGCGGTGGCGGACCCCCTGGCGGCCCGGTTGCGCAAGCGGCTCTACCGGGCCCGCCGCACCCTGCGCCGGACCGGGGTGGACTACTTCCGCGGTGACGCCGCCGACTGGCTGGCCTTCGCGGTGCTGCTCCTGCTGGTCCCGCTGCTGGTGACGCTGAACGTCTGGATCCCCGGCTGGGTACCGCCCACCGCCCTGGTGCTGCCGATCCTGGCCGGCTCGCTGCTGCTGCGCCCGGTCTCGCTGGTGCTGCTCTACGCCACCGCCGCGCTCGGCCTGTCCACCGAGTCGGTGATCCACACCGGCCAGCAGGCGGCCAGCGACCGCCCCGAGGCCTACGTCTTCGGGGTCACCCCCGGCGCCGCCCTGGTGGTCGGCGCGGTCGGGGTGGCCGGGCTGCTGCTGGCCCAGTTCCGCAGCCGGGTCGGGGTGCCCTGGCGCAGCGGCGGCTCGATGCTGTTCGACCTGCGCGAGCGGCTGCGGGTGCAGAGCCAGGTGCCCCAACTGCCGGCCGGCTGGCACGCCGACATGGCGCTGCGTCCGGCCGGCGGCCAGTCCTTCTCCGGCGACTTCGTGGTGGCCGCCCGCACCGGCAGCGGCGGCCGGCGGATGCTCGAGGTGGTGCTGGCGGACGTCTCCGGCAAGGGGATGGACGCCGGCTCGCGGGCGCTGCTGCTCTCCGGCGCCTTCGGCGGCCTGCTCGGCTCGCTGCCGCCGCACGAGTTCCTGCCCGCCGCCAACGGCTATCTGCTGCGCCAGGACTGGGAGGAGGGCTTCGCCAGCGCCGTCCACCTGGCCCTGGACCTGGACAGCGGGGAGTACGAGCTGCTGTCGGCCGGCCACCTGCCCGGGATGCAGCGGCTGGCCGGGGCCGGCCGCTGGGAGGACAAGGAGGCGGCCGAGGGGCCGCTGCTCGGCCTCTACGACGGCGCCAAGTTCGAGGGCGTGCGCGGCCGGCTGGGCCCCGGCGACGTGCTGATGCTGTGCACCGACGGCATGGTGGAGGCCCCGGGCCGGGACTTGGCCGAGGGCATGGACCGGCTGATGGGCGAGGCCGACCGGCTGGTGGCTTCCGGCCAGTTGGGCGGCTCGACCCGGGGCGCGGCGGTGCGGCTGATCGAGACGGTGGCCAAGGACATCAACGACGACCGCGCGGTGCTGCTGCTGTGGCGGGAGTGACGGACGGGTCCACGAGTCCCACGCTGTCAAGTCGCCATCGCCGATCTTCGGCCATTCTGGAGCACCGCGCCTGACGGGCCCTCGGTGTGCGAACGGCCCTTTCTCCGGCCCCGGGCAACGGATCGTCAGGACTCGTCCACCGTCGTTCCGGAGGGCGGAAACTCGTCTCACAGTGCAGGACTTTTGGCACCTGTCAGCGGCAAGTCCTTTACGCAGTCGGCACGGTCGACCACACTGAGTCCGGGCGGGACTGGCCGGAACTCGGGGGAAGTCGGGTGCGTGGTGGTCGGCGGGTGCCGCCTCGGGACCGTCGGGCTGGCCGGGGTCCGCTTCGCCATGACGTGAGGAAGTGAGTCCGGGTGCTCTCCGTTTCCGCCCTGGTTCTGTTCGGGATCATTCTGGTCATCTTCATCCGCGGCGGGCAGATCAAATGGCCGCAGGCGATCGTCGCCGTACTCTTCGGCTTCATGCTGAACCAGTCCGCCCAGCTCTCCAAGCCGGTGCAGGACTTCCTCACCCAACTCGCCAAGACGCTGAGCAACATCACCAGCTGACGCCGCCCGGGGCGGCCGGTGCCCCGGACGGGCCGTCAGGTCCGCTCCGGGTCCCCGCTCAGCGTCCGGCCCGCAGCCCGCGCCACCAGCCGCCCGGACCGCGCCGCACGGTCGCGCCGGGCGCCGTGACGGGCTGCGCCGGTGCGGCCGCCGGCGCCTCGACCGCCCGGACCGCCGCCAACGGGCCCCCGGCCGCCGTCAGCACCACGAACAGCCGCGCCCAGCAGAAGCGTTCGCCGCGCGGCCAGTCCAGTGCACCCAGCGCCCGGGAGGCCCGGTGCGCCACCTCGCCGTTGACCCGCACCTCGGCCACCTCGTCCCCCGCGCGGCCGCCGAGGAAGAGCTTGACGCCGTTCAGTCCGGGATCGGTGAGCTCGGGGGCCAGCTCGGCGGCGAGGGCGGGCAGCAGCTGGTGGGCGCCCAGCCAGTCGGAGAGCTGCTCGCTGTGGAAGCCGAAGACGGTGGCCGGGCCCTGCACCGCGTGCCAGCCGGGCAGTTGGGGCAGCGCCAGGTGGTCGCCGTAGCGGCCCCGGTGGTCCAGCAGCTCGACCACGGTGGCCGCGGTGGTGGCGGCCCACATCCGCACCGCGCTGTCCAGCTTCTCCGCCTCGGTGGTGCCCAGGCCCGCCGCGCAGTCCCAGAGCACCGGCAGCTCGGCGCTGCCCAGATGGAGCACGTAGCCGAGGTCCACGTGCCCGGTGCCGTCCGCCCCGGCGTGCTCGCGGATCGCCACCGCGGTGCTGCCCGGGCCCCGGACGACCTCCCCGTCGATGGTGAACTCGCGCTCGAACCGGGCCAGTTCCCGTACCACGGCCTGCTGGATGACGGCCCGCCGCTGCTCCGGCTGCACTGCGTCCCCCGCTTCTGTGGTCACCGCTCGGTACGGCGCCGTTCGGGCCGGGGTCGGGGTCGGCCGCGCCGGTGCCCGACATGCCGGTGGCCCCGGCCGTCGGGCCGGGGCCACCGCAGGTGGAGCGGGTGACGAGAATCGAACTCGCGTGACTAGTTTGGAAGACTAGGGCTCTACCATTGAGCTACACCCGCACGCCGCCCCGCGAATCGACTCCAGGGGCGAACGGGGAACAGCGTACCTGGTCCGGCGCCCGCCTCGCACGTGGCTTCACCGTGCCGCCCGGGCCTTTCGGAGTCCGCCGAATACCGGCGAGCCGTACGAGCCCGGCGTGTACGCTTCCTCTCGCACAGTGCGGGGTGTGGCGCAGTTTGGTAGCGCGTCCGCTTTGGGAGCGGAAGGCCGTCGGTTCGAATCCGGTCACCCCGACCAGTCAGTTTCGTGGTACCCGGTAGGATGGGCCGCTGGCGGTCACGGCTCTACGAGCCGACCGCCCCAGGGTGACAGAGTCCCCGCCCAGCCCCTGACCGGGTCGGGCCGCTCGCCGTCCACCCCATACGGGAGATGCCGCACTCAGGTGGCTCATCACCCGTCTGCCCGGTCCGCGGCCCGCGAGGGTCCGGTCCGGACCAGACAAGCCGACCGCAAGCCCCATAGGAGACCAAACCGTGAAGAGCGCCGTCGAGACTCTGAACCCGACCCGGGTTCGACTCACCGTCGAGGTGCCCTTCGAGGAGCTCAAGCCCAGCCTCGACGCGGCGTACCAGAAGATCAACCAGCAGGTCACGGTTCCGGGCTTCCGGAAGGGCAAGATCCCGGCCCGGGTGATCGACCAGCGCTTCGGCCGTGCGGCCGTGCTGGAGGAGACCGTCAACGACGCCCTGCCGCGCTTCTACACGCAGGCTGTGGACGAGAACAAGGTCGAGGTCCTCGGGCAGCCCGACATCACGGAGATCAAGGGTGTCGAGGACCTCGACGCCAACGGTCTGACCTTCGTCGCCGAGGTGGACATCCGCCCCGAGATCACCCTGCCGGACTTCACCGAGATCTCGGTCGAGGTGGACCCGATCGAGGTCACCGACGAGGACGTCGAGAAGTCGCTGGAGCAGCTCCGCGAGCGCTTCGCCTCGGTCAAGGACGTCGAGCGCGCCGCGGCCGCCGGCGACATCGTGGTGATCGACCTGGAGGCAAAGGTCGACGGTGAGGTGCCGGAGGACGGCACCGCCACCGGCGTGAGCTACGAGATCGGCTCGGGCCGTCTGCTGGACGGCATCGACGAGGCCGTCATCGGCCTGTCGGCCGGCGAGTCGAAGACCTTCACCACCGAGCTCAAGGGCGGCAGCCAGGCCGGCCAGACCTCCGAGGTCACCGCCACCGTGACGGCGGTCCAGGAGAAGGAGCTGCCCGAGCTGGACGACGAGTTCGCCCAGCTGGCCAGCGAGTTCGACACCCTGGAGGCCCTGCGCGGCGACTCGCGCAAGCGCCTGGGCCGGATGAAGGAGTTCGACCAGGCCACCCAGGCCCAGGAGCGGGTGCTGGACGAGCTGCTCGCGAAGATCGACATCGAGTTCCCGGAGAAGCTCCTCAAGGACGAGGTCGAGACCCGCAAGCACAACCTCGAGCACCACCAGCTGGAGCCGATCGGCCAGACCCTGGAGAGCTACCTCGCCGCGCAGGGCAAGACCCTCGAGGAGTTCGAGGCGGAGACCGAGGAGCAGGCCAAGAAGGGCATCAAGACCCAGTTCGTGCTGGACGAGATCGTGGCCAAGGAGGAGGTGGGCGTCAACCAGGAGGAGCTCACCGAGCACCTGATCCGCCGCGCCGCCGGCTCGGGCCTGTCCCCGGACCAGTTCGCCCAGCAGATCGTCTCCAACCAGCAGGTGCCGCTGCTGGTCGGCGAGGTCGCCCGCGGCAAGGCCCTGGCCCTGGTGGTCGAGGCCGCCACGGTCAAGGACACCAACGGTGAGGTCATCGACTTCGACGAGGACGAGGACGAGGAGGCGGCCGCCGAGGCCGCCGCCGAGACCCCCGCCGCCGACGAGGCCGCCACCGACGAGGCCTGAGTCTCGCCGTAGTTCGTCTCCGCAGGCCCGGGCGCATCACGCGCCCGGGCCTGTCGGGTTTGTGCACCCCTGAGCCACCTGCGCTCACAGCGAACAGTTCTGCGTGGGGGATGGTCGGGCAGGGCCTGCGCGTTAGGGTCGACGAAAGCAAGCGAAACCGACTGAGCAGGTGGCTAAGTGACGTTCCCGCAGATGCAGATGCCTGGCCTGATGACGCCGCGCGCGGCCGGTGGCGACGTTCTCGGCGGCTTGGGCGACCAGGTCTACAACCGGCTGCTCGGCGAGCGCATCATCTTCCTCGGCCAGCAGGTCGACGACGACATCGCCAACAAGATCACCGCCCAGCTCCTCCTCCTGGCCGCCGAGCCGGAGAAGGACATCTACCTGTACATCAACTCGCCGGGCGGTTCGATCACGGCCGGCATGGCGATCTACGACACGATGCAGTACATCAAGAACGACGTGGTGACCATCGCCATGGGCATGGCGGCCTCGATGGGCCAGTTCCTCCTCACCGCCGGTACCCCGGGCAAGCGCTTCGCGCTGCCGAACGCCGAGATCCTGATGCACCAGCCCTCGGCCGGCCTGGGCGGTTCGGCCACGGACATCCGGATCCAGGCCGAGCAGCTGCTGCGGATGAAGAAGCGGATGTCGGAGCTGATCTCGCAGCACAGCGGGCAGTCCTTCGACCAGATCACCAAGGACTCCGACCGCGACCGCTGGTTCACCGCGGAGGAGGCCAAGGCCTACGGCCTGATCGACGACATCATGCACAGCGCCGCGGACGTCCCCGGCGGCGGCGGCACCGGCGCCTGATCGCCGCAGCCCCGCACCCCACCACGTCGGAACGCTTCCGGAGGACACCCGAATGAACCCGCGCAACACCCCCGCCGGCGAGTACCTCGGCGCCCGTGCCGAGGGCCGCTACATCGTCCCGCGCTTCGTCGAGCGAACCTCGCAGGGCATCCGCGAGTACGACCCGTACGCCAAGCTCTTCGAGGAGCGGATCATCTTCCTGGGCTCCCAGGTGGACGACGTCTCGGCCAACGACATCATGGCGCAGCTGCTCTGCCTCGAGTCGATGGACCCGGACCGCGAGATCCAGATGTACATCAACTCGCCCGGCGGCTCGTTCACCGCGCTGACCGCGATCTACGACACCATGCAGTACGTCAAGCCGGACGTCCAGACCGTGTGCATGGGCCAGGCCGCCTCGGCCGCCGCCGTGCTGCTCGCGGCCGGCACCCCCGGCAAGCGGATGGCGCTGCCGAACGCCCGGATCCTGATCCACCAGCCGTACACCGAGACCGGCCGCGGCCAGGTCTCCGACCTGGAGATCCAGGCCAGGGAGATCTTCCGGATGCGCGAGCAGCTGGAGGACATGCTCTCCAAGCACTCCAAGCGGCCGATCGAGCAGGTCCGCGAGGACATCGAGCGCGACAAGATCCTCACCGCCGAGGAGGCGCTGGAGTACGGGCTGATCGACCAGATCATCTCCACCCGCAAGGCCTCGCTCACCGACTGAGTGGGCACCGCCGCCAGGGGCGGGCGCGCCGTCCGGTACGCCCGCCCGCAGCGGCACCGACGGCATCTGTTCGGTATCAATTCGCCCAGGGCGTAGGGCAGAGCTGTCGAAGACGGCTGATTCTGCGGCTTGGCAGAGTACCGTCGGATACCGAGACCCGACCGCCGGACGGCGGTGGCGGTCCACAGCACCAGGCCCCGGAACCCCCGCGGGGCCCTTGGCGAAGGGGAAGCACCTCGTGGCACGCATCGGAGACGGTGGCGACCTGCTCAAGTGCTCGTTCTGCGGCAAGTCGCAGAAGCAGGTGAAGAAGCTGATCGCCGGCCCAGGCGTGTACATCTGCGACGAGTGCATCGACCTCTGCAACGAGATCATCGAGGAGGAACTCGCCGAGTCCTCCGAGGTGCGCTTCGAGGAGCTGCCGAAGCCGCGCGAGATCTACGAGTTCCTGGACCAGTACGTGGTCGGCCAGGACCTCGCCAAGAAGGCGCTCTCGGTCGCGGTCTACAACCACTACAAGCGGGTGCAGGCCGGCGAGGCCGGGCGCAACGGCGGCCGTGAGGACGCCATCGAGCTGGCCAAGTCGAACATCCTGCTGCTGGGCCCGACCGGCTCCGGCAAGACGCTGCTGGCGCAGACCCTGGCCCGGATGCTGAACGTCCCGTTCGCGATCGCCGACGCCACCGCGCTGACCGAGGCCGGCTACGTCGGCGAGGACGTCGAGAACATCCTGCTCAAGCTGATCCAGGCGGCCGACTACGACGTCAAGAAGGCCGAGACCGGGATCATCTACATCGACGAGATCGACAAGGTCGCCCGCAAGAGCGAGAACCCGTCGATCACCCGGGACGTCTCCGGCGAGGGCGTCCAGCAGGCGCTGCTGAAGATCCTGGAGGGGACCACCGCCTCGGTCCCGCCGCAGGGCGGTCGCAAGCACCCGCACCAGGAGTTCATCCAGATCGACACCACCAACGTGCTGTTCATCGTGGGTGGCGCGTTCGCCGGCCTGGAGCGGATCATCGAGGGCCGCTCGGGCGCCAAGGGGATCGGCTTCGGCGCCACCATCCGGTCCAAGCGGGAGAGCGACGCCAGCGACCACTTCCGTCAGGTGATGCCGGAGGACTTGGTCAAGTTCGGCATGATCCCGGAGTTCATCGGCCGGCTGCCGGTGATCACCAGCGTGCACAACCTGGACCGCGAGGCGCTGCTGCAGATCCTCACCGAGCCGAAGAACGCGCTGGTCAAGCAGTACCGCAAGTTGTTCGAACTGGACGGCGTGGAGCTGGAGTTCAGCCGGGACGCGCTGGAGGCGATCGCCGACCAGGCGATCCTGCGCGGCACCGGCGCGCGCGGCCTGCGGGCCATCATGGAGGAGGTGCTGATGTCCGTGATGTACGAGGTGCCCTCGCGTCAGGACGTCGCCCGCGTGGTGGTCACCGGTGACGTGGTCTCCAAGCACGCCATCCCGACCCTGGTGCCGCGCGACATGATCAAGCGCGAGCGCCGGGAGAAGAGCGCCTGAGCCTCGGCGCAGCCGGGACGAGCAGACCGGAAGGAGGAGGG
>NZ_PYBW01000074.1:53850-114309 GCF_003205575.1 Streptomyces tateyamensis
CCCTCCTCCTTCCGGTCTGCGCCGCGGGCTACTTCTTGACCTCGGCGATGGCGCGCAGGTCGCGGGTGTCCGAGGCGGCCTTGTCGATCGAGGGCGCGGCGCCCTTGAGGTTGGTCTGCAGGGTGATCACCAGGGTGCTGTTGTCCACCCAGACGCAGACCGCTTCGGTCACCGGCCCGATGAACGCGTTCTCACAGCTCATCACGCCGCCCATCGGGCCCGGGTCCGGGTGGCTGCGCGGGCCGAAGGTGGTGGTCGTGGTGCTGCTGGACTTGGCCGAGCCCTCGAAGCCGGCCCAGAACGAGGACTCCTCGGCGGAGGGCGAGGCGATCTTGCCCCAGCCGCCGTAGACCACGAGCATCCGGCCCAGGGTGGCGCTGCTGGTCTGGTAGACCGTGCTCACCGTGCCGTCCAGCTTCTTGCTCTCCTGCGGATCGGAGTTGACGCTCTGCTGCATCTGCTGGGCGATCTGGTTGCCCGGGTCGCTGGTCAGGCCCTGGAAGGTGGCGGGCAGCACCACCTTGTGGGTGCCCTCCTTGGAGAGGTTGTCGCCGACGCTGGCGACCAGCACCGCGAAGGCCACGCCGATCGCCACCACCACCGCGCCCAGCGTGATCCACAGGCCCTTGCGGGACTTCTTCGGCGGCGCCGGCGGCGGGTAGCCGCCGTAGCCGGCCTGGCCGTAGCCCGCCGGGTAGCTGTAGCCGGGCTGGGCGGCCGGCTGCCCGTAGGCCGGCGGCTGGCCGTAGCCCGGCTGCGGCGGGACCTGCCCGTAGCCCGGGGCCTGCCCGAACCCCGGGGGTGTCGGCTGTGCGTACGGGTTCTGGTCGGACATCTGAGGTCCCCTCCCTCGTGCTGACGCGCAGGGCTCTCGGGACGATCAGGAGGTCCGTCCGAGCACCGGGCACGCTACCGTACGCCTCGGACGTCGATCCGGGGTCCGCCGGTTCCGTAAACTGTGCGTCGTGACCGACATGACGAACCAGCTCCCCGCCGACTCCGCGTCCGGGGACCACGCAGCCGCCCTTCCCAAGACCTACGCTCCCGGCGAGGTAGAGGGCGAGCTGTACGAGCGCTGGGTGGACCGCGGCTACTTCACCGCGGACGCGAAGAGCGACAAGCCCGCGTACACCATCGTCATCCCGCCGCCGAACGTCACCGGGGCCCTGCACCTGGGCCACGCCTTCCAGCACACCCTGATGGACGCCCTGACCCGCCGTAAGCGGATGCAGGGCTACGAGGCCCTGTGGCTGCCCGGCATGGACCACGCCGGCATCGCGACCCAGAACAAGGTGGAGCAGGAGCTCGCCGAGTCCGGCCTGTCCCGGCACGACCTGGGCCGTGAGGCCTTCGTCGAGAAGGTCTGGGAGTGGAAGGAGAACTACGGCGGCAAGATCCTGGGTCAGATGCGCCGCCTGGGCGACGGCGTGGACTGGAGCCGGGAGCGGTTCACCATGGACGAGGGCCTGTCCCGGGCCGTCCAGACCATCTTCAAGAACCTCTTCGACGACGGCCTGATCTACCGCGCCGAACGCATCATCAACTGGTGCCCGCGCTGCCTCACCGCGCTGTCCGACATCGAGGTGGAGCACGAGGACAGCCCCGGCGAGCTGGTCTCGATCCGCTACGGCGAGGGCGACGACACGATCGTGGTCGCCACCACCCGGGCCGAGACCATGCTCGGCGACACCGCGGTCGCCGTCCACCCGGACGACGAGCGGTACCGGCACCTGGTCGGACGGACCATCAAGCTGCCGCTGACGGACCGTGAGATCCCGGTGGTCGCCGACACCCACGTCGACCCGGAGTTCGGCACCGGCGCCGTCAAGGTGACCCCGGCGCACGACCCCAACGACTTCGCCATCGGCCAGCGGCACAACCTGCCGAACCTGAGTGTGATGGACGAGACCGGCGCGATCACCGTGCACGGTCCCTTCCTCGGCCTGGACCGGCTGGAGGCCCGCGCCGCCGTGGTCGGCGCGCTGCGCGAGCAGGGCCGGATCGTCGCCGAGAAGCGGCCGTACATGCACGCGGTGGGCCACTGCTCGCGCTGCCACACCATCGTCGAGCCGCGGTTGTCGCTGCAGTGGTGGGTCAAGGTCGAGCCGCTGGCCAAGGCGGCCGGCGACGCGGTCCGCGACGGCCGGGTGCAGATCCACCCGAAGGAGCTGGAGCGCCGCTACTTCGACTGGGTCGACAACATGTACGACTGGTGCATCTCGCGCCAGCTCTGGTGGGGACACCGGATCCCGGTCTGGTACGGCCCGGACGGCGAGGTGGTCTGCGTCGGACCGGACGAGCAGCCGCCGGCCGGCGAGGGCTGGACCCAGGACCCGGACGTGCTGGACACCTGGTTCTCCAGCGGCCTGTGGCCGTTCTCCACGCTGGGCTGGCCGGAGCAGACTCCCGACCTGGCCAAGTTCTACCCGACCGACGTGCTGCTCACCGGCCACGACATCATCTTCTTCTGGGTCGCCCGGATGATGATGTTCGGCCTGTACGCGATGGACGGTCAGGTCCCGTTCCACACCATCGCGCTGACCGGGCTGGTCCGCGACGAGTTCGGCAAGAAGATGTCCAAGTCCAACCCGAACGCGGTGGACCCGCTGGACTGGATGGACGCCTACGGCGCCGACGCGGTCCGGTTCACCCTGGCCAGCGGCGCCAACCCCGGCGCGGACGTGCCGATCGGCGAGGACTGGGTCAAGGGCTCGCGCAACTTCTGCAACAAGATCTGGAACGCCACCCGGTTCGCGCTGATGAACGGCGCCACCGTCGAGGGCCCGCTGCCGGCGGCCGCGGAGATGACCGCGGCCGACCGCTGGGTGCTGGCCCGGCTCAACGAGACCGTCGCCCAGGTGGACGCGCTCTACGAGGACTACCAGTTCGCCAAGCTCTCCGACGCGCTCTTCCACTTCGCCTGGGACGAGGTCTTCGACTGGTACGTCGAGCTCTCCAAGACCACCCTGGCCAAGGGCGGCCCGCAGGCCGACGCGGCCCGCCGGGTGCTCGGCGAGGTGCTGGACGTGACGCTGCGCCTGCTGCACCCGGTGGTCCCGTTCGTCACCGAGGCGCTGTGGACGGCGCTGACCGGCGCCGAGTCGGTGGTGGTGGCCGAGTGGCCCAGGGACAGCGGCTTCCGCGACCCGGCCGCCCAGGCCGAGATCGCCACCCTGCAGCAGGTGGTCACCGAGGTCCGCCGGTTCCGCAACGACCAGGGCCTCAAGGACACCCAGAAGGTCCCCGCCACGCTGGAGCTGGCCGGCGCCGGCCTGGCCGACCACGAGGCCGCGATCCGCTCGCTGACCCGGCTGACCGCGCCCGAGGACGGGTTCGCGGCCACCGCCTCGCTGTCGGCGGCGGGCGCCGCGGTGGCGCTGGACCTGTCCGGCACCATCGACGTGCCCGCCGAGCGCAAGCGGCTGGCCAAGGACCTCGCGGTGGCCGAGAAGGAGCTGGCGCAGACCACGGCGAAGCTCGGCAACGAGGGCTTCCTGGCCAAGGCGCCGGACGACGTGGTGGCCAAGATCCGGGGCCGCCAGGCGGCCGCCGAGGCCGACATCGCCCGGATCACCGCCCAGCTGGCCGCGCTGCCGCAGGGCTAGCCGGCACCCGACCCGGGGCCCGTCCGACGGACGGTCCCCGGGTCAGCCGGCCAGGGTGGCGGCGTACTCGCACAGCGCCGAGCGGTGCGGATGGCCGGTCTTGGCGAGCAGGCTGGCCACGTGCTTCTCCACGGTGCGCGGGGAGATGTACAGCCGCTCGGCGATCTCCTGGTTCCCCAGGCGGTCCGGCAGCAGCAGGAAGACCTCGTACTCACGCACCGTCAGCCCCTGCCGGCGCAGCTCCGGGGGCACCACGTCGGAGCCGCTGCGGCGCTGCTGGATGCTGGCCCCGGCCCGGCGCAGCAGGTCGCGGCAGGCGGCGGCCACGGCCGGCGTCCCCGCCCCGTGGAAGAACTCCTCGGCGCCGCGCAGCCAGCCGACCGGGTCGCCCCAGCCGTCGGCCAGCGCCGCCTCGGCCACCAGTCGCAGCCCCAGGTGACGGGCCATCAGGAACGGCCGGGCGGCCTCCTGGGCGGCGGCCACCGCGTCCAGCGCCTCGGCGACCCGGCCCTCGCGGCCCAGCAGCACCGCGAGGCCCAGCTGCTCGAACTGGCGGTTCCAGGGCAGCACCGCGGCCGCCTCGGCGGCCACCTTCTGGTGCTCGGTCAGGTCGCCGACCCCGGCCAGGGCGCGCAGCAGCGGGCGCAGCCCGTACCGTCCGTTGAGGTAGAAGACGGTCGGGTTGCGGTCCTCCCAGCCGACCGCCTGGTCGAGCTCGGCCAGCGCCTGCGGCCGGTCCTCCTCCAGCAGCGCGCAGACCGCCCGGTTGCCGTGCACCAGCGGCAGCTGGAGCGAGCGCTCGCCGTCCCAGCGGCGGAACTCGGCCAGCTCCTGGTCCATCTCCCGGCGCCGGCCCTGGTGCGCGGCCAGCGCGGCCCGGGTGAGCAGCACGTACTGGTGGTTGTCGGCGTTGCGCAGCCGGGCGGTGGCGTCCAGGCAGCGGTCGGACAGCTCGCGGGCCTTGGGGTACTCGCCGCGCAGCACCGCCTGCATGGCCAGCGAGGCCTCCGCCGAGTGCATCAGCGCCAGCGCGCCCAGTCCCAGCGCCGCCCGGTGGGCGCGCTCCAACCGGGCCGAGGAGCCGGAGCGCATGAAGTCGTTGGCGCCCAGGCGGACCAGGGCGTCCACCTGCCAGGTGGTCAGCTGGTGCTGGGTGGCCAGCTCCAGGCCCCGCTCCAGGCAGGCGTCGGCCCGGTCGAAGCCGTGCTTGCGCTCCAGCAGGGCGATCATCTGCCAGGCCTGGCAGGCCACCTCGGGCACCCCGGCCTGCTCGGCGGCGGCGGCCGCCCGGCGCAGCAGCTCCTCGGCCGCGGCCGTGCGGTCCAGCATCGGGAAGGGCGGCTCGGGCGCGTCCGGATCGCCGGCCAGGGCCCCGTCGGCGCCGGCCAGCAGTAGCTGGGCGGTGACCACGTCGACCGCCGGGCGGTGGGAGGCGGAGTCGAACCGGGTCAGCAGGCGACGCGCGTAGCCTACTTGCGCGGCGGCCTCCTCCCAGCGCAGCGCGCTGGCCGCGGCCCAGGCCAGCCGGGTGTGCAGGGCGGCGGTGCGGGCCGCGCCGGGCGCGCCGGGGCCGGCCAGCGGCAGCTCCTCGGCCAGCGCCTTGGCCCGGTCGTAGTCGCCGGTCTCGATCAGGATGTAGATCAGCTGCTCGACCACGCCGGTGCGGTCCGCGGCCCACTCCGGGTCGCTCGCCTCCACCGCGTCCAGCAACTGGTAGGCGCGCTCCAGCAGCGAGACCGCCGACTTGACGCCACCGCCGTCCAGCGCGGCCCGGCCGGCCTCGGCGAAGCGCAGCGCGGCGGCCCGGTTGTCGCCGGCGGTCAGCCGCAGCGCCGCCACCCGGCGGCACCACTCGCCGGGCAGCCCGGGGTAGGCGGCCTCGATCGCGTCCGCCGCGCGGGCCGCGATCCTGGTCCGCTCGGCCGGCAGCAGCTCGGCCAGCAGCGCGTCGGTGGTGAGGGCGTGCCGGAACTCGTACCAGTCGGCCACCGGGCCGCTGGCCGATATCAGCTGGGCGTCAATGCCGGCCCGCAGGTGGACCAGCAGCTCCCGGTCGTCCAGCCCGGTGACCAGCTTGAGCACCGGCAGCGCGAACCGGCGGCCGAGCACCGCGGCCGCGTGCAGCAGGTCGCGGCAGTCGGGGCTGAGCCGGGCGGCGCGCTGGGCGACCGAGTGCACCACGGTGCTCGGCACGTCCACCGGCAGTTCGCCGCAGACCTGCCACTGCTCGCCCTCGCGGCGCAGCACCTCGGTGGAGACCATGCCGCTGAGCAGCTCCTCGACCACGAAGGGGTTGCCCTCGCCGTCCCGGACCAGGCGCTCGACCACGGATTCGGGCAGTCGGCCGGGGGCGGTGGAGAGCGCGGCCTCGGCCATCGCGCGGACCTGGTCGGCCGTCAGGGTGCCCGGCTCGACCAGGGTGGCGCTGCGTCTGCGGGCCACCGCCCGGACCAGCTCGTCCGCCGGGCCGGACTGCGGGCGCAGGGTGGCCAGCAGGAAGACCGGCAGGCCCTGGATGTTGTCGCTGAGGTACTCGACCACCGCCAGCGTCTCCGCGTCGGCGTCGTGCAGGTCCTCCAGCACCAGCAGGCAGCCCTGCTCCTGGTGCTGGGTCAGGTTGCGGCCGACCGCGAGCAGCAGCCGCAACACCGCCTCGCCGGTCTCCAGCAGGGCGGGCGGCGGGCCGGCCGGCTCGGCGCCGCGCCACTCCGGCAGCAGCACCGACAGGGCCGAGCGGTACGGAGCCAGCTCCGGGTCCTGCGGCGGGCCGCCGACCCGGAAGAGCGAGAGCAGCGCCTCCGCGATCGGGCGGAAGGGCATGGTCGCACCGGTGGCCACCGCACGCCCGCGCAGCACCGCCATGCCGGCCGAGAAGGCCCGGAAGGCGGCCTCGGAGGCGAGCCGGGACTTGCCGATGCCGGCCTCGCCGCGGACGAAGGCCGCTCGGCCCTCGCCCCGGCGGGCAGCACTGAGCCCCGCGTCCAGCAGGGCCAGCTCACTGCTGCGCCCCACCACCACGGGCGACGTGATGAGCATGTCCGGAGGCTACCTCCGGAACCGGCCGAACCGCCATGGTGGCTGCGGCCCGGCCGGTCTGATTGCAGGTCAGCAGAGTCAGGCGACGGTCACGCTGGTCACTGTCATGGCGCTGACCGAGGTCTCCATGGCGCCTTCGTACGTGACCGGACCGACCAGTCCGGCCAGCAGGCCCGCCCGCTGGCCCGGGCCGCCGCGCTGGCCGAGCCGGATCTCGCCCGCCGGGTGGAAGGCGGCGGCACCGTCGCGGGTGGCGATGTTCTTCCAGTTGCGGATCATGGCTTCGTCACTCATGTCGTCCTCCTGGGGAAGCAGGGGTGGCTGGTTGCAGCAGCAGTACGGACGGAATCCGGGGCCGGAATCCGAGACGGAGCAGTTGGTGGCCGATACCGGCCAGACCGGTCAGCAGTCCGGGACTGCTGAGGCCTTCGGGAGTCCCGCAGCGCGGGCCGAAGCGGTCGAGACAGGCGAGCAGGGTGCCCGCCCGGGCGTGCAGTGCTGCGGTCAGCGGGCCGTCGGCCGCGCCGGTCAGCAGCAGGTCCAAGGTGCCGGCCTCGCCGTGGCAGAGGCTGTGGTCGGCGGCGATCGGGCGGCGCGCGGCGCGGCGCAGTGCCCGCTCCAGCACGGCGGCCAGCTCCGGATCGTCGTGCTGGGCGCCGCTGCCGGCCACCGCCAGGGCGGCGCCGTCCAGCGGGTCGCACCAGCCGGTGCCGGTGCGGTGCGCCCCCAGCGCGGCCGGGGCTTGGTCGGCCTGGAGCGCCGCGGTGCGCAGCAGCTCCAGCCCGGCCCGGTGGTACTGGGCGCCGCCGCCGGCCGCGGCGTAGCGCAGCAGGGCCAGGCCCGCACCCGCGCCGCCCTCGTGCAGTCCGGCTCCGAAAGCGGACTGAGGGGCTGTCAGCAGCCGCTCGGCGAACGGGCGGGCCGCGGTCAGCGCGTGCTCGGGGCCGCCCCCGGCGTGCACGGCGAGCAGCGCGGCCAGTGCGCCCGCATCGCCCTCCAGCAGTCCGGCGTGCTCCGCCGCGCCGGCGCCCGCCAGCTCGGTCAGCTGGACCGCCAGGCCCAGCCAGTCGGCGATGGTCCGGTCCTCGAGCAGCACCGCGAGCCGGCTGAGCGCGTAGCTGATCCCGCCCAGGCCCGCGAAGCCGGCGCCCACCTGCGGCAGCTGCGCCGGGTAGCCGGCCAGCGCGTTCAGCAGGGCCGGGACCGGGGCCAGCGCCCGCCGGGCCAGTGCCGCGTAGCGCGGCACGCCGGTCAGCGAGGCCAGTTCGGCCAGGAAGAGCGCGGTGCCGCAGTAGCCGTGCGGCAGCCCGGCGCCCAGCGGCAGCAGTGCCCAGTGCTTCTCGTCCAGCGGCTCCAGGCCCAGCCAGTTGACCCGGCGGCCGTCGTCGTGGCCGGCCGCCAGGATCCGGTCGGCGATCGCGCAGGCGGCGGCCAGCAGGCGCTCGGGGTCGGGCACGGTGGCCACCCCGGGGCCGGGCTCCGCGGCCGGCGCGCCGGGAGCGGTGTCGCCGTCCCGGACCGCCAGCGCCGCCTGGATCACCCACTCCTGGTCGAAGCGGTCGGTGCCGCCCATCCGCCCCAGCCGCCGGCGGGCCCAGTCCAGCCCGGAGCCGAGCACCGGCGCGCTGGTGGCCAGCTCGCCGATCCGCAGCCCGGCCCGGCCCGCGGTGGCGCCGAACAGCGGCACGTCGCCGCGCCAGAGTTCGGCCAGTTCGGCGCCGACCAGCAGGCGCTGCACCGGGTGGTGGGCCGACTCGCGCCACAGCGTGTCCAGCAGGTGGTCGCGCTCCAGCGCCTCGCGCAGCACGTCGGGGTGGCAGGACTCGTCCAGCAGGGTCGCGTACCGGGCGGTGTCGCGCACCAGCACCCGGGTCGGGCAGTCGGCGAAGCCGGTGAGCAGCGCGGCCAGTTCGCCGCGGTGCGTGACGATCGCCGCGTAGCCCGCCCGGTAGCCGCCGAGCAGGGCCGCGGTGTGTCGGGCCGGGTCGACGTCCGCCCCGTCCAGCCGGGGCCGGTTGGCGCCGCCGCGGCTGACGGCCGCGGTGCGCACCAGGTGCATCTCGTCGGTGGCGGCGCCGGCCCAGTCGGCCACCTGGACCGGCAGCGGCACGCCCTTGTCGCCGCCCAGGCCGGACAGGTCCATGGCGCCCTCGGCGCCGTAGCTGAGCACCGGCAGCAGCGCGGTGCGCCGCACCGAGTCCTCCAGCGCGCCCATCGCGGGGTCGTCGGCGGCCGGGCGGGGGCGGACCAGCGCGGGGTGGCAGAGCGTCTCCAGGTCCACCAGCACCGGCTGGTCGCCGCAGGCCAGCAGGTTCTCGAAGTGCAGGTCGGTGCCGCCCAGGGTGTGCACCAGGGCGAGCAGCGCGCCCAGGCGGTGGTAGAAGCGGCGCACCTCGGCCGGGTCGGCGCAGGGCGCGGCGGTGGCGAACTCCACCCAGCCGTAGCCGTCCCGGGTCAGCACCGCCAGGGTGCGCGGGGCCAGCTCGGGCAGCTTGTCGCCGAGCCAGTCCAGGGTCTCGTTGAACCGGGCGTGCAGCTCGAGCGGGCGCGGCTTGTAGACCAGCTCGGCGCCGTGCTCGAAGCGCAGCAGGGCCACCGTACGGCCGTGCCCGTGCCGGTCGCCGCGGCCGGTGTCCACCCCGACCAGCCGGCCCGGGTCCTGCCCGGGCCAGAGCGCGGCGACCAGGTCGGCGCGGTCGTCGGCGAGCCGCTCCAGCAGCTCGGTCCAGGCGGCGAGGCTCTGCTCGCAGGTCTGGGCGAGCAGCCGGGCCAGCACCGGGTACTCGGTGAGCAGGGCGCGCAGTGCCCGGCGCTCGGCCGAGCGGCGCACGAAGTCGGCGAACCGGTGGGTCGGGGTGTCGCCCTGCAGCCGCTCGGTCACCCGGGCCACGTTCAGCTCCAGCACCAGGGTGCGGCGGGCGATCCGGACCAGGGCCGCGGACAGCTGCCGGGTGAAGCAGTCGCGCAGCGCCACCGGGTCGACCAGGCCGGCCGGCCGCACCGGGAGCGGCAGGCGCTCGGCGGCGAGCTCGGTGAAGGGGGCCAGCACCTGGGCGAAGCCGGTCGCCCAGTCGAGCTCGGCGCCCGGTTCGGCCACCCGCTCGGGGGCCGCGGCCAGCGCCTGCTCGGCGTAGTCGGCCCAGGACGGCACGGCGACCCGGGCGGCCAGCTCCGCGGCCGGCTCGGCGGCCAGTGCGGCCAGCTGCGGCTCGGTCAGCCCCAGCTCGGCCAGCCGGGCCGCGAACTCGGCGGGGCCGGCGTAGTCCGCCGCCCAACGCTTCGTCAGCTCGGCCGCACCGAGCGTCGGCTGCGTGGGCAGTGGCAGTCGCTCGGCACGGCTGAGACCGCGGGTCCACCAGTGTGTCCCCGGCTCGTCCGTCCCCATCTCCGTCATGACCACGAGGTTGCCAGCGCACCGCCCCCACCCTCCATGGGGGCGGGCCCCCATATTCAGGGGCGGGCAGGGGTGGCGGTGGTGGGGGCCGGTGGGGGCCGGAGGAATGCGGGGGCTCGCCCCCATGGGAAGCGCGGCGGGGCGGGGCCAGGCTCGAAGCCATGCAGAACAGTGCGCGTTGCGCTCGCAACCACGATGTGCGGATCACCGTTCTCGGCCCGGTCGGGGCCACGGTGGACGGGCAGGCGGCCCGGCTCGGCGGCCGCCGCCCCCGGGCCCTGCTGGCTGCCCTGCTGGTGGCCGACGGCTCCCTGGTGACGGAGGACCAGTTGATCGACTCGGTCTGGGAGGACCAGCTGCCGGCCAAGCCCCGCCAGGCGCTGCACACCTACGTGGCGGACCTGCGCCGGGCGCTGGAGCCCGACCGCCGGGCCCGCCAGGAGCCGCTGGTGCTGCTGCGCCACCCGGCCGGCTACGCGCTGGCGGTCGGCCCGGAGCGGGTGGACACCCGACGCTTCGTCGACCTGGTGGCCGCCGGCGTGGCGGCCGCCACCGCGGCCCGGCCGGCCGAGGCGCTGGCCCAGGTGGACCAGGCACTGCGGCTGTGGCGCGGGCCGGCCTTCGCGGACCTGGCGGACTCGCGGTTCCTGCGGGCCGAGATCGGCCGGCTCGAGGAGTGCCGCTCGCTGGCCCGGGAGATCCGGGTGGCCGCCCGGCTCGGGCTGGGCGAGCACCGGCAGTCGCTGCTGGAGAGTCAGGAGCTGGTCGCCGACTACCCGCTGCGCGAGTCGGCCTGGGCGCTGCGGGTGCTGACCCTGTACCGCTGCGGCCGCCAGGCCGAGGCGCTGCAGACCCTGGGCACCGCCCGCCGGGTGCTGCGCGAGCAGCTCGGCGCGGACCCGGGGCCCGAGCTGGCCCGGCTGACCGAACGCGTCCTGGTGCACGACCCCGCCCTCGCTTGGCACTGCTGACTGGTCCTCAGTCCAGCAGCTCCCAACGGGAGTCCGCTGGGAGTCCACTGGGAAGCGACCGGGAGTCCGTCGGGGAGCCGGCCCGTCCCGTCCGGGCCGATTAACCGCTGAATTCCGCGGATTGCCAAGAATCGATCAGGTTCGCATTCTTTCAGGCACAACCTGCGGCCAGGTCCGACGCCGGGAGATGGTGCGCCGTATACGGTGTTCTGCAGTTCCGGGTTCCGTTTTCCGTCTGGAGCAGCCCGGTCCGGAAGAGCGGCGACGGGAAGGCATGGCATGACGCGAATGCACACTACGGCCGGCGAACTCCCCGCGCAGCGGGTCGAAGAGGCCAAGGGACGGGCCGCCAACCTGCTGCTCGCGTTCCGGCACGGCAACCAGCTCGCCTTCGACGGGGCGCTGGACCGCCTGCTGGCCGACCAGGACGAGCGCACCGTGCTCACCATACTGGCCTGGATCGCGGCCGAGGCGGTGCGCAAGGCCTACGCCCCCGAGGTCGGCGACCGGGTGCTGCGCTCGCTGGCCCGCCGGGCCCCGCAGAGCGAGATCGGCGTCGCGGTGGACGAGGAGTCGGCCGATGCCGCGCGGCTGATCGCGGCGGTGCGCGGGGGCGACGTGGCGCAGGTGCGCGAGCTGGTCGCCGCCACCGCGGACACCACCTTCCTGCTCGGCGGCCTGCTCCAGGCGGTGGCGATGATGCTGCCGCTGCTGCCGGAGGAGGAGGTCGACCAGGTCCTGGGGGAGCTGCGGATGCGGCAGGCGGCGGTGCCGGCCGGGGTCTGACCCCGGCGCACCACCGGGCCGACCAGGCACGCGGGGAGCTGGCGGCCCCCGCGCGGTGAGGGCTCGCCCACTCCGTAGACTTGGCGGCGTGAGCAGCAGCGCCGGGCCGAACCCGTACACCATCCGCCCCAGCAGTGCGGACGCCGTCGAACAGCCGGACGCCCTTCGCGAGATCGAGGCGGAACTGGCCAAGCGGTGGCCGGAGAACAAGATCGAGCCCACCCTGGACCGGATCAACGCCCTGATGGACATCCTGGGCCAGCCTCAGCACTCCTATCCGGCGATCCACATCACCGGCACCAACGGCAAGACCTCCACCGCGCGGATGGTCGAGCAGTTGCTGAGCGCCTTCGAGCTGCGCACCGGCCGCTACACCAGCCCGCACGTGGAGTCGGTGACCGAGCGGATCAGCCTGGACGGCCAGCCGATCAGCGCCGAGAAGTTCGTCTCGACCTACCAGGACATCGAGCCGTACATCCGGATGGTCGACGAGCAGCAGCCGATCGCGCTCTCCTTCTTCGAGGTGCTGACCGGCATGGCCTACGCGGCCTTCGCCGACGCGCCGATCGACGTCGCCGTGGTCGAGGTCGGCATGGGCGGCAGCTGGGACGCGACCAACGTGATCGACGCGGCGGTCGCCGTGATCACCCCGGTCTCGCTGGACCACACCGACCGGCTGGGCAACACCACCGGCGAGATCGCCACCGAGAAGTCCGGCATCATCAAACAGGGCGCCGTCGCGGTGGTCTCCCAGCAGCCGCTGGACGCCGCCCAGGCGATCCTGAAGCGCGCCGTCGAGGTGGACGCCACGGTGGCCCGCGAGGGCATGGAGTTCGGCGTGCTGCACCGCGAGATCGCGGTCGGCGGGCAGGTGGTGACGCTGCGCGGGCTCGGCGGCGCCGAGTACTCCGAAATCTTCATCCCGCTGCACGGCGAGCACCAGGCGCACAACGCCGCGGTCGCGCTCTGCGCGGTGGAGGCCTTCTTCGGCGTCGGCGCGGCCCGCGAGGGCTCGCTCGACATCGACAAGGTCCGCCAGGCCTTCTCCGGGGTCTCCTCCCCGGGCCGGCTGGAGGTGGTCCGGCGCAGCCCCACCATCGTGCTGGACGCCGCGCACAACCCGGCCGGCGCCGAGATCACCGCGGCCGCGCTCGCCGAGTCCTTCAGCTTCACCCGGCTGATCGGCGTGATCGCCGCCAGCGGGGACAAGGACGTCACCGGCCTGCTGGAGGCCTTCGAGCCGGTGCTGGCCGAGATCGTGGTGACCGAGAACTCCACCCACCGGGCGATGCCGGTGGACCGGCTGGCCGCCCAGGCGGTCGAGGTGTTCGGCGAGGACCGGGTGGTGGTCGAGCCGCGGCTGGACGATGCCATCGAGGCCGCGGTCACCCTGGCCGAGGAAGAGGGCGACCTCGCCGGTGCCGGGGTGCTGATCACCGGCTCGGTGATCACCGTGGGCGAGGCCCGCCTGCTGCTCGGGAGGAAGTGAGCCATGCGCACGCTCTGCTCGTCCACGCTGATCGGCGAGGTCTTCGTGATCCTCTTCGCCGCCTGCGTCGCCATGCGGATGACGGACGTCTCGACGGCGGTGATCTGGACCGTCAGCGGGGTGGCGATGCTGCTCTGCGTGCTGCTGTGCGGTGTGATCACCCGGCCGGGCGCGGTGGCGGTCGGCTGGGCGCTGCAGGTGGCGCTGATCGCCGGCGGCCTGCTGCTGCCCACCATGTACGGACTGGGCGTGGTCTTCGCCGCGCTGTGGTGGTGCTCGGTGCACTACGGGCGCAAGATCGACGTCATCAGGGAACAGCGCAGCCGGGCCGAGCAGCCGGCGGCCGGAGCCTGAAGCGAGGGCACCCGGGGACGGGGTGAACGGTCGGGGTCCGTCCGGGCGCCGACCGTTCGCTCACCCGAGGTAACCTCTGGGCCGGTGGCTTACACCAGTCCGTCCCGAAACGCATGGAGCCGCACCGTGACCCAGCGCACCCTCGTCCTGCTCAAGCCCGATGCCGTTCGCCGCGGCCTGGCCGGTGAGATCATCAGCCGGATCGAGCGCAAGGCCGGCTGGCAGCTGGCCGCGGTCGAGCTGCGCACCTTCGACCGCGCGACGCTGGAGCAGCACTACGGTGAGCACGTCGGCAAGCCGTTCTACGAGCCGCTGCTCACCTTCATGGGTGAGGGCCCGTCGATCGCGCTGATCGTCGAGGGTGAGAACGTGATCCCTGGCGTGCGTGCGCTGGCCGGGGCCACCGACCCGCTGGAGGCCGGCCCCGGCACCATCCGCGGCGACTACGCCACCATCACCCGGGAGAACCTGATCCACGCCTCCGACTCGCCCGAGTCCGCGGAGCGCGAGATCAAGATTTTCTTCCCGGCGCACGCCTGACCGAACGCCAGAGCGCCCTCGCCGGCTGACGCCGGGCCGGTCAGGCGCGGCCCGGCTCAGCCAACGGTGGGAATCTGATCGTCAAATATGGAACCGGGCGCGCCGACACGGCGTCCCAATGCGGGCAGAACTGATTCGGCGACGGAGAATGGACGCCATACCCGCCCCGCCGACGAGTTCGCCGGACGTGGCTACGATGGAGGCACTCGGCGGACCCCGGCGGTCCGTCCAGCCGTCCCCGCACCGCTGTGCAGAGCCACCGGTGTGAGGGTCAACTCCCTGCCCAAGACATACAGTTCGGGAAGGCGTCCTACACCTCATGGCCAACAACCTGTCGTTCATCGGCCGTGACCTGGCGATCGACCTCGGCACTGCCAACACGCTGGTGTACGTCAGGGGCAAGGGGATCGTCCTGAACGAGCCGTCCGTGGTGGCGGTCAACACCAACACCGGCGGCATCCTCGCGGTGGGCTCCGAGGCGAAGAAGATGATCGGGCGCACGCCCGGCAACATCATCGCGATCCGCCCGCTCAAGGACGGCGTGATCGCCGACTTCGAGATCACCCAGCGGATGCTGCGCTACTTCATCCAGAAGATCCACCGCCGCCGCTACCTGGCCCGCCCGCGGGTCGTGGTCTGCGTGCCCAGTGGCATCACCGGCGTCGAGCGCCGGGCCGTGGTCGAGGCCAGCCACCTGGCCGGCGCCCGCCAGGTGCACATCATCGAGGAGCCGATGGCGGCCGCGATCGGCGCCGGCCTGCCGGTGCACGAGGCCACCGGCAACATGGTGGTGGACATCGGCGGCGGCACCACCGAGGTCGCGGTCATCTCGCTGGGCGGCATCGTCACCGCGCAGTCCATCCGGGTGGCCGGCGACGAGCTGGACAACGCGATCGTCCAGCACATCAAGAAGGAGTACTCGCTGCTGCTCGGCGAGCGCAGCGCCGAGCAGATCAAGATGAGCATCGGCTCGGCCTACGGCTCGGAGAACGAGAAGGACGAGCACGCCGAGATCCGCGGCCGCGACCTGGTCAGCGGCCTGCCGAAGACCGTGGTGATCTCGGCCGCCGAGGTCCGCGAGGCGATCGACGAGCCGGTCAACTCCATCATCGACGCCGTCAAGACCACCCTGGACCAGTGCCCGCCCGAGCTGGCCGGCGACGTGATGGACCGCGGCGTGGTGCTCACCGGCGGCGGCGCCCTGCTGCGCGGCCTCGACGAGCGGCTGCGCCGGGAGACCGGCATGCCGATCCACATCGCGGAGAACCCGCTGGACTCGGTGGCGCTCGGCTCCGGCCGGTGCGTCGAGGAGTTCGAGGCGCTCCAGCAGGTACTGGACGCCCAGCCGCGTCGTTAGACCGACCGACAACCCCAGCGACAAGCACCGCGACACCTCCAGACCGGCCGTCAAGAAGGGGCAGCAGCACTGCCGTGAGGGACACACGAGAGAGCCGACTGCTGCTCATCCTGCTGGTGGCCATCGCGTTCGCGCTGATCACCGTGGACATCAAGGGGGGCGAGAGCTCCCCGCTGAACGGCGCCCGCAAGACCGCCGCCGCCCTGCTCGGCCCGGTCGAGCGGGGCGCCGCCGGAGCGGTGGACCCGATAGCCCGCACGGTCCGCGCGATCCGCGACTCCGGCACCCAGCAGCAGCGGCTGAACCAGATCGGCGCCGAGAACACCGAACTGCGCCAGCGGCTGGCGTCCTCGGACACCGCCACCCGACGCACCAAGCAGCTCGACGACATGCTGCGCACCGCCGGCACCGGCGGATACACCGTCAAGGCCGCGCAGGTGATCGCCATCGGCGCGGCCCAGGGCTTCTCCTGGACCATCACCATCGACGCCGGCAGCGACGACGGCATCCAGCGCGACATGACGGTGATCAACGGCGAGGGCCTGGTCGGCCGGGTCACCACGGTGGCCCCGACCACCGCCACCGTGCTGCTGGCCACCGACCCGGGCTTCACCGCCGGGACCCGGATGGAGGGCAGCGGCGAGATCGGCTTCGCGGCCGGCCAGGGCGCCAGCCCGATGCGGGTGCAACTGCTCAACGGCAAGGCCCAGGTCAAGGCGGGGGACCGGCTGGTCACCTTCGGCTCGCAGAGCGGTCGCCCGTTCGTGCCGGGCGTGCCGGTGGGCAAGGTGCTCAGCGTGGAGGCCACCCCGGGCGAACTGACCAAGACCGTGCTCGTCCAGCCGTTCGTCTCGTTCACCCGGCTCGACCTGGTCGGGGTGGTCGTGGTGCCGCCGCGCACCGACCCCAGGGACGCGGTGCTGCCGCCGGCGCCCAGCGGCGCACCGAGCCCGAACGCCGGCGCCCAGCCGCCGGCCCAGCTGGCCCAGCTGCCCGTCCAGCCCACCGCCACCAAGACCGGGGGGAACTGACCGATGGTCATCAAGCGTGTCGTACTCGGCGGGGTGCTGGTCCTGCTCGCCCTGGTCGTCCAGGTCAGCGTGCTGGGCCGGCTGCAGCT
The DNA here is from genome assembly GCF_003205575.1 of Streptomyces tateyamensis. GTDB lineage: Bacteria > Actinomycetota > Actinomycetes > Streptomycetales > Streptomycetaceae > Kitasatospora > Kitasatospora tateyamensis. Next base: position 70,503 of record NZ_PYBW01000074.1, read on the forward strand.
GCCCGGCGCCACCCCGGACCTGATGCTGCTGGTGGTGGTCGGCCTGGCCCTGGTCTGGGGCCCGTCGGCCGGCTGCGTGGCCGGCTTCTCGTCCGGCCTGCTGGCCGACCTGGCGCCGCCCTCGGACCACGCGATCGGCCGCTACGCCCTGGTGCTGTGCCTGATGGGCTACGCGGCCGGCATGCTGCGCGCCGAGCCCGGCCGCCAGCGCTCGGTACTGGTCCCGCTGGTGGTGGTGGCCGGCGCCGCCGTGGTCTCCACCGTGCTGTACGCGGCGGTCGGCGCGCTGGTCGGCGACACCGCCGCCCGGCACGTCGGGCTGACCGGCCTGGTGTTCAGCGCCCTGCTGTACGACCTGCTGCTGGCCCCGTTCGTGGTGCCGGTGGTGATGCTGCTGGCCCGGCGGATCGACCCCGGCTCGCTGGGCGAGATGAGCGGCTCGGGCCTGGGCACGCTGGCCCGGTACCGGACCACCCGCGACCCCTCGGCGGTCGGCCCGTCCGCCCGCAAGAAGCGCGTCCCCGGTCTCTGACGATCCGCTAGCCAGGAGTCTTCCCCGTGAGCAACATCCCGGAGACCGGCCGAACCCGCCGGGTGACGATCCGTCTGGTGGTGCTGCAGATCCTGGTGATCTCGCTGCTGGCCACCCTCGGCGGTCGGCTATGGTACCTGCAGATCCGCAACGGCAGCGAGTACACCGCCAAGGCGTCCAACAACCACATCCGCGAGGTGGTCGCCCCGGCCGTGCGCGGCGAGATCCTGGACGCCGACGGCCGGGTGCTGGCCGGCAACCAGACCAAGCTGGTGGTCTCGGTCTCGCGCACCTCGCTGCTGCAGCAGAAGGACCACGGCAAGGCGGCGCTCGGCCGGCTGGCCCAGGTGCTCGGGCTGAACACCAAGGACGTGCAGGACAAGGTCCGGCTCTGCGACGCCAAGACTCCGCAGCCCTGCTGGAACGGTTCGCCCTACCAGCCGATCCCGGTGACCGACCAGGCCACCACCCAGCAGGCGATGCAGATAATGGAGCGCCGCGAGGACTTCCCGGGCATCACCGCCCAGCCCACCGCCCTGCGCCAGTACCCGGGCCCGGACGGCGCCAACGCCGCCCAGGTGCTCGGCTACCTCTCGCCGGTCACCGACGACGAGGTCAGCAAGACCGCCGACAAGACCGGCCGGGACCGCTACCTGCCGTCCGACCAGATCGGCCGGGCCGGCCTGGAGTCGGTCTACGACGACGACCTGCGCGGCACCACCGGGGTGGACCGGCTCGAGGTGGACAACCTCGGCCGGGTGATCGGCTCGGCCGGCAACACCCCCGCCCAGTCCGGCAACAACGTGGTCACCAGCCTGGACGCGCGGGTGCAGAAGGTGGTCGAGGACAACCTGGTCCAGGCCATGAACGACGCCCGCACCCAGTTCGACAAGGAGACCAACAAGAACTACGTGGCCGACTCCGGCGCGGCCGTGGTGATGGACGTGCACACCGGCCGGATCATCGCGATGGCCAGCGCCCCGACCTACGACCCCAACCTGTGGGTCGGCGGCATCTCCGCCAAGGACTACGGCAACCTGACCGGCCAGGACAGCAACTACCCGCTGCTCAACCGGGCCATCCAGGGCCAGTCGGCACCCGGCTCCACCTTCAAGGTGGTCTCCACCTCGGCCGCCGTGGCGGCCGGCTACTCGCTGGACGGCCACTACCCGTGCCCGCAGAGCATGACCATCGGCGGGCGCGAGTTCAAGAACTTCGAGGGCGAGCAGTTCGGCGACATCTCGCTGGAGAAGGCGCTCGAGATCTCCTGCGACACCGTCTTCTACGGCCTGGCCTACGACCAGTGGATGAAGGACGGCGGGATCCACCCGAAGAACCCGGCCGACTGGTTCTACAAGACCGCCCACCAGTTCGGCCTGGGCGCCAAGACCGGTGTGGACCTGCCCGCCGAGGTCACCGGCCGGGTGCCGGACCGGCAGTGGAAGCAGGACTTCTACACCGCCAACAAGGACGCCTGGTGCAAGCAGGCCGAGGGCGGCGGCACCGACTTCGCCACCCAGATCGCCCGCGAGAACTGCGTGGACGGCAACGTGATGCGCGCCGGTGACTCGGTCAACTACGCGATCGGCCAGGGCGACACCCTGGTCACCCCGATCCAGATGGCCCGGATCTACTCGGCGCTGGCCAACGGCGGCACGCTCTACCGCCCCAGCGTGGCCAAGGCGGTCGTCACCCCCAGCGGCCAGCTGGTGCGCGACATCGCCCCGCACGAGGACGGCAAGCTGCCGGACGACCAGAAGACCCTGCAGTACATCGACCAGGCCACCGCGGGCGTCATCACCAGCGGCACCGCGGCCTGGAAGTTCGTCGGCGCCGGCTGGCCGCAGGACAAGATCCAGCTGCACGCCAAGACCGGTACCGCCGAGGTCTACGGCAAGCAGACCACCTCCTGGCTGACCACCTACAGCAAGGACTACGCGGTGGTCATGACGATCAGCCAGGCCGGTACCGGCTCCGGCGGTTCCGGTGACGCGGTCCGCAAGATCTACCAGGCGCTGTACGGCGTGGACGACAAGGGCGCCATCGACAACGGCAAGGCCTTGCTGCCCACCCCGCAGACCAAGCTGCCCACCTTCAACCCGGACGGCACCGCGCAGCTCCAGCAGGCCTCCTACACCGTCGACTACCCGACCCCGGCGCCCGCCCAGCCCGCCTTCGCCGCCGACCTGCTCGCGGTGGAGCCCCGCACCACCGGAAGGAGCCGGGCATGACCTCCTACGGGTCCTACCGCCCGCTGCGGTTCTCGCCGCAGCGCAGTCCGATGGCCCGAGCGCTGGCCAAGGACGCGCCGCTGCGGCGGATCGACTGGATACTCGTGCTGGCCGCGCTGGCCCTCTCGCTGGGCAGCTCGCTGCTGGTCTGGTCGGCCACCCGCGGGCGTGACTCCCTGACCCACGGGGACCCGCAGTACTTCCTCTACCGGCACCTGACCAACCTGATGATCGGCCTGGTGCTGTTCGGGGCGGCGGTGGCCATAGGGCACCACCGGATCAAGGCCGCGGTGCCGGTGCTGTTCCTGTGCGCCGTCCTGATGCTGTTCGCCACACTGAGCCCGCTCGGCTCGACCATCAACGGCGCGCACTCCTGGATCCAGTTCGGCGGCGGCTTCTCGATCCAGCCGGCCGAGTTCGCCAAGCTGGCGATCGTGCTCGGGATGGCGCTGGTGCTCTCCTCCCGGGTGGACTCGGGGGAGCGTGAGCTGCCCGGCGACCGGAGCGTGCTGCAGGCGCTGGCGGTGGCCGCCTTCCCGATGTGCGTGGTGATACTGATGCCGGACCTCGGTTCGGTGATGGTGATGGCGGTCACCACGCTGGGCATCCTGCTCGCCTCCGGCGCGCCGAACCGCTGGCTGTTCGGCCTGCTGGTGGCCGGCGGCCTGGGGGCCGCGGCGGTCTGGAAGCTCGGGGTGCTGAGCAAATACCAGATCGACCGGTTCGCCGCTTTCGCCAACCCCAAGCTGGATCCCGCGGGGGTGGGCTACAACACCGCCCAGGCCCGGATCGCGATCGGCTCCGGCGGGCTGACCGGCAAGGGGCTCTTCCACGGCACCCAGACCATAGGGCAGTTCGTCCCCGAGCAGCAGACCGACTTCGTCTTCACGGTGGCGGGCGAGGAGCTCGGCTTCGTGGGCGGCCTGGTGCTGATCTCGCTGGTCGGGGTGATCCTCTGGCGCGCCTGCAAGATCGCCCGGCAGGCCACCGACCTGTTCGGCACCGTCGTCTGCGGCGGCGTGATCACCTGGTTCGCCTTCCAGTCCTTCGAGAACATCGGGATGACGCTGGGGATCATGCCGGTGGCCGGCATCCCGCTGCCCTTCGTCAGTTACGGCGGCTCCTCGATGTTCGCGGGCTGGATCGCCATCGGCCTGCTTCAGGCGGTGCGCACCCAGCGGCCGATAGCGGGCTGAGCGGTGCTGCGCGGGCTCCCCGGATCTCGGCGGTCGGGGGAGCCCTTCGCGTCGCGCTACCCTTGAGGGTCACCCCTTCCGCTCTCACAGAGGGTTACGCCGCATGCCGATCGAGTCGGTCTTCCCACGCCTGGAGGCCCTCCTCCCGCACGTCCAGAAGCCGATCCAGTACGTCGGCGGCGAGCTCAACTCGACCGTCAAGGAGTGGGACTCCTGCGACGTCCGCTGGGCGCTCATGTACCCGGACGCGTACGAGGTCGGGCTGCCCAACCAGGGCGTCATGATCCTCTACGAGGTGCTGAACGAGCGCGAGGGCGTGCTGGCCGAGCGGACGTACAGCGTCTGGCCGGACCTGGAGAAGCTGATGCGCGAGCACGGCGTGCCCCAGTTCACGGTTGACGCGCACCGCCCGGTGAAGGCCTTCGACGTCTTCGGCCTCTCCTTCTCGACCGAACTCGGCTACACCAACATGCTGGCCGCCCTCGACCTCGCGGGCATCCCGCTGTCCGCGGCGGAGCGCACCGACGAGGACCCGATCGTGCTGGCCGGCGGCCACGCCGCGTTCAACCCCGAGCCGATCGCCGACTTCGTCGACTGCGCCGTGGTGGGCGACGGCGAGCAGGCCGTGCTGGACATCACCGAGATCGTCCGGGCCTGGAAGGCCGAGGGCCGTCCCGGCGGCCGCCACGAGCTGCTGCTGCGCCTGGCCCGCACCGGCGGCGTCTACGTGCCCCGGTTCTACGACGTGGAGTACCTGGCCGACGGCCGGATCGGCCGCGTGGTGCCCAACGCCCCCGGCGTGCCGTGGCGGGTCGCCAAGCACACCGTGATGGACCTGGACGAGTGGCCCTACCCCAAGCAGCCCCTGGTGCCGCTGGCCGAGACGGTGCACGAGCGGATGTCGGTGGAGATCTTCCGCGGCTGCACCCGCGGCTGCCGGTTCTGCCAGGCGGGCATGATCACCCGTCCGGTGCGCGAGCGCAGCATCACCGGCATCGGTGAGATGGTCGAGCGCGGGCTGAAGGCCACCGGCTTCGAGGAGGTCGGCCTGCTCTCGCTGTCCAGCGCCGACCACACCGAGATCGCCGACCTGACCAAGGGCCTGGCCGACCGGTACACCGACGACAAGATCGGCCTGTCGCTGCCCTCCACCCGGGTCGACGCCTTCAACATCGACCTGGCCAACGAGCTGACCCGCAACGGCCGCCGGTCCGGGCTCACCTTCGCCCCCGAGGGCGGCTCGGAGCGGATCCGCAAGGTGATCAACAAGATGGTCTCCGAGGAGGACCTGATCCGCACCGTCGGGGCCGCCTACGGCAACGGCTGGCGCCAGGTCAAGCTGTACTTCATGTGCGGCCTGCCCACCGAGACCGACGAGGACGTGCTGCAGATCGCCGAGATGGCGAAGAACGTCATCGCCAAGGGCCGCGAGGTCACCGGGACCAACGACATCCGCTGCACGGTCTCGATCGGCGGCTTCGTGCCCAAGCCGCACACCCCCTTCCAGTGGGCCCCGCAGCTGGGCGCCGAGGAGACCGACGCCCGGCTGGCCAAGCTGCGCGACGCGATCCGCGGCGACCGCAAGTACGGCAAGAACATCGGCTTCCGCTACCACGACGGCAAGCCCGGCATCGTGGAGGGCCTGCTCTCCCGCGGCGACCGCCGGATCGGCGCCGTCATCCGGGCGGTCTACGAGGACGGCGGCCGGTTCGACGGCTGGCGCGAGCACTTCTCCTTCGACCGCTGGATGGACTCCGCCGACAAGGCGCTGGCCGGCACCGGCGTGGACGTGGCCTGGTACACCACCCGCGAGCGCTCCTACGAGGAGGTGCTGCCCTGGGACCACCTGGACAGCGGCCTCGACAAGGACTGGCTCTGGGAGGACTGGCAGGACGCGCTGGAGGAGGTCGAGGTCGACGACTGCCGCTGGACCCCGTGCTTCGACTGCGGCGTCTGCCCGCAGATGGACACGCAGATCCAGATCGGCCCCACCGGCCAGAAGCTGCTGCCGCTGAGCGTGGTCAACAAGTAGCCCGTCGGGACGCGCCCGCCCGGGTGGCGGGCGCGTACCCTTGCACCTTGACAGAGTTCGGTGACCGAGTCCCGGACCAGGTATCTCACGAAGGACTGAGCGACCCTGGCACGCCGCACGCCCGACGGTCCGCCTCCCGCGCCGACGGTGCAGCGCATCCGACTGCGCTACACCAAGCGGGGCCGTCTGCGCTTCACCAGCCACCGTGACTTCCAGCGCGCCTTCGAGCGGGCGCTGCGCCGCTCCGCCGTCCCGATGGCCTACTCGGCCGGGTTCACCCCGCACCCGAAGGTCTCGTACGCGAACGCCGCGCCCACCGGGGTGGCCAGCGAGGCCGAGTACCTGGAGATCGGCCTGGCCGACTTCCGGGACCCGCAGGAGCTGCGGGCCCAGTTGGACGCCTCGCTGCCGACCGGTCTGGACGTGGTGGACGCCGTCGAGGTGCGCACGCCGAACTTCGTCGAGCGGCTCGAGGCCTCCCTCTGGGAGCTGCGGCTGCCGCAGGTCGGCGCCGAGCAGGCGGCCCGGGCGGTCGAGCTGTTCCTGGCGGCCGACGAGGCCCAGGTGGAACGGCAGACGAAGAACGGGCTACGGATTTTCGACGCGCGCGGGGCGGTGGCCCGGCTGGAAGCGGTTGCGGCCCAGGCCGGAGTTGGTCCGGTCGGGGAATCCGCAGCCACCTCCGATGTTCGTACCGGTCAAGCCTGTGCGATACTGCGCCTGGTAGTACGACACGCCACACCCGCCGTACGACCAGACGACGTCTTGTCCGGTCTCCGTGCGACGGCCGACCTGGCGCTGCCGGTCCCCGCTGAGGTGACCAGGCTGGCGCAGGGGCCGCTCGACGAGGAGTCCGGCACGGTGACCGACCCGCTGGCGCTCGACCGCGCTGCGGCCCCGGCCGTCCCATCGGAGACGGCCGTAGAGCCGCAGGCCGCAGCGTCCGCCTAGCGGGCGGAGGCGAGAGCCGGACTAACCACCCGGCTCTACGCCCTCCGGGGTTCCCGCAGCTCCCCAGGGGAGCGAGCGCCGTCGCGCACTGGCCGTTTCCCCGTGCCGCCCTCTGGGCCGGCCGGGCCCGCCCCGGGAGCCACCCTGGGTTGTGGGGCTGCGCAGCTTGGGAAAACCTGAGAACACTGGTCAGACCAGAAGACTTTTCGACACCCCGCACCTGCGGGGCGCCGAGCGAGACTACGAGCCCCTGTGCGGCTTCGCGTCCGCGCGGCGGCACCGTGGAGAGTCGGCCTGGGCGCGGGAGCGCCTCCGGCCGACCACCGGTGCCCGGCCGTGCCCGGATGCGCAGCCCGGGGGCCTGACGGGAGATCCACCCGCATGCCTGATAACGAAATGAACGATTCGCAGCAGACCGGCGAGGCCGCGGCGCCGCGCCGACGGCGCCGCGCGGTCTCCCGCCCGGCCGGTTCCCCGGAGGGGGCCCCGGCCACGGCGGAGACCGTGATCCCGGCGGCCGAGGAGGCCGCTGCCCCCGCTGCTGCCGAGCCGGTGGCCGAGGAGGCCCCGGTCGAGAAGCCGGTGCGGGCCCGCCGCACCCGCAAGCGCGCCGAGGCGCCCGCCGGCGCCCCGGCGGCCGAGGAGGCAGCTGCCGCTGCTGCCCCCGCCGCCATTGCCCCCGCCGCCGAGCCGGTGGCCGAGGAAGCGCCGGTCGAGAAGCCGGTGCGGGCCCGCCGCGCCCGCAAGCGCGCCGAGGCGCCCGCCGGTCCGCCGGCCGCGGTCGAGGAGACCCCGGTGGCGGCCGAGGAGGCCGCTGCCCCCGCTGCTGCCGAGCCGGTGGCCGAGGAGGCCCCGGTCGAGAAGCCGGTGCGGGCCCGCCGCGCCCGCAAGCGGGTCGAGGCGCCCGCCGCCAGCCCGGTGGTCGAGGAGCCGGTGGCCGAGGCCGCCGAGGAGCCCGCCGCCGAGGTCGAGGAGGAGGCCGAGGAGGCCGTCGCCGAGACCGCGCCGGAGCCCGTCGCCGCGCCGGAGCACCCCGAAGGCCACCGGGTCCGCCGCCGTGCGGTCCGCCCGGCCACCGCGATCTTCCAGGCTCCGGTCTTCCAGGAGCCCGCCGCCTTCGTCGCCCCGGCCGCGCAGGCCCCGGCTGCGGCGCCGGCCCCCGCGAAGGCACAGGCCCCTGCCAAGGCACAGGCCCCCGCGAAGGCTCCGGCCAAGGCCCCGGCGCCGGCCAGGGCTGCCGCCGCCGAGCCGGTGGCGCCCGCCCCGGGCGAGGAGGACGAGTTCGAGTACAGCGGCGTCGGCCGCCGTCGCCGGGTCGGCCGGGCGGCCGTCCGGGTGACGCCGCCGTCGGGCCGCCGGGGCGCGTCGAAGGCCGTCGCCGAGGTGGTGAAGCCGGTCGCCGAGCCGAAGCCCGTGGTCGAGCCGAAGCTCGTCGCCGAGGCGCCGGTCGATGCCGCGCCGAGCGCCGGCCCGGAGCAGGACGGCGACTGGGAGGAGGACGGTCGTCCGTCCTCGCGCCGTCGCCGCCGCGGTGGCCGTCGCCGCCGCCGGGGCGAGAGCGAGGAGCTGGAGGCCGAGGTCCAGCTGACCGAGGAGACCGGCGAGCCGCTCGCCGTCAAGCCGGCCGAGCTGGACGAGGACGAGGACGGCGAGGACGAGGAGGGCGACGACGAGCTGGCCACCGGCCTGGCCTCCTCCCGCCGTCGCCGTCGCCGGCGCCGCCGCAGCGGTGAGGGTGCGGCCGAGAGCACCGAGCCCACCGAGGACGGTGTCCGCACGGTCGTGAAGGTGCGCGAGCCGCGCCGCCGCTCCAGCGAGCCCTCCTTCGACCCGGACGAGGTGCAGTCCATCAAGGGCTCCACCCGACTGGAGGCGAAGAAGCAGCGCCGCCGCGAGGGCCGCGAGTTGGGCCGCCGCCGGGTGCCGATCATCACCGAGGCCGAGTTCCTGGCCCGCCGCGAGTCGGTCGAGCGGGTCATGGTGGTCCGTCAGAACGGCCTGCGCACCCAGATCGGCGTCCTGGAGGACGGCGTCCTGGTCGAGCACTACGTCAACAAGGAGCAGGCCACCTCCTACGTCGGCAACGTCTACCTGGGCAAGGTCCAGAACGTGCTGCCGTCGATGGAGGCCGCCTTCGTCGACATCGGCAAGGGCCGCAACGCGGTGCTGTACGCCGGTGAGGTGAACTTCGGTCAGCTCGGCCACAGCGGTCCGCGCCGGATCGAGTCGGTGCTGAAGTCGGGTCAGTCCGTGCTGGTGCAGGTCTCCAAGGACCCGATCGGCCACAAGGGCGCCCGACTGACCAGCCAGATCTCGCTGCCCGGCCGCTACCTGGTCTACGTGCCCGAGGGCTCGATGACCGGCATCAGCCGCAAGCTCCCGGAGAACGAGCGGGCCCGGCTCAAGCAGATCCTGAAGAAGATCGTGCCGGACGACGCGGGCGTCATCGTGCGCACCGCGGCCGAGGGCGCCAGCGAGGACGAGCTCACCCGCGACGTGCAGCGACTGCAGGCGCAGTGGGAGGAGATCCAGAAGAAGGCGGCCTCCGGCAACGCGCCGACCCTGCTGTACGGCGAGCCGGACATGACCGTCCGGGTGGTCCGCGACATCTTCAACGAGGACTTCACCAAGGTCATCGTCTCCGGCGGCGAGGCGTGGAACACCATCCACGAGTACGTCTCCTCGGTCGCCCCGGACCTGACCGAGCGTCTGCAGCGCTGGACCAGCGACGTGGACGTGTTCGCCACCTACCGGATCGACGAGCAGCTGATGAAGGCGCTGGACCGCAAGGTCTGGCTGCCCAGCGGCGGCTCGCTGGTGATCGACCGGACCGAGGCGATGGTCGTGGTCGACGTCAACACCGGCAAGTTCGTCGGCCAGGGCGGCAACCTCGAGGAGACCGTCACCCGCAACAACATCGAGGCGGCCGAGGAGATCGTGCGCCAGCTGCGGCTGCGCGACCTCGGCGGCATCATCGTGATCGACTTCATCGACATGGTCCTGGAGTCCAACCGCGACCTGGTGCTGCGCCGCCTGCTGGAGTGCCTGGGCCGGGACCGGACCAAGCACCAGGTGGCCGAGGTCACCTCGCTGGGCCTGGTGCAGATGACCCGCAAGCGGGTCGGCCAGGGCCTGCTGGAGTCCTTCTCCGAGCCCTGCGTGCACTGCAACGGTCGTGGCGTCATCGTCCACATGGAGCAGCCAGGTTCGGCGGGCGGCGGTGGCGGCCCGGTGGGCACCGCCGGCGAGGCCGCGGGCTCGAGCAAGCGGCGCCGTCGCGGCAAGGGCGGCGCGGGGTCGGAGGAGGCCGCACCGGTCGCCGTCGAGCCGAGCGAGCACGAGCACGAGGACGAGGAGTTCGAGCTGGTCAGCACGGCCGAACTGGCCGAGGACGAGCTCGCGGTCGAGCCGGTCGAGCAGCCCGGCCGGCCGGAGCCGGTCGCCGAGCCGGTGGCCGAGCCCGCCGTCGTCGAGGCGCCCGCGCCGGCCGCCCGGACCCGCCGCCGCGCGGTCCGCAAGGCCACCGCCCCCGCGGGCGCGCCGGGCCAGGCCGAGATCGTGGTCCTGCAGTCGCGCGCCGAGGCCGTGGTGGAGGCCGCCCTGGCCGCCGCTGCCGCGCCGGAGGTGACCGAGGCGCCGGAGCAGGCCGTCGGCACCGGGGCCCAGGCCGAGGAGACCGCTGCCGAGGCCCCGACTGCCGAGCAGCCGGTCGCCGAGGAGGCCGCGGTCGAGGAGTCCGCCGCCGACGAGGAGGCACCGGCCCCGAAGAAGCGCGCCGCCCGCAAGACGGCCGCGAAGAAGACCACCGCCGCGAAGAAGACCACGGCGGCCAAGAAGACCACCGCCCGCAAGACCGCTACCAAGCGGACCAGCGCGGCGGCCAAGAAGGCGGCTGCCGCCGAAGGTGAGTCGGCAGCGGAGTGAGCCCGACGGGGGCGGCAGGGGATTCGTGATCCCCTGCCGCCCCCGTCGAGCGGTCCGGTTTGCCCAGGAGGCGGCCGGTCCGTATTCTTGACCCTCGGCGTGTCTACGCCACGCTCCCGAGCACCTCACCTCTCGGAACCCCCGCAAGGGGAATCCGGGGGAGGCCTCTTGTGTCCATACCCAGGTGGCTGGCATCGGAGAGTTCCGAACCGAGTTGGAAAGCAGGTACCGCATGTACGCGATCGTTCGCGCCGGCGGCCGCCAGCACAAGGTCGCCGTTGGCGACGTGCTGGAGATCGACCGTGTCGACGTCAAGCCGGGTGACTCGGTGGAGTTCTCGACCATCCTGGTCGTCGACGGTGACGCTGTCACCTCCGACCCGTGGGTCCTCGACGGCGTGAAGGTCCACGCCGAGGTCGTCGACCACACCAAGGGTGAGAAGATCGTCATCCTCCGCTACAAGAACAAGACCGGCTACCGTCGGCGCCAGGGCCACCGCCAGCGCCACACCGCCGTCCGCATCACGAGCATCGACTCCGCGAAGTAAGTAAGGGGACAGCGAGATGGCACACAAGAAGGGCGCAAGCTCTACCCGCAACGGTCGTGACTCGAACGCTCAGCGCCTCGGCGTGAAGCGCTTCGGCGGCCAGGTCGTCAGCGCCGGCGAGATCCTCGTCCGCCAGCGCGGTACCCACTTCCACCCGGGTGCGGGCGTCGGTCGCGGTGGCGACGACACCCTGTTCGCGCTGACCGCCGGTGCGGTCCAGTTCGGCACCCGTCGCGGCCGCAAGGTCGTCAACATCGTGGCCGTCGAGGCCTGATCCGGCGCTTCCGCTGGATCCCATGCAGGGTGGATCGGGTTTCTCCGGTCCACCCTGCGTGTTTTCAATCACCCCCTCGCCTCTGGAGGCACCGCTCATGACCACCTTCGTGGACCGCGTCGAACTGCATGTCGCCGCGGGTAACGGAGGCCACGGCTGCGCCTCCGTACACCGGGAGAAGTTCAAGCCGCTCGGCGGCCCGGACGGCGGCAACGGCGGCGAGGGCGGCAGCGTCACCCTGGTGGTGGACGCCAACGTGACCACCCTGCTCGAGTACCACCACTCGCCCAAGCGCAAGGCCGGCAACGGCAAGCCGGGCGCGGGCGGCAACCGCACCGGCGCGACCGGCGAGGACATCGTGCTGCCGGTGCCGGACGGCACCGTGGTGCTGGACAAGAAGGGCAACGTGCTCGCCGACCTGGTCGGCCACGGCACCACCTTCATCGCCGCGGCCGGCGGTCGCGGCGGCCTGGGCAACGCGGCGCTGGCCTCGGCCCGCCGCAAGGCCCCCGGCTTCGCGCTGCTGGGCGAGCCGGGCGAGGCCCGGGACATCGTGATGGAGCTCAAGTCGGTGGCCGACGTGGCTCTGGTGGGCTACCCGAGCGCCGGCAAGTCCTCGCTGATCGCGGTGCTCTCCGCGGCCCGCCCCAAGATCGCCGACTACCCGTTCACCACCCTGGTGCCCAACCTGGGCGTGGTCACCGCCGGCGAGACCGTCTACACGGTCGCCGACGTGCCCGGCCTGATCCCGGGCGCCAGCCAGGGCAAGGGCCTGGGGCTGGAGTTCCTGCGCCACGTGGAGCGGTGCAGCGTGCTGGTGCACGTGCTGGACAGCGCCACCCTGGAGCCGGGCCGCGACCCGCTCACCGACCTGGAGGCGATCGAGACCGAGCTGTCCCAGTACGGCGGGCTGGAGGACCGGCCGCGGATCGTCGCGCTGAACAAGGTGGACGTGCCGGACGGCCAGGACATCGCCGACCTGACCCGGGCCTCGCTGGAGGAGCGGGGCTACCGGGTGTTCGAGGTCTCCGCCGCCTCCCGCAAGGGCCTGCGCGAGCTGAGCTACGCGATGGCCGGCATCGTGGCCGAGGCCCGGGCCGCCAAGCCGGTGCAGGAGTCGACCCGGATCGTGCTGCGCCCGACCGCGGTGGACGACGCCGGCTTCACGGTCACCGAGGAGGACGGCGCCTACCGGGTGCGCGGCACCAAGCCGGAGCGCTGGGTGCGCCAGACCGACTTCAGCAACGACGAGGCGGTCGGCTACCTGGCCGACCGGCTGGCCCGCCTCGGTGTCGAGGACCAGCTGTGGAAGGCCGGCGCCCATGAGGGTGACACGGTCATCATCGGCCCCGACGAGAACGCGGTCGTCTTCGACTGGGAGCCGACCATGGCGGCCGGCGCCGAGATGCTCGGCCGTCGTGGCGAGGACCACCGCTTCGAGACCCCGCGCCCGGCCGTCGACCGCCGGCGCGACAAGCTGAAGGGCCGCGACGCCGCCGAGGCCGAGTACCTGGCCTTCGAGGCGCTCTCCAGCAGCCGCCCGGCCGAACTCGGCGAGGACGAGGACGAGTAGTCCGTCCGACCGCCCCCGGGGCCGGTCCGGCTGGACCGGGGCCGGTCCCAGGCGGTGAAACACGATGTGGTGCGGCCCGGTTCATCGCGTAGATTGCGCGGGGGACCGGGCCGCACCAGCATGAGGGACAGGGCGATGAGCGAGCAGACACTGCGTCAGGACGTACTGGCGGCCCGCCGGATCGTGGTCAAGGTCGGTTCCTCCTCGCTCACCACCGCGGCCGGCGGGCTGGACGCCGACCGGGTCGACGCCCTGGTGGACGCACTGGCCAAGCGGCTCGGCGAGCCGGACGCGCCGGAGATCGTGCTGGTCTCCTCCGGCGCCATCGCGGCCGGCCTGTCCCCGCTGGGCCTGGCCAAGCGCCCCACCGACCTGGCCCGCCAGCAGGCCGCCGCCAGCGTCGGCCAGGGCCTGCTGGTGGCCCGGTACACCGCCTCGTTCGCCCGCTACGGCCGCCGGGTCGGCCAGGTGCTGCTGACCGCCGAGGACGCCAGCCGGCGCGCGCACTACCGCAACGCCTACCGGACCCTGGACCAGCTGCTGGCGATGGGCGCGGTCCCGGTCGTCAACGAGAACGACACGGTGGCCACCGCCGAAATCAGGTTCGGTGACAACGACCGGCTGGCCGCGCTGGTCGCCCACCTGGTCCGGGCCGACCTGCTGGTCCTGCTCTCCGACGTGGACGGGCTCTACGACGGCGACCCCAGCAAGCCGGGCACCCGCCGGATCGACGAGGTGCGCGGTCCGCAGGACCTGGCGGGCATCGAGATCGGCAGCGCCGGCCGGGCCGGGGTCGGCACCGGCGGCATGGTGACCAAGGTCGAGGCGGCCAGGATCGCCACCGGCGCGGGGATCCCGGTGGTGCTCACCGCCGCCCGGCACGCCGCCGACGCGCTGGCGGGGCGCGCGACCGGCACGCTGTTCACCCGCACCGGCTCGCGCACCGCCGACCGGCTGCTCTGGCTGGCGCACGCCTCCAGCCCGCGCGGCGCGCTGCACCTGGACGAGGGAGCGGTGCGCGCCGTGGTGGAGGGCGGCAAGTCGCTGCTGCCGGCCGGTGTCACCAAGGTGGACGGCGAGTTCACGGCGGGCGATCCGGTGGACCTTCTTGCCGAAAACGGCCACATCGTGGCCCGTGGACTGGTCAACTTTGATGCGAGGGAGTTGCCGCGCCTGCTGGGCCGGTCGACGCGGGAGCTGGCCCAGGAGCTCGGTGCCGCCTACGAGCGCGAGGTCATCCACCGGGACGACCTGGTGGTGCTGCGCGGCTGACGGTCCGTCGGGCCCGGCACAGGCCAGCGTCGAACAGGAGGCCGCGGTGGGACCCAGGCGCGACCAAGCGCTGCCCGGGGTGGGCGAGCAGCAGGCGGGGGCGGTGGTCCGCCCGCTCTTCCCGGCGAGTACCCCGGCCGAGGAGCCGGAGGCCGGGCGGCTGTGGCACGTGGTGCTCAGCCTGGCCGGCGAGGTGACCCCGCTGCCGGTGCTGCGGGCCGGGTTGGAGCGGCTGGCGCACGACCACTCCTTCTTCCTTACCGCCCGGTACGCCGCCGACCACGCCGAGCTCCGCTACTGGGAGCAGGCCCGCGACCTGCACGACGCGGCCGCCATCGCGCTGCGGCTGTGGGGCGAGCACAAGGCCACCGCCCAGCTGCCGCCCTGGGAGATCGTCGGGCTGGAGGTGGTGGACCGGGCCACCTACCACCACCGGGTGGCCGAGGGGTTCGGCGAGCCGACCGGACAGCTCGGCGGCGTGCACCCGTACTGACCGGCACCGGGACGTCTCAGCCGGTGGTATCCGCGCCGACCCGGCCCGAGCAGTCGATACCCTTCAGGGCATGACCACTGACAGCCCCGTCCTCGCCACCGCGCGGCGCGCCCGTACGGCCGCCGCCGCACTCGCCCCGCTGCCGCGCTCGGCCAAGGACGCCGCGCTGTCGGCCATTGCCGACGCGCTGACCGCCCGCGCCGCCGAGCTCACCGCGGCCAACGCCGAGGACGTGGCCCGTGCCCGCGAGGCCGGCACCGCCGAGTCGGTGGTCGACCGGCTGACGCTGACCGAGGAGCGGATCGCGGCGATCGCCGCCGACGTGCGCCGGGTCGCCGGCCTGCCCGACCCGGTGGGCGAGGTGATCCGCGGCTACACCCTGCCGAACGGGCTGGACGTGCGTCAGGTCCGGGTCCCGCTGGGCGTAGTGGGCATCATCTACGAGGCCCGGCCCAACGTGACGGTGGATGCCGCCGCGCTCTGCCTCAAGTCCGGCAACGCGGTGCTGCTGCGCGGCTCCGCCTCCGCCTACCGCTCCAACACCGCGCTGGTGGCCGTGGTGCGCGACGCGGTGGCGAGCGCCGGCCTGCCGGCCGACGCGGTCCAGCTGGTGCCGGGGGAGGGCCGCGAGTCGGTCACCGAGCTGATGCGGGCCCGCGGCCTGGTGGACGTGCTGATCCCGCGCGGCGGCGCCTCGCTGATCAGGACCGTGGTGGAGGGCTCCACCGTGCCGGTGATCGAGACCGGCACCGGCAACTGCCACGTCTACGTGGACGCGCACACCGACCTGGCGATGGCGGTCGGCATCCTGCTCAACTCCAAGGCGCAGCGGGTCAGCGTCTGCAACGCGGCCGAGACGCTGCTGGTGCACCAGGACGTCGCCGAGGAGTTCCTGCCGCTCGCGCTGGCCGCCCTGGCCGAGGCCGGGGTCACCGTGCACGGCGACGAGAGGGTGGTCAAGCTCGCCGCGGGCTCGGCCGCCACCGTGGTGCCGGCCACCGACGAGGACTGGGGCGCGGAGTACCTCTCGCTGGACCTGGCCGCCGCCGTGGTGCCCTCGCTGGAGGCAGCGGTGGAGCACATCCGGCAGTGGTCCTCCGGCCACACCGAGGCGATCGTGACCACCTCGCAGGCGGCGGCCCGGCGGTTCACCCAACTGGTCGACGCCACCACGGTGGCGGTCAACGCCTCGACCCGGTTCACCGACGGGGGTGAGTTCGGTTTCGGCGCCGAGATCGGCATCTCCACCCAGAAGCTGCACGCCCGCGGCCCGATGGGCCTGCCGGAGCTGACCTCCACCAAGTACATCGTCACTGGTGACGGTCACGTGCGCGGTGCCGCGACGCCGACCGTGGGCGGCCGAGCGGAGTAACCGCGGCAGCCGCGAGCCAACACCACGTCAGCCCAAGTGCCGGGAGCCACAGACAAATCGCGCCCCCGGTAATACGCTGAACGACGTGGCTGAGGATGAGGGGGGCTCGCCGTACTCCGACGGCGACGACCACGGTGCAGCGGACGACGAGTTCGCCACCGTGGTCCTTGACGAGGCGTTCGTCCGCTCCGCCGCGGTGCACGAGCCGAGTGCCAGGGAGCGTCAGCTCGCCGCAGCGGAAGCCCGCAGCGAGCTCGAACCCGGCTCGCCGGCCTGGGCCAGGGAGCCGGGCGGCGACCACTACGAGGGCGTGCCGCTGGAGCTGCGCCCGCACCCGCTCGGGCTCGAGGACGACCGGATCTACACCGACCCCTGGGTCGGCGCCCCCGGCCGCCGGCGTCGCGCGGTGCGCTGGCCCGGCTACGCCACCCGGACCGACTGCACGGGCCGCCAGGTCGCCCAGCAGCGCTGGCACCGGCCGCTGGCCTGGGTGCTGGTGATCGTGATGGGCGTCAGCCTGGTGGCCGTGGCGGTGGCCGCGGTCTACCGCGGCGGCGGTGGGCTGCCCGGCCGCCAGCCGGCCGTGGGTACCAGCGGACCGGCCTCGCCGGCCCCCACCGGGGTGCATGCCTACCCGGCCGGCCTGCCGGTGCTGCAACCGGCCGGATGAGGTCTGCCCGCGGGCAGGAAAGCCGCTTCCCGAGCCTCGTACCGGGCGGCGTCCCGGTTCTACCCTTGATGTATGGGTGACCCGGGTGAGCCTCCGGAGGGTGTGCCCGAGGGCGGTTCCGGAAGCGATGACGAGTACCGATCCGTCGTCTTCGACGAGTCGTTCGTCCGCGCTGCCCGGATCACCGAACTGTCCGCGGACGAGCGCCTCGGCGGCCACGTGCCGCGGGCGATCCGGCACAAGTTCGGCCTCGGCGCGCTGGCCTCCCTGCCCCGCCAGGCGGTCACCCTGCTGCTCCTGGTGGTGCTGGCCTTCGGCGCCGCGGTCTACTTCGGCGTCACGGCCCCGCAGCACGAGGCCGCGCGCGGCGGCGGCACCCAGCTGACCGCCCAGCTGACCGCGCTGACC
Source organism: Streptomyces tateyamensis (assembly GCF_003205575.1). Classification (GTDB taxonomy): domain Bacteria; phylum Actinomycetota; class Actinomycetes; order Streptomycetales; family Streptomycetaceae; genus Kitasatospora; species Kitasatospora tateyamensis. The sequence goes on from NZ_PYBW01000074.1 coordinate 87,978, forward strand.
GCTCCGCAGGCGCCGCCCGCGGCCGATCCGAACAACCCGTTCGGCACCCTGCCGGCCACCGCCGGTTACGCCGACGGCAGCGCGGGCCTGGGCCTGCCCGTGCCCACCACCGGGACCACCCACTTCAGCCAGACCCAGGTCGCGGCCGCGCTGGACACCGTGCGGCGCTACCTGGAGGCCTCCGAGCTGACCGCCTCGGTGCTGGTCCAGGGCGAGACGGCGCAGGTGCGCCAGCTGCTCGCGCCGGCCGAGCAGAGCCAGTTCGACGCGGCCACGGCCGCCCCGGCCGACGACCAGCACCACGCGGTGACCGGCTGGATGGTCCGGTTCGACCCGATGAAGGTCGCGCTGGCCAGCAACACCGTGAAGGTGGCCGGCTCGGTCAGCTTCACCGAGCTGGACCCGGGCACCCTGGAGATCACCGGCGACCACACCCTGGTGTACGCGCTGCGCCCGGCGGGCGCGCCCGGCGCGGGTCCGGTCAGCCTCTACACGGTCCGCCGCGAGGTCCGGTTCGACGTGGACCACAATGACGTCGCCTACGCCCAGCTGCGCCTGGTCGACTCGGTGGAGCAGGCCGGCCCCAGCCCGTGCGGCGCCGCCCAGGCCGAGTACCTGCAGCCGCAGGCCTTCGGGGCCGCCGGGGCCCCCGCCGCCAGCCCCGGGGCGGTCAATCCGGCCGACCACGCGCACCCGGCCTGGCAGTCCTGCGCGGTGCTGGCGAGCCCCAAGGGCTGAGCGCCGGCGCCACTGCCCCGGGTGCGGCCCGGCGAGCGGGCCGCACCCGGGCGGGTGTCACTTCTGCTCGGCGTCCTCGGGGGTGCCGCCGGTGCCGCCGCCGGCCGGGCCGCGGGCGCCGGTGAAGGTGTCGCGCAGCTTGCCGCCGACCGTGCCGGCACCGTCCGCGATGTCCTTGAGCAGGTTGAACAGCGGGTCCTTGCTCTCCTTGATGGACTTGCCGTAGGAGTCGGCCGCGGCCTTCCACTGGTCGGAGACCTTGGCCTCGCCGTCGTCGGTCCGCAGCGGGTAGGCGCCGGCCAGGATCGAGCGGTACTCCTCGCTCTCCGACCACTGCTTGAGTTTGGCCACCCGGACCACCGCGAACGGGTGGGTCTGCGGCAGCACCTGGAGCAGCTTGAGGGCGCTGTCGCGCAGGTCGCCGGCCTTCTCGTACTCCGCGGCCTGCTCCAGGAAGGCGTCCACGTTCATCTCGCCCAGGTTGTGGCCGCCGGCCAGCTTCATCAGCCCGCGCATCGAGGCCTGGGGGTCCTGGCCGGCCAGCAGGCCGGCCCGGTCGCAGGAGAGTTCGGCCTTGCGGAACCACTCCTTGAGCGCGGTGACCAGGGCCATGATGGCCAGGTTGCCGAGCGGCAGCCAGCCCAGCCGGGTGGCCAGGCCGCTCAGGATCAGCATCATCGTGCGGTACACCGCGTGGCCGGACATCGCGTGGCCGACCTCGTGGCCGACCACCGCGCGCAGCTCCTCCTCGTCCAGCAGCTCCACCAGGCCGGTGGTCAGCACGATCACCGGGGTGTCCATCCCGATGCACATCGCGTTGACGGTCGGGTCCTGGGTCACGAAGAGGTCCGGGACCTTCTCCAGGTCCAGCACGTAGGCCGCGTCCCGGACCATGTTGTAGATCTCGGGGTACTGGCGCTCCGAGGTCTTCACCGCGGTGGCCAGGAACATCAGCCGCACGCTGCGCTCGGAGACCAGGCCGGCCAGCTTCTTTATCACGTCGTCGAAGCCGGTCAGCCTGCGCAGGGCGACCAGCGCCGAGCGGTCGGCCGGGTGCTCCCAGGCCCGGGTGGAGATCCCGGGGAAACGCTTGCGGCGGCGGCTCGGGGTGCCGGCGGCCTGAGTCGGATCGGTCATGTGCGTAGTCCTCCTGCTCGCAGCAGGTCCCGGCCCGGTGCCGGCCCCCGCCCCTGAAACTCGTCAACGTCCGCGTGCGCGCACTCGTCCCCGCAGCAGCGTACGACGCCGCGGGGGCGGTGCCATCGGGCGGTGCACCGCGGGCCTAAGCTGATTGCCCGAACTGCGCCACCCCTTCCGAGGAGCCCTCCGATGCCGCACAGCGCCCTGGTGACCCTGGCCGAGCCGATCTCTCCCGGCACGGGTCCGGGCCTGTTCCTGCGCCTGGTGGTGGCCGCGTCGATCGTGGGCGTACTGCTGCTGGTCTGGATCCTGGCCCGGGCCGGCCGCAGCAACTGAGCCTGCGCCGGCCTCACCCGTAGTCAGACGCGGGGAGCCGCCGCGCGGTTGCGCGGGCGGGCCCCGTACGATGAGCGCGCGGGTCGCCCCGGTCGCCGGGTCCCGTGTCCTGGCCCCCACCGAGTCGAGAAGGCCCACCACATGACCAACGCCCTGACCGTCCTGGCCGAGGGAAGCAACCACCAGAGCCTCAGCCCGGCGCTGACCGGTGGCAGCGCGCTGTTCATCCTGCTGCTGCTGCTCTTCATCACGACCCGCTTCAACCGGGACCGCTGAGCCCCTGCCGCCCGCCCCGGGCGGGGCGTCCGCCGGGTGCGGGCGCTCCCCCCAGGGCAGTCGGGACTGCGGGAGCGGTGGTCCGCCGAGGGTCGGCTAGGGTGTGGCGCCATGGGAGAGAGCACGAAGGGCCGAAAGCGCCTCGGTGTGATGGGCGGCACCTTCGACCCGATCCACCACGGCCACCTGGTCGCGGCCAGTGAGGTCGCCAGCGCCTTCCAGCTGGACGAGGTGATCTTCGTCCCGACCGGCCAGCCGTGGCAGAAGACCGGCCGCGAGGTCTCCTCGGCCGAGGACCGCTACCTGATGACGGTGATCGCCACCGCCGAGAACCCGCAGTTCTCGGTCAGCCGGATCGACATCGACCGCCAGGGTCTGACCTACACCGTGGACACCCTGCGCGAGCTGCGGGCCCAGCACCCCGACGCGGACCTGTTCTTCATCACCGGCGCCGACGCGCTGGCCCAGATCCTCTCCTGGCGCGACGTCGAGGAGCTTTTCTCGCTCGCCCACTTCATCGGCTGCACCCGGCCGGGGCACACTCTGACGGATGCCGGGCTGCCGGTCGGCGGGGTCTCGCTGGTCGAGGTGCCGGCGCTGGCCATCTCCTCCACCGACTGCCGGCTGCGGGTCGCCAAGGGCGCCCCGGTCTGGTACCTGGTGCCGGACGGGGTGGTGCGCTACATCGACAAGCGGGCGCTCTACCGCGACGCCGGCTGAGCTGGTCAGACACGGCAAGACCGAGAGGGACGACGGCGTGACCGGAACGGCAGACCGCAACGGGCCCGAGGACGGCGACTGGTCCACCGGGCACTACCCGCACGCCCAACCGCAGCAACAGCAGCAGCAGCCGTACGGCTACGAGCAGCAGGGCTACTACGAGCAGGCCCCGCAGCAGGGGTACGGGTACGAGCAGCAGCCCGGCTACTACGAGCAGGGCTACCAGCAGGCGGAGTACCAGCAGTCCGAGTACCCGCAGGGCTACCAGCAGCCACAGCAGGAGTCGGTCTACCAGCCGCAGGGCTACCAGCAGCCGGAGTACCAGGAGTACCAGCAGCCCGAGTACCCGCAGGCGTACCAGGGCGGCTACGAGCAGCAGGGCTACCAGCAGCCCGAGTACCCGCAGGGTTACCAGGGCGGCTACCCGGACCAGGGCTACCAGCAGGCCGCCCCGCCGGCCGCGCCCCCCCGCGCCCGCCCCTGCCGCGGCAGCCGCCGCCGGGCCCGCCCCGGCGCCCGCCCCGCCCCGGCCGCGCTCGGCCCCGGGTACCGGGCCGGCCGCCGCGCCGGAGCCTGCCGAGGAGCCCTCGGAGCAGGTCGGGGGCCGCCGCAACCTCGCCAAGCAGGCCGCCCGCGGCGACCAGGACTCCTACCAGACGGGCGAGTTCACCTTCGTCGACGAACCGGCGGAGGAGACCGAGGACGTCATCGACTGGCTGAAGTTCGCCGAGTCGCGCACCGAGCTCCGCGCCGAACGCCGCCGCCGGCTGCGCAACCGGCTGGTCGGCGCCGTGGTGGCGCTGGCCCTGGTGGCCGGCGGCACGGCCGGCTACCTCTGGTACACCGGGGCGATCGGCGGCCAGACCGCCGCCAAGGCCACCGGCGGCCGCAACGTGGTCGTGGTGCACCTGCACGACCTGCAGGGCAAGGTCAGCTCGGTGCTGCTGGTCAACGACGCGGGCGGCAACAAGGCCTCGGTGCTGCTGCTGCCGGACAACCTGCAGCTGCCCTCCACCGGCGACTCGGCCACCACCGCGATGAGCGACGCGCTGACCAACCTGGGCTCCGCGCCGACCCGGGACGCGCTGGCCACCCTGCTGGGCGCCCCGGTGAGCGGCACCTGGCGGCTGGACACCCCGTACCTGCAGCTGCTGGTCGCCCAGTTGGGCGGTCTCACGATGGACACCAACGCCCAGCTGACCGGTCCGGACGGCAAGGTGCTGGTGGACAAGGGCAGCCGGCGGATGCTCACCGGCCAGGCCGCGGTGGCCTACGCCACCTACCAGGCACCGGGCGAGAGCCGCGACGCCCAGCTGGCCCGGTTCGGCGCGGTGCTGGCCGCGGTGGTCAAGGCGATGCCCACCGCGCTGTCCGACGCCACCGACGACGTGCACAAGATGGGCGCGGTGCTCGACCCCTCGCTGCCGGAGCAGGCGCTGGCCGGGCTGCTGGCCCAGCTCGCCGGCCGGGCCGGTGCGGGCCGCCTGACCACCAGCGAGCTGCCGGTGCGGACCGACGGCACGGTGGACGAGGCCAAGGCCGCGCCGCTGGTCAAGGACGTGCTGGGCAGCACCGTGCACACCGCGGCCGCGACCGCCGGCCCGGCCCGGGTGAGCATCCAGGACGCCACCGGCACCGCGGGCGGCACCGACAGCCCGGCGGTCGCCGCCCAGGCCCAGGTGGTCAACGCGGGCCTGACCTTCGTGCCCGGCGGCGGCAAGGTCGCCGCCCAGCCGAGCAGCGAGATCCACTACAGCGACGACACCCGGGCGGACGCGGCCCGATCGCTGGCCACCACGCTGGGCCTGCCGGCGACCGCCGTGAAGAAGGTCACCGACGCCCAGACCACCGACCTGGTGCTGGTGGTCGGCAAGGACTACCAGGCACCCAAGCCGCAGCAGTAGCGCACCCGGACCCCCGGCCGCGGCGATTCCGCAAGGCCGGGGGGTCCGGCTCCGGTGGCGTGAGATCCTGGACAGGAACCCTAGGCAACCGAGTCGGAAGAACACCGTGACCGCAACCGAACACTCGCAGGAACTCATCAACGTCGCCGCCCAGGCGGCCGCCGACAAGCTCGCGCACAACGTGATCGCCTTCGACGTCAGCGACGTGCTGTCGATCACCGACGCCTTCGTGATCGCCTCGGCCGCCAACGACCGCCAGGTCAAGGCGATCGCCGAGGAGATCGAGGACCAGCTGCGCGAGCAGCTGGACGTCAAGCCGGTGCGCCGCGAGGGCGAGCGCGACGGCCGCTGGATCCTGCTGGACTACCTGGACATCGTGGTGCACGTCCAGCACGCCGAGGAGCGGTCCTTCTACTCGCTGGACCGGCTCTGGAAGGACTGCCCCGAGCTGCCGCTGCCCGCGGACGCGCTGGCCACCCGCAACCGCCCCGAGGACGCGGCCACCGACGAGGCGGGCAACGCGGTCGGCTTCATCCAGGACTTCAGCTGACCAGCCGCGCGGGGGGACCGCGGATCGTCTTCTGGCGGCACGGCCAGACCTCCTGGAACCTGGAGTCCCGGTTCCAGGGCAGCACCGACATCCCGCTGACCGAGACCGGTCTGGCCCAGGCCCAGCGGGCGGCCCGGCTGCTCGCGGGGCTGCGGCCCGACCTGCTGATCTCCTCCGACCTGAGCCGGGCGTCGGCCACCGCGGCCGAGCTGGCCCGGTTGACCGACCTGGAGGTGCAGCAGTACGAGGGCCTGCGGGAGACGTACGCGGGCAGCTGGCAGGGCCTGACCCACGCCGAGATCAAGGCCCGCTACCCGCAGGAGTACGCCGCCTTCGGCCGCGGCGAGCCGGTGCGCCGCGGCGGCGGCGAGCTGAGTACCGAGGTGGCCGACCGCTCGGTGCCGCTGGTGCTGGCGGCCGCGGAGAAGCTGCCGGAGGCGGGCACCCTGGTCGTGGTCAGCCACGGTGGGACGATCCGCACCATGCTGGGCCGGCTGCTCGACCTGGCGCCGGAGCAGTGGGAGAGCCTGGGCGGGCTGTCCAACTGCTGCTGGTCGGTGCTGGGCCAGGGGGCCCGCGGCTGGCGGCTGCTGGAGCACAACGCGGGCAGCCTGCCCGAGCCGGTGATCGGCGACGACACCTGAGCGAGCCGCAGCTCGCGGGCGGGATTTCGTCATTCCGGGCCTGACCAGCTAGAGTCTTCCTCGTTCGCAGGAGAGAACGCGGCCCACCGGGCGGCGAGGCTCCTCGAGTGCGGGGCTGTAGCTCAGTTGGTAGAGCGCTTGCATGGCATGCAAGAGGTCCGGGGTTCAATTCCCCGTAGCTCCACTCCGCACCAGCGGTCCACCAGGGCCGTGCGTGTCGCGGGGCTGTAGCTCAGTTGGTAGAGCGCTTGCATGGCATGCAAGAGGTCCGGGGTTCAATTCCCCGTAGCTCCACAACAGTTGAAGGGCCGTTTCCCATCGGGAAGCGGCCCTTCGGCGTTCCGTGCCGCAGGCCCCCCGGGCCCGGGCCCGCGGCGGGGCCGGGGGCCCGGGCCCGGAAACGGATTCGTGAAGCACCCGGCAGACCGTGTAAAGTAAGACATGTCGCCGCGGGAAACCGGGGGCGGCAAAAATATGCACGGCAAAAATTTCACATGGGGCTGTAGCTCAGTTGGTAGAGCGCTTGCATGGCATGCAAGAGGTCCGGGGTTCAATTCCCCGTAGCTCCACGCGTACGAAGGGCCGCCTCCCGTCAGGGAGGCGGCCCTTCGGCTGTGCCGGGCGTCAGCGCGCGGTGCGCGGCGCCCCCGGGGCCCGGGCCAGCGTGGGCAGCGCGGCGGCCAGCACGGTGACCGCGCCGAGGGCCAGGAAGGCGGCGCCGTAGGAGGAGTGGGCGGCGAGCGCGGAGACCGCCAGCGGGCCGGCCAGTCCCGCCAGGCTCCAGCCGATCAGCATCAGCCCGTAGACCGCCCCCGCGTGCGCCAGCCCGAAGAACTCCGAGGCGGCGGCCGGCATGGTGGCGAAGCCGCCGCCGAAGCAGAGGCAGACCAGCGCGGCCAGCGGCAGGAAGAGCACCGGCGAGGAGACCTGGGAGAGCGCCACCAGGCAGAGTCCCTGGGTGGCCAGCATCATCACGAAGGCGGTCATCAGCCCGGTCCGTCCGGACAGCCAGCCCCACAGCGGGCGCCCGACGGTGTTGAACACCCCCAGCACCCCGGTCAGCACCGCCGCCAGGGTCGGGCTCAGGCCGGTCAGTGCGCCGGCCGCCGGAGCCACCACCGAGAGCATGCTGATCCCGGCCGCGGTGTTGCAGAACAGCACCAGGGTCAGCAGGTACCACTGCCGGGTGCGCAGCGCCTGGGCCGGCCGGTAGCCGGTGGCCGCCTGCTGCGCGGGCAGCGAGACCGGGCGCGGCGGGTTGGCGAAGAAGGCGGCCCCGGTCAGCGTGGTGACCAGGAAGACCGCGCCCAGCACCAGCAGCACCCGGGCCGGGTTGGCGGCGAAGTGCGCCACCAGCACCCGGTACAGCGGCGCGCAGAGCACCGAGCCGAGCCCGAACCCGCCGGTGGCCACCCCGGCGGCCAGCGCCCGGTGCCCGGGGAACCAGCGCTGCAGCATGGTGGTCGGCACGATGTAGCCCAGGCCCAGGCCGACGCCGCTGATCCCGCCGTAGCCGAGCAGCACCAGCCAGAAGTCCTGGCGCCCGTGTGCGCAGCCGGCCACCAGCATGCCGCCCGCGTAGAGCAGGCCGGCCACCACGGCGATGCCGCGCGGCGGCCGCCGGCCCATCAGCAGGCCGCCCAGCACGGTGCCGAGGAAGACCAGGGCGTGCGCGGCGGCGAACGGCAGCCCGGCCTCGTCCCGGCCGAGCGCGAACCCGTTGCCGGGCGCCTGGAAGCCGGCGGACAGGATGCTCCACGAGTAGACCGAGCCATAGGCCAGCTGGTTGAGCACCACGGCGCCGGCCAGCAGCGCGCGGCGGCGGCCGATCCGCTGCCGTCGGGAGACGGCCGGCGGTCGGGCCGGGGCGCGGCTCGGGCGGGGGAGCAGGGCAGTTGGACGCACGGGGGTCACCGCTTCCGGGAGGTGGGCTTGCCGGATGTCCTACGCTCAGTGACCGCTTTGGGTTACGTGTGAAGTCGGTTACCCCGCCGGACCTGGTGAAATTGCTGGCCCGTTCAGCCGCTCCGGCTACGCTGGGTGATATCCGAGGCGTGCTGCCCAAGACCGGCTACCGCCCGCTACCGTCGGGCCATGGCCGATCTCGCGCGCATCCGCAACGAAGAGCTCGCCCGGATACTCCATCAGCTCGCCTGGAGCCCCGAGCGGTTGGCCCGCGAGGTCAACCTGGTGCTGCCGCCCGGCCTGGCGATCAGTCAGACCGCCCCGTACAAGTGGCGCGACCGCGGCATGGTGCCGCGGGCCCCGCACGACCAGGCGGTCTGCGAGGTGCTCAGCCGGGCGGTCGGGATCGCCGTCACCTACGAGCAGCTCTGGGGCCGGATGGGCAGCCAGCGCGGCGCCAAGGTGCTCTCGGCCCGGCTGCTCACCGACCCGTGGACCGCCGACACCGCCCAGATCGCGCTGCGCGAGGCCGGCCTGCAGGTGGCCCCGGTCCGGCTGACCGACCTGTTCCGCGGCGACGAGCTGGCCCGCTCGGCGCTGCAGTGGTCGGCGCCGCCGCCCCCGGTCACCGGCGGTACCGGGGCGCTGGCCGTCACCGAGGAGCAGGTGGCCGACCTGCGGCGCAGCTGCCAGGGCAAGCGGCGGCTGGCCGGCAGCTGCGGCGGCGGCCTGGTGCTGGAGCCGGCCCGGGCGGAGCTGGCGATGGTCGGCAAGCTGCTGGAGCTCGGCGACTACGCCGCCCGGCCGGAGCTGGGCCGCCGGCTGTACGCGGTGGCCGGCCGGCTGGCCCGGCTGGTGGGCTGGGCCGGCGCGGACCTCGGGCAGGAGGCCGCTGCCCAGCGGGCGTACGTGGCGGCGCTGCGGGCCGCGCACGTGGCGGGGGAGCCGGCCCTGGCGGTCAGCGTGGTGGGGAGCCTGGCGGTGCAGCTCGCGTACCACGGGTCCGGGCGCGGGCTGGACCCGGCCGAGCTGCTGGCCACCGCGCTGGCGGCGGCCGAGGCGAACCTGACGCCAAGTCAGCTTGCCCGGCAGCTCGGCCGGTTGGCCCTGGCCCACGCGCGCAACGGGGACCGGGCGGCCGCCGAGCGGGCCGCCGCCCAGGCCTTCGCCGTGCTACCGGCGGACGGGGACCGGGCGGGGCTGGCCGGCCTGGTCGGCGGCGCCCGGCTGTTCCTGGACGAGCCCGAGCAGGCCCGCCCGCTGCTGGCCGAGGCGGTGGCCGGGGTGGCCACCGCGCGGGCCAGGGCGCTGCTGCTGGTCCGGCTGGCCGAGTCGCACCGCCGAGCCGGGGACCGCGAGCAGGCCGACGAGGCGGTGCGGCGGGCCCGGGCGCTGGCGGCCGGGATGCAGTCCGGGCTGGTCGCCCGGGTGCTGCGGGAGCTGGAGGGGGCGCGGCCGGCCGGGTCGGGGCGGGCTCGGTAGCGGCTAGGCTGCCGCCGGTACCGGATCGAGGAAAGGCTCCTACCACGCCATGAAGGTTCTGATCTCCGGCGGCGCCGGCTACATCGGCAGCACCGTCGCCTCTGCCTGCCTGGCGGCCGGGCACACCCCCGTGATCCTGGACAGCCTGGTCACCGGACGCCGCGAGTTCACCGAGGGCCGGGTCTTCTACCAGGGCGACATCGCCGACGGGGAGCTGCTGGACCGGATCTTCGCCGAGCACCCCGAGATCGAGGCCGCGGTGCACTGCGCCGCGCTGATCGTGGTGCCCGCCTCGGTGGCCGACCCGATCGGCTACTACCGGGCGAACGTGGCCAAGAGCCTGGACTTCGTCAGCCACCTGGTCCGCAACGGCTGCGAGAAGATGATCTTCTCCTCCTCGGCCTCGATCTACCGCGAGGGCGCGGACTTCAGCGTGGACGAGCAGGCGGTGATCGCCCCGCAGAGCCCGTACGCGCGGACCAAGGCGGTCTGCGAGCAGATGTTCGCCGACATCGCCGCCACCCAGCCGGTCCGGGTGCTGTCGCTGCGCTACTTCAACCCGATCGGCGCCGACCCCGAGCTGCGCACCGGCCTGCAGGTGCGCCGGCCCACCCATGCGCTGGGCAAGCTGATCGAGGCTCAGGAGGAGGGCGTGCCGTTCACCATCACCGGGGTGGACTGGCCGACCCGGGACGGCTCCGGGATCCGCGACTACGTGCACGTCTGGGACCTGGCCCGGGCGCACGTGGCCGCGCTGGAGCGGTTCGACGCGGCGCTGGAGGGCGGGCGCTCGGCGGCGATCAACCTGGGCAGCGGCACCGGCACCACGGTGCGCGAGCTGGTCGAGGCGTTCAACAGCGTGGTGGAGCAGCCGGTCGCGGTCCGCGAGGCCGAGCTGCGTCCGGGTGACGTGGCGGGCGCCTACACCCGCAGCGACAAGGCCAAGCGGCTGCTCGAGTGGGAGGCGGAGCACGACATCGCCGACGGGATCCGCGACTCGCTGCGCTGGGCGGCGGTGCGCGACCAGCGGCTGGCCTGACCGGGTCGGGCGGGCCGCACTCCCGGCCCGCCCCGACGGCGTCGAACCCCCGGCCCGCCCCGGGGTTGCTGCCTGCCGCCTGCGGTACCCTGTTGGCCATGCGAATCGTGCGCCTGCTCCTTAGCCGGCCGCGCTGACCAGGACCGGCCGAGCCGAGCGGGCTGCAGCCGGAGTCAGCGTGGCGTCCCCTCCTGCGAGGGGCTTTTTTGTTTCCCGGGTCCTTCCACCCGGGCCGCAGGCCCCTTTCCCGGCCGCTCAGCTGACGATTCGCAACCTGACACGATGGAGCTTCGAAGGACCATGAGCGAGACGACCCCTGCCTCCGGCGCCGCCGAGGCCACCACCGAGCCGTTCCGGTACACCGCCGCCCTGGCCGCCGACATCGAGTCCCGCTGGCAGGACACCTGGGAGAAGGAGGGCACCTTCAACGCCCCCAACCCGGCTGGTCCGCTGGCGCCGGAGACCGCTGCCGGCGCCGTCGCGCAGCGGCCGCACAGCTTCATCATGGACATGTTCCCGTACCCCTCCGGGGCCGGCCTGCACGTCGGCCACCCGCTGGGGTACATCGCCACCGACGTGTTCGCCCGCTACCAGCGGATGACCGGGCACAACGTGCTGCACACCCTGGGCTACGACGCCTTCGGCCTGCCCGCCGAGCAGCACGCGGTGGCCACCGGCGTGCACCCGCGGGTCTCCACCGAGGCCGCGATCACCAACATGCGCGGCCAGCTGCGCCGGCTGGGCCTGGGCCACGACTCCCGCCGGTCGATCGCCACCATCGACCCGGAGTACTACCGCTGGACCCAGTGGATCTTCCTGCAGATCTTCAACTCCTGGTACGACCCGGCCGCGAAGGCCGCCCGCCCGATCGCCGAGCTGGTCGAGGCCTTCGCCTCCGGTGAGCGGGCCACGCCGGACGGGCGGGCCTGGTCCGAGCTGTCCGCCGTCGAGCGGGACGAGGTGCTGGGCGAGTACCGGCTGGCGTACGCCAAGGAGGTGCCGGTCAACTGGTGCCCGGGCCTGGGCACCGTGCTGGCCAACGAGGAGGTCACCGCGGACGGCCGGTCCGAGCGCGGCAACTTCCCGGTCTTCAAGTCCAAGCTGCGCCAGTGGATGATGCGGATCACCGCGTACGGCGACCGGCTGATCGACGACCTGGACCAGCTGGACTGGCCCGAGGCGATCAAGCAGCAGCAGCGCAACTGGATCGGCCGCTCCGAGGGCGCCCGGGTGGACTTCCCGGTCGGCGCCGACCGGGCGATCACCGTCTTCACCACCCGCCCCGACACCCTGTTCGGCGCCACCTACATGGTGCTGGCCCCCGAGCACGAGCTGGTCGACGCGATCGTCCCGGCCGCCTGGCCGAGCCAGACGCACGGCGACTGGAAGGGCGGCGCGCACACCCCGGCCGAGGCGGTCGCCGCCTACCGGGCCGCCGCGGCCGCCAAGTCGGACGTCGAGCGGCAGATGGACGCCAAGGTCAAGACCGGTGTCTTCACCGGCGCCTACGCGACCAACCCGGTCACCGGAAAGCCGGTCCCGGTCTTCATCGCCGACTACGTGCTGATGGGCTACGGCACCGGCGCGATCATGGCGGTGCCCGCGCACGACCAGCGCGACTTCGCCTTCGCCCGGGCCTTCTCGCTGCCGATGGTGTGCGTGGTGGAGCCGACCGACGGGCGGTCCACCGACCCGCAGGAGTGGGACGACGCCTTCGACACCTACGACTCGGTGCTGGTCAACTCGGCATCGGCGGAGGAGGGCGGCCAGGGCATCTCGCTGGACGGCCTGAGCGTGGCGGAGGCCAAGCGGGCGGTCACCGCCTGGCTGACCGAGCAGGGCATCGGCGAGGGCACCGTCAACTACCGCCTGCGCGACTGGCTGTTCAGCCGCCAGCGGTACTGGGGCGAGCCGTTCCCGATCGTCTACGACGAGGACGGCGCGATGCACGCGCTGCCCGAGTCGATGCTGCCGGTCGAGGTCCCCGAGGTGGAGGACTACTCGCCGCACACCTACGACCCGGAGGACGCCGCCAGCACCCCGAAGACCCCGCTGTCGCGCAACGAGGACTGGGTCAACGTCGAGCTGGACCTGGGCGACGGGGTCAGGACGTACCGGCGCGAGACCAACACCATGCCCAACTGGGCCGGCTCCTGCTGGTACGAGCTGCGCTACGTGGACCCGGTCAACTCCGCCCGCCTGGTCGACCCGGCTAACGAGGCCTACTGGATGGGCCCGACCGAGCAGAAGCCGCACGGCGGCGTCGACCTGTACGTGGGCGGTGCCGAGCACGCGGTGCTGCACCTGCTGTACGCGCGGTTCTGGCACAAGGTGCTGCACGACCTGGGCCACGTCTCCTCGGTCGAGCCGTTCCACAAGCTGTTCAACCAGGGCATGATCACCGCCGACGTCTACCGCGACGCGCGCCGCTTCCCGGTGCCGGCCGCCGAGGTGGAGGAGGTGGACGGCGGCTACGTGTGGCAGGGGGAGCCGGTCACCCGCGAGGCGGGCAAGATGGGCAAGTCGCTGAAGAACGCGATCGCGCCGGACGAGATCTGCGCCGAGTACGGCGCCGACACGCTGCGGCTGTACGAGATGTCGATGGGCCCGCTGGACGTCTCCCGGCCGTGGGACCCGCGCGCGGTGGTCGGCTCGTACCGCTTCCTGCAGCGGCTGTGGCGCAACATCGTCTCCGAGGAGACCGGCGAGCTGGTGGTCACCGAGGAGCCGGCCGACGAGGCGACCCTGCGGGCGCTGCACAAGGCGGTCGACGGGATCCGCGGCGACCTGGCCGGGATGCGCTTCAACACCGCGGTGGCCAAGGCGATCGAGCTGAACAACCACCTGGTCAAGCGCGGCTCCACGCCGCGCGAGGTGGCGGAGGCGATGGTGCTGCTGGTCGCGCCGCTGGCCCCGCACATCGCCGAGGAGCTGTGGCGCCGGCTGGGCCACGGCGAGTCGCTGGCGTTCGCCGACTTCCCGGTGGCCGACCCGGCGCTGGTGGTGGACGACACGGTGACCTGCGTGGTCCAGGTGAAGGGCAAGGTGAAGGCCCGGCTGGAGGTGCCGCCGAGCATCTCGGACGCCGACCTGGAGGCCCTGGCACTGGCCGACGCGGCGGTCGTCGCGGCGATCGGCGGGGCGCAGGTGCGCAAGGTGATCGCGCGGGCGCCGAAGCTGGTGAACATCGTCACCGGCTGACGGCGGCTCAGGTGGCTGACCGGCCGGGCGGAGCCGCGGGCGGCTGGTCCGGTAGGTGCTGGATCCGGTAGCGGCCGCTCCAGGGCCGTCTCAGGGGAAACCCTGAGGCGGCCCTGATCCGTCCCGGCTGTTGCCCTTGAACGGGGGTCGGTCCACCCGGACCGGGGATACGGTGGGAACGGAGACGGGGCAGGCCAGGCGGAAGGCGGCACTCATGTTCGACGCACTCAACGTGGTGGGGGTGCTGCTCGCGCTGTTCTGCGTGGCGACGGTCACGCTGGTCCTGGTCGGCGCGGTGAAGGTGACCCGGGCCGTGGTGCGCAAGGTCGAGCGGACCGAGGCGCAGGCCCGCCGCGCGGTGGAGAACGCCGCGCTGAAGGCGAAGACCTTCACCAAGCCCGGGGCACAGGGTGAGCTGGCCGCGATCCGGCTGCACCTGCGCACCGCGCTGACCGGTACCCGCGAGGTGCTGGAGAACGGGCTGGCGAGCGACCGGCAGCTCACCGAGGCGCTCACGCTGCTGGCCCGGTTGGACACGCACGGCGCGGAACTGGACGGTGAGCTGCGGATGCTGGAGCGCGAGCCGGACCAGGCCCGGGTGACCGCCAAGCTCGGCGAGCTGCGCGAGCGGGCGGACCGGATCACGCACTCGGCGGAGTCGCTGCGCTGGGCGGCGCAGGACCGGATGCAGCGGTTCGCGGCGGACGAGCTGGGGCGGCTGAGCGAGGAGTGCGAGAACGAGGCGGGGGCGCTGCGGCACTGGGACGCTCCGGCTGCCGGGGCGGCTGGCACGGCCGGTGCCGGTGCCGGTGCTGGTCGGGGCGGTGCGCGGCCCGGGCTCGGGTCCGGGGCTGGGCGGGTGGGCGCGGAGGACTTGCTGGGCCTCGGAGAGCGGTTCACCCAGCGGCTGCGCAAGCCCAGCCCGGGGTCCTCGGCGGGCTGACCCGGTCCGTGCCGGCGGGCGCCGGCGGTGGGGGTGGTCGGGCGCGGTCGGTGCGAGCGGAGGCGGATGTGCCCGGTGACCTCGGGAGGAGTAACCTCCGGCTCATGCCCGCCGAGCTCGCCATCGTCACCGATTCCACCGCCTACCTGCCCCAGGACGAGATCGACCGGCACCGGATCTCGGTGGTCCCGCTGAGCGTGGTGCTGGGCGACGCGGTGCTCACCGAGGGGGTGGAGATCGCCCCGAAGGACGTCGCCGAGGCGTTGCGGGCCAAGCAGCAGCTGACCACCTCGCGGCCCAACCCGGAGACCTTCGCGGCTGCCTACCGCGCGGCCGCCGAGGCCGGCGCGACCGGGGTGGTCTCGGTGCACCTGTCCGGCGAGCTTTCCGGGACCAGCGACGCTGCGCGGTTGGCCGCGGCCGAAGCACCGGTCCCGGTCCGGGTGGTGGACAGCCGGCTGGTCGGGATGGCCCTCGGGTACCCGGTGCTGGCCGCCGCCGAGGCCCGCGACGCCGGGCTCGACCTGGACGGCGTGGCCGAGGCCGCGTCGCGGCGGGCCGAACTGACCCGGGGTTACTTCTACGTCGACACCCTGGAGCACCTGCGCCGGGGCGGGCGGATCGGGGCCGCGCGGGCGTTGATCGGGTCGGCCCTGGCGGTCAAGCCGCTGCTGCACCTGGACGGCGGGCGGATCGAGCCGCTGGAGAAGGTGCGCACCGCGTCCCGGGCCATTGCCCGGCTGGAGGAGCTCGCGGTCGAGCAGGCCCTGGCGGGGGAGGGACCGGTGGACATCACGGTGCACCACCTGGCCGCCGAGGACCGGGCGGCGGCGCTGGCCGAGCGGCTGCGCGAACGGGTCCCGGGCCTGCGCTCGCTGTACGTGGGGGAGGTGGGCGCCGTGATCGGGGCCCATGTGGGGCCGGGGATGCTGGCGGTGGTGGTGTCGGTGGAGTCGGCACGGTCGACCGGTTCGGCAGGGGCGCTGGAGTAGGCGGGGCCGGCGGGGGAGTAGGGGCTCGGGTGCCGCCTCGCGCCGCTTCGCTCATCGGATGAACACCGTGGGAGATATCCACAGGGGCGGGGTTGTCCACAGGTCTTGAGCTCGTGGTGGTGCGGGTGACCGGGGCTGCCTACCTTCGTGGGCATGAACGGTCTGCACACCCTCCTCCCGCCCACCGCCCGGCGGCGCGCCTCCACCGAGATGCTCCGTTCGCGCGTCTCCCACCTCTTCCCGGCGCCGGCCCTGGTCGACGGTGCGTCAGCTCCGGGTCAGCTGCTCAACTCCCCGGCCGGCCCGCTCCCCACCGGGTGGCCCTACGGATACGGGCCCAGGCTCACCGGCTCCTCCCCGTCGCCGCCCGCGCCCACGTCCCCGTCCCCGTCCCCGGATCCTGGCCCCGCTCCCGCTCCCGCTCCCGCTTTCGTCCCGGCACAGGCCGCCGCTGACCCGGACTCCGAGCCCCAGCCCGAGCCCCAGCCGGGCCCGCTCCCCGCGCCTCGGCGTCGTCTCCGGGCCCGGCTCCCCACCGCGCTGCACCCCCTGCTCTGGGCCGATCGCAAGGCCGTCCTCGGCCTCGCCGTGCTACTCCTGCTCGCTGTCGCCTACGCCGTCCAGCACTTCTGGCTGGGCCGTCCACAGCCCGTCACCGTTCCCTCGGCCGCCGCCGGGCGCCCGAGTCCGCGGGCGGCCCCCGTCGGCACCGCCCGCGAGTCCGAGCCCGCCGACCCGATCGAGGTCGGGTCCGGCCCGGACGCCCCTCTCGATTCCGCGGCCGCTCCGGCACCGGGCCCGAGGCTGGCGCCCGTGGTCATCGACGTGGCCGGCCGGGTGGTCCACCCCGGGATCCTCACCCTCCCGGGCGGCTCCCGCATCGCCGACGCGCTGCGGGCCGCCGGCGGCCCGCAGCCCGGCGTCGACACCGACGGGCTCAACCTCGCCCAGGTGCTGACCGATGGTGAGCAGGTCCTGGTGGGCCTCCCCGGCCCGCCCGCCCCGGCCACCGGCCCCACCGCGCCCAGGGGGCCACTGAGCCTCAACCGCGCCACCCAGGAGCAACTCGACGCGCTGCCCGGTATCGGCCCGGTGCTCGCCAAGCACATCCTCGACTACCGCTCCCAGCACGGTTCGTTCCGCTCACTGGACCAGCTGGGCCAGATCTCCGGCATCGGCAGCAGAAAGCTCGCCGAGCTCAAACCGCTCCTCACCCTCTGACCAGCGCCGCTCCGCCCGCTCCCGGGACCGGCCCGACCCGCTCACTGCCGTCCACCGCCACCCACCACCGCACTCCAGGCCCGCACATGCCGCCGAAGCCCCCGCCCACCGCTGCGGACCCGACCGCCTCTGCTCCTGCCCCAGGCTCCGCTCCTGCCCCGGCTCCCGCCCCGGCGCCCGCTTCCGATCTGCGACTCCTGCTCCCCACCATCGCCGCCTGGTGCGCTGCGGCCCTGCTGCTCGACCTGACGCCCCGACACCTCTTGCTCGTCCTGCTGCTGGCCGGCCTCGCGGTCCTCACCGCCACCGCCCTGCTCCTGTGCCGCCGTCAACACCTCGGCCGCGGCCGCATCCTGGCCGCCGCCATCCTCCTCACCATCAGCGCGGCCGCCACCTGTACCGCCCTGCACACCGCCGACCGCTACCGGGGCCCGCTCCCCGCTCTGGCGCGCGCCGCCGCGGAGGCCGACGGCGCCGCCGCTCCCATCGAGGTCGAACTCACCGTCACCCGCGACCCGCGCACCCACACCTCGCGCTCCCGTGGCTCGGGCCCGCCCCACCCCGTGCTCAGCGTCGACGCGACCGCCGAACGGATCGTCACCCCCGTCGAGCCGCCCACCCGCACCCGAACCCCCGTCACCGTGATCGTCCAGGGCGGCGACACCGCCGCCTGGCAGCGCCTGCTCCCCACCACCCGGGTCAGCGCCCAGGTCCGCGTGCTCCCGGCCACCGCCGAGGGCGCGGAGACCGGCGCCGTCCTGCTCGCCCAGGGCGCTCCGCGCCAACTCGCGCCGCCCAGCTGGTTCCAACGCCTGGCCGGCCGCCTGCGCGCGGGCCTGCGCGAGGCCTGCGCCGAGCTCTCGCCCGACGCCCGGGCGCTCTTGCCCGGACTGGTGGTGGGCGACACCTCTGCCATCCCCGAGGATTTGATGGCGGCCTTCCACAGCACCGACCTGGTCCACCTGGTCGCCGTCAGCGGCGCCAACCTGTCCATCGTGCTGGCCGTGCTGCTCGGCGCGCCCGCGCGCGCCGGCACTGCCGAACGCGGCGGTCTGGCAGCCCTGTTGGGTGTCCCGCTGCGCCTGGCCGCACTGCTCGGCGCCCTCCTCACGCTGGCCTTCGTCACCCTCTGCCGCCCCGATCCGAGCGTGGTCCGGGCGGCCGCCACCGGGATGCTCAGCCTGCTCGCCCTCGCCCTGGGCCGTCCCCGGCAGGCGCTCAGCGCACTTGCCGCCGGCGTGCTCGCCCTGCTGCTCTTCGACCCGCGCCTGGCCCGGTCCTACGGCTTCCTGCTCTCCGTGCTGGCCACGGCCGGCCTGCTCACCCTGGGCCGCCGCTGGTCCGAGGCCCTGCGCGAGCGCGGCTGGCCGCACCACCTGGCCGAGGCGGTCGCAAGCGCTGCCGCCGCTCAGGCCCTCTGCACCCCGGCCACCGTGCTGCTCGCCCCGCGGGTCAGCCTGGTCGGCATCCCGTGCAACCTGCTCGCCGAACTCGCCGTCGCCCCCGCCACCCTGCTCGGCTTCGCCACCCTCGCGGTCGCCCCGCTCTCGCCCGGCGCGGCCCGCTTCCTGGCCGGCCTGGCCGCCTTCCCCACCGAGTGGCTGGTCCGCGTCGCCCGCAGCGGAGCCGAACTGCCCGGCGCCGAACTCGCCTGGACCCCGGGCTGGCCCGGCACCGTCCTGCTGGCCCTCGCCATCACGGCAGCCTGCTTCGCGCTACCCGCCCTGCTCCCCAAGCCCGGCCCGGCCACCCCCGCCGGCCCCGGCAGCCGGGCCCGACGAGTCCGCCTGCTGCTCGCCGCCCCGCTCGCCCTCGCCCTGCTCCTGCTGCTCCTGCGCCCACCCGCTCTGGTCCGGGTCGCCACCGGCTGGCCCCCGGCCGACGCCCGACTCGTCCTGTGCTCGGTCGGTCAGGGCGATCTGACGGTGCTTCCGGTCCCGGGGAGTCCGGACTCCGCCGTCGTAGTGGACGCCGGTCCGGACCCGGCGGCCGCGGACACCTGTCTGCGCGACCTCGGCATCACCCGGATCCCACTGGTCCTGCTCAGCCACTTCCACGCCGACCATCTGGAGGGGCTGCCCGGGGTGCTCCGCCGGCGCAGCGTGGGCGCGATCGAGACCACCACCCTGAGCGCACCACCGGGCGAGGCGGCCAAGGCCACCGCCTGGGCCAGGGCGGCCAACGTTCCGCTGCTGCAACCGACTCCGGGCGAGCACCGCAGTGCCGCCCCCGACCTGTCCTGGGACGTCCTGTGGCCGAGCGGGCCCCTCGGCCCGGACACCCCGGGCCCGAACAACGCGAGCCTGGCCCTGCTGGTCCAGGCCGGGCCGCTGCGCATCGCCCTCCTCGGCGACCTCGAACCGGCCGCCCAATCCGCCCTGCTGGCCCGGGCCCACCCGCCCCGGGTCGACGTCCTCAAAGTGGCCCACCACGGCTCCGCCAACCAGGACTGGACCCTGGCCCGGGCCCTCCACCCACACCTGGCCCTGATCTCGGTCGGAGCCGACAACTCCTACGGTCACCCCTCCGCGCACACCGTCGCGCACCTCGAATCCCTGGGCGCCACCGTCCTGCGCACCGACCAGGCCGGTGACATCGCCCTCCAGTCGGACAGCCCGGGCGCCCTCCACGTCCTCACCCACCCCCGTCCAGGCGCGGAGTGAAGCCGGGTGGCCGACTACTCGTCCGCCCGGACGTCCCCTTCGACCATGTCCTCGTCCTCGTCCCGCTCGGCCTGGGACAGGGCATTGCTGATCAGTCGGGTGGCGAACTCGTGGTCGTCGCCGGTGATCCGGTTGATGTGGTCGGCGAGCAGGACAGCCGTGGCCTCCAGGGGATTCATCTCGGCGGCCGTCCAACGGCCATACTGCGCGCGCCAGAGATTGGGGCTCAGGCCGGTGCCGGCCGCGACGAGCAGGCCGGCCATGGTGGGGATGACCTCGGGGCGGAAGGTCTTGGGCATCATCCGCATGGTGGCCACCACGCTGGGCACCACCTCCTCGATGGGATCCTTCTCGTGGTCCTCGTAGGCGGCCCGCAGCCAGCACATGAACATGTAGATGAGCGTGCAGGCCCCGTCCACCAGCGCCTCGATGCCCTGCGGGCCCAGGGAGGCGGCGTACTGGTTGAGCAGTTCCTGCTGGCGGGGGTCGGGCACGCCGGTACCGTCGTAGAGGGCCTTGAGCCGGGAGTCGACCACCATGAGCGCGGCACCCACGTCACCGGCGGAAGCGTTTGCGGGGTCACAGGGCGATGACACAGGACTCCTCCTCGAGTGACCGCAGCAGCGGGTAGCGCGGCATGTTCGTAGCGTAGAACGCCACCGGGAGGCGGAGTGATGAATCGTCACGAGTCAGCCGTCCGGGTGACCAGGACTCAACTGCCCTCGGCCACCGCCCCGTCCGCGACCACCGCGCCGCGAGCAGCGCGCACCCCGCCCAGACCGTGACGTACGCGCCCTCGCGCGGCACCCCGGCCCGCGCTGGGCCCCGCGCTACCCCCGGGCGAGCCGCCCCAGCGCCAACCCGGCCAGCAGTGCGGCCCCGTCGGCGAGCACGTTGTCCTCGAACTCCGCCTGCGGCGAGTGGTTGTAGGGCGCGCTGAACGGGTCGCGGCCGTCGGTCGGCACGGCGCCCAGCATCAGGTACGCGGACGGTACCAGCGCCCCCAACACCCCGAAGTCCTCCGAGCCCGCGATCGGCTTGGGCATCTCCATGTACCGCCCGGCCCCGAGCAGGCCCGCCACCACTTCGGCCGCGAAGGCGGTCTCCACCGCGTCGTTGACGGTCACCGGGTAGCCGTCCTCCAGCACGGCCTCCGCGGTCAACCCGTGCGCCGCCGCGATCCCGTGGACCACCCGCAGCGCCTCGGCGTGCACCGTGCGGCGCGACTGGTCGGAGAAGGAGCGGATGGTCGCGGCGAACCGGGCCTCCTCGGGGATCACGTTCGCCGCCGTGCCCGCGCTCAGCGTGCCGACGGTGAGCACCACCGGGTCGAAGGCGTCGATCCGCCGGGTCACCATCGACTGCAGTGCCAGCACCGCCTCGCACACGGCCGGCACCGGGTCCAACGCCGAGTGCGGGCTGGAGCCGTGCCCGCCGCGCCCGCGCAGCGTGACGTGCAGCGTGTCGGAGGCGGCCAGTACCGGCCCGGGCCGGCTCGCCACCAGCCCGTTGGGCAGCAGCGCGGCGGCCACGTGCAGCGCGTAGGCGGCCACCACCCGCTCGCCCGCCGCCTCCAGCACACCCGCGTCCACCATCCGCTGCGCGCCGCCCTGGCCCTCCTCGCCCGGCTGGAACATGAAGACCACGTTCCCGGGCAGCTCCGCCCGCCGCTCCACCAGCAGCCGCACCGCGCCGACCAGCACGGCCATGTGCAGGTCGTGCCCGCAGGCGTGCATCGCGCCCGGCACGGTGGAGGCGTACGAAAGCCGCCCGCTCTCCTGCACCGGTAGCGCGTCCATGTCCGCCCGCAGCAGCACGTTCGGGCCGGGCCGCCCGCCGCGCAGCACCGCCGTGATCGAACTCAGCCCCTCGCCGAGGGTGAGCTCCAGCGGCAGCCCGTCGAGCGCCGCCAGGAGGCGGGCCCGGGTCTCGGGCAGCTCGAGGCCGATCTCCGGCCGCCGGTGCAGGTCCCGCCGCAGCGAGACCAGTTCGGGCTGCAGCAGGGCGGCCGAGGCGGCCAGCTCGGGCAGGTGGAGTGCGGCGAACGCGGACATCGGGCCTCCGAGGGGAAGGGGGCTGAGGGGCTGACGGGCCGGGGCCGAGGCCCCAGGGCTCCCATCATCGGTAGCCGCACCGCCCTTCCGGCCCAGGCGCACGGATTGACCGCGGGCCCGGACCGGGCCGCACGAAACCTCCCGTTCCCCCGGGGCAGCCTCAGCTCTGCCGCAGCGCCGGCATCGGCACCGGCACCGCGAAGGCGGTGGCCCCCGCGCCCACCCCGCCCTGGCAGCTGTTCGGCGGATCCGTGGTGACGCCCCGGGTGGCCGGCTTCTCGGCCGCCCAGAACATGTACCCGAGCATCCCGGGTGTACTGCCCGCCCCGGCCGGCGCGGCCGACTGCACCCAGGAGCCGGTGGAGTTCTGCACCGAGGAGCCGAAGTCGGTGCACTCGGGCCGCACCGAGGACCCCTCCGCGATGTACAGGCTCCCGGTGAACTTGGCGGCTGTCAGCAGGGCGGCCGCGCCGAGCAGGGCGCTGAACGGTCGGACAGTAACGGGGGACGCGCGCATGAACGCCTCCAGAGCGGCAGGTGGGTCCCCGGGCACCGGACAGCGTGCTGGCGTGCCCGCGCCCTGTCAATGGTCCACACCAGTCAGCCTTCCTCGCGCCACCCCTGGTGCGCGTCGGCCAGCTCGTCCAACCGGGCCAGCAGCACGCCCGTCCACCCGTCGGCGGGCTCCTCCAGCACCACCAGCCACTGCGCGTCCTCGGCGTCGTCCTCACCGGCCAGGGCATCCCTGACCAGCTCGAACGGCCCGAGCCAGGGGTGCTCCGCCTGGAGTTCCCCGACCACCTCCTCGGCGCTGTCGCGGTCGGCGAGGACCAGGAGCTGGCGGGCGGCGGGCAGGTCGTTGCTCATCGCACCATTGTGTCGCCCGGCCGTGGGATGCTGGGACGCGATGGCCAGGAAGAGTGCACCCGACGACCTGCTCGCCCCGCTGACCCTCGTGGTCGGCCAGGAGGAGCTGCTGCTGGACCGCGCCGTGGCCCAGGTGGTGGCCGCCGCCAAGGCGGCCGATCCCGACACCGACGTGCGCGACCTGGCCCCCGGCACCCTGCAGCCCGGCGCGCTGGCCGAGCTGACCACCCCTTCGCTCTTCGCCGAGCGCAAGGTGATCGCGGTCCGCGCCGCCCAGGACCTGGGCGCCGACACGGTCAAGGAGCTCAAGGCCTACCTGGACGCCCCGGCCGACGAGGTGATTGTGGTCCTGGTGCACGCCGGCGGCCCCAAGGGCAAGGGCCTGCTGGACGCGGCCCGCAAGGCCGGCGCCCGCGAGGTGGTCTGCCCCAAGCTGACCAAGGCGGGGGAGCGGATCGCCTTCATCCGGGGCGAGTTCAAGACGCTCGGCCGCTCGGCCAGCCCGGAGGCCTGCCAGGCGCTGCTGGACGCGCTCGGCGGCGACCTGCGCGAGCTGGCGGCCGCCGTCGGCCAGCTCTGCTCCGACGTCGAGGGCACCATCGACGAGCGCGTGGTGGCCCGCTACTACAGCGGCCGGGCCGAGGCCACCGGCTTCGAGGTGGCCGACCTCGCGGTCACCGGTCGTGCGGCCGACGCGCTGGAGCGCCTGCGCTGGGCCCTGGCGGTGGGCCAGCCGCCCACCGGCATCACCTACGCGCTGGCCGCGGGCGTGCGCAGCATCGGCCGCCTCGCCACCGCCGACCGCTCGATGCGCCCGGCCGACCTGGCCCGTGAACTCGGC
This sequence comes from Streptomyces tateyamensis, assembly GCF_003205575.1. Taxonomy (GTDB): domain Bacteria; phylum Actinomycetota; class Actinomycetes; order Streptomycetales; family Streptomycetaceae; genus Kitasatospora; species Kitasatospora tateyamensis. Next base: position 111,494 of record NZ_PYBW01000074.1, read on the forward strand.
ATGCCCCCCTGGAAGATCGACCGGGTCCGCCAGCAGATGCGCACCTGGACCGGGGACGGCGTGGCCACCGCCCTGACCGCCATCGCCCAGGCCGACGCCGCCGTCAAGGGCGGGGCCGACGATGCCGCCTACGCCCTGGAGCGCGCCGTGGTCACCGTGGCCCGCGCCGCCCGCTCCGGCTCCCGCCCGTACTGAGGGCGGGCCGGGCCGGCGGTCAGGGCCGGGGAATGCCGAAGCCCGCCCGGTGGGACCGGGCGGGCTTCGGCGTTCACGCTCTGTGCACCGCACCCGCGTGGCGAACGCAGGCCGCGTGCGGTGCGAAGTGATGCGGTCCGAACGGGGTCCGGGTAGAGGGCCGGAATCACCCGTGGACGGGGGTGGTGCTAGCGCGCAGCTCAGGCGGCGACGTGGACCTGCTTGGTGATCGCCGACTTCTTGTTGGCGGCCTGGTTCTTGTGGATGACACCCTTGCTGACGGCCTTGTCGAGGGCCTTGGAGGCCTCGCGGGCCAGCACGGTGGCCTTCTCGGTGTCACCGGCGGCGGCGGCCTCGCGGGCCTTGCGCAGCGCGGTCTTCAGCGAGGACTTGACGGCCTTGTTGCGCAGGCGCGCCTTCTCGTTGGTCTTGTTGCGCTTGATCTGGGACTTGATGTTCGCCACGAAAGTGCCTCAGTCTGTCTGGAACGTTGCCCCGCTAAGGGCCGAACGGGTTCTGCGACCCGTGCTCCGGGGCAGCTGAGAGGGCATGCCGGAGCGCGGTGCAGCGGCCAACGCTACCAGGGCCCGCCCATGCCCCCCAAACCGGCACCGTGCGCCGGTCGCGTGGGAAGATGGACCAAGCCCTGGTTTCCTCATGCCCCACAGGGCCCCTCGGGCAGGCGACCAGTCGGCCCCGGGACGACCACGGAGAATCGGACCAAGGTGCCCGCGACCCCTACTCATGTGCCAGAGCCCAGCCGTACCGACCCGGCGCTGATCCGCAACTTCTGCATCATCGCCCACATCGACCACGGCAAGTCGACGCTCGCCGACCGGATGCTGCAGATCACCGGTGTGGTCGACCCGCGCCAGATGCGCGCCCAGTACCTCGACCGGATGGACATCGAGCGCGAGCGCGGCATCACCATCAAGTCGCAGGCGGTCCGACTGCCCTGGGCCCCCAGGACCGGTGCGGGCACGGGTACCACCCACATCCTGAACATGATCGACACGCCCGGCCACGTCGACTTCACCTACGAGGTGTCCCGGTCGCTCGCGGCCTGCGAGGGCACCATCCTGGTGGTCGACGCGGCCCAGGGCATCGAGGCGCAGACCCTGGCCAACCTGTACCTGGCCCTGGAGAACGACCTCACGATCATCCCGGTGCTGAACAAGATCGACCTGCCGGCCGCGCAGCCGGAGAAGTACGCGGCCGAGATCGCGCACATCATCGGCTGCGACCCGGAGTCGGTGCTCAAGGTCAGCGCCAAGACCGGTCTGGGCGTCGAGGAGCTGCTCGACCACGTCGTCGAGAACATCCCCGCCCCGGTGGGCGTCAAGGACGCCCCCGCCCGCGCGATGATCTTCGACTCGGTCTACGACACCTATCGCGGCGTGGTCACCTACGTTCGGGTGGTCGACGGCCAGCTGAACAAGCGCGAGCGGATCGCCATGATGTCCACCGGCGCCACCCACGAGCTGCTGGAGATCGGCGTCATCTCGCCGGAGCCGAAGGTCTCCGAGGGCCTGGGCGTCGGTGAGGTGGGCTACATCATCACCGGTGTGAAGGACGTCCGGCAGTCCAAGGTCGGTGACACCATCACCTCGATGGTCAAGGGCGCCACCGTCGCGCTGGGCGGCTACAAGGACCCGCGCCCGATGGTCTTCTCCGGCCTCTACCCGCTGGACGGCTCGGACTACCCGCTGCTGCGCGACGCGCTGGACAAGCTGCGGCTGAACGACGCCGCGCTGGTCTACGAGCCGGAGACCTCGGTCGCACTCGGCTTCGGCTACCGCTGCGGCTTCCTCGGCCTGCTGCACCTGGAGATCATCCGGGAGCGCCTGGAGCGCGAGTTCAAGCTCGACCTGATCTCCACCGCGCCCAACGTGGTCTACCGGGTGGTGATGGAGGACGGCACCGAGCACACCGTCACCAACCCGAGCGAGTTCCCCACCGGCAAGATCGCCGAGGTCCACGAGCCGGTGGTGCGCGGCACCATCCTGGCGCCGAACGAGTTCGTCGGCGCGATCATGGAGCTTTGCCAGGCCCGCCGCGGCAACCTGCAGGGCATGGACTACCTCTCCGAGGACCGGGTGGAGCTGCGCTACACCCTGCCGCTGGCCGAGATCGTCTTCGACTTCTTCGACCAGCTCAAGTCCAAGACCCGCGGCTACGCCTCGCTGGACTACGAGCCCATCGGCGAGCAGAGCGCCCAGCTGGTCAAGGTCGACATCCTGCTGCACGGCGACGCGGTGGACGCCTTCTCCGCCATCGTGCACAAGGACAAGGCCTACAACTACGGCGTCATGATGGCGGGCAAGCTGCAGAAGCTGATCCCCCGTCAGCAGTTCGAGGTGCCGATCCAGGCGGCCATCGGCTCCCGGGTGATCGCCCGTGAGACGGTGCGCGCGATCCGCAAGGACGTGCTCGCCAAGTGCTACGGCGGTGACATCTCCCGCAAGCGCAAGCTCCTCGAGAAGCAGAAGGAGGGCAAGAAGCGGATGAAGATGGTCGGCCGGGTCGAGGTCCCGCAGGAGGCCTTCATCGCCGCCCTGTCCACCGACGACGAGGCTCCCAAGGACGCCAAGAAGTAGGTCGGCACGGCGAAGGGCCGCCAC
>NZ_PYBW01000075.1 GCF_003205575.1 Streptomyces tateyamensis
GCTGGCGGTGCGTCTGATGAGCTCGGGCGGTCCGTGGACCAAGGCGGCGGCCGAGGCCGCGGTCGAGGGCACCGACAGTGACGTCCAGGCCTTCCTGAGCACCGGCCTCGCGCTGGCACAGGAGCGGGACGACCGGGTCTCGGCCCAGACCACCGCCCGCCAGTCCACCAACATCGAGCAGCGACTCGCGGCCGAGCGGGCCTCGGTGGCTCCGGCCGCGGACCTGCGCCAGTTCCTGGTGACGGGGCAGTACCCGGGCAAGGACGACGACGACCGGGTGCTGCTGTCGCAGATCATGGCGGCGGGCGGCCCGGGCGTGAAGGCGGCGGCCAACGCGGCGCTGAACGGCACCATCGACGACGTACGGGCGTTCCTGACCACCGGTCAGTACAAGGCCCGCAACGACGACAACCGCGTCCTGATCACCCAGGACATCACCAACGGCGGCCCCGAGGTCAAGGCCGCGGCCCAGGCCGCCATGTCCGGCCCGGACTCCGGCCTGGAGACCTTCCTGAACGTGGGCCTGCCCAAGGCCCAGCAGCGCGACTCGGACACCGCCGCGCACACCGCCGCGATCAACTCCTACCTGTTCAAGATCGACGGCTCGGTGGCCACGGCGCGCCAGTACGCGGCCCAGGCCGCTGCCTCGGCGGCCACCGCCCGCGGCGCGTCCAACGACGCGGCGGCTGCGGCCAACCAGGCCAAGCAGTCGGCCTCCGACGCGGCGACCGCAGCCAAGCAGGCCGCGGACTCCGCCGCTGCCGCCCAGGCCTCGGCCAACCAGGCCGCCGCCTACGCCAAGCAGGCCGTCAGCGCCGCCGCCTCGGCCCAGTCGGCCGCCAACCGCGCGAACGCCTCGGCGATCGCGGCGACCGCCTCCGCCGACCAGGCCCGCCAGTACGCGGCCGACGCCCAGGCCGCCGCCGACCAGGCCAAGGCTTCGGCCCTGGCCGCCGGCAAGAGCGCCGCCGACGCCCAGGCCGCCTCGGTGGCCGCCCAGGGCGAGATCTGGAAGCAGCGGCAGGCCTCCAACGTGGAGGGCAGCTACCTGCCCGAGACGGTCGTGGTGGGCGACGACAGCCGGGTCTCCGCGGTCTTCTCCCGCGCGGAGGGCGACGTCAAGCCGGAGGTGCTCAGCCAGGACATCAGCCGGTGCCAGAACGACGACAACAACGCGCTCTGGCTCTGGCTCTTCGACGGCCACAGCGCCTGGCACAAGAACGCCGCCGGGCAGGACGTCTGCGACGTCCCGATCAAGGTCCAGCCGCACGGCACCATGGACTACGAGCTCAAGACCTGCCCGGTCCCCAACCTCAGCATCGCCGACTGCCAGGGCAAGTACACGTCCGACGACGTGATGCAGGTCGCCACCGTCAAGCTGGACGACACCAAGCCGTACGACGACAAGTACGAGCTGAACTACGACGACTTCGCCAAGCACTACAAGGTCTACTGCTCGCCCGAGGGTGGCGGCTGCATGACCGGGGACAGCGCCCAGATCATCTGGCAGGCGCTGACCGGCGACATCGTCGACTGCTGGAACCACCCCGGCCTCACCGCCCACTGCGCCTGGGCTGCGGTCACGGTCATCCCGTGGGGCACCCTGCTCAAGGGCGCCAAGGCCGTGGTCGCCGTCAAGATCGCCCTGGACACCGGGGTGGCGCTCGACGACGCGATGACGGTGGTGCGGACCACCATCGTGGCCACCAGCACGGTCACCATGGCCAGGCTCGACGCCTTGGTCAGCAAGACCCGCGCCCTGATAGACCTGGCCAACCGGCTTGAAGCAGCCAACGAGTTGGCCCCGGACATCAGCAAACTGTCCCCCGGCGCGCAGGCTCTGGCTAAGGGCTACCGGCCCTACGGCAACATGCCCCGCCTCCTGTTCATCAAGAAGTGGTGGAGCGAGACTCTCTACGTCGACCGGACCACCGGCCAGTGGAAGGCCGGCTGGATCTACCCCGGTGACGAGTACGCCCTCCCGTTCACCAAGCGGATCATGCTGAACGGGGAGATCAAGCAGGGCGAGGTCTGGGACCGCTTCGGCGAGAGCAGCGGCAAGTGGCTCTCTCCGGCCTCGGAGAACGCCCCCTTCGCAGCGCGGTCCCTGCCGCCCAAGACCCTCGGCGACCCGTACCAGCGCTACATGTGGGCGAAGGACTACGACGCCGGCGCGGGTAGCATCGAGCGGAGCAAGGCCGCGCCTTGGTTCGGGCAGGACGGTGGAGCGACCCAGTTCAAGCTGGAGAAGACGGTCCACGAGCTCTGCGAGGCGGGGTACCTGGTCTACGAGAACGGAACCAAGTGCACATGAACCGCCACCAACTCCGCGCAGCCCTGCGCGAGGCCGGGGTAGGCGACTCCCGCTACGGCATCATGACGCCCGACCTGCGGACCTCCGAGCACATCCAGGAGTCCGTGCCCGTCCTGGTCGGCGCGCCCGACCAGTCCTGGGCGATCGAAGCCTGGGAGCGCGGCGACCACTGGGTCGAAGCGAGCTTCGACTCGGAGGAGGCGGCCTGCGCGTACCTGTACGACAGGCTCGTGAAGCACTGACGGACCGCCCGGGCTGACACCCTGGGCCGGACGGACGAAAAAGGGCGGGCCCCTCCCGATCGGGAGGGGCCCGCCTTCGTGCTTCCCGGTCAGTCGACCAGGTCGGACCAGATGTTCAGGCCCCCGTCGCCGACCACCAGCGGGTGGTAGCCGAGCTGACGGCCGATCTCCTTGAAGCGCGCGCGCCGGCCCGGACCGATCGGCACGAAGTACGCCTTCAGCGCCCGCAGCAGCAGCCGGAACCCGAGGTCGACGGGGAGCTCGGTGACCGCCGCCACCAGTGCGGGCACCGCCTGCGACAGCGGCGGAGCGTAGCGGCTGGTGACGGCGGCCTCGGCCAGCGCCGGCCCGACGCCACCGAGCTCGGCCAGCACGGCGGCCCGCAGCTGAGGGTCTCCCGCCGGGGCGGGCCGGGCCGGGGCGGCGGCACCCGGTTCCTGACGGATCGCCGACTCACTGACCTCCGCCAGCCGGTTCAGCCAGGGCCGGATGCCCACGCCCGTGCCGACCGGATCGAAGTGCGCCCGGGTGGCGGTGAGCCACACCGTGGCCAGCACCTCGTCCGACAGCGCGGACCCGACGAGGGTCCGGACGTCCGCCAACACCTCCTCGGCGTACACCGGTCCTTCCTGGTCGAAGAGCAGTTCGGCCATGCCGAGGCAACCGGCCTCGTCCCCCGGGACGTACGGGGGCTTGAGGTACTTGGTGAGGCCGGTGATGCCGAAGTCCTCGTCGAACTCCGCGCGTGGTGCCATCCGCTGCTGCTCCTACTCCGGGTACGAGGTGTAGACGACGAATCGCTCGGGGTGAGGCTTGCCGACGTACTTGAGCTGTATCACCACGACACTGCCCGTCGGGTCACTCACGCTGCCGTCGCTAGGGTTGCCCTTGGTGTAGACCCTGCCGAGCGACCCCCGACCGCGCAACTCCCACCGGACCGTCAACAGGTCCCTAGAAGAGATGAAGATGCCACCCTTGCCGATCCGCTGGGCCTGCTTCGTCTTCCAGTTCGCCAGCGTCAACTGGTTCTCCGGATCCTGGACCCAGGCCTGGAACGCGTCGGAGACGGACTTGGCAGCCGTCGCCTGGTCGTTCCAGATGGTCGCCTTCCCGTTTCGCTCCGCCTCGGCCTTGGCCTGGGCCTGCGCCGGGGTCTTGTTGACGTGCTCGTCCAGGGTGTGGGCCCCGTCGGGGCCACCCTCGTCCTTCACGATGTCGACGCAGTTGTGGACCAGCAGGTCCTGCGGCCGGTCGCCGGTGGTCCGCACGTAGAAGGTGTGCAGGGCGCCGACCGTGAGGTCGTAGACCGTCTGCGGAGCCAGACCGGTGTGGTCGTGCAGCGAGGTGATGGTCCGCAGCGAGCCGTCCGCCGACCGCAGGTGGTCACCGACGTGCAGGCTCGAAGCCACCTGCCAGCCGGCCCCGTCGACGTACAGCCGGTGGCCGGCCGTGCTGGACAGGGTGCCGCCGTCAGCGAGGCCGATCTCCACCAGCCGCTCGGTCGAGTGGCTGAAGGCCGCCGTCACCGGCTCGACCTGCTCCGCGCCGGTCGCCGGGTCCGTGGCGAGGACCTGGTCGCCCACCCGGATCTGGCTGATCGGCTTGTGCGACCCGTCAGCGAGCAGGACCTCGGTGCTGCTCGGGAAACTGTTGATGAGGCAGGACTCGCGGGCTTCGGCAGCGACCTCCTGCTCGTTCCCCAACTCGTCTACCAGGTAGCGGTCGACGGTGGCGTCCTGGCGCAGCACGTTGAGTGCCTCGTCGGTTCCCACCCCCGTCTTCAGGGTGGCGCGGAACTTGGCGACGTTGCTGACCAGGTTCTGCAGCTTGGCCGCCGCCGTGATGCTGATCGCGTCACTGGTCGCGTTGACCACCGCCATCGCGTCACTGATCGCGACGCCCGTCTCCAGCGCGATCTTCAGACCGATGACCGCCTTGGCGCCCTTGAACAGCGTGCCGGCCGGGACGACCGTCGCCACCGCCCAGAAGCAGGAGGCGTTGATGCCAGGGTTGTTCCAGCACTTGACGATGTCCCCGGTCAGGATCTGCCAGAGGATCTTGGCGCTGTCGCCGTTCGAGCAGCCTCCGTCGGGCGAGCAGTACATCTTGTAGTGCTGCGCGTAGAAGTCGTACGTCATCGGGGCTTTGTCGTCGTACGGCTTGATGTCGTCGAGCTTGACGGTGCGCAGCGGAGTCACGTCGGCCGAGGTGTACTGCCCCTGGCAGTCGGCGATGCTCAGGTTCGGGACCGGGCAGGTCTTGAGCTCGTAGTCCATGGTGCCGTGCAGCTGGACCTTGACCGGGACGTCGCAGACGTCCTGCCCGTTGGCGTCCTTGTGCCAGGAGCTGTGGCCGTCGAACAGCCACAGCCAGACATCGAGGTTGTCGTCCCGGACGCAGCTGCTGATGTCATCGTGGATGACCTCCTGCGAGACGTCGCCCTCCTGGCGGCTGAACACCGCGGACACCCGGCCGTCGTCGTCGACCACCACCGTGTCCGGCAGGTACGTCCCGTCCACGTTCGACGCCTGGCGCTGCTTCCAGATCTCGCCCTGCGCCGCCGTCGAGGCGGCCTGCGCGTCGGCGGCGCTCTTGCCCGCCGCCAGCGCCGAGGCCTTCGCCGCGTCCGCCGCCGCCTGCGCGTCGGCCGCGTACTGGCGGGCCTGGGCAGCGGACTGGGTCGCCGCGATCGTCGAGGCGTCCGCCCGCTGCGAGGCCGACTGGGCCGAAGCCGCCGCCGCCAGCGCCTGCTTGGCGTAGGCCGCCGCCTGTGCGGCCGACTGCTGGGCCGCCGCCGCCGAAGCGGCCGCCGCCTTCGCCGCGTCCGACGCCTGCTGCGCCGACTGCTGCGCCTGCTGGGCGGCAGCCGCCGCCTCGTTGGCGGCGCCGCGCGCAGTGGCTGCGGAGGCAGCCGCCTCCGCCGCGTACTGGCGCGCCGTGGCCACCGAGCCGTCGATCTTGGACAGGTACGAGTTGATCACCGCGACGTGCGCGGCCGTGTCCATGTCGCGCTGCTGGGCCTTGGGCAGGCCCACGTTCAGGAACGTCTCCAGGCCGGAGTCCGGGCCGGACATGGCGGCCTGGGCCGCGGCCTTGACCTCGGGGCCGCCGTTGGTGATGTCCTGGGTGATCAGGACGCGGTTGTCGTCGTTGCGGGCCTTGTACTGACCGGTGGTCAGGAACGCCCGTACGTCGTCGATGGTGCCGTTCAGCGCCGCGTTCGCGGCCGCCTTCACACCCGGGCCGCCCGCCGCCATGATCTGCGACAGCGCGACGCGGTCGTCGTCGTCCTTGCCCGGGTACTGCCCCGTCACCAGGAACTGGCGCAGGTCCGCGGCCGGAGCCACCGACGCCCGCTCGGCAGCCAGCCGCTGCTCCAGGTTGGTCGACTGCTTCGCGATCGCCTGCGCACTGACCCGGTCGTCCCGCTCCTGGGCGAGCGAGAGCCCACCGCCCAAGAACGCCTGGACATCGGCGTCGGTGCCGTCCAGAGCCGCCTCGGCTGCGGCCTTGGTCCACGGACCACCGGACGTCATCAGACGCACCGCCAGCTGACGGCCCTTCACCACCGCAACCGTGGGGTCGACCCCCGAGGCGGTGGCGTCCTTGAACAGCTGCTGGGTGTCGGCGGCCAGCTGAGCCGCCTGGCCCGACTGCCAGGCAGCGATCTTCTGCTTGGTCGCCGCGTCGCGCGAGGCCTGGTCCGCAGAGGCGATGTTGGCCGCCTGCTGCTCCGCCAGCCGCTCGGCGTCCGCGTCGGCCGCGACCTTGGCGACGTTGTGCGCCTGCTTGCCGGCCGCGTCTGCGGTGTCCGCAGCAGCCTTGGCCTCGGTGGCGGCCGCCTGCGCGGTGTTCGCCGCCGTCGCCGCCTCACCCGCATGCGCCGCCGCCGCATCGGCAGCCGCTGCTGCGGCGTCCGCGTGGCCGGCGGCATCGTTGGCCGCCCGCTGCGCGTCCCCGGCCGCAGCCGCCGCCTCGCCCGCGATCTTCACCGTGGCGTTGGCAGCGCGCTGGGCCTCGACCGCGGCGGCCTTGGCCACCGCAGCCGCGTCGCGCGCGGCCTGCGCCTGCGCGTCGGCGACACCGGAGTAGCCGGCCGCATCGGCCGCCGCTTGCGCGGCCGCGGCCGCGTCGGCACCGGCCTGGGCGGCGGAGCTGGCGGCCAGACCGGCGTCCACGGCAACCTTGCCCGCCCAGGCTGCCGCCTCACCCGCGGTGCGCGAGTCGGCCGCAGCCTGCCGCGCCTGCACGGCCGCCTGGGTGGCGGCGTCGGCCTGGGCCTTGTCGTTCGCCGCAGCCGCAGCCGCGTCGCGGGCCTTGGCCGCCGCGTCGCCGGCCTGCGTGGAGGCCTGGGCCGCCGCAGCGGCCGCATTCGCCGCCTGCTCGGCAGCCGCGTTGGCCGCAGCCGCCGCGGACGAGGCGGTCTTGGCCGCCACCGCCGCACGCGAAGCCGCGTCCGCCGCCCGGCCTGCCGCGTTGGCCGCCTTCGAGGCCGAACCCTGCGCCGCCTGGGTCTCCTGGGCCGCCTTCTGCGCTGCCTCCTTCGCCAACCTGGCCGCGTCCACGGCCTTGGCCGCCGCGTCCTTGGCCACCGCCGCCTGCTCACCGGCCCGGCTCGACGCGTTGTTCGCCAGGTCCGCCAACTGCGCGACGGTCAGCGTCTCCTG
>NZ_PYBW01000076.1 GCF_003205575.1 Streptomyces tateyamensis
CGACTGACAGTGATGATGTGAGTGGTGATGTTGCCGGTGGATCTGACCCATCGACTGACTGACGCTTCGGCTGTCCTGTTTGGGATTTGTCGGCCCGTCGGCGACGTCATCACGCACGCGGCCGGACGGGCGCTTGTGACTTTATAGGAGCCTGGCCAGAGGCCCCGTCACTGTCTTGTCCACCCGCCCGACCGGCGCGTGCCGCCCTCGGTTCGGACAAGCGACAAGGACGGACATGACCAGCATGACGCACGGCAGCCCGGAGATCACCGGCGGAGTCGACACCCACGGCCTCACCCACCACGCGGCGGTGATCGACCAACTCGGCCGGCACCTCGCCGACCAGGAGTTCCCGGCCACCGTCCGCGGCTACCGGGACTTGCTGGACTGGATGCGCTCGCACGGCGTTCTGACAGCCGTCGGCGTGGAGGGCACCGGTGCCTACGGCGCCGAACTCGCCCGGGTGCTAACCGCCGCCGGGGTCGCGGTCGTCGACGTCGACCGACCGGACCGCAAGACCCGGCGGCTGCGGGGCAAGTCCGACCCAATCGACGCCTATGCCGCCGCGACGGCGGTGGCCTCCGGGCGGGCCACCGGCATCCCCAAGAGCCGCGACGGCCTGGTCGAGTCCGTCCGGGTGCTGCGAGTCACCCGCCGCAGCGCGGTCAAAGCCCGTACCCAGGCGATGAACCAGATCCGCAGCGTGCTCGTGTCCGCCCCGGCGGCACTGCGTGAGCAGGTCGCGGGACTGGAACGGACCGCCCTGATACGCACCCTCGCCCGGCTGCGGCCCGGCCCGGACCTGTCGACGCCACTGGCCGCGACCAAGGCCGCCCTGCGACGCCTGGCCCGCCGCCACCAACTGCTGGAGGAGGAGATCACCGAACTCGACACCGAGATCGGCCCGCTCGTCCGCCAGGCCGCACCGGAACTCCTCGCGCTGTTCGGTGTCGGTCCCGAGACCGCCGGCCAGCTCCTCGCATCGGCCGGGGACAACCCCGAACGGATGCGCTCCGAGGCCGCGTTCGCCCACCTGGCCGGCGTCGCGCCGATCCCCGCGTCCTCCGGTCGAACCCACCGCCACCGCCTCAACCGAGGCGGCGACCGGGCCGCGAACAACGCCCTGCACACCATCGTCCTGGTCCGCATGCGCTACGACGAGCGCACCCGCGCCTACGTCGCCCGGCGCACCAAGGAAGGCCTCTCGAAGAAGGACATCACGCGGTGCCTCAAGCGCTTCGTCGTCCGCGAGGTCTACCGCGCGCTCACCAACACACCAACCGAACAAATCACCCAAACCGACCTGGCTCCTGCGGCTTGACGTCTATAGGAGCATCC
>NZ_PYBW01000077.1 GCF_003205575.1 Streptomyces tateyamensis
TGACGTCTATAGGAGCATCCCGGCGCCGGGAACGCCGCTGCCCGCCGACCCCCGAGGGGGCGGCGGGCAGCGTCATGACCGGGGATCAGACCTGGCCGGCCTTCTCCAGCGCCGAGCAGCAGGTGTTGACCAGCAGGCGGGTCACCACGTACGGGTCGACGTTGGCGTTCGGGCGGCGGTCCTCGATGTAGCCCTTCTGGTCCACCTCGACCTGCCACGGGATGCGGACCGAGGCGCCGCGGTCGGACACGCCGTAGGAGTAGACGTTCCACGGGGCGGTCTCGTGCTTGCCGGTGAGGCGGGACTGGATGTCGTCACCGTACTGGTTGACGTGCTCCAGCACCTTCTCCTGCGACTCGCCGAGCGACTCGCAGGCGGTGATGATCGCGTCGTAGCCCTCGCGCATCGCCTTGGTGGAGAAGTTGGTGTGCGCACCCGCGCCGTTCCAGTCGCCGCGGGCCGGCTTGGCGTCCAGGGTGGCGTCGATGCCGAACTCCTCGGCGGTGCGGTAGAGCAGGTAGCGGGCGACCCACATGTCGTCGGAGACCTGCAGCGGGTCCACCGGGCCGATCTGGAACTCCCACTGACCGGGCATGACCTCGGCGTTGATGCCGCAGATGGCCACCCCGGCCGCGAGGCAGCGGTCCAGGTGCAGCTCGACGATCTCGCGGCCGAAGACCTCCTCGGCGCCGACGCCGCAGTAGTAGCCGCCCTGCGGGGCCGGGTAGCCGCCCTCCGGGAAGCCGAGCGGGCGCGAGCCCTTGAAGAAGGTGTACTCCTGCTCGATGCCGAAGATCGGCTCCTGCGCCGCGAACTGCTCGGCGACCGGACGCAGCAGCGCGCGGGTGTTGGACGGGTGCGCGGAGCCGTCGATCTCGTTCACCTCGCAGAGCACGAGGATGTTGTCGCCGCCGCGGATCGGGTCCGGGTAGGTGCGCACCGGCGCGAGCACGCGGTCCGAGGCGTGGCCCTCGGCCTGGTTGGTCGAGGAACCGTCGAAGCCCCAGGTCGGGATCTTGTCAGCGTTCGCCAGCACCCGGGTCTTGGAGCGGAGCTTGGCGGTCGGCTGGGTGCCGTCGATCCAGATGTACTCGGCCTTGATTGCCACGGGGATACCTCGCGAACTTGAGTGGTGGGTGCCCGCGTAGCGTTGCAAGCCGCCGTTTCCCGGTTGTTCCTCTTGTGTAACCAGCGTGTGAACCGACTGTCCGCGCTGGCACCCTCACCGGGTGCGAGTGCCAGCGGACATGACAAAGTGCTGGTGGGAGGGTGGCTCAGTGCCGCCGGTGCGCCGTGCGGCGGCGCCGGGCCAGGGCGACCGCGCCACCACCGCCGACCAGCAGCGCAGCCCCCGTGGCCAGCAGTGGAACCGTGGTTGAACTCCCGGTGCTGGCCAGCTCCGCTCCGGGCGCCGAAGATTTCGTCGGTGTGACGGCGGCCTCACCGGACGCGTCGGCCACCCGCACCGCCGGGCTCGCGGCGGCCGAGGAGGGCTTGGCACTCGCGGTCGCGGCCGGCTTCACGCAGCTCACCGAGGCCACCGTGACCGTGCCGTCCACCTTGGCCACGTTCAGGTTGAGCGGGTTGAGCGCCACCTTGACCACCAGGGCGGAGGCGGCCGCGGTGGTCGAGGTGGTGGTGCGCTGGGAGAACTCCAGGTCCACCGTGCCGATCCCGGGCACCGCGAGGTGGGTGGGGCCGTACAGGCCGACGCCGACCGACCGGCCGAGCACGGTGACACTGGCGGGCGCGGTGACCTTCGCCGTGGGCGGCCCGTCCACCGGGCAGTCGGCCTCGGCGCTGAGCGCCTGCAGGCCGAGCAGGGCGGTCAAGGGCAGACCGGGGGCGTGCACGTCGGCGTTGGCGAGGGTGACCGAGGCCTTCGCGCCGTCCGTGCCGACGTGCGTGTCGGAGCGCCCCAGGTCCGCGTCGACCAGGGTGACCGGTCCGGGCTGCGCGACACCGGCCACCGTGGCGGTGAGTATCGAGCCGTGCAGCTCGGCGGGCGAGCCGGCCTTGTTCAGCGCGACGTTCACCGGCACGTCCACCGCGTTGTTCAACAGGCTGACGTGCAGGTCGAGTTCGGCGGTGACGGCACGGGCGCTGCCGGCACTGCCGCCACCGCCCGGGCTGTCGGCGGCAGCCGGCAGCACGGGCAGCACCACCAGCGAGGCGGCGGCGAGTACGGCGGTGGCGACGGTGGCACGAGACGACAAGATGACACTCCCACTAGTGCGATGGAAGTGTCATCCTCTGCCAGCCGTTCCGGACCGAGCGGCAACTGCCGCTCTTGCTTCACTCGTTGGGGTGAAGTGCGTCGGTCATGGCAGCCGCCACTCCACCGGGGCGCCACCCTGGGCCGCCAGCGCCTCGTTGGCCCGGCTGAACGGGCGCGAGCCGAAGAAGCCGTAACTCGCCGACATCGGGCTCGGGTGCGCGGACTCGATGGCCGGGACCCGGCCGAGCAGCGGGCGCAGGTTGCGGGCGTCCCGGCCCCACAGGATGGCCACCAGCGGGGTACCGCGCGCCACCAGCGCGCGGATCGCCTGCTCGGTGACCTCCTCCCAGCCTTTGCCGCGGTGCGCGGCGGGCTTGCCGGGCGCGGTGGTCAGTGCCCGGTTGAGTAGCAGCACGCCCTGCTCCGTCCACGGCGTCAGGTCCCCGTTGCCGGGCGGCGGGTAGCCCAGGTCCTGCCCGTACTCGCGGAAGATGTTGACCAGGCTGGCCGGGATCGGGCGCACCTCGGGGGCCACCGAGAAGCTCAGGCCGACCGCGTGACCCGGGGTGGGGTACGGGTCCTGACCGACGATCAGCACCCGCACCTCGGCGAATGGCTGCTGGAAGGCGCGCAGCACGTTCGGGCCGGAGGGCAGGTAGGTCCGCCCGGCGGCCAGCTCGCCGCGCAGGAAGTCCCCCATGGCGGCAACCCGCCCGGCCACCGGCTCCAGGGCCTGGGCCCAGCCGGGTTCGACGATCTCGTGCAGCGGACGCGGTGCCATGCGCTCACCCTATCGGCCCACCCCTAGCCGACCGGACGCCCCCTGAGCACCACCAACTGCGGGTCCGCCAGCACCCGGACGTCGGCGCGCGGGTCCGCGGCGTAGACCACCAGGTCGGCCGGCGCGCCCTCGGTCAGGGCGGGGCGGCCGAGCCACTCGCGGGCGGCCCAGGTGGCGGCCGAGAGCGCCTCGACGGGGGTCAGGCCGGCCTTGACCAGCTCGGCCACCTCGGCGGCGACCAGACCGTGCGGCAGCGAGCCGCCCGCGTCGGTGCCCACGTAGATCGGGATCCCGGCCTCGTGCGCCGCGCCCACGGTGGCGTAGCGGCGCTCGTGCAGCCGGCGCATGTGGGCCGACCAGGCCGGGAACTTCTGCTCGCCGCCGGCCGCCAGGTCGGGGAAGGTGGCGATGTTGACCAGGGTCGGCACGATCGCCACCCGCCGCTCGGCGAACTGCCCGATCAGCTCCTCGGTCAGCCCGGTGGCGTGCTCGACGCAGTCGATGCCGGCCGCCAGCAGGTCGGGCAGCGACTCGGTGGCGAAGCAGTGCGCGGTCACCCGGGCGCCCTCGGCGTGCGCCGCCGCGATCGCCTCGGCCAGTGCGTCACTCGGCCAGCAGGCGGCCAGGTCGCCGCGGTCGCGGTCGATCCAGTCGCCGACCAGCTTGACCCAGCCGTCCCCGCGCCGGGCCTCCTGCACCACGTAGGCGGTCAGGTCGCCCGGCTCGATCTCGTGCGCGTAGTTGCGGATGTAGCGCCTGGTGCGGGCGATGTGCCGCCCGGCCCGGATGATCTTCGGCAGGTCCTCGCGCCCGTCCACCCAGCGGGTGTCGGCAGCCGAGCCGGCGTCGCGGATCAGCAGGGTGCCGGCGTCCCGGTCGGTGACGGCCTGCTTCTCGCTGGTCGCCTCGTCCACCGCGCCGTGCGCGTCCAGCCCGACGTGGCAGTGGGCGTCCACCAGGCCGGGCAGCACCCAGCCGGTGATCGTGCGCACGTCGCGCGCACCGGCCGGCCGCTCGAAGCTCACCCGGCCGCCCAGCACCCACAGGTCGTCGCGGGCCTCCTGCGGCCCGACCAGCACCCGGCCCTTGATGTGCAGCACCACGCCATCCGTCATGCCCGCACTCTATTGCGCCCGGACAACACCCCTACTTTTACAAGGTTATTGACTGGCCATGACAGAGATGATTGACTCTCCGCAGGCCAACCGCCGAGGTCGCGTCCGCCCGCCGACCCGGCGACTCCTCCGGCTCGCTCTGCCCGCCGCCGCCTGACCGCCGGCGCCGCGCCGCGAGCCCGCGCCCGGGCTCGACCGGACCATCCCCCCGGTCCCGTCGAGCCCGGGCGCCATCCAGCATTCGGTTCCCGGACATCCTGCGGACGCACTGCCCTCACCCGTCCCCGGCAGGGTCGTCCGAAAAGTTGGCTATACAACTCTGGGGACTGCCATGCCTGACGCTGCTGACGCCCTGCGCGCGCCCTACTGGCTGCGGGACAACTGCCCGTGCGCCGACTGCCGCGACCCGCGCTCCGGCCAGAAGCTCTTCCAGATCACCGAGCTGCCCACCGACCTCGCGGTGGCCGCCGCCACCGAGCTGAACGGCTTCCTGGAGGTGCTCTGGTCGGACGGGCACCGCTCGCGCTACCCGCTGCCGTGGCCGGCCGCCGAGCCGCAGGAGGACGGCCGCACCGAGCGCGCCAAGCAGCTCTGGCAGGCCGCCGACTTCGCCGCCGGGCTGCCCGAGGCGCGCTGGGCCCAGTACCTGGCGGACGAGGCCGAGCGGGCCGCGGTGCTGCGGGCCGTGCGCCGCCACGGCTTCGCGCTGCTGCGCCAGGTGCCCACCGAGCCGGGCCAGGTGCTCGAAGTGGCCCGCAGCTTCGGCTACGTGCGCGAGACCAACTACGGCGAGCTGTTCGACGTCCGGGTCGAGCCGGACCCCAACAACCTCGCCTTCACCAGCTCCGCCATCGCCCCGCACACCGACAACCCGTACCGCGACCCGGTCCCCACCGTGCAGTTGCTGCACTGCCTGGAGAACGCGGCGCAGGGCGGCGACTCCGGCCTGGTGGACGGCTTCAAGGCGGCCGCGCTGCTGCGCGCCGAGTCGCCGGCCGACTTCGAGCTGCTGGTCCGCACCCCGGTGCCGTTCGTCTTCCGCGACCGGGACGCCGAACTGCGCGCCGACCGCCCGCTGATCAGCGTGGACGGGCGGGGCCGGATCCGCGAGGTGCGGATGAACAACCGCTCGATCGGCCGGCTGGAGCTGCCGGCCGAGCGCGCCGAGGCCTTCTACGCCGCCTACCGCCGGTTCGCCGCCATCACCCTGCGCCCCGAGCTGCGGCTGGAGTTCCGGCTGGACGCGGGCGACTGCCTGGTCTTCGACAACACCCGGCTGCTGCACGCGCGCACCGCCTTCGAGGACGGTGGCGCCTCCCGGGCCGCCGCGGGGACCGGGGGAGGCCGGCGCCACCTGCAGGGCTGCTACGCCGACCTGGACTCGCTCAGCTCCGCCCTGGCGGTGCTGGACCGGCGGGCGGCCGCGCTCGACGAACTCGAGGAGCTGTTCGAGCAGGCGGGCGAGGCCGGGTACCTGGGCGAGGCGGTGACCCAGGCCGCGCACATGCTGCAGGCCGCAGCGCTGGCCGAGCAGGCCGGCGCCCCCGGACACCTGGTCGCCGCCGCGCTGCTCCACGACGTCGGCCACTTCTTCGACTCCGAGGGCCACGGAGCCGTCACGGGGCGTGAGTTGATGCAGGGTCAGGACAACCGGCACAGCGACAGCGGGGCCGACTGGCTGGCCCGCTGGTTCGGCCCGGCGGTCACCGAGCCGGTCCGGCTGCACGTGGCCGCCAAGCGCTACCTGTGCGCGGTGGAGCAGGACTACCGGGCCGCGCTCTCGCCGGCCTCCGAGTACACGCTGCAGGTCCAGGGCGGCCCGTTCCCACCCGAGCGGGCGGCCGCCTTCGCCGCGCAGCCCGGCGCCGCCGACGCGGTCGCGGTGCGCCGCTGGGACGACGCGGCCAAGGAGGCCGACCGCGAAGTCCCCGGCTTCGCGCACTACCGCCCGCTGCTGGCCGCCCTGTTGAGCGACCCGCGGTGACGGGCGGACCTCAGTCGCTCTCCCGGGCGTGCCGGGAGAGGGCCGAGGTGGCCAGCGAGTTGTGCACGCTGAAGGCCACCATCCCCGGCAGGTAGCGGTCCTGGGACCACTCCACCGGTCGTCCGGTCGGGTCCGTGGTGCGCCGCCGCTCGCGCAGCAGCGGCGCGCCGCGCCGGCAGCCGAGCAGCTTGGCGTCCTCGCCGTTGGCCGCCACCACGTCGATGGTGTGGTCCGCGTCGGTGAACAGGATCCCGTGCTCGCGCAGGTGCTCGGTGTGCGAGACCACGTCCGGCGGCAGCTTGGCCACCAACACGCCCACGTGCGGCGGGTAGATGGTCCGCTCGACCATCACCGGGGTGCCGGACAGGGTGCGCAGACGCAGGGTCACGTACACCTCGGCGCCCGGGTCCAGCCGCAGTTGCTCGCGCTCGGCCGCGTCCGCCGGGCGGCGGATCAGCGACTCCAGCTGGCCGCCCGGCTCCTCGCCCATCGAGCGCGCCCAGTGGGTGAAGCTGAGCAGTTCGGAGAAGCTCTGCACCCGGGCGTTGCCCAGCACCACCCGGCGGGTGCCGCGGCGCGAGGTGACCAGGCCGTCGGCCCGCAGCACCGCCAGCGCCTGCCGCACGGTGCCGCGGGAGACCCCGTACCGCTCGGCAAGCGCCCCCTCGGCCGGCAGCCGGCCGGCCTCGCCGTAGGCCCCCGTGGTGATCGCCTCGCGCAGATCGGCCGCGACCCGGCGGTAGAGGGCACCGCCGGCGTCCGGACCCTGCTTCTGGTCCTGGCCGTCCAGCTGGTTCTCGTGCTCCGTCAAGGTCTCTCCCACCGGTTCCCCCTCCCAGATCTGTGTCACTCGCTGCCGCGCTGCCGCGAGGACTGGTCCGACGATAGCCGCTCCCGGTGAGCCGTTCGCGCACCACATGGGCGGTTATCCACCGACCGGATGTCACCGTTCCCGCAGCCGACCCCTGTTCCAGGCCGCTTGTTCACCTTCTGGTCACCGCGATCCGGCGTACTTACCGGCGTCGGGGCAAAGTTGGCTGACCAACTTGATGGACAGCCTGCACCCGGCCCACCCCAACCTACGCAGCCACGCACCGTGTGAGTGCGACCCTGCCGCACCTCGATCCAGGAGATCCTCCCGTGACCGTGCACCGCGCCCGTGCCGCCGCCATCGCGGCTGTGCTGACCGCCGCCGCGCTTTCCCTCACCGCCTGCGGCTCCGCCGGCTCGACCTCCGCCGACACCAAGGCTGCCGGCGGCAAGGACGCCAAGACCGCCACCTCCGCCGCCGACTTCGGCGGCATGGACGCGCTGGTCGCGGCCGCGAAGAAGGAGGGCAACCTCCACGTCATCACCCTGCCCCGGGACTGGGCCAACTACGGCGAGCTGATGGACGGCTTCACCGCGAAGTACGGCATCAAGATCGAGGACGAGAACCCGGACGGCTCCAGCCAGGACGAGATCAACGCGATCAAGTCCCGCAAGGGCCAGGACCGCGCCCCGGACGTGGTCGACCTGGGCAGCGCCTTCGCGCTCAGCGCCACCGCCGACGGCATCCTCGCCCCCTACAAGGTCGCCGACTTCGACAAGATCCCGGCCTCCCAGAAGGACGCGAACGGCGCCCGCTACAACGACTACGGCGGCTACATGGCGATCGGCTGCGACGCCAAGAAGGTCGCGGCCTGCCCGAAGACCTTCGCCGACCTGCTGAAGCCCGACTACAAGGGCATGGTCGCGCTGAACGGCAACCCGACCAAGGCCGGTGCCGCCTTCGGCGCCGTCTACGCGGCCGCGCTGGCCAACGGCGGCTCGCTGGACAACATCCAGCCGGGCATCGACTTCTTCGGCAAGCTGAAGGCGAACGGCAACTTCAACCCGGTCGAGGCGACCCCGGCGACGATCGAGAAGGGCGAGACCCCGATCACCGTCGACTGGTCCTACCTCTCCTCGGGCTACGCCGACAAGCTGAAGGACAAGGGCATCCAGTGGCAGGTGTCGATCCCCGCTGACGGCTCCTACGCCCAGTACTACAACCAGGCCATCAACAAGGACGCGCCGCACCCGGCCGCCGCCCGCCTGTGGGAGGAGTACCTGTACTCCGCCGCCGGCCAGAACGGCTTCCTCAAGGGCTACGCCACCCCGGCGCTGTTCGACTCGATGAAGACCGCGGGCACCCTGGACTCCGCCCTGGTCGCGAAGCTCCCGGTGATCGACAAGCCGTTCACCACCTTCCCGACCCAGGCGCAGACCGACACGGCCAAGAAGGTCGTGACCGAGAACTGGGCCAAGGCGATCGGCGGCTGACGACCCATCATGACTGACACGGCTCCCACCCAGGTGCCGTCCCCGGCCGCCGCTGACCAGTTCAGCGGCGGCCCCGGGGCCGTTACCGGCAAGACCCCCACCCCCACCGCGGGCCGCTCCCGCCGCTTCGGCGGCGCCTGGCTGGCCACCCTGCCGCTGATCGCCTTCTTCCTGGTCGGCTTCGGCCTGCCGGCGACGGCGATCGTGATCGGCGCCTTCACCACCTCCTCCGACGCCCCGGACGGCGGCGGAAGCTTCACCACCGCCAACCTGACCCACTCGCTGCAGGGCGCCTACGCGACCTCGCTGTGGGGCAGCGTCAAGCTCTCCGCGCTCACCGCGCTGCTCGGCACCGCCCTGGGCCTGCCGCTCGCCCAGGCCGTGGTCACCTCCCGGTTCCGGATGCTGCGCGAGTCCGTGCTGGCCGGCTCCGGCGTGCTGGCGAACTTCGGCGGCGTCCCGCTGGCCTTCATGTTCGTCGCCACCCTGGGCAACTCCGGAGAGCTCACCAAGCAGTTCGCGCTGACCAAGCACGGCTGGAGCCTCTACACCTTCACCGGGCTCTCGGTGGTCTACCTGTACTTCCTGATCCCGCTGATGATCCTCACCATCACCCCGGCCCTGGAGGGCCTGCGGGTGCAGTGGCGCGAGGCGGCGGCCAACAACGGGGCCACCACCCTGCAGTACTGGCGGTACGTGGCGCTGCCGATCCTGCTGCCCTCGCTGCTGGGCGGCTTCGTGCTGCTCTTCGGCTCGGCCTTCGCGGCCTACGCCACCGCCGACGCCATGGTCGGCTCCTCGATCCCGCTGGTCAGCCTGCAGATCGCGGACGCCCTCTCGGGCAACGTGCTGGTCGGCCAGGGCAACGTGGCGATGGCCCTGGGCCTCGACATGATCGTGGTCGCCTGCCTGGTCATGGCGGTGTACCTGCCCCTCCAGCGCCGGAGTGCCAAGTGGCTCAGCTGAACACCCCCGTCAACGCCCGCGCCGACCGCCGCCTGGCGAAGGTGCGGTGGGGCCGCGGTGCGGTCCTGCTGGTCGGCGCGCTCTACTTCCTGGTCCCGCTGGCCGCCTCGGCCTACTTCAGCGTGGACAGCCGCAAGGGCATCGACTTCCACGCCTACACCCAGCTGCTGCAGGCCCCGGGCTTCCTGACGGCCCTGCAGCTGAGCCTGGAACTGGCCGTCACCAGCGTGGTGCTGCTGCTGCTGGTGCTGGTCCCGGCGATGATCGCGGTCCGGCTCGGCGCGCCCAGACTGCGCCCGGTGCTGGAGTTCCTGTGCTCGCTGCCGCTGGTGGTGCCCGTGGTGGCGCTCACCACCGGGATCAGCAACGTGCTCGGCTGGGCCCCCCAGCTGCGCGCCACGCCGTTCTACCAGACCCTGATGGCGATCCAGGACCAGAACTTCCCGTTCGTGCTGGTGCTCGCCTACGTGCCGATGGCACTGCCGTTCGCCTACCGGGCGCTCGACGGCGGCCTGCGCGGCGTGGACGTCAGGACCCTGGTCGAGGCGGCCCGCAGCTGCGGCGCGAGCGTGCCGCGCGCGGTCGTCTCGGTGGTGCTGCCCAACCTGCGCAGCGCGCTGCTCAACGCCTCGGTCATCACCGTGGCGATGGTCCTCGGCGAGTTCACCACCGCTGCCATCCTCGGCTTCGCGCCGTTCTCGGTGTGGATCAACTCCAACGGCAAGAGTGACGGCCAGATGTCGGTCGCGGTCTCGATCCTGAGCCTGGCGATCGTCTGGCTCCTGCTGCTGCTGATGAACGCGCTCGGCCGCCAGCGCCGGGCCAAGGCCTGATCCCCCACCCCGTACCACCTCTCCAGGAGCTCACCGCCATGACCACGACCACCCTCAAGCCGCCCTACGGCGCGCCGCTGCACCCGGGCAGCGCCACCGTCGAGTTCCGAGCGCTGCGGAGGGCGTTCGGCTCCACGGTCGCGCTGGACGGCCTCGACCTGACCGTCCACCCCGGCGAGTTGCTGGCCCTGCTCGGCCCCTCGGGCTGCGGCAAGACCACCGCGCTGCGGATCCTGGCCGGCTTCGAGACCCACGACTCGGGCGAGGTGCTGGTCGACGGCAAGGACGTGACCCGGACCCCCGCGCACAAGCGTGACGCGGGCATGGTCTTCCAGTCGTACAGCCTCTTCCCGCACCTGAGCGCGCTGGACAACGTCTCCTTCGGGCTGAAGATGCGCGGCGTCGGCAAGTCCGAGCGCCGGGCCAAGGCCCAGGAACTGCTGGAGCTGGTCGGCCTGCCGCAGCGCGCCGCGCACTACCCGCACCAGATGTCCGGTGGCCAGCAGCAGCGGATCGCGCTGGCCCGCGCCCTGGCCCTGCAGCCGCGGGTGCTGCTGCTCGACGAGCCGCTCTCCGCGCTGGACGCCAAGGTCCGGCTCAACCTGCGCGAGGAGATCCGCCGCCTGCAGCAGGAGCTGGGCATCACCACCCTGTTCGTCACCCACGACCAGGAGGAGGCGCTGTCGATGGCCGACCGGGTCGCGGTGCTGAAGGCCGGCCGGCTGGAGCAGTGCGCCACCCCGAGCGAGCTGTACGCCCGCCCGGCCACCGCGTTCGTCGCGGAGTTCGTCGGCACCATGAGCCGGATCCCGGCGGTGCGCTCCGGCGACGGCGTCGAGGTGCTCGGCCGCCGGCACGAGGTGGACGGCGTGCTGCCGGCCGCCCGCGCCCTGCAGGTGCTGGTCCGCCCGGAGAACGTCGGCCTGACCCCCGGCGGCGACGCCGTGGTCACCGGCGCCAGCTTCCTGGGCGCGGTCACCCGCCTCACCGTGCGCCTGGCCGACGGCACCGAGGTCAAGTCGGACCTGCCCACCGAGCAGGCCGCACTGCTGCCGGTCGGCGGCGGGGCCACCGTGTCGCTGCCGGACCGCCCGGTGCTGGTCGACGTCGCCACGGGGAAGTGACCGTGCTTCCTTCCGCAGTCCTCTTCGACATGGACGGCACGCTGGTCGACACCGAGCACCTGTGGTGGGACGCCACCGAGGAGGTGGCGGCCCGGATCGGCTACCGCCTCGGCCCGGTGGACCTGCCCGAGGTGCTGGGGCACGCCGTCGAGCACACCGCCGCCCACCTGGACCGGGCGGCGCCCGACTCGCCCGGCGCGGCCGAGCTGGCCGCCCGGCTGAACAGCTCCTTCACGGCCAGGGTGGCCGCCCAGGTGGTGCCCCGGCCCGGCGCCCTGGCCCTGCTGGCCTCGCTGCGCGACGCCGCCGTGCCCACCGCGCTGGTCTCCGCCTCGCCCCGCCAGGTGGTCGACCTGGTCCTGACCCACCTGGGCCGGGACTGGTTCACCATCACGCTGGCCGCCGAGGACACCGAGCGCACCAAGCCGGACCCGGCCCCCTACCTGGCCGCCGCCGCCCGGCTCGGCCTGGACCCGGCGCGCTGCGTGGCGGTGGAGGACACCCCCACCGGCGTGGCCTCGGCCGCCGCGGCCGGCTGCGCGGTGCTCGCGGTGCCCTCCTCGGACGCCGCGATCCCGGCCGGCCCGCGGATCACCCTGCTGTCCAGCCTGACCATGGCCGACCTACCCCTGCTGGCCGGCCTCACCGCCGGGCCCGCAGAATAGTCCGATGCCCTACCTGCTCCTGTGCCTCGCCATCCTGAGCGAGGTCTGCGCCACCAGCTGCCTGAAACTGACCGAGGGCTTCAGCCGGCTGTGGCCCAGCGTGGGGGTCGGCATCGGGTACGTGCTCTCCTTCGCGCTGCTGGGGCAGGCGCTCAAGCACATACCCGTCTCGGTCGCCTACGCGGTCTGGTCCGGGGCGGGGACGGCGGCGGTGGCGGCGATCGGGATGGTGGCCTTCGGCGAGCAGCTGGGCAAGCCCCAGCTGCTCGGCATCGGGCTGATCATCGTGGGCGTGGTGCTGCTGAACCTGCGGGCCTCGCACTGACGGCCGTTCGGGTGGTCCCCGACGTGTAGTCACCGGCCCGCCTCCCTCGGCGGCCTAGCCTGGCTGAGGTGACCTCAGCTGACGCCGCCCCAGGCACGCTCGCCCGGCTCGCCCGCTTCTGCTACCGGAGTCGGCGCCTGGTGCTGCTGCTCTGGGCGGTCGGCCTGGCGCTCGTGATGGCGGTCGGGTTCGGCTTCGCCGCGCCCGCCGACAACGACTTCACCGGCGGCAGCTCCGAGTCGGCGAAGGCGCAGGAGCTGGTCAAGCAGCACTTCCCGGAGCGCCGGGGCAGCTCGCTCACCCTGGCGGTCCAGGCGGCCGCCGGGGTGACCGCACCCGGTGTGCAGTCCCGGGAGGAGGCGCTGACCGCGCAGCTGGCCCGGGCCCCGCACATCACCTCCGTGCACTCCCCCTACAGCACGCCCGGGCAGATCTCCCGGGACGGCACCATCGCCTTCGCCACCCTGCAGTCGGACACCAACCCGCTGCCCAGCTCCGAGGTCAAGCAGCTGATCGACGAGACCCGGGCGGCCGGGGGCGGCGGGGTGGAGTTCGCGCTCGGCGGCGCGGACGTGGTCGGCGCCGAGACCCCGTACGGGGGCGCCTCGGACGCGATCGGCGCGCTGGCCGCGATGCTGGTGATCCTGATCGCCTTCGGCTCGCTGCTGGCGATGGGGCTCACCATGGTCGCCGCGCTGTTCGGCATCCTCAGCGGGCTGGCGCTGACCTTCC
This sequence comes from Streptomyces tateyamensis, assembly GCF_003205575.1. GTDB lineage: Bacteria > Actinomycetota > Actinomycetes > Streptomycetales > Streptomycetaceae > Kitasatospora > Kitasatospora tateyamensis. The sequence goes on from NZ_PYBW01000077.1 coordinate 13,048, forward strand.
TGCTCGGGTACGTCTTCCCGGCCCCCTCGTTCAGCCCGATCGTGGCCACCCTGCTGGGGCTGGGCGTCGGCATCGACTACGCGCTCTTCATCGTCACCCGGTACCGCGAGGCGCTGGCGGCGGGGAACGACCCCGAGCAGGCCGTGGTGGTGGCGATCTCCCGGGCCGGGCGCTCGGTGCTGTTCGCCGGGGCCACCGTGGTGATCGCCATGCTCGGACTGTTCGTGGTGCAGCAGCGGCTGCTGAACGCCACCGCGGTCGCCGCCTCGGTGACGGTGCTGATGACGATGGTCGCGGCGGTCACCCTGCTGCCCGCGCTGCTCGGCTTCGCCGGGCGCGGGATCGACCGGTTCAAGCTGCCGTTCCTGGGGCGGACCGGCTCGCGCTCGCCGCTGGCCGAGCGGTGGGCCCGGGTGATCCAGCACCGGCCGGTGACGGGGCTGGTGGTGGGCGCCTCGGTGATGGTGCTGCTGACGCTGCCCGCCTTCTCGATGCGGCTCAGCTTCGAGGACAACTCGACCGAGCCGCACGACACCAGCGGCTACGCCTCGCACCGGATCCTGAGCACCGGGTTCGGGGCGGGGTTCGACGCGCCGTTCGTCGTCGTCGCCCAGTTGCCGGCCGGTCAGGCGGGGGCGGTGCTGGCGCCGTTGACCAGCGCGGTGGGGTCGACACCCGGGGTGGCCGCGGTGACGCCGGCCCAGACCAGCGCGGACGGGCGGGCGGCGCTGTTCGTGGCGTACCCGACCACGGCGCACCAGGACGCGGCCACGCCGCGGCTGCTGCACACCCTGCGCTCGCAGGTGGTGCCGCCCTTCACCGCCGACACCGGAGTCACCGTCCACATCGGCGGGCCGACGGCGGGCGACGCCGACTTCGCGGCCCAGGTGGCGGACCGGCTCCCCTACCTGATCGCGGCCGTCATCGGGCTGGCGCTGGTCCTGCTCCTGGCGCTGGTCCGCTCGGTGGCGATCGCGCTCAAGGCCGCGGTGATGACGCTGCTCTCGGTCGGCGCCTCGTTCGGCGTGCTGGTGATGATCGTTCAGTGGGGCTGGGGCAACGAGCTGCTGGGGTTCCCGACCACGGCGCCGATCACCGCCTGGGTGCCGCTGTTCATCTTCCCGATCCTGTTCGGGCTCTCCACCGACTACGAGGTCTTCCTGGTCTCCCGGATCCGCGAGGAGTACGACACGGGGCACCCGACCCGGGAGGCGGTGGCCCGCGGGCTGGGCCGCACCGCCCGGGTGATCACGGCCGCGGCCGCCATCATGGTCACGGTCTTCCTCTCCGTGCTGGCCACCCCGGACATCGCGGTCAAGGAGTTCGGACTGGGCCTGGCGGTGGCGGTGTTCCTGGACGCCACCCTGGTCCGGATGGTCCTGGTCCCGGCCATCATGGAGCTGCTGGGCAGCGTCAACTGGTGGCTGCCGCGCTGGCTGGACCGGGTGCTCCCGCACGTGTAGCGCGGGAGCACCCGGTCCGGGCTCAGTCGGCGGCGGCGCCTGACGGGGGTTGACGGCACACTGGCGCCATGACGATGACTGCGGATCAGCTCAGGGCCCGTTGCCTCGACCTCAACGGGGCCGAGGAGACCTTCCCGTTCAACCCGGAGACCTCGGTCTTCAAGGTCGGCGGCAAGGTCTTCGCGATCAGCGCACTGGACGGCGAGCCGCTCAAGGTCTCGCTCAAGTGCGACCCCGACCTCGCGGTGCGCCTGCGCACCGACTACCCGGGGATCACCCCCGGCTGGCACCTCAACAAGCGGCACTGGAACACTGTGCTGCTCGACGGCAGCGTGCCGGACCACCTGGTCCACGAGATGATCGAGGACTCCTACGACCTGATCGTGGCCAAACTCCCGCGCCGCCGGCAACTGGCCCTGGACTGGCCGGGCACGCAGGGCAACACATCGACCGACTGAAGCGGCACGGGGGACCAGCACGTTGACGGACAACGCCACGATCACCGAACAGCGCCTGCGCCTGGCCCGCCACCGGGGACAGCTGACCGATCCCCAGAGCCTGGCCGCCGCGGCCCAGATCCTGGTCGTCGTCGACACCCTGCTCGACCTCGCCTACGCCGTCACCACCGGCACCGGCGGCCCGCTGCTCGTCCCGCTCGCCCGACTGCAGCTGCCCGGCCTCCTCACGGCCGGCGTCGTCTTCCTGATCTGGTTCTGGCGCTGCCACACCAACATCCGGGCCCTCGCTCCGGAGCGGCTCACGTTCTCCCCGGGCACGGCGGTCGTGGTCTGGTTCGTCCCGATCGTCTGCCTGTGGCAGCCCCGCCAGGCGATCATGGACCTCGCCCGCGCGACCGGCGGTGTCAGCACCCGCCTGGTCAACGCCTGGTGGGCGGCCTGGCTGACCCAGCTGCTGGGCCGCCCCGCCCTCACCTTTGCCTTCGGCCTCGCCGGCTACCGCGGCTCCGCCACCCCCTGGCTCGCCCTGGCCGACACCGCCGCCGCGGCCCTGGTGATCCCGATGATCCGACAGATCACCGCTGCCCAGCGCGCCCTGATCCACGCTCGCTAGCGCCGGGCCGGGACGGTGTGCCTGCCACTACCCGGTGACCGGGAGCGGCAGGCACACCGTCCCGGCCCGCAGCTTCTGCCAGGACCTACAGCAGCACGCCCGGCAGCTCCGCCACCGAGCCCAGCACGTGGGTGGCGCCGTCCGCGCGCAGGCGCTCGGCGTCGTGCGCGCCGGTGAGCACGCCGGCCACCACCGAGGCGCCGGCCCGGGTGCCGGTCAGCATGTCGTAGCCGGTGTCACCGACCACC
>NZ_PYBW01000078.1 GCF_003205575.1 Streptomyces tateyamensis
GCCAAGCGCGTCAAAAGGGGTACCGCGGCCTGTGGACAACTTCCCGGAACCGCACGGACGGACCCTCGGAACCGGCCTGAGCCGGCCCCGCCCGGACAGCCCCGACTCCGCCCGGGCATACGGGTCTCCCTCGCGGAGGCCCGCCGCCTGTTCAACCTCATCGGCCGCCCCATCCGCGAGATCCAGAACGCCTTGCGCTGGTCGACATTCCGCCGCCGTCACCAAGTTGAGGCCAGAAGGCACCACTTCCGCAGGCGCATGCGCCGCCAGATGATGCAGATCTAGCCCTGTAGTACTAGGGCGGTCACCGCCCGCCATCGGGCCCGACAACGCGTCAGCCGACAGCGCGTCAGCCGCTCTCGGCCGGCGCCCAACCGGCGGCCGCCGGGCGCGCGGCGCCGGACCCGCGGCTGGCGGCGGCCCCGGACGCGGGGGCGGCCCGGCCCGGGCGGGTGTTCGATGGCCTGCCCGGAGCGGGGCAGGGCCCCGCCGAGGCTGAGCCGGCCTGCCCCGGCTCCAGTGTGCGCGGGCACCGGCGATCGACGCGGGCTGACCCGAAGCCGGGGCTGCGGTCGACCGCCCGGGCCGCCGTCGCCCGCAGCCAGTCGGCCGCCGCTCGCGGCCCCGGGTGCGCCGCGGCCCTGGGATCCGGAGACCCCGGATTCTGAAGCCCGCGCAGGTGAGGTGCGGTGACGGGGCGTGGGCAGCTTCATGTCAGGCTCCGATCGTGCGGTCGCTGCTGCTGCTCCGGCGGTGCCGCCCCCGCCTGGCCAGCCGGCCGAACCGGCCACGGGCCGGCAGCCGCGGCGCCCCGCGCTCCGGCGGCCGGCTCGGTTCCGGTTCGGTGGCACCGGACGCGAGCGGGCCGGGCGGCGGGCCAGCCTTGCCCCGCTGACGCGGGATCAGGTCAGCTTCGGGGGCCTCGGCCGACGGCGCGGCCTGGCCCGCGGGGTCCGACCGACCGTCCGCTGCCCCGGCGGGCAGTTGCCGGGCACCGACCCGGCCGGGGAGTGGCCTACCCGGCTCGGACTCCCGCGGCGGCTGGACGTCCGGCGAGGCGTCCGCCCCTTCGACGGCCCGGGCCTGCGGCGCGGCGGCGCCCGGCTCCGCACGGTCAGGGCTGTCCTCGGGCCCGGCCACCTGCTCCCCGGCGGCCCCCTCCCCGGCCGGGGCGGCCTCGTCGGCGGCTCGGCGCGCCCGCTCGGTGCGGATGATCTCGCGCAGGCCGTCCGGCGGGAGGCCGCCGTTGAGCGAGAGGTAGAGCAGCTCGGCGAGCGTGTAGTCCGGGTCGAGCTCCAGGGCCCTGCCCAGCGCCACCCGACTGGTCGCGGTGTCGCCGGCCAGCCAGGACGTCCAGGCCAGCAGGGTGAGCGGGGCCTTGGCGTACTCCTCGTAGGGCGCCACGCAACGGCGGGTCAGGAACCGCCACAGCCGCTGCGCCGCCGCCAGTTCACGCGGCTCGGCGTACTCGGCGCCGCGGTCGCGGGTGACCCGGTGCTGGAGCGCGACGATCAGCCGGGCAGCCCGCTCGTCGTCGAGCAGGGGCGGGCCGAGGCTGGACTCGGCCATCGCCTCGGCGATCAGCTCGACGTTGGCCTGCAGGACCCGGGCGGGCCCGTTGGGCTTGGCCAGGTCGCGGACCACCCGGGCCATCTGCAGCTCCAGGGCCCGGCGCAGCCGCTCGCTGTGCGGCGGACCGATCGGGGCGAAGGCCGCCGCGATCGCCTTGCGGCTGCCCCGCGGCGCGAGCCCGGCCACGGTGGCGGCGGCGACCACCGCGCGCGGGTCCCTGGCCGAGTCGACCGGGACGCCGTCGGGCGGGCAGCAGTCCGGATCGGCGCAGAGGAAGGACCACCAGCGCCCGGCGGAGACGCACAACGACTCCTTGACCGCCAAGTCCAGCTCGCGGAAGGCCCGCAGCAACTGGTCGGCCAGCGGGCGCAGCGCGGAGAGGGCCGACGGCCCCTCCGGCTCGGGATCACGACAGAGGTAGATCAGCACCGCCTCGGCCGGCTTGGCGCGCTCGGCGGACAGCTCGACCAGGGTGCGGGCCACCTCGGTGGCCAGCGGCGCCCAGTCCCCCGGGTCCTCGGGGATGTCGAGGCGGATTGCGCCGACCTGCTGGAGCGCGGGGCCGTGCAGGGGCACGACGACGATGCTGTCGTCGGGGTAGAAGCCCAGCAGGTACGGGAGCATGGCGGCCATGTCGGCCGGGCCGCGCATCCGCAGCAGCGGGAAGCCGCGGAGGCGGCCGGTGGACGTGGGGGCGGGGTTGGTTGCGTCGTCGTACGTCATGCCGGAAGAGTGCGACCGATCGCTCCCGCCCGACAGCACCTCCTGGTTTCCTGTGGACAACCCGGGGGGTGTGGATAACTTGGGAGCCACCGAGGCAGCTGTCAGGCAGTTGTCCACAGGCTGGGCCGTTCGTTCGCCCGCTGTCGGCCGGACAGGGTTACATAGGGGCCATGGACCAGCCGATCACCACCCCCGATCTGCCCCAGGGCCACCAGCCCGCCACCGACCCCGACCGCGCCGCCGTGCGCCGACGGGCCGAGGCGGTGCTGGGTGCGCTCGCCGGGCCGGGCGCCAGCCTGCGCGAGGACCAGTGGACGGCCATCGAGGCGCTGGTGGTCGACCGCCGGCGGGCCCTGGTCGTCCAGCGCACCGGTTGGGGCAAGTCCGCGGTCTACTTCATCGCCACCTCGCTGCTGCGCGCCGTCGGCGCGGGCCCGACCGTCATCGTCTCCCCGCTGCTCGCCCTGATGCGCAATCAGGTGGAATCCGCAGCCCGCGCGGGAATCCACGCACGCACCATCAACTCCGCCAATCCCGAGGAGTGGGACGGGATCCAGGCGGAGATCGCGGCCGGCACGGTCGACATCCTGCTGGTCAGTCCGGAGCGGCTGAACAACCCCGACTTCCGCGACCAGGTGCTGCCCAAGCTGGCCGCCGCGACCGGCCTGCTCGTGGTGGACGAGGCCCACTGCATCTCCGACTGGGGCCACGACTTCCGCCCCGACTACCGCCGGCTGCGCACCATGTTGGCCGACCTGCCGCCAGGCGTCCCGGTGCTCGCCACCACCGCCACCGCCAACGCCCGGGTCACCGAGGACGTGGCGGAACAGCTGGGCACCAGCGGCACCGACGGCCGGGCGCTGGTGCTGCGCGGGCCGCTGGACCGGGAGAGCCTGAGCCTGTCCGTGCTCCAGCTGCCCGACCCCGCCCACCGGTTGGCCTGGCTCGCCGACCACCTCGTCGACCTGCCGGGATCGGGCATCATCTACACGCTGACGGTGGCCGCCGCCGAGGAGGTCAGCGAGTTCCTGCGCCACCAGGGCTTCACCGTCGCCTCCTACTCCGGCCGGACGGAGGACGCGGAGCGCCGCACCGCCGAGGCCGATCTGCTGGCCAACCGGGTGAAGGCGCTGGTCGCCACCTCCGCGCTCGGCATGGGTTTCGACAAGCCGGACCTCGGGTTCGTGGTGCACCTCGGCTCACCCGGCTCGCCCATCGCCTACTACCAGCAGGTCGGCCGAGCCGGCCGCGGGGTCGACCGGGCCGAGGTGCTGCTGCTGCCGGGCCGCGAGGACGAGGCGATCTGGCGCTACTTCGCCTCGCTCGGTTTCCCGCCCGAGGAGCAGGTCCGGCGCACCATCGACGCGCTGGCCGAGGCCGGCCGCCCGCTGTCCACCGCCGCGCTGGAGACCCGGGTTGACCTGCGCCGGGCCCGGCTGGAGACGATGCTCAAGGTCCTCGACGTGGACGGCGCGGTCCGGCGGGTCCGCGGCGGCTGGCTGGCCACCGGTGAGCCGTGGGCCTACGACACCGAGCGCTATGCCAAGGTGGCCCGCGCCCGGTCTGCCGAGCAGCAGGCGATGAGGGAGTACGCCGACGGCCGGCGCTGCCGGATGGAGTTCCTCCGGCTGCAGTTGGACGACGAGCAGGCCGCCCCGTGCGGCCGGTGTGACGTCTGTTCAGGTCAACGGCACAGCACCGAGGTCTCGCCCGCCACGCTGGACGCGGCCCGCGCCGCGCTCGGGCGTCCCGGGGTCTCCTTCGAGCCGCGTCGGCTGTGGCCCACCGGCATGGAAGCCCTGGGCGTCCCCTTGAAGGGGAAGATCCCCGCCGACGAGCAGGCCCTGCCCGGCCGCGCGCTCGGCCGCCTGTCCGACATCGGCTGGGGCGGTCGCCTGCGCACCATGCTGGCCGACGGGGCACCGGATCTGGCGATCCCTCAGGACGTGCTGGACGCCATGGTCACCGTGCTGGCGGACTGGGCCCGCGGGTCCGACGGCTGGGCGGGTCCGGCCGCGCAGACCGCCCGCCCGGTCGGCGTGGTGACCATGTCCTCGGCCGGGCGGCCCCAGCTGGTGGCCAGTCTCGGCGCCCGGATCGCGGAGGTGGGCCGGCTGCCGCTGCTCGGCCGGATCGAGTACGACAACGGCGAGCCGCCGCACGGCGCCCGCAGCAACAGCGCCCAGCGACTGCGCTCGCTGGCCTCCGCCCTGGTGCTGCCACCGGAGCTGGCACAGGCACTGGCGGCCAACCCTGGTCCGGTCTTCCTGGTCGACGACCTGGTCGACAGCGGCTGGACGGTCACCGTGGCGGCCCGGCTGCTTCGCCGGGCCGGGGCCGAAGCGGTGTTGCCACTGGTCCTGGCGGTGCAGGCTTGATCGGATGCGGTGCACGGTGTCGGTGATGGCCTGACCGCTGTGGTCCTTCCGGGCACGCCGCACCCGGCTGACCCACCGCCATCCGGGGAATATATCCGGCAGATCCACGGCTTTCGGGCAGCATTCATCATTTCATCGTTGCCGCTCGCGCCATCTGACGTGAGAATTGCAGCGTACCCAGTCACCGGTCCTGCGGACCTGACTTCGGCGTACACACGTGCCCGCGATTTTTCCCGGGCCGGGAAGGAGGACCATGAACGGTATTGACCGCGGTCGGCCTTCATACGCCACGGGGAGGTCCATCGACCTGGAGGGCTGGGACAGCGCCGGGATCCCCTTGCTGCGCGACCCCCGTGAGCTGGTCACCGACCTGCAGCAGCGCCACCTCCCCCAACCCGGCACCAGTGTCCTCGCGGTGCTGGACAGCGAGCACCGGGTGGTCGCCTCGGCCTCCGTCAGCGCCCGACCGCACGTCACCGACGGCTGGCAGCACCGCAATGCACTGCTCAACCAACTGCGCCGGGTGACCCCGCACGACCTGCGCCTGGCCGTGCCGCGCCGCACCGCGGTCCTGTTGCACTGCCGTGAGGGCGTCCCGGGCTGGACCGAGGAGGACGGCGCCTGGATGTGGGCACTGCACGACGCGGCTTCCCTGCACGGACTGCGTTGCGGCGCCTACCTCACGCTGACCCCGGGCGGCTGGCACGTCTTCGGTGACGGACGCTCCGGCCGTACCCCGCACTCGGGGTCGTGGGCAGAGCGGCCGCTGCACACCGTCTCCGAGCTGCCGGCCCGCGAGGCTCCCGCTGTGCAACCGCTGCAGGACTACGGCCGCCCCGGCCGAGGTTGGAACGCCGTCAGCACCGTCAGCACGGCGAGCGCCGCCGCCGAACCACTGCGTCCGGAGTCGGCCAGGCAGGCAGCGGCCCGGCAGGCGGCACGCTGAGCCCGTCCACCGGGACACCAAGAGCACCGCCCGCGGGCCCGCAGGCCCGTGAGCCGCGGGCCCGTACTACACCAGCGCCGGCTGCCCGCCCGCGGCGTGCGCACCAGTCACCAGCCCAGCCAACTCACCACCGGCCACCTCACCGGTCAAGTCGCCGGTCAAGTCGCCGGCCAGCCCACCGGTCGCGCCGCAGACGAGCAGCAGCGAGACGGCGTGGCCGCGGGCCCGCTCCACCGCGAGTACGGCACTGCCGGCGTCGGTGGTCTCCAGCACCAGGACCACCACCTCGCGGCGGGCCGGACGGCCCAGTTCGAGGCCGGCGTAGAAGACATCGCCGCCCTCGGCGAGCTGCGCCCAGTAGCGCTCCTCGCCGAAGGAGAGTTCGTGCTGCTGCCACGGATGCGGCTCACCGCTGGTCAGCACCAAAATCTCGCCGGGCTCCCGGCCGGCATCCAGCAGGAGGTCCACCGCCTCGTCGGCCCGCTCCAGCGCGGCACCCGGCCGGGCGGGGAGCAACCGGATCGGCGGGCCGGCAGGCCCCGGCCGCGACCCCGGCCGCGGACCAGGTCCGGCCGGCTGCGCGGCACGCGCGACGGGACGTGGCGGACCAGGTCGCGGAGCCGGGCGCGGCGGACCCGGCCGGGGGCCGGGCAACGGGGTGGCAGTGGGACCGGGGCGGGCGGCTCCGCTCGCGGCGGGCGGGGTGGGGGCTGGTGCGTCCGACTCGCGGGGGAAGGGAACGCCGGGGCCCGGGATGCTCTCGTGAATCTCCGGCTCCTCGGGGAAGGCAGGCATACCCGGATATCTATCAAATGCCGATCGAGTGCGCACGGGCGCCCCACCAGGTGGGCGACATGCCGTCACTTCGTTCAGCGGAATGTGCCCCGTCCGAACGTTTCTGACGATCACTCAGGAGGTTGCCGGCCATCGTTCGGGCCAGAGTCCGCCAACCCCTCAGAAGCCCAGGGTGAGCTGCTCGCCGTCGCCCGTCTCGCGGGTGCGCTTGAGGTGGCGCCACCTCGGCAACGCGTCCAGGTACGCCCAGGAGAGGCGGTGGTGCGCGGTCGGACCGAGCTCCTCCAGCGCGGCGCGGTGCACGGGCGAGGGGTATCCCGCGTTGTCCTCGAAGGCGTAGCCGGGGAACTCCGGGGCCAGTTCGGACATCTGGCGGTCCCGGTGGACCTTCGCGAGGACCGATGCGGCCGCGACGCAGACGCAGCTCTGGTCTCCCTTGATCACGGTGCGGACCCGCCACGGACCGCCGAGGTAGTCGTGCTTGCCGTCAAGGATCACGGCGTCCGGACGCACCGGCAGCGCCTCCAGCGCGCGGGTCGCCGCGAGCCGCAGCGCCGCCGTCATGCCCAGCTCGTCGCACTCCAGGGCACTGGCCTGGCCCAGCGCGTAGGCGGTGACCCAGTCGGCGAGCACCGGCGCCAACTGCTCGCGCCGGCGCGGGGTGAGCAGCTTGGAGTCGGTCAGGCCCTCCGGCGGGCGCCGCTGACCGGTGATCGCGGCGCCGACCGTCACGGGGCCGGCCCAGGCACCGCGCCCCACCTCGTCCAGGCCGACCACCACGCCGGCACCCGTCCGGCGCAGGGAACGCTCCACGCGGTGGGTCGGCGGCTGGTAGGGCATGGCGGTGATCCGTTTCGGCTGGGCAGGTCGGTGCACGGGACTCGGGGTTGGGCGGGGCTGGCCGTGCAGCACGGCCGACCACCCCGCCCCCAGCCTACGGCGACCGGCGGACCGGTCCGACCGCCCGCCCCCCGACCGGGCCGACCAGCCCGACCAGCCCGACCAGCCCGTCCGACCGTCCGACCGACCGTCCGACCGTCCGACCGACCGACCGACCGACCGACCGGTCAAGCCGCCCGGCCCACCAGCACCGACGTCACCCCTTGACCGACCCGGACAGCAACCCCCGCACGAAGTACCGCTGCAGAGCGAAGAAGACCAGCAGCGGAACGATCATCGAGAGGAAGGCACCGGCGGTCAGCAGTTCCCAGTGGCCGCCGAAGGAGCCGGAGAGCTGCGCGAGGCGCACGGTCATCGGCGCCACCTCCGGCGTCCCGCCGGCGAAGGTGAGGGCGACCAGCAGGTCGTTCCACACCCAGAGGAACTGGAAGATCGCGAAGGAGGCCAGCGCAGGGGTGCAGAGCGGCAGCACGATCGACCGGAAGATCTTGAAGTGCGAGGCGCCGTCCACCACCGCCGCTTCCATCAGGTCGCGGGGCAGCTGGGAGATGAAGTTGTGCAGCAGGAACGTCGCCAGCGGCAGCGCGAACATCGTGTGCGCCAGCCAGACCGGAGCGTAGGTCCCGCTCAGGTTGAGGGCGGGCACGATGGTCGCCCCGCCGACGTGGGCACCCCCGGAGAACAGCTGCAGCAGCGGGATCAGGGTCATCTGCAGCGGGACCACCTGCAGGGCGAAGATCAGGAAGAAGAGGGTGTCGCTCCCCCGGAACGGCACCCACGCCAGCGCGTAGGCCGCCATCGCCGCGATCACCAGCGGGAAGACCGTGGCGGGGACCGAGATGGCCAGCGAGTTGACCAGGTACGGCATGAGGCCGCCGCTGACGCCGAACCCGCCCTCGAAGAGCACCGTGTGGTAGTTGGCGAGCGTCGCGTCCGGGTGGGTGAAGAAGGTCCACCATCCGCTGTCGGCCACGTCCTGCTTGGGACGCACCGAGGTGACCAGCAGCCCCAGCGTGGGAATGGTCCACAGCACCGTGAGCACGACGACCAGCAGCGAACTGAACGGGCTGCTGAAGGCCTTGCGGACGGCCTTGGCCGGCGGCAGCGGCGCTTCCGACGGCTGCGGCTGACGATCCATCAGTTGGCTGCTCATCGGGTGGCCCGCTCCTTGCGCAGCTGGACGATGTTGTAGCCGACCAGCGGGAGCACCGCGAGGAAGAGGATCACCGCGAGCGCGCTCCCCCGGCCGACGTTGAACTGGACGAAGGACTGCGAGTACATCTCGTTCGCCAGCACCTGCGTGCCGAAGTTGCCGCCGGTCATGGTCCGGACGATGTCGAAGGCCTTCAGGGTGACGATCATGACGGTGGTCAGGACGACCACCAGGGTGGTGCGGATCATCGGCACCGTGACGTACCAGAACAGTCGCAGGCCGCCGGCGCCGTCCAGCCGGGCCGCCTCGGTCACCTCGTCGGGAATGGCCTTGATGGCCGCCGACAGCACCACCATGGCGAATCCGGTCTGCACCCAGATCATGACCGCCATCAGCAGGAAGTTGTTCAGCGGATGGGACAGGATCCAGTTCGGCGGGTGCTTCCAGCCCAGCCAGATCACGGTCTGGCTGAGCAGGCCGATCTGGTTCTGCGCGGAGTCGCGGGCGTCGTAGACGAACTTCCAGATGATGCTCGCGCCGACCAGGGAGATCGCCATCGGCATGAAGATCAGTGACTTGTAGACGGTCTGCCCGCGCATCCGGTCCACCCACAGCGCGAGCAGCAGCCCCAGCCCGGTGGCCAGGAAGGGGGCCACCACCAGCCAGAGCAGGGTGTTGAGCAGCACCTGGTGGACCGAGTCGGTGGTCAGCGCCCAGGAGTAGTTCTTGCCGCCGAGGAAGCGCTTGCTGTCGTCGCTGTAGAAGCTCAGGAACACCGTCCGGACCAGTGGCACCACCAGGCCCACCAGCAGTAGGAGCAGTGCGGGCCCGAGGAAGATCCCGATGGCCAGCGGTCGGCCGAACCGCCCGGTGGCGCGGCCCGCCGCGAAGAAGACCACCAGGAGGACACCGAGGAAACCGGCGATCGCACCGACACTGTTGCCCAGCTTGACCGCGACGTCGTTCCACCCCGAGTCGGCCAGCAGCGCGCCGGCCGAGCCGGAGCCCGCGAGCTGGGTGGCCCCGGTAAGCAGCATTCGAACGGTGTCCTTCCTGATGACGTTCCGACAGACCCCGGACCACTGGGCCGCCAGGTAGCGGCCCGCCGCCGGGCGGGCCGCTACCTGGCGGACACTCCGCCTACTGCGGCCAGGCCGCGTCGATGTCCGAACTCACCTGCTGGATCGACTTCCCCTCCGCGAACCAGGCGGTCAGTGACTTCCACTCCTGCCCCGAGCCCACCGCTGCGGGCATCAGGTCGGAGGCGTCGAACCGGAAGGTGGCGGCCGGGTTGGTCAGCGCGTTGGCCGAGAGCTGGTCGATCGGGTCGGTGTACAGGCTCTTGTCGACGCCCTGGTTGGCCGAGACCCAGCCGCTGGCGACCTTCACCCGGCTGCTCGCCCAGTCCGCGGTGGACAGGTAGTTCTGCACCGCCTGCACCTCGGGCCGGTCGGAGAAGGCGGCCAGGAACTCGCCGCCGCCCTCGACCGGGGTGGCCACCGACGGGTTCACGGCCGGCAGCTGGAAGGCGAAGATGTCGCCGTCCGGCGCGATCTTGGTGCCCTTGGGCCACTGGGCCTCGTAGAACGAGGCCTGCTGGAGCATCGAGCACTTGCCGGTGAGGATCGGCGCGCCGGCGTCCTGGAAGGTGGTGGTGGCGATCGACTTCACGTCGCCGATGCCCCCGTTGACCCAGGCCGGGTTCTGCATCCAGCCGGCCACGGTCTGCATCGCCTGGGCGATCTGCGGGTCGCCGAACTTGACCTTGTGGCTCACCCACTGGTCGTAGACGTCGCCGCCCTGGCTGCCGAGCACGACCTCCTCGAGCCAGTCGGTGGCCGGCCAGCCGGTCGCGGTGCCGGAACCGATGCCGCCGCACCAGGGCTTGCCGCCGTTGGCGCCGGCCTTCGCGATCTTGTCGCTGAGTGCCATCAGGTCGGCCCAGGTCTTCGGCACCTGGTACCCGGCCTGGGTGAACGCCTTGGGCGAGTACCAGACGAGCGACTTCATGTTGGCGCTCATCGGGGCGGCGTAGAAGGTGCCGTTGACCGAACCGTAGGACTTCCAGACCGGGTTCCACTGGTTCTCGTTGGCCACGGTCTGGGCCGGCGGCTTGACCACCTTGCCCGTCTTCACCATCTGGGCGAGCAGCCCCGGCTGCGGGATGATCGCGAAGTCCGGGACGTTACCGCCGCCCACCCGCACCGGGAGCTGGGACTCGAAGTCGTTCGACCCCTCGTAGGAGATCTTGATCCCCGTACAAGAACTGAACTCAGCCCAGGACTTCTCCAACGAGTCCGACTCGGGGCTCAGGATCGAGGCGAACATGGTCACCTTGGTCCCGGCGTGCCCGGCGTACGGCTGGTACTTGGCGCACGACCCCGACAGCGTGGCCGCCCCGGTGGACCCGCCACCGCCGCTCGAGCTGTTGGAGCAGGCCGCGGCGAGGCTGAGCCCCAGCACCGCCGGAACCACCAAGAGCCGATTGCGAAGCCGGACATTCAATCTGATGTTCAATGCGTTCTCCTGCGGCCTGAGCTGAGCGAACGACGGAACGAACGACTGGCACGAACAGCCGTTGCCGCCACGAGCCCGCGACCTGGGCAACTCTGGGAGCGTGCCCACCCGCGGCGGGCACGGTGCCCCCCCGGCACGGCGGCGAACAGGCGGGCGGCGGACAGGCAGTACGGGCAGCGGACGAGGCGGCGGACGGGAGGGACAGCGTGCAGAACAAAGCCGCGGCAGCACCTGCCGCGGCCAGGTCGACGGTGACTAGGCGTGAAGACGTTAACGCAACGGTCATCGGACGCCAAGGGACGCGTTCATCTTTCATCGCCTGGTGTTCCAGTCGTGACCTCCCCGTGCTGCTGAGGTCCGCGGATACCTACCCCGTCTGGGCCTGAGCACGCCAACGGCGTGGGAAGTCGGCCGTCCCGACTTCCCACGCCGCTACCGCACGAGGGGGCCCGCCCGCCTCACCAGAGCCGGATCGGCAGCTCCCGCAGGCTGTTGACCACCAGCGAGGCGGCCGGCCGCAGTTCCGCGTCCGGCACGGCGAGCCGCAGGGTCGGGAACCGCTCGAAGAGCGCCGGCAGCGCCACCTGCGCCTCCAACCGGGCCAGCGGCGAACCGGGGCAGACGTGCGGGCCGTGCCCGAAGGAGAGGTGGCGCAGCGGGTCCCGGGTGACGTCGAACAGCTCCGCGGTGACCCCGTGCTGCAGCGGGTCCCGCCCGATCGCGTTGTACGAGATCAGCACCGGGTCCCCGGCGGGGATCACCACCTCCGCCCCGCCACCGGCCACCGGCACGTCCGCCGCGGCGAACCGGAACAGGAAGTTGCTGGTCGGCGGGGTCCACCGGAGCGACTCCTCCACCACCGCGGCCCAGCTCACCTCCCCCGAGCGCACCAGCGCCAACTGGTCCGGGTGGGTCAGCAGCGCCCGCACCGCGTTGGTGATCAGGTTGACCGTCGTCTCGTGGCCGGCCGCGATGATCACCCGCAGGGTGGCCGCCGCCTCGGCATCGGACAGCGGCCGGGCCGGGCTGCCCGGCTCCGCCGCCTCCGACAGGTCGGCGGCCAGCAGCGCGCTGGTCAGGTCCTCGCCGGGCGCTTCCCTGCGGCTGCGGACCAGGCCGTTCACGAAGGCGTTCAGCGCGGCCACGGTGGCCTGGATCCCGGCCGGGTCCGGCACGCTGCTGAAGAAGCGTTCGTACAGTTCGCGCAGGTGGTCGTGGTCGGCCGGGTCGACGCCCAGCAGCGAGCCGATCACCGTCATCGGCAGCGGGAAGGCGAACTCGCTCTTGAGGTCGACCTCGGGCCCGCCGGCCGCCAGCCGGTCCAGCAGCCCGGCGGTGATCGCCGCCACCTGAGGACGCATCAGCTCGACCCGGCGCGGGGTGAACGCCTGCGCCACCAGGGCGCGCAGCCTCCGGTGCTCGGCCCCGTCGGTGGTCACCATGCTGGGCCCGGGCACCGCGAGCCCGATCAGCGGCCAGTCCTTCGGGACCTCGCCGCGCTGGTAGGCGGCCCAGTGGGCGGCGTCCTTCACCAGCCGAGGGTCCGTCAGCAGCTCCCGGGCCGCCCCGTGCCGGGTGACCGCCCAGGCGGCCACCCCACCGGGCAGCTCCACCCGGGCCACCGGCCCGGCCGCCCGCAGCAGCGCGCCCTCCCGGGCGTTGTCCCGCGCCAGCGGGTCCAGCACCACCACGTCGTCCCCCACCGAACGGATCCCGCTCATCCGAACACTCCTCCACTCGTCGCCGCCGGGGTGAAGCCCACCGGCAGCGCCACCAGCGCCCGCACCCAGGCGGACGGCCGCCAGACCAGCGCGCTCTCGGCCACCGCCAGCCGCAGGTCCGGCAGCCGGTCCAGCAGCACCTCGATCGCGGTCGCGGCGATCACCTCGGCCGCCTCCTGGGCCGGGAACGGGCAGCGGTGCTCCCCGTGCGAGAAGCTCAGGTGCGCGTGGTTGCCCTCGGCCGCGGCCCCGTTCGGCTGCCGCACCGCCGGGTCGGCGTTGGCCCCGGCGAACCCGAGCAGCACCAGGTCCCCCGCCGCGATCCGCTGCCCGCCCAACTGGGTGTCCCGGGTGGCCCACCGCCCGGCGAAGTTCTGGGTCGGCGTGTCCTCCCAGAGCGCCTCGGTGAGCGCCTGCCCCACGCTGCGCCGGCCGCCCGAGAACGAGGCCGCGAACCGGTCGTCGGTCAGCATCAGGCGCAGCGCGTTGGTGATCCAGTAGGCGGTCGGCTGGTGACCGGCGATCAGCAGCACCCGCAGGTCGCGCATCACCTCGTCGTCGGTCAGTCCGGCCGGGTGGACCAGGAGCCGGGAGGTGATGTCCGCACCGGGCTCGGTCCGCTTGGACTCCACCAGCTCGAGCGTCATCGCCAGCAGCCGCTGCGCGCCCTGCTGCGCGTTGGCACCGCCGTCCAGCATGTCCAGCAGTGCCTGGATCATCTCCGGCACCTGCTCGGAGTCCAGGCCGAGCATCCAGCACAGGACCAGCAGCGGCATCCGGTGCGCGTAGTCGGCGACCAGGTCCGCCTCGCCCCGGCCGGCGAACTCGTCCACCAACCGGTCGGCGACCCGCTCGCAGTAGGTCTTCAGCTCGTACGGGTCCACCGCACCGAGCGCGGCGGTGATCGCGGCCGAACGCCGCTGGTGCTCGGCGCCCTCGGTGTACAGGATCGACGGCACCGGGGCCATCATCGGCCGCAGCGGCCAGTCCTGCGCGATGGTCGGCCAGGCGTTCCAGCGGCTGGAGTCGCGCCCGAACAGCTTGGGCTGACTGGTCACCAGCTGCAGCTCCCGGTAGCCGATCACCAGCCAGGCGGAGACCCCGCCGGGCAGTTCCACCGGCGCCACCGGCCCGTGGGCGGCCCGCAGCTCGCGGTAGATCCCGCCCGGGTCGGTCTGGAACCGCGGCCCGTAGAGCGGCGCGGCCGCGCGGTGCGCCGGGCAGCCCGGTGGCGGGGAGGGCAGCGGCTCGGTCACGGGGCGTTCTCCAAATCAGCAGTGGGATCAGCGGCGGGATCAACGGCGGGGGCCGCGGCGACGGCGAGCTCCGTCAGGTGCCGGACCAGTCCGATCAGCACCTGCTTACTGGACTCGCGGTCGCGTGCGTCGCAGTCCAGCAGCGGGACCCCGGGCGCCAGGTCGAGCGCCTCGCGCACCTGGTCGAGCGTGTGCGCCGGGTCCCCGAAGTTGTTGCGGGCCACCACGAACGGCAGTCCGTGCTGCTCCAGCCGGTCGATCGCGTACCAGGAGTCGGCCAGCCGGCGCGGGTCCACCAGTACCACCGCGCCCAGGGCGCCGCGGAACAGCCGGTCCCAGAGGAACCAGAACCGCTGCTGCCCGGGCGCGCCGAACAGGTAGAGCACGCTCTCCTCGGACAGGGTGATCCGCCCGAAGTCGAAGGCCACCGTGGTGGACCGCTTCTGCGCCACCGCCGAGCGGTCGTCGATGCCGACCCCGGCCCGGGTCATCACCTCCTCGGTGGTCAACGGCCGGATCTCGCTGACCGAGCCCACCATCGTGGTCTTGCCCGCGCCGAAGCCGCCGACCACCACGATCTTCCAGGCCCGGTCGGCGGTGCTGCGCAGCGCGGTGCGCCCGCCGGCAGCGGCCACCGACCCGTCAGAGCCGTTCGAGTCCATGCAACACCTGCTTCAACGTGTCGAGATCGGGCAGCGCGGCCTGCGGGACGAAGCGCGGGTGGCGGGCGGTGATCTGGCCGGCCTCCAGCAGGTCGCCGAGCAGGATCTTGACCACGCTGATCGGCAGCCGCAGTTCGGCCGCCACCTCCACCACCGCGGTCGGGGACTCGCACAGCCGCAGGATCTGGGCGTGCTCGGACTGCATCCCGGGCACCGGCGCCTGCTCCGCGACGATCAGGGTCACCACGTCGAAGGCGTCGGTGGCGGCCCGGCTCCGGCCGCGGGTCACCGTGTACAGCCGGTCCGGCCCCTCCTCGGCCCGGTGCTGCCGCGGCGGGCGGCTCATGCGTCGGCGGTGGTGTCGTTCCCGTCCCCGGTGCTGTCGTCCCCGCGCGGCGGCGCGCTCAGGAACTCGCCGATCTGCTCCACCAGGCCGTGCATGTTGTGCCCGACCAGGCCGACATCGGCGCTCTCGTCGGTCACCACCGCCAGGTGGGCGCCCTGACCCGCCTCGACGATGCACAGGATCCCGCCGTGGAACTCGGTCATCGACTGGCGCACGCCGCCGGTGCCGTCGCCGAACTCGATCGAGGCTCCGTGGGCCAGGCTCTGGATGCCGGAGGCGATGGCCGCCAACTGGTCAGCCTGGTCCTCCGTCAGCCCGGCGCTGTGACAGAGCTTCAGGCCGTCCGCCGAGAGCACCAGCGCGTGCCGGCTGTCGGGGGTGTGGACCAGCAGGTTCTCCAGCAGCCAGTCGAGGGAGCGGTCGGTGGTGCTGCTCATCAGGCGTCGTCCTTCGAGGAAGATCCAGCAGATGGGGTGGGAGCAGTGGGGTGCGGGCCGCGGGCGGCCTGGCGGAACGCGCCGAACCGTCCCGCCGACTCCGCCGCCCGGGCCCGCACGGCGGGCAGCGCATCACGATCACCACCGGCCGCCGCGGCGCCCGTCACCGGCGAAGCCGTCGCCGTCCGGGCACCGGCCGGCGGCAGGCCCGTCGCCGCGGCCAGCGTCTGCCCGCGCCGCCGCTTCGGCAACCCGGCCTCGGTCTCCAGTGCCGGCGGCCGCGCCGCCGGCTCGGCCGGCGCCGGGTACACCGGGCTCTGGGCCACCGCTGCCGGACCCCTCGTCAGCTCCGCGGACGGCTCAAGTGCCTGATGTGTGATCAGCTGCTCGGGCACCCGCACCACCACGCCGGTGCCCCCGCGCGAGGACGGCCGGAACGAGACCGCCAGCCCGTGCTTGCGCGCCAGCGCGCCGACCACCGCGAGGCCCAGCCGGGTCCCGGCCGAGAGCGTGGTCAGGTCCAGCGGCTCCCCCGAGACCGCCTGCTCGGCCCGGCGCAGCCAGACCTCGGAGAGCCCGAGCCCGCCGTCCTCCACGGTGATCGCCAGCCCGGAGTGCAACTCCTCCACGTAGACGTGCACCTCGGCCGGCGGCGCGGAGAAGTTGGCGGCGTTGTCCATGAGTTCGGCCAGCACGTGCATCACGCCCTCGGCCGCGTAGCCCGCCACCGCGGCGGTGCTGGCCGAGTGCAGCCGCACCCGCTGGTAGGCGCCGATCCGGCCGAGCGCCCCGCGCAGCACGCTCTCCACCGGGATCGGCCGGGCCCAGCGGCGACCGCTGCGGGCACCGGTGAGCACCGCGATGCTGTCGGCCAGCCGGCCCGCCTGGGCGGTGCTGTGGTCGAGCAGCAGCAGGTCGCCGAGCACGTCCTCGCCGTGCCGGTGCTGCATCTCGCGCAGCTCGGCGTGCATGCTGGTGGCCAGCGCCTGGACCCGGCCCGCCGCGGTCGCGCAGACGGCCAGGGCAGCGGCCCGCTGCCGCTCGCCGAAGGCGATCTCCCGGGCCAGCAGGCCCAGCAGCTTCTCGTGGGCGGTCTGCCGGTGCGCGACCAGCACGGTCTCCACCGAGGCCCCGGCCCGCAGCCGGCGGACCACCTCGGGGATGGTGACCTCGGCCAGCCGGACCAGCTCGGCCCGTTCGTCGTCGGCGGCGGCACCGGTGGCAGCGGCCTCGGCGCGGGCCTCCACGGCTTCGGCCCGGGCGGCCAGCAGCTCGACCCGGGCGGCTTCGGCGTCGGTGTGGGCGGCGTTGGCCCGGGCCCGGGCGGCCTGCGCCTCGGCCACCGCGGTGGCGGTGGCGGACTCGGCGCGCAGCACGGCGGCCACCGCGGCCTCGCCCTTGCTCCGGGCGGTGGCCAGCTCCGCGGCCAGCTGGCGCGCCCGGCGGCGCTGGGCCAGGGCAACGCCGACGGCGGCGCACCAGGCCAGCGCGCCGACCCCCGCCCAGAGCGCGACCACCCACCGCCGGGCCGCCGGTGCCGCGGCGGTGGCGACGGCCACGGCGGCCGCGGCCGCCAGCAGCGCGGCGAACGCGGCGGGCAGGGTCGCTGATCTCCCCGGGCCGGCGGATCTGCCGGAGAGTCTGCCGGACAGGCGGGAGCGTGCGGTCATGGGCGGTTCCTCGGACGGGCGGGAGGCAGGGCAGGCGACAGCGCACCAGCCTCCGGCAGCCCGGAGCTGCATGATCAGTTCACGCGGTCAATAGATCATATCGACTCAGAAGACGCACTCAACCGGCCAGTTGACGTGATGTCCAGCAAGCCTCGGCCCGTCCGCCAGTTCCGGGCACGAACGACGAGCGGTCTGCCGGACGCCGAAGGGGCGGTCGGTCCGGATCATCCGGACCGACCGCCCCTCAGTCGCTCACCCCACCGTCACCGCCGCACCGCGACCGGTGACCGGCGGCAGCCGCTGGTATCAGCTGCAGCCGCTGGTCGAGCCGCAGCCCTCGCAGAGGTAGCAGCTGCCGGCCCGGCGCATCTTGGTGCCGCAGGAGAAGCAGAGCGGCGCGTCGGCGTTCAGGCCCTGCTGGATCTCCAGCAGTTCGGTCGAGCTGTGCGCGACGGGGCGGGCCGCCGCTGCACCGGCGGCCGGCAGGGCCGGCGCGGCCGGCTCGGCCTTCGCCGCCGGCTCGGCGGTCCGCGGCGCCGACTGGGCCAGGCCCTCGACGTCCAGCTCGTCCTCGAGCGGCTCGTAGGAGCCGGTCTCCAGGTGCCGCTGGCGCTCCTCCACCGAGTGGATGCCCAGCGCGGAGCGGGTCTCGAAGGGCAGGAAGTCCAGCGCCAGGCGGCGGAAGATGTAGTCGACGATCGACTGGGCCATCCGCACGTCCGGGTCGTCGGTCAGACCGGCGGGCTCGAAGCGCATGTTGGTGAACTTCGAGACGTAGGTCTCCAGCGGCACGCCGTACTGCATGCCGACCGAGACCGCGATCGAGAAGGCGTCCATCATGCCCGCCAGGGTCGACCCCTGCTTGGACATCTTCAGGAAGACCTCGCCGAGACCGTCGTCCGGGTAGGAGTTGGCGGTCATGTAGCCCTCGGCGCCGCCCACCGTGAAGGAGGTGGTGATGCCGGGACGGCCCTTGGGCAGGCGCTTGCGGACCGGGCGGTACTCGACCACCTTCTCCACCGCCTTCTCCGCGGCGGGCGCTGCCGCGGCCGACTCGGCCGCCGGGGTCTTGGTCTTCGCCGACAGCGGCTGCCCGACCTTGCAGTTGTCGCGGTAGATCGCCAGCGCCTTGACGCCCAGCTTCCACGCCTCGAAGTAGATCTCCTCGATCTCCTCGACGGTGGCCGCCTGCGGCATGTTGACCGTCTTGGAGATCGCACCGGAGATCCACGGCTGGATCGCCGACATCATCCGCACGTGGCCCATCGGCGAGATGGAGCGCTCGCCCATCGCGCAGTCGAAGACCTCGTAGTGCTCCGGCTTCAGGCCGGGGGCGTCGACCACGTTGCCGTGCTCGGCGATGTGGGCGACGATCGCCTCCACCGACTCACCGTGGTAGCCCAGGCGCCCGAGCGCCCGCGGCACGGTGTTGTTGACGATCTGCATCGAGCCGCCGCCGACCAGCTTCTTGAACTTGACCAGCGCCAGGTCGGGCTCGACGCCGGTGGTGTCGCAGTCCATCATCAGGCCGATGGTCCCCGTCGGGGCCAGCACCGAGGCCTGGGCGTTGCGGAAACCGTTCTGCGCGCCGAGCCGCAGCACGTCCTGCCAGGTCTCGTTGGCCGCGGCCCAGATCGGGGCGTCGAGCTCGTCCAGCGCCACGACGGCCGAGCTGGCGTCCGCGTGCTGCTTCATCACCCGCTGGTGCGGGACTGCGTTGCGGGCGTAGCCGTCGTAGGCGCCGACCACACCGGCCAGCTCGGCGCCGCGACGGTAGGCGGTGCCGGTCATCAGCGAGGTGATCGCACCGGCCAGCGCGCGGCCGCCGTCCGAGTCGTAGGCGTGGCCGGTGGCCATCAGCAGCGCGCCCAGGTTGGCGTAGCCGATGCCCAGCTGGCGGTAGGCCCGGGTGGTCTCGCCGATCTTCTCGGTCGGGAAGTCGGCGAAGCAGATCGAGATGTCCATCGCCGTGATGACCAGCTCGACCACCTTGGCGAAGGTCTCGGCGTCGAAGGTGTCGTCCTCGCGCAGGAACTTCAGCAGGTTCAGCGAGGCGAGGTTGCAGCTGGAGTTGTCCAGGTGCATGTACTCGGAGCACGGGTTGGAGGCGTTGATCCGGCCCGACTCGGGGCAGGTGTGCCAGTGGTTGATGGTGGAGTCGTACTGGATGCCCGGGTCGGCGCAGGCCCAGGCCGCCTCGGCCATCTTGCGGAACAGCTTCTTGGCGTCGACGGTCTCGATGACCTCGCCGGTCATCCGGGCCCGCAGGCCGAACTCGCTGCCGTTCTCCACCGCCGTCATGAACTCGTCCGAGACCCGGACCGAGTTGTTGGCGTTCTGGTACTGGACCGAGGTGATGTCGTCCCCGCCCAGGTCCATGTCGAAGCCCGCGTCGCGCAGCGCGCGGATCTTCTCCTCCTCCTTCACCTTGGTCTCGATGAAGGCCTCGACGTCCGGGTGGTCCACGTCCAGCACGACCATCTTGGCCGCGCGGCGGGTGGCGCCGCCGGACTTGATGGTGCCGGCCGAGGCGTCGGCGCCGCGCATGAAGGAGACCGGGCCGGAGGCGTTGCCGCCGGAGGAGAGCAGTTCCTTGGAGGAGCGGATCCGGGAGAGGTTCAGGCCGGCGCCGGAGCCGCCCTTGAAGATCATGCCCTCTTCCTTGTACCAGTCGAGGATCGACTCCATGGAGTCGTCGACGGCCAGGATGAAGCAGGCGCTGACCTGCTGGGGCTGCTTGGTGCCGACGTTGAACCAGACCGGCGAGTTGAAGCTGAACACCTGGTGGAGGAGGGCGTGGGTCAGCTCGTGCTCGAAGACCTCGGCGTCGGCCGCGGTGGCGAAGTAACCGTTCTTCTCACCGGCCGCGCGGTAGGTGAGCACCACCCGGTCGATGATCTGCTTCAGGCTCCACTCGCGCTGCGGGGTGCCGACCGCGCCGCGGAAGTACTTGGAGGTGACGATGTTGACCGCGTTGACCGACCAGAAGTCGGGGAACTCGACGCCGCGCTGCTCGAAGTTGATCGAGCCGTCGCGCCAGTTGGTCATGACGACGTCGCGCCGCTCCCAGGTGACCTCGTCGTAGGGGTGCACCCCAGGAGTGGTGTAGATGCGTTCCATCCGCAGACCGCCCTTGGGTGCCTTGGCCCCCCGGGCCGCCTTGTCGGACTTCGACCCGCGCGCGCTGCCGCTCGTCGTGTCAGTCACTGCTCTCCTCCTCCTGGGCATGTGCCCCGAATACCCCAATTGTCGCCGCTGGGGTACCGCTGCTTCGCTTCTCCTGATGGGCGGGCGGGCCGGGAATGCCGACCGGTTCGCACCATTTGTCTGGAATGTGCGCCGTTTTCGGGCGCACGGATGCCCCAAGGGGGCCAGGGCCGGTGGACCCTGCTACCTCAGGGCGTCGTGGCGGGGGACGGGACGGCGCACGCGCCGTCCTCCTCCGCCAGGGCGGACCGCTCGGCACCGCGCAGTTCGGTGATGGCGGCCTCGAAGTCCGCCAGCCCGTCGTACGCCTGGTAGACCGAGGCGAACCGCAGGTACGCGACCACGTCGAGGTCCTTGAGCGGGCCGAGTATGGCCAGCCCCACGTCGTGGGTGGACAGCTCCGCGTTGCCGCTGGCCCGCACGCACTCCTCGACCCGCTGGCCCAGCAGCGCGAGCGCGTCCTCGGTGACCGGTCGGCCCTGGCAGGCCTTGCGGACCCCGGAGATCACCTTCTCCCGGCTGAACGGTTCGGTCACCCCGCTGCGCTTGATCACCATCAGCGCGGCCGTCTCCACCGTGGTGAAGCGCCGGCCGCAGTCGGGGCACTGGCGCCGCCGACGGATCGAGCTCCCGTCGTCCGTCGTTCGACTGTCCACGACACGACTGTCGCTGTGCCGACAGAAGGGGCAGTGCACAGGACGACTTCCTTCCGGAGGCGGACGGCGAGCGAGGACCACCACGGCCGGGCCATGGCGGGCAAGGACCACAG
Organism: Streptomyces tateyamensis; assembly: GCF_003205575.1. Taxonomy (GTDB): domain Bacteria; phylum Actinomycetota; class Actinomycetes; order Streptomycetales; family Streptomycetaceae; genus Kitasatospora; species Kitasatospora tateyamensis. Next base: position 21,053 of record NZ_PYBW01000078.1, read on the forward strand.
TCTAGGACACTGAACCATGATCCGCCGACACAGACCACAACCTGTGGGGCGCGAGCAGCATCCAACCACTAGATCTGGGAAAACGCACCGGGCAACACGCCGGTGATTCGTAGCCGCCGATGCACGCGCCGCCATCCCCACTGGTCAGCCCGGAGGGGCATTTCGCGAACTCACCCGGACAGCCGCGGGAAGCAGGCTAGAATCCTCTGGCTCGAACATTTAATCGACATACACCCAAAGCCTTGATCGAGTCAGCCGACTCCGAAATAATTCACTCGAACGTGTGTTTGGCGCAACCTTTCGATAGGTGCTGCCGTTGGGCTGGGCAAGCAAGGGGAACCGCCCGTCGAGAGGGGCCACCGTGAGCGCCGTACAGACCAGTAGCAGCAGTCCCACCGCCACCCAGAACAACATCGCCGACACCCGCGGCATCCCCGTGCAGGAGGACCGTAGGAGCATGGACCGCAGCGACAGCCAGCGCCCCACCGGTGCGCCGGGCTACCTCAGCGACCAGTCGGTCGAGCACGCCCCGGTGCAGGACGTGCCGCTGGGCCTGCCGAACGGCCAGGTCCGCTCGATGCCCGGCCGCCCGCCCGGCATCCGCACCGACGAGGCCGGGCTGACCGAGCGCCAGCGCCGGGTGATCGACGTGATCCGCGACTCGGTGCAGCGCCGCGGCTATCCGCCGAGCATGCGGGAGATCGGCCAGGCGGTCGGGCTCTCCTCCACCTCCTCGGTGGCCCACCAGCTGATGGCCCTGGAGCGCAAGGGCTTCCTGCGCCGCGACCCGCACCGCCCCCGCGCCTACGAGGTGCGCGGCGTCGAGGTCAGCCGCCCGAACACCGCCGAGGCCGCCGGCCGCCCCTCCACCTCCTACGTCCCGCTGGTCGGCCGGATCGCCGCCGGTGGCCCGATCCTGGCCGAGCAGACCGTCGAGGACGTCTTCCCGCTGCCCCGTCAGCTGGTCGGCGAGGGCGAGCTGTTCGCGCTCACCGTCCGCGGCGACTCGATGATCGAGGCCGCCATCTGCGACGGCGACTGGGTCACCGTGCGCCGCCAGCCGGTCGCCGAGAACGGCGACATCGTGGCCGCGATGATCGACGGCGAGGCCACCGTCAAGCGCCTCAAGCGCGAGGACGGCCGGATCTGGCTGATGCCGCACAACCCCGCCTACGAGCCGATCCCGGGCGACAACGCCACCATCCTGGGCAAGGTCGTCGCGGTGCTGCGCCGGCTCTGACCCTCCCCCCGTCACGGCGTCCCTCGCAGGTGCCCCTGTCCGCTCCCGGACCGGGGCACCTGCCGGTTCAGGCCCGCTTGGCCACCGGGCGCACCGGCGGGGCACCCGCGTCGATCGCCGCCAGCGAGCGGCGCACCTGGTTGCGGTCGGTGGTGTACCAGAAGTCCGGCATCGAGGCCCGGAAGAACCCGCCGTAGCGCGCCGTGGCCAGCCGCGGGTCCAGCACCGCCACCACGCCGCGGTCCTCCGCGGCCCGGACCAACCGCCCGGCACCCTGCGCCATCAGCAGCGCCGCATGGGTGGCGGCGACCGCCATGAAGCCGTTGCCGCCGGCCTCCTCCACCGCCTTCTGCCGGGCGCTCATCAGCGGGTCGTCCGGCCGCGGGAACGGAATCCGGTCCATCACCACCAACTGGCAGGCCGAGCCCGGCACGTCCACCCCCTGCCAGAGCGACAGGGTGCCGAACAGGCAGGTCCGCGCATCGCCGGCGAAGGCCCGGATCAGCTCGCCCAGGGTGTCCTCGCCCTGCAGCAGGATCGGCACGTCAAGGCGCTCGCGCAGCTGCTCGGCGGCCAGCTGGGCGGCCCGCATCGAGGAGAAGAGGCCCAGGGTTCGCCCGCCGGCCGCACCGATCAGCTCGGCCAACTCGTCCAGCATCTGCGGCCGTTCCGGCTCCCGGCCGGGGGCCGGTAGGTGCTTGGCGACGTACAGGATGCCCTGCTTGGGGTAGGAGAACGGCGAGCCCACGTCCAGCCCGCGCCAGTACGGCGGCGCGTCCTCGCCGCCCTTGCGGGCCGGCTCGGCGGCCGCGCGCTCGTCCGGCAGCCGTCCCTCGGCCGGCAGGCCGACCGAGGCGGCCACCCCGGCGAAGTCGCCGCCCAGCTTGAGGGTGGCCGAGGTGAGCACCACCGAGCGCTCGCCGTAGAGGTTCTCCCGCAGCAGCCCGGAAACCGTCATCGGCGCCACCCGCAGCGAGGCGGGGACCAGGCCGTACCGGTCGTTGCGCTCGATCCACACCACGTCGTACGGCGACTCGGAGAGCAGCCGCTCGGTGGTCTCGTGCAGCGTCTCGGCGGCGGCCATCGCCTGCTTGCGGACCACGTCCTCGTCGGTCAGGCTCTTGTCCCTGGTCTCGCCGAGCGAGGTGATCACCTGGCGGCTGGCGTCCCGGATCGCGGCGACCGCGTAGCCGAGGTACTCGGGCAACTCGTCGACCTTGCCGGGCTGGGCGGTCTCCATCAGCCCGTGGTAGCTCTCGGCGGCCGCCTGCAGCGCGTCCACCGCCTTCTCGTTGGCCAGCCGGGCGGCCCGCTTCACCGCGCGGTTGACCGCGCCGACGGTCAGCTCGGCGGTCGCCGCGCCGGTCACCCGGTTCACCAGCTCGTGCGCCTCGTCGATGATCAGCAGCTCGTGCTCGGGCAGCACCGGGGCGCCCTCGATCGCGTCGATCGCCAGCAGCGCGTGGTTGGTCACCACCACGTCGGCCAGCTTAGCCCGCTCCCGGGCCTTCTCGGCGAAGCACTCCTGGCCGTAGGCGCAGCGGGAGGCGCCCAGGCACTCCTTGGAGGTGACCGCGAGCTGGGCCCAGGCCTTGTCGGAGACGCCCGGGGTCAGGTCGTCCCGGTCGCCGGTCTCGGTCTCGCCGGCCCAGTCGCGCAGGCGCAGGATGTCCTGGCCGAGCTTGCTGCTCGCGCCGCCGAGCGCCTCGGCCGGATCGAACAGGCCCTCGCCCTCGTCGCCCGGGGTGCCCTCGTTGGCCCGGTGCAGGCACAGGTAGTTGGACCGCCCCTTGAGCATGGCGAACAGCGGGCGGCGGCGCAGCAGCGGGTGCAGCGCCTCCACCGTGCGCGGCAAGTCCCGCTCGACCAGCTGGCGTTGCAGCGCCAGGGTGGCGGTGGCCACCACCACGCGGTCGCCGTGCGCGAGCGCCGGGACCAGGTAGGCCAGCGACTTGCCGGTGCCGGTGCCGGCCTGCACCAGCAGGTGCTCGGCGCCCTCCATCGCGGCGGCGACGGCCTCGGCCATCCTGATCTGGCCGGGCCGCTCGACGCCGCCGACCGCGGTCACCGCGGCGTGCAGCAGTTCGGGGATGCGGTCGGCGCCGTCCTGGACGGCGGTGGCGGTGTCGGCACCGGACTCGTCGGTCGGCAGCTGGGTTGCGGAGTCGTTCGTCATGGCGCTCCCACCCTACGGGGCGGGAGTGACAACGCCTCCGCGCGGACCGGGCAGGACCGCCGAACCGACCGCCAGCGGGTTGGCCACCCGCCCGTGCACGGCCGCGTGCGGGCGGTGCGGGGCGTCCCGGTAGCCGTCCAGCAGCAGCCGGTTGCGGTTCAGGCAGAGCCGGTCGATCTCGGGCGCGAACAGGTCGAAGAGCGCGAACCGCTGCGCCAGTTCCGGGAACCGCCGCTGGTGGGCCAGGATCTGCTCGCGCAGCAGTGCCCAGAACTCGCCCTCGGGCAGGCCGCAGCGCAACTCGAGCAGTGGTGCCAGGAACCGGTAGACACCGATGAACAACCCCGCGTGCAGGAACTGGCAGAGCCCCTGCGGAGCCTCGCGCAGCAGCACCTGGGCCACCTCGGGCGGCACCGTGCGCAGCTCCGGCAGGTCCTGGTCGCTGAGGTTGACGTCGTCGACGAAGTCCTTGACCGCCAGGCGCACCGGCACGTCCCGCTGGTCGAAGATCAGGATCGCGTTCTCCCCGTGCGGCGAGAAGACCGTGCCGTACTTGTACAGGAAGTGCAGCAGCGGCGGGAGCATCACCGCGAACAGCCGGGCCGTCCAGTCCCGGGCGCCCAGGCCGGAGCGGGCGATCAGCTCCTCCACCAGACTGCGCCCGTCCGCACCCGTCTGCAGCAGCGCGGCCAGCGTCCGCCCGCGCTCCCCCGGCAGCAGGTGCGCCCCCAGCGGCTCGCGCCAGATCGCGCCCAGCAACTCCTTGTACTGGTAGGGCGCCTCGGGCAGCTGCGCGTAGCCGGGGTGCTCGACGGTGACCGAGGCGACCTCGCCGAGCAGCACCACCCGGCACTCCTCCCGCAGGAACGGGTCCTGGTCGCGCAGGCGGTGGATCCAGGCCGTCACGGCGGGCGCGGCCAGCGTCCGCTCGATCGGCAGCCCGCGCCAGACCAGCGTGTTGAGCACCGAGAGCGGCAACTTGACGGTCCGTCGGGCCGGACTGCTGACGTTGAAGAAGGACCGGATCGACTGCTGTGGCAGCCGGAGGTCCGGGTCGGCGGGCAGTTTGACGATCCGTCGGTCGGCGACCCACGGCGCGAACAGCGGCAGTACCACCTCGTCCCACTGCCAGGGGTGCACCGGCAGCAGCAGGTACTGGGCCGGGTCGAGGCCGCGCGCGGCGAGCCGGTCCCGGAAGTCGGCCAGTACCTCGGCGTCCAGCTCCTGCCGGTAGAGCAGCTCCGCGTCCGCCAGCTCACCCGTACCCCGGTACCGGGCCAGCTCCCGGTGGACCGCCAGCCACTCCAGCGGCCGCGGTCGGCGCGCCTCCGGCGTCCAGCCGGCCGCGTCCCGGGCCGAGAAGCCCAGGCGCCCCTTGTTGAGGACGATCCACGGGTGCCCGCCCTGGTACCCCTCCAGCGCGGTGTGGTCCAGCTCGGCCAGCTCCGCCGCGGCCAGCGCCCCGCTCGCCACCCGCACATCCGCCACCAGCGTGGCGGTCAGCTCGCGCACCAGGTGGCCGACGGTGTCCCCGGCCAGGCCGAGTAAGCCGCGCGCCGCCAGCAGGAAGCCGATCGGGTCGGTGGCCTCGACCGAGTCGGGGTCCACCTGCCAGCTCCCGTACGCCCCGCGCCGGGCCCGAAACCGGTACTCGGGACCCTGCGGCCCGAGCCGCAGCCGGTACCCGCCGGGCGGCCCGGCCGGTTCGGGCCGCAGCAGTTCCTCGTAGGCGAACTCCCCGAGCAGCTTGGCCAGCAGCGCCCGGCCGGCCCGCTGCCAGCGCTCGGGGGTCAGCAGCTCTTCGGCGGGCAGCCCGGTGGTCGCGGCGGCGGTCTCAGCGGTGGACGGACGGGGCACGGTGCGACTCCTCGGGGTGGGCGGTCGACTGGGCGGGCAGGGCGGCCGGGGCGAAGCTGGTCCAGGCGGTGCGGGCGGGCAGCCGGTGCACCGGCCGCCCCGTGATGGCGTTGAGGATCACCGCCGCCCGGTGCGCGCCGAGCCCGAGGTCGGGGGTTCCCACCCCGTGGGTGTGCAGCTCGGCGTTCTGCACGTAGAGTCCGCCGGCCAGCCCGGGGACGGTGGCCACCCGGTGGTCGAGGTCGACCCGGAACCGGCCCTGCTCGTCCCAGTCGATGAGCTCGGTCAGCGGCGCCAGCAGCTGCGGCCGCTCGGCCCGGTAGCCGGTGGCCAGCACCACCGCGTCGGTGCGCACCACCTTGCGCACCCCCGAGTCCCGGTGCAGGCAGCGCAGTTCCAGGCCGCCGCAGGGGCCGGGCAGGGCCGCGGTCACCTCGGTGCCCGGGGTGATCTCGGCCGGCGCCTCGGTGAGCGGACGGCCGATGGTCCGCTCGTAGAGCACATCGTGGATGTCGGCCAGGGTCTCGGCGCTGGCGGCCTTGTGCAGCTGCCACTGCTCGGTCACCAGCCGGTCGCGCACCGCCTCGGGCAGCGCGTGGAAGTACCGGGTGTAGTCGGGGGTGAAGTGCTCCAGGCCGAGCTTGGAGTACTCCATCGGGGCCAGCGCCCTGGTCCGGGTCAGCCAGCGCAGCCGGGTGCCGTCGGTGCCCCGGTCGCGCAGCAGGTCCAGGAAGACCTCCGCACCGGACTGGCCGGAGCCGACCACGGTGATGTCCTGGGCGCCGGCCAGCACCTCGGCCCGGCTCAGGTACTCCGCCGAGTGGAAGACGGCGGGATGCCCGGCCAGCGCCGCGAAGGCAGGTGGGCGGCTCGGCGCGGTGCCGACCCCGAGCACCAGGTTGCGCGCCCGCACCCGCCGCTCGGCGCCGCCCTCGCGCAGCACCACCGCGAAGCCCGCGCGGTCGGGGTGGACCGCGACCACCTCGGTGCCGAACCGGCAGCCGGCCAGCCGCTCGGCCGCCCAGCGGCAGTAGTGGTCGTACTCCTGGCGGGGCAGCTGGAACCGCTCGGCGAAGTAGAACGGGAACAGCCGTTCCTGGTCCCGCAGGTAGTTGAGGAAGGACCACGGGTTGGTCGGATCGACCAGCGAGACCAGGTCGGCCAGGAACGGCACCTGCATCCGGGCACCGGGCACCAGCATGCCCGGGTGCCAGCGGAACTCGGCCCGGCTGTCGCAGAACACCGCCCGCAGCCCGGGCACCTGGTCGGCCAGCGCCGCCAGCGACAGGTTGAACGGCCCGATGCCCACCCCGAGCAGGTCGTAGTCGTCACGGTCCTGACTCTCCATCAGCCCCTCCTCGGCTCTCGTCCACGCACCATCAGCGCCGCCCGCTTCTCGGGCAGCCGGATCTCCCGTTCGATGCGGAAGCCGGCCCGGGCGAAGGCCCGCAGGCTGGCCGTGTTGCGCACGTCCGGCTCGGCCACCACCCGCTCGCACCCGGTCCCGGTCAGCAGGGCGCCGGCCACCGCGTCGATCAGCACCGCGCCCAGCCCCCGGCCGCGTGCGCCGGGGGGCCCGAGCAGCAGGTGCACGCCCAGGTCGCCGGGCTCGGCCGGGTAGTAGTCGGCCAGCCGGTCCTCCAGCACCTGGTAGACCTCCCAGTAGCTGACCGGCTCCCCGGCCAGCTCCCCCAGGTAGGCCCGGCTCGGCCCGCCCGGTGCGAGCTGCGGGCGCACGTGCGCAGCGGTCCGCTCCGGTGGCCCGGCCAGCTCCCAGAAGGCGTCCACCGCCGGGTCGTTCATCCACCCGGTGAGCAGCGGCAGGTCCGCCTCGGTGACCGGGCGAAGCAGTAGGCCGCCGGCGCCGGTGTCGGCGGCGATCACGCGGCCACCGGGTTGCCGATCGTCACGTAGACCGACTGCTCGGCCACCGGTCCGACCAGTTCGTCGAGCCCGTGCAGCCGGGTCAGCAGGTTGGCCTTGCAGCGCAGTGTCGGCGCGGTGAGCAGCAGCTCGGGCAGCGCGGAGCCGGTGGCCTGCACCGGCGCCGAGCCGAGGAAGGAGCGCAGCGCGGCCAGCAGCACCCGCTCCTCGGCCAGGTGCTGCGAGCCGAACGCGCCGATCAGGCCGAGGATGTGGTTGATCCCCAGGTAGTAGGCGAACCGCTCGTCGGCCACCGCGTCCTCGACGAAGGTGTCGCTGTCCCGGCCCAGGCCCGGCAGTTGCTGCTCCAGCCGGTCGGCGTGCGAGGCCCGGAAGTAGTAGCCCTGGTTGTCCCGGTAGCGCCCGCCGCTCGGCCAGCCGTCCTCGTCCAGCAGCACCAGGCTGTTCTGCTGGTGCGCCTCCAGCGCGATCCCGGCCCGGCCGTCCAGCCAGAGCACCGGGAGCACCACGGCGTCCAGGTAGCGCAGGAACCACTCGGCGCAGACCGTGGCCAGCGAGCGGCCGGTGCGCCGGGCCAGCGCGCGCAGCAGGTCGCCGAGCTCGGAGGGCACCCCGGGCACCTGCTCGCCCAGCGGCCGTTCGGCGACCAGGCCGGCCACGCAGCGCACCCGGTCGGCGGTGGCGAACGGCTGCTCGCGCAGCACGGTGTCCAGGCCGCTGGGCCGCTCCCGGCCCTCGGCGCCGGGCAGGTCCAGGCCGATCCAGGCCGGGTCGCGCACGATGTCGAAGCCGGGGTGGGCGGCCTGCCACTGGGCGCCGAGGCCCGCGCTCAGCAGCCGGTGCACCTCCAGGCCCCGGTGCAGCTCCTTGCGCAGGTTCTCCCGGCGGGAGTTGGTGATCCGCAGGCCGAGCGAGAGCTTGAGCATCCAGGGGCTGCCGGGCCGCAGCACGGTGCGCACCGAGGAGGTCGGGTACCAGGGGTCGCCGTGCGTGCCGAGGTCGTGCAGCGCGCCCCGCTCCAGCAGGTCGACGATCTCCGGGCGGCGCAGCAGCTCCTGGGCCTGCCAGGGGTGGGCCGGCAGCGCCGCGGTGTCCGGCGGCAGCAGGCCGGGGGCGCCCAGCAGTTCCGCGGTCAGCTGGTCGGCGCCGACCAGCAGCGCCGAGCCGGCGGCCAGCAGCGAGCGGTCCACCGCGAACCAGTGCATCGCGAAGCGGCCGCGCAACTCGGGCGAGTAGGCGGCGCTCTGGGCCGGCGCCAGCCCGTCCCGGCTCTTCGGCGTGGGGTGCAGCGGGTGGCCCAGCAGCAGCGCCTGCTCGCCGAGCAGGAAGCCACTGGTGCCGGGTGCGGGCCGCGGGTGCGCGCGCCGGTACTGCAGCAGGTCGGCGGTGCGCTGCACCGAGTCGGCCACCCGGCCGGCCAGGTCGGCGACCTGCTCGGGCCGGGCCGCGGCCGCCCTGGCCAGCAGCGCGGCCGCGCTCACCGCGTCCAGCGGGGCGCCGCCCTCGGCCTCACCGACGGCGAGCACCGCGGGCCCGAACCGGTGCCAGCCGCAGTCGGACCAGTGACGCACGTCGGCCAGCAGCCGGGCCGCGCCACCCAGCAGCGGGATCCGCAGCAGGCCGTCCGGATCGGGGCGGCTCCCGGTCTCCCGGCACCAGCAGCGCAACAGCGCTTCCACCGCCGCCTGTTCGGCCGCCACCGCGGCGTCCTGGTGCAGTAGCGGGTCGGCCTCGGCGGACTGGTCCAGCTGTCGGGGGACGGTGGCCGGGGCTCCGGTCAGGGCGGTGCTCAAGGCAGCTCCTCGGTGCGCAAGGTGGATGCGGAGACATCCGCTTGGCCTAACGAGCGGGGCATGCCCGGGTCACAGCTTGGTGACCGTCTCCCACCGGTGCAACTGGGCCCGGGCGGCCACCGTCAAAGGACCGTGGGAGACTCCCTGATGTTCGAAACCACACGGGGGAACTGAGCACATGTCACCGATCAGCCGTGCCCGGCGCAGGCCGGCCGCCGCACTCGGCACCGCAGCCGTGGTGCTGGCCCTGTTCACGGCAACCGCCTGCGGCCCGGACGAGACCAAGAACCCGCCGCCGGCCGCCTCCTCGCCCGCCGCCACCTCGCCCTCGGCCGACCCGGCCGGCAAGGGCCTGCCGGCCGGCCTGCCCAGCCTGGACGAGCTGAAGAAGTGGAAGTTCGCGGACTGGGACAACTGGGCCAAGCAGCACGTCATCACCCCGGCCACGAAGGGGTTCTGGGACCTGCAGAAGATGCTGCAGGCCAAGCCGACCACCCCGGTGGCCCCGCCGCAGCAGCCCACCGACGACGGCAACGACCCGCTGCCCGCGCCGATCCAGGCCAAGGCGATGGCCCACCCGTACACCCCGCAGTACGGGGTGGACGGCAAGGTCTTCTTCGACGTCGGCGGCGGCAAGCACGCGGTCTGCTCGGCCACCGTGGTCTCCGACCCGGCACACCCGGGCAAGAGCAACCTGGTGTGGACCGCCGGCCACTGCCTGACCTCCGGCAAGAGCGGTCAGCAGTACACCAACCTCGCCTTCGTGCCCGCCTTCAACAGCTCCGGCGCGGTGAGCCACGGTCAGACCGCCAAGTCTCCTGACCAGTTCGCGCCGTTCGGCATCTGGGACGCGACCCAGGCGATCACCTCGCCGCAGTGGACCGCCGAGGGCGGCGAGTACGGCAGCGCGGCCAGCCAGTACGATTTCGCGATCCTGCGGGTGCAGCCGGAGACCGGCAGCAAGTCGCTGGAGGAGACGGTCGGCGGCTCGGTGCCGGTCTGGTTCGACGCCCCGCGCGACCAGCTGCGGATCACCGCGGTCGGCTACCCGTCCGCCCCGCCGTTCGACGGCATGGAGATGGAGCGCTGCGAGGCAGGCAAGCCGTCCCGGCTCTCCTTCGACAAGACCCGCCCGCCGATGGACGTGATCGGCTGCACCATGACCGCCGGTTCCAGCGGCGGCGGCTGGTTCAGCGTCAAGGACGGCAAGCCGGCGCTGGTCAGCAACACCTCGATCGGCCCGGAGAACAGCTCCTGGCTGGCGGGCCCGTACCTGGACGACGTGGCCGCGCACGCCCTCGACTACATCGCCAAGAAGGGCTGACCGCCGGTCAGCCCGTGAGAACCGACGGGGAACCGAACATGTCGTACCGCATATCCAGCCGGACCGGCCTGGCCGGCGTGGCCGGCGTGGTGGTCGCCGCGCTGGCGCTGAGCCTGGCCGCCTGCGGCCCGGACGAGGTGCCGGGTGGCGACGCTGCCTCGGCCGGCGCCGCGCCGACTGCCGACGCCAAGCCCGGGCTGCCCGGCAGCCTGCAGGACCTGAAGAAGTGGAAGGCCGCCGACTGGGCCGGCTGGGCCAAGCAGCACGCCCTGAAGAACCAGATCGTCAAGGACCTGTGGTCACTGGACGCCATGAACAAGGCGACCCCGACCGACGCGATGAAGCCGACCGACAAGCTCGGCACCGACACCACCCAGAACGACCCGCTGCCCGGCCCGGTGCAGGCCAAGGGCGAGCGCCACCCCTACACCGGCAACATGGCCGTCTTCGGCAAGCTCTTCATGAAGAGCCCCAAGGGCACCTACGTCTGCTCCGGCACCGTGGTCTCCGACCCGGCGCACCCGGGCAGGAGCAACCTGGTGTGGACCGCCGGCCACTGCCTGCACGGCGGCAAGGGCGGCGACTGGCTGCAGAACATCGCCTTCGTCCCCTCCTACAACCGCTCCGGCGCGGCCAGCGGCGGCAAGCAGGTGACGCTGGAGCAGGTCGCCCCGTACGGCCGCTGGTGGGCCGACTACGCGATGGTCGCCCCGCAGTGGATCGACGAGGGCGGCGAGACCGGCGGTCCGGTCAGCCAGTACGACTCCGGCATCATCCAGGTCACCAACCCGGACCTGCCCGGCAAGTCGCTGGAGGAAGTGGTCGGCGGCTCGGTGCCGGTCTGGTTCGACGCCCCGCGCAACCAGGTCCACGCGATCACCGCCTACGGCTTCCCGTCCGCCCGCCCGTTCGACGGCCAGGAGCTGGAGTACTGCGACGGCGGCGCGCCGTCCCGGCTCTCCTTCGACCCGCAGCGGCCCACCATGCTGACCATCGGCTGCACCATGACGGCCGGTTCCAGCGGTGGCGGCTGGCTGACCCGCGACCCCAGCGGCAAGGTGGTGCTGGTCAGCAACACCTCGATCGGCCCGACCCCCTCGGCCTGGCTGGCCGGGCCCGAGCTGGACCACCAGGCGCAGGGCATGTTCCAGCAGATGACCACGCTGCCGCAGCCCTGACCGCGCTCCGCACGACGACCGGGCCCGGCTCCCTCTCGCAGAGGGGGCCGGGCCCGGTCGGTTCGGTGCTCGGTGCTCAGTGCTGGACGGCCACCGCGAACCGCTCCAGCTCGGCGGCCAGCTCGGCCGCCACCTTGGCGTGCAGCAGGGTGCCCTCGGCGGTGTGCTCGGTGGAGAGCAGCTCGCCCTCGCCGTGCACCCGGGAGACCAGGTCGCCACGGGTGTACGGGACCAGCGCACGCACCTCGACGGCAGGGCGCGGCAGCTCCTCGTCGATCAGCGTGAGCAGCTCCTCGATGCCCTGGCCGGACCGGGCCGAGACCACGATCGCGTGCGGCTCGCGGCGCAGCAGCCGCTGCAGCACCTCGGGGTCGGCGGCGTCCGCCTTGTTGATCACCACGATCTCCGGCACGTTCTGTGCCTCGACCGAGACGATCACCTCGCGGACCGCGGCCAGCTGGGTCTCCGGCTCGGGGTGCGAACCGTCCACCACGTGCAGGATCAGGTCGGCGTCGGCCACCTCCTCCATGGTCGAGCGGAACGCCTCGACCAGGTGGTGCGGCAGGTGCCGGACGAATCCGACCGTGTCGGCCAGGGTGTAGACCCGCCCGGACGGGGTCTGGGCCCGGCGCACGGTCGGGTCCAGGGTGGCGAACAGCGAGTTCTCCACCAGTACGCCGGCTCCGGTGAGCCGGTTGAGCAGTGAGGACTTGCCGGCGTTGGTGTACCCGGCGATGGCCACCGAGGGGACCTGGTTGCGCCGGCGCTCCTGGCGCTTGGTGTCCCGGCCCTTCTTCATCTCGGCGATCTCCTTGCGGAGCTTGGCCATCTTCTCCCGGATCCGGCGCCGGTCGGTCTCGATCTTGGTCTCACCGGGACCACGGGTGGCCATGCCGCCGCCGGACGAGCCCGCGCCGCCACCACCCATCTGCCGGGACAGCGACTGACCCCAGCCGCGCAGCCGGGGCAGCATGTACTGCATCTGCGCGAGCGAGACCTGCGCCTTGCCCTCCCGGGACTTGGCGTGCTGGGCGAAGATGTCCAGGATCAGGGCCGTCCGGTCGACCACCTTGACCTTGACCACGTCCTCGAGGTGGATCAGCTGGCCCGGGGTGAGCTCGCCGTCGCAGACGACGGTGTCGGCACCGGTGGCGGCGACGATGTCGCGCAGCTCCTTGGCCTTGCCGGAGCCGATGTAGGTGGCGGCGTCCGGCTTGTCGCGGCGCTGGATCACCCCGTCGAGCACCTCGGAGCCGGCCGTCTCGGCCAGCGCGGCGAGTTCGGCCAGGGAGTTCTCGGCCTCCTCGACCGTGCCGTCCGTCCACACTCCGACGAGCACCACGCGCTCCAGGCGCAGCTGGCGGTACTCGACCTCGGTGACGTCCTCGAGTTCGGTGGACAGACCGGCGACACGGCGCAGCGCGGCGCGCTCGCTCCGGTCGTACTGGTCCCCGTCGAACTGCTGGGCGAAGTCCTCGTCGAGCGCCGCGAGGTCCTCGTCCATCAGGGCTTCGGCCCGGAGGTCAGCGGGACGGCGGGGGTTGCGGCCGGCGGTCTCGCTGGAAAATTCGCGGTCTTCGAACGTGGAGGTCATCGTGTCCTTAAGGTCGTGGGACTACTGGGCGGATTCGGCACTACCGTCCACTGCGCCTAACGCGGCGGACCGGTCCCGAATTCCCTCCGATGGTCGCACGCGGCCGGCGCCGGGGTCATCCGCATTTCCGGCAGAACGCGCGTACGGCCGCAGTCTGGGCGGCCGGGGAGCCTCCAGACCGGGGCGGCGGACATCGTAGACCCCCGAGACCCGCAGCATCGCCCGCATCACCACCGGCAGCACCGCTGCGCTCGGCAGCTCGACGGTGTAGGTGTGCCGCACCCGCAGCTGCTCGGGCGGTTCGACCACGGCCGAGACGATGTCCAGCCCGGCCGCCGACATCGCGGCGGTGAGGTCGGCCAGCAGGCTCGGCCGGTTCAGCGCCTCGGCCTGCAGGGTGACCCGGAACCCGGCCGCGGCCTGCGGCCCGGCGGCCACCTGCGGCGCCCAGTCCAGCTGGACCGGCCCGCGCCCGGCACCGCGCATCCGCTCCCCGGTCGGGCAGTCGGCCCGGTGCACGGCGATCGAGCCGCCGCGGATCTGGAAGCCGGTCACCCGGTCCGGCGGCACCGGGGTGCAGCAGCGGGCCAGCCGGACGGCGGCGTGCGGATGCCCGGGAGCGACCACCAGCCGGCCCCGGCCCGGGGGTCCGGTGCGCGCCGGGGCGGGCAGGCCCGGCGCCCGCGGGGCGGCCGGACCTGGCTCCGGCAGCGGCTCGACCGGGGCGGGGTGGCCGGCCAGCCAGCGCTCGATGGCGATCCGGGCGCCCGGGGTGCGGGCGAACTCCAGCCAGCGCGGGCTGGGGCCGGAGGGCTCGGGGCCGCCGGGGAGCGCCGGGGCCTCGGTGAGCACGCCCAGTACGTCCCCGTCGGCCAGCGTGCTGGACAGCGCCACCAGCCGGCCGTTCACCCGGGCGCCGATGCACCGGTGCCCGATCTCCTCGCCCAGCAGGTAGGCCGCGTCCACGCAGCTGGCACCGGAGGGCAGCACCAGGGTCTCGCCCTCCTCGGTGACCGCGGTGATCTCCGCGTCGTCGGAGAGGTCGGCGGTCAGCGTGGACCAGAACGCGTCCGGGTCCGGGGTCTCCTGCTGCCACTCCAGCAGTCGGCGCAGCCAGCCGGGGCGGGCCGGGTCGGTGCCGTCCAGCTCCTCGCCGGACTGCGGCTCGGCCGGCTGCGGACTGCCCAGCGCGACCACCCCGAACTCGGCCACCCGGTGCATCCGAGGGGTGCGCACCAGCACCTCGAAGACCACGCCGTCCACCGTGACGGCGGTGTGCAGCGACTGGTACAGGTTGAACTTGGGGGCCGCCACGAAGTCCTTGAACTCGCCGGGCAGCGGGGTCCAGCAGGTGTGCAGCTCGCCGAGGACCGCGTAGCAGTCGGCCGGCTCCTCCACCACCACCAGCAGCCGGGCCAGGTCCACCGGGTGCAGTTCGCCGGGGCGCCCGCCCCGGCCGCGGCGCAGCAGCTCGCGGTGGACCGAGACGCAGTGCCGCGGCCGGGCGGTGACCTCGGCGGCCACCCCGGACTCGGCCAGCTGACGGGCCAGCAGCTCGGCGAAGGCGGTGAACGGCTCCTGGCCGGTCGCCTCCTGAGCGGTGATCAGAGCCCGGGTGCGCGCGTACTCCTCGGGGTGCAGGGTGGCGAAGACGATGTCCTCCAGCTCGGTCTTCACCACCTGAATGCCCAGCCGCTCGGCCAGCGGGATCAGCACGTCCCGGGTGACCTTGGCGATCCGCAGCCGGCTGGCCGGCTTCATGTGCCGGATGGTGCGCATGTTGTGCAGCCGGTCGGCCAGCTTGATCACCATCACCCGGACGTCGTCCCCGGTGGCGACCAGCATCTTGCGGAACGTTTCGGCCTCCGCCGCGGCGCCGAAGTCCACCTTCTCCAGCTTGGTCACCCCGTCCACCAGGTAGGCGACCTCGGGGCCGAAGTCCGCGGCGACCTGGTCCAGCGTCACCTCGGTGTCCTCGACGGTGTCGTGCAGCAGGGCGGCCACCAAGGTGGTGGTCTCGGCGCCGAGCTGGGCGAGGATCAGCGTCACCGCCAGCGGGTGGGTGATGTACGGCTCGCCGCTCTTGCGCTTCTGGCCGCGGTGGCTGGCCTCGGCCAGCCGGTAGGCGCGGCCGAGCAACGCCAGGTCGGCCTGCGGGTGGTGACGGCGGTGCACCTGGACGATCGGTTCGATCGCATCCGGCACCGGGGGCCGGCCGGTGGCCAGCAGGGCGGCCCGCCCGGCCCGGCCCAGCGCGGCCCGGCCCAGCAGGCGGCGCCCGGGCGACTCCGAAGCGGGCTGGTCAGGGCGTTGGCCGGGGGGCCGGCCGGTCTCGACGGTCATGGCAACCTCCGGCAGCGAGCACCGGAGCTGCGACTGCCCCGGTGGTCCATGCTACCGAGCAGACCACGTTCCGCGAGGCCCCGCTTCCGCTCTGTGCAAGGGATCACTCGAACGGGCGGATTCGCCGCCGGGAGGAACGGGGAAAGAGGGCGGCCCCGCTGACACCCCGTCAGCGGGGCCGCAGCGGCCGACGGGCCGTCAGAGCCAGCCCGGCTCCAGCTCGCCGTGCGCCACGATCACGGCCGTGCCGGTCTTGGTCACCCGGCCGTCCGGGTACTCGGTGATCACCAGCCGGCCGCCCGGCACGTCCACCGTGTAGCTCACCGGTGCGCCGGTCACCGCCGGGTCCACCCCGTCCCGGCGGGCCGCGGCCACCGCCACCGCGCAGGCGCCGGTGCCGCAGGAGCGGGTCTCGCCCGAACCGCGCTCGTGCACCCGCATCGCCACGTGGCGCTCGCCGCGGTCCACCACGAACTCGACGTTCACGCCGTCCGGGTAGGCGGTCGGCGGGGTCACCAGGGGAGCGGTGAACAGGCTGCCGGCCTGGTCCAGGTCGGCGACGAAGGCCACCGCGTGCGGGTTGCCCATGTTGACGTTGCGGGCCGGCCAGCGGTGCTCGTCCACCGCGACCTCGATGCCGTCCGGGCCCGGCAGCAGCGCCCGGCCCATGTCCACCGTGACCTCGCCCGGGGCCCCGTCCGCGTCCGGCTCGGCGATCTCCACCAGCCGCACCCCGGCCCGGGTGGCCACGGCCAGCGGGCCCGGCTCGACCAGCCCGGCGTGCACCAGGTAGCGGGCGAAGACCCGCACCCCGTTGCCGCACATCTCGGCGATGCTGCCGTCGGAGTTGCGGTAGTCCATGAACCACTCGGCGCGGTCGGCCAGCCCCACGGCGGCCGGGTCCTTGGCCGACCGCACCACCCGCAGCAGGCCGTCGCCGCCGATCCCGGCCCGGCGGTCGCAGAGCTTGGCCACCTGGGCCGCGGAGAGCTCCAGCAGGCCGTCCAGATCGGGGATGATCACGAAGTCGTTCTCGGTGCCGTGGCCCTTGAGGAAGGGAATGGGTGCGCTGCTCACGCTGCCGATGGTACTGACCGGCGGCGCTCAGCCGCGCAGCCGGACCACCCGCAGGACGGCCAGGCCGAAGGCGGCGCAGGCGATCAGGGTGTAGAGCGCGATCGCCTGCCAGCGGGCCGGGCGGCCCGAGTCGCGCCGGGGCAGCCCGGGCCAGGCGTAGCCGGCCCGGCGGGCGGCCATCGCGCCCCAGCCGACCGAGGCGGAGGTGAGCAGCAGGCCGAGCATGGCCACCATCGAGCCGCCGTTCACCGGGCCGAAGGCGAGCGGGAAGGCGAACATCAGCGAGCCGACCACGCCGATCGCCACTATCGGGAGCAGCTGCCACCAGCGCAGCCGCCGCAGCGGACGGATCTCGCGCTCCAGCACCACCGGGTCCACCGGCAGGCCGAGCGGGGCGTCCGGGTCGAGCGGCACCAGCAGCTCCCCCGGGGGCAGCAGGGAGGGCAGGGTGAAGGCGTCCTCGGCCAGGGCATGGCGGGGGAACTCTTCGGTCTCAGGGCCAGGACCCGTGGACACGCGGCCTCCCCTGACGGTTCGACACGGACGATCGCCGCCCGCGAACGGTGGGTCCGGCCCGCGCGACCGTTCCCTCTTGCCACGATGATGGCATGTCCCAACGCCCTCACAGCGCGTAACGCGGGTAGCCAAGTGATCCGTGGCCAGGACGTGATCCGGCCGTGACCGCGGGTGTGCCGTGCACTTGCAGGTGCTTGGGAAGCTGCACCGTCCGATGGCCGGAACCGGCTGCAGCAGCGGCCGAAAGCGGTCCGTCAGAACTGACGGTGGACCAGTTCCAGCGAGCGTTCCAGCAGCTCGGCGGGGTCGGCGCCGGCCGGCCGGTCCAGCCAGTGGATCCGCGCGTCCCGGCGGAACCAGGACTCCTGCCGGCGCGCGAACCGCTTGGTGGCGCGCACCGTCTCGGCGCGAGCCTCCTCTTCGGTGCACTCCCCCGCGAAGTGCGCCAGCACCTGCTGGTAGCCGAGCGCCCGACTGGCCGTCAGCCCCTCGCGCAACCCCCGCCCCTCCAGCTCCCGCACCTCGTCCAGCAGCCCGGCCTGCCACATCCGGTCCACCCGCAGGGTGATCCGCTCGTCCAGCTCCGGCCGGGGCAGCGCCACCCCGATCTGGACCGCCGGGTAGACCGCGGTGTTGCTCGGCAGGTTGGCGGTGAACGGCCGACCGGTCAGCTCGATCACCTCCAGCGCACGCACGATCCGGCGCCCGTTGCCGGCCAGGATCGCGGCCGCGGCGGCCGGGTCCGCGGCGGCCAGCCGGGCGTGCAGCACGGCCGGTCCGGCCTGTGCCAGCTCGGCCTCGAGCCGGGCCCGCAGCTCGGGGTCGGTGCCCGGGAACTCCATCTCGTCGATCGCCGCCCGCACGTACAGCCCGGAGCCGCCGACCAGCACCGGCGGCCGGCCGGCCGCGATCAGCCGGTCCATCTCGGCCCTGGCCAGCCGCTGGTACTCGGCCACGCTGGCGGTCTCGGTGACCGCCCAGACGTCCAGCAGGTGGTGCGGGATCCCGCCGCGCTCGGCCTCGGTCAGCTTCGCGGTGCCGATGTCCATGCCGCGGTAGAGCTGCATCGAGTCGGTGTTGATCACCTCGCCGCCCAGCTCGCGCGCGATGGCCACGGCCAGGTCGGACTTGCCGGCGGCGGTGGCGCCCACCACCGAGACCACGGGGACGAAGGAGTCAGTGCTGCTCACCCGCTAAGTCTCGCAAAGATCCATCCCCCACTCGAACGAGCGACGTGACCCGCCCCCACCTGGTTCGTTGCCCGGTTGGCGGTCGCGGATGCGGCCGGGTCCACCGCAGACCGCGTAGCTTTGGGAGAAAATATGGGTGTTTTCAGTTGGTTCCGCCGTCGGGAGACCGCCACCACGACGACCGCGCCCGCCACCGCCGCGGTGCCGGCCCCCGCGGTGGCGGCCGACCGGGGCGACGGGTCGGCCGCGGCCGGCCAGGGCGGCGCGGTCGCGGTCCTGGCCGCCACCGAGGTACTCGGGGCCGAGGCCCCGGAGGCCGCGCCCGGCGTCCCCGGGGCCCGGACGGCTCCCGAGGACGCTCCCGCCGCACCGGCAGCGGGAGCGCTGCCCGAGGGCCTGGCGGACGTCGCCGAACTGCTGGCGGCGGTCGCGGCCGTCGCGCAGCAGGCGGAACCCGCCGAGGACACCCAGTCCGCGAGCCGACCCGAGCGGCCCGACACAGGAGACGAACCCATGGGTCTGATGGACAACCTGAAGGGCAAGGCCGAGGAGCTCGCCACCGACCTCAAGGGGAAGGCGAGCGCGCTGGCCGGCCAGCACAACGAGAAGATCGACGAGCTGGTCGACAAGGCCGGCGACGCGATCGACAAGGCCACCAAGGGCAAGTACAGCGACAAGATCAGCAGCGGTACCGAGAAGGCCAAGGGCGCGGTGGACGGCTTCGCCGACAAGCCGGACCAGGCACCGCAGGGCGAGGACGGTCCGAAGGAGGGCTGAGCCCGCGGCGGCGCGGCGGCGGCCCGGCCGCCGCCGCGCCGTCAGTTCCAGGAGGCCACGAAGTACCCGACGCCGTACGGCGCCTCGTCGTAGTGCAGCGTGCCGGTCAGCCCGGCGCCGCGGGCCGCGCCCGCCAGCACCTGCCAGGGCGCCCGCCCCGCCACCAGCAGCTCGGCGCAGCGCGCCGGGTCCAGGGCCGCCAGTGCCCCGGTGTCCGCCGTGCCGAGCGCCCGGGCCAGGTCGGCGTCGAAGGGCTCGGCCCGCTCGTCCAGGTAGCCGGGCGCCTTGACCGAGCGGCGTGCGCTGCCGTCGCCGAGCACCAGCAGCCCGACCCGGTCGGCCAGTTGCGCCAGCCCCTCGCCCAGGCCCAGCATCCGGTCCACCGGTGCGTCGGCCGGCACCGCACAGGCGTGGGTGGGCAGGGCGGTCCCGGACTGCTCGAGCAGCCAGGCGCCGACGCTCAGGGCCGGGCTGAGCTCGGGCCCCTCGATCCCGCCGGCCGGCAGCCGCACCGCGCGCGGCACGCCGTAGCGGTGGAAGCCGCCCAGCCCGCCCTCGATCCACACCTCGGCCTGGGGGCCGTCGCCGACCAGCACGAGCAGCTCGGGTCCGGCGGCCAGCAGCGCACCGATCGCCCCGGCGCAGGCGGCGCGCAGGCCGTCCAGCTCACCGGTCGCGCCGGCGGCGACCTCGGGCACCAGCAGGGGCGGACAGGGGCAGACGGCAGCGGCGACCAGCATGTGGATCACTCTAGCCGCCGCCTTCGGCCCGTTCGGGTCAGTCGCAGCCGCAGCCGTTGCCGACCGGCGCCGGCGAGGGAGCCGGGGCGCCGATCGAGGGCAGGCCCAGCATCACTCCCCCCGCCTTCGGCCGGGAGGCGCCCCCAGCCGGCTCGGCCGCGGGTGCGGCGGTGCGCTTCTCCCAGGCGTCGCCCGCCCGGGTGCGGCGCACGCCGAGCGTCGGCCCCTCGGCCAGCAGGTGGTGCGGGGCGGCGTAGCTGATCTCCACCGTGACCACGTCACCGGGGCGCACCGGCTCGCTCGGCCGGGTGAAGTGGACCAGGCGGTTGTCCGGAGCCCGGCCGGAGAGCCGGTCGGTGCGGTCGTCCTTCTTGCCCTCGCCCTCGGCGACCAGGATCTCCAGCCGGCGGCCGACCTGCTTCTTGTTCTCCGCCCAGGAGATCTCCTCCTGCAGCGCGATCAGCCGGTCGTAGCGCTCCTGGACCACGGCCTTGGGCACCTGGTCCGCCATCTCCGCCGCCGGGGTGCCGGGGCGCTTGGAGTACTGGAAGGTGAAGGCGTTGGTGAACCGGGCCTCGCGGACCACGTGCATGGTCTGCTCGAAGTCCTCGTCGGTCTCGCCCGGGAAGCCCACGATGATGTCGGTGGAGATGGCCGCGTCCGGCATCGCCTCGCGCACCTTCTTGATGATCCCCAGGAACCGCTCCTGCCGGTAGGAGCGCTTCATCGCGCGCAGCACGGTGTCCGAGCCGGACTGCAGCGGCATGTGCAGCTGGTGCATCACGTTCGGGGTCTCGGCCATCGCCGCGATCACGTCGTCGGTGAAGTCGCGCGGGTGCGGGGAGGTGAAGCGGACCCGCTCCAGGCCCTCGATCTGGCCGCAGGCGCGCAGCAGCTTGGAGAAGGCCTCGCGGTCGCCGAGGTCGGAGCCGTAGGCGTTGACGTTCTGGCCCAGCAGGGTGACCTCGATGACCCCCTCGCCGACCAGCGCCTCGACCTCGGCGAGCACGTCGCCGGGGCGGCGGTCCTCCTCCTTGCCGCGCAGCGCCGGGACGATGCAGAAGGTGCAGGTGTTGTTGCAGCCGACCGAGATCGCCACCCAGGCCGCGTAGGCGGACTCGCGGCGGGTGGGCAGCGTGGAGGGGAAGGTCTCCAGCGACTCCAGGATCTCCACCTGGGCCCGCTGCTCGATCCGGGCCCGCTCCAGCAGCGCCGGCAGGTGGCCGATGTTGTGGGTGCCGAAGACCACGTCGACCCACGGCGCCTTGCGCACGATGGTGTCGCGGTCCTTCTGGGCCAGGCAGCCGCCGACGGCGATCTGCATCTCCTTGTGGCGGGACTTGGCGGGAGCCAGCTGGCCCAGGTTGCCGTACAGCTTGTTGTCGGCGTTCTCCCGGACCGCGCAGGTGTTGAACACCACCAGGTCCGGGTCGCCGCCCTGGTCCGCCTTGACGTACCCGGCATCCTCCAGCAGCCCGGCCAGCCGCTCGGAGTCGTGCACGTTCATCTGGCAGCCGTGCGTGACGACCTTGTAAGTTCGCAAGCTCTCTCCCATACCCACAGGAGCAAGGGTAAGGCCAGCGCGGACAACGGTTTGGCGCCCGCCCCTCCCGCTCGGCGGCTTGGCCTGGCAGGATCCCCCGCATGACCTGGACCTCCGCCCGCCGCCTCTGGCCCGCCCTGGCAGCCCTGCTGCTGGTGGCCGGCGCCCTGGGCGGCTGGTGGCTGGCCGGCGGCGGCACCGCCTCCTACCCCAAGGGCGTGCGCGGCTTCGCCACCGGCGTGCCCAACGGGGTCTACGACCGGTACGGCAATCTGCTGCAACAGGCGCTGCAGACCTCGATGCCGGGGGTCGAGCTGCGGCTGGACGGCTCGCAGGGCTCGGTGGACAACCTGGAGCGGGTGACCGCCGGCCAGGACGACTTCGCCATCGCGACCGCCGACGCGGTGGCCGACTTCACCAGCCCGGCCAAGGGCCGGCTGCGCGCGATAGCCCGGCTCTACGACGACTACCTGCAACTGGTGGTCCCGGCCGGCTCCCCGATCCAGAAGGTCTCCGACCTGGCCGGCCTGCGGGTGGGCGTGGGCCAGCAGAAGTCCGGGGTGAACCTGATCACCCGGGAGCTGCTCACGGTGGCCGGGATCGACCCGGACCGCGGGATCAAGCCCCGCCTGCTCGGCGTCGGCGACGAGGGCGACGCGCTCGCCAAGGGCGACCTGGACGCCTTCTTCTGGTCCGGCGGCCTGCCGACCACCGCGCTGACCTCGCTCTCCGAGCGGGTGCCGCTGCGGATCGTGCCGCTGGGCGACCTGACCGACGCGCTGCACCGCCAGTTCGCCGACACCGCCGCCTACCGCACCGCGGTGCTGCCCGCCTCGATCTACGCCGACAACCCGGCGGTGCTCACCATGGCGGTGCCCAACCTGCTGATCACCCGCGACGACGTGGACCAGCGGCTGGTCGAGGGGCTGACCCGGGCGGTGATCGACAGCCGCGACTGGATCGGCCGCCAGGTGCACGCCGCCCAGCGGGTGGACCTGCGCACCGCCGTGTACACCGACCCGCTGCCGCTGCACGAGGGCGCCCGCCGCTACTACCGCTCGCTCAAACCCTAGGGCCCTGGCGGGACCGACCCGTCGTCAGCTCCGCTGCTGGCGCGGGGCGCTGAGGGTGACCGCCAGGCCGTGCGGGTCGGCCGGGGCGAACTCCAGCGAGCCGCCGCCGGCCAGCAGCAGGGTGCGGGCGATCGACAGTCCCAGGCCCGAGCCGTCCACGTTCTGGTGCCGCGGGCTGCGCCAGAACCGGTCGCCGGCCCGGGCCAGCTCCTCCTCGGTCAGCCCGGGGCCGTCGTCGGTCACCGTGACCATCGCCTCCTGCCGGCTGCTGTGCAGGGTGAGGGCGACCGTGCCGCCGGACGGGCTGAACTTGAGCGCGTTGTCCAGCACCGCGTCCAGCGCGCTGCCGAAGCCGATCGGGTCGGTCCAGGCCTTCAGCTGGGTCACCGCGCCGCAGGACAGCCGGATGCCGCGCTGGCGGGCCACCGGGCGCCAGGCGTCCGCCCGGGCCAGCACCAGGGCGGTCAGGTCCACCGGCTCCGGCTCGGGGCGGCTGCCCTCGGCGGTGGCCAGGCCCAGCAGGTCGTCCAGCACCCGGGCCAGCCGGGTGCCCTCCTCGCGTACCTGGGCCAGCTCGGTCTCGTGGCCCTCGGGCAGTTCCAGGCCGAGCAGTTCGACCCGCAGCAGCAGCGCGGAGAGCGGGTTGCGCAGCTGGTGCGAGGCGTCCGCCACGAACGCCCGCTGCTGGTCCAGGACGATCACCACGTGGTCCGCCATCTCGTTGAACGAGTCGGCCAGCCGACGCAGTTCGGGCGGACCGCCGACGGAGGCGACCCGGGCGTTCATCCGGCCGGTGGCGATGTCGTGGGTGGCCCGGTCCAGGGTGCGCACCGGGCGCAGCACCCACTCGGTGAGGCGGACCGCGAGCAGCACGGCGGCGGCCATCGCCACCGACTCGCCGGCCGCCAGCCAGAGCCAGCGGCGCAGGATCCGGGCCCGCAGCGGGCCGGTGGGCGACTCGGTGACCACCACGGCCACCACGTCGCCGTCGCGCACCACCGGGGAGGCGATGGTCAGCGTGCGCTCGGGGGTCCACGGCCAGACCTGCGGCGGGTTGTGGCTGCGCCGGCCGTCCTTGGCCTCCTGCACGGCCTGGCCGGCCGGGCCAGAGTTGGGCAGCTGCCAGCCGGCCGGTGCCACCGCGAGCGGGGTCTCGTCGGGCAGGAAGAGGCCGGTGCGCACCCCGTACAGGTCCTGGTAGCGGGCCACTTCGGCCTTCAGTGCCCGCAGTTGCGGGGGGTCCACGCCGTCGCCGGCGGAGGGCAGCCCCTGGGTGGGCAGCTCCTGGGCGAACCGGGCGACGTCGTCCATCCGGTCGATCACCACCCGGCTCTGCTCGCCGGCCGCCATCGAACCGGCCAGCGGCACGCCGAGGGCGGCCAGCACTCCGAGCATCAGGGCGAGCAGGATGCCCAGCAGGCGGGTACGCATGCCTACTCGGCGCTCCCCTGCGGGTGCGGTGCCCGCGCGGCGTCCGGGACCTGCGGCTGCTGGTCGGGGGACTGCGGGATCAGCCGGTAGCCGACCCCGCGCACCGCCTCGACCAGCCCGGGCAGCGCGAGCTTGGTGCGCAGCGAGCCGATGTGCACCTCCAGGGTGCGGCCGTTGCCCTCCCAGCCGCTGCGCCAGACCTCGCTGAAGATCTGCTCGCGCCGGTAGACCACCCCCGGGCTCTGCGCCAGCAGCGCCAGCAGGTCGAACTCCTTGCGGGTGAGCGGCACGTCCCGCCCCTCCACGCTGACCCGGCGGCGCTCCCGGTCGATGCTGATCCCCCAGGACTCCAGCGCGCCCTGGGTGCCGGCGGCCTGCGGTCCGGCCGGCTCGGCGCCGGCCCGGTCCGGCTGGAAGCGCCGGGCCACCGCGTGGATCCGGGCCAGCAGCTCGCCCATGTCGTAGGGCTTGGTCACGTAGTCGTCGGCGCCCAGGTTGAGGCCGTGGATCCGGGACCGGATGTCGGCCCGCGCGGTCACCATGATCACCGGGACCCCGGATCCGGCCCGGATCCGGCTGCACACCTCGAAGCCGTCGCGGTCCGGCAGGCCCAGGTCCAGCAGCACCACCCGGTAGGGGTCGCTGCCGTCCGGCACCAGGGCGTCCAGCGCCTCGTGCCCGCTGCGCGCGTGCCGGACCTGGAAGCCGTGCCGGCCGAGCACGGCGACCAGCGCCGCCGCCACCCGGTCGTCGTCCTCGACGAGCAGCAGCCGCATGGCAGACCTTCCTGGATCGGGTACCGGCCGGGGCAGGCGGCCCCGACGGAGCGGCCATCCTCCCCCACGCCCGGCCGCCCAGGCCAGCCCGGACCGGCCCGACCCGGCGCGCGTGGCCCTTTCGTGATGCTCAAGTTCTGCTCAGATGCACTGACGCAGCCCGGTCAACCAACCTAGGGTCAAATTTCGTCGGGGGCTGCGAGCTCCGCCGGCCCAGCCCCCGACGCATCCGCCGCCCACGTGGCGGCCGCAGTTCCACGCAGCGCACCGACACCGGGGGGAGTCGTTCTCCCCGGTCGCGACCATTGGGGGCAGGGCCGATCATGACCGAGACGACCACGGAGCGTCCGGCCACCCCGCTGGTGGTGCTGAGCGGGGTCAACAAGTCCTTCGGCGCCCACCACGTGCTCCAGGACATCGACCTGACGGTCCACCAGGGCGAGGTCGTGGTGCTGATCGGGCCGTCCGGCTCGGGCAAGTCGACGCTCTGCCGCACCGTGAACCGCCTGGAGACCATCGACTCCGGCTCGATCACCGTGGCCGGCAGCCCGCTGCCCGCCGAGGGCCGCGAGCTGGCCCGACTGCGGGCCGAGGTCGGGATGGTCTTCCAGTCCTTCAACCTCTTCGCGCACAAGACCGTGCTGGAGAACGTGGTGCTCGGCCAGGTCAAGGTGCGCCGCACCGCCCGGGCCGAGGCCGAGACCAAGGCCCGGTCGCTGCTGGAGCGGGTCGGCATGGCCGCGCACGCCGACAAGTACCCGGCCCAGCTCTCCGGCGGCCAGCAGCAGCGGGTGGCGATCGCCCGCGCGCTGGCGATGGACCCCAAGGTGCTGCTGTTCGACGAGCCGACCTCCGCGCTCGACCCGGAGATGATCACCGAGGTGCTGGACGTGATGCGCGCCCTGGCCGCCGAGGGGATGACCATGGTGGTGGTCACCCACGAGATGGGCTTCGCGCGCTCCGCCGCCAACCGGGTGCTCTTCCTGGCTGACGGAAGGATCGTCGAGGAGAACACCCCCGAGGAGTTCTTCACCAACCCGCGCAGCGAGCGGGCCAAGGACTTCCTCTCCAAGATCCTCCACCACTGACTTCCGGCTTCCCGCCGCCGCATTCCCGACGCACTGTCATGCCCGGCCACCGTTCGGCCGCGGCCCCGCTGACGCCTGCTCAGATTCCCGCTAGGAGATCTCCCGCCATGCGCATCCGCCGTACCCCCGCCGCCGTGCTGGCCGTTCTGGCCCTGGCCGCCACCGCTGCCTGCGGCAAGAGCGGCTCGCCGAACGCCGCCACCGACACCGGCTCGGCCAAGCCCGCCGCCTACCCGGTGAAGGCCGACGCCAAGCTGGACGGCTCGCCGACCGTCGCCGCCGCCAAGAAGCGCGGCAAGCTGATCATCGGCGCCAAGGCCGACCAGCCCTTCCTCGGCTTCGAGGACGTGGCCGCGGGCACCCGCACCGGCTTCGACATCGAGATCGCCAAGATGGTCGCCGCCGACCTGGGCTTCTCGGAGAGCCAGATCGAGTTCAAGACCATCGACTCGGCCAACCGGGAGACCGCGCTGGCGGGCGGTCAGATCGACTACTACGTCGGCACCTACAGCATCAACGACAAGCGCAAGGCCCAGGTCTCGTTCGCCGGCCCGTACTACATCGCCGGCCAGGACCTGCTGGTGCGCCAGGACAACACCGACATCACCGGCCCGGACTCGGTCAAGGGCAAGAAGGTCTGCACCGCCACCGGCTCCACCTCGGTCGACCGGATCAAGACCTACGGCGCCGACGTCTCCACCTTCGGCAACTACTCCAACTGCGTCGACAAGCTGCTCTCCAAGGACATCGACGCGGTCACCACCGACGACGCGATCCTCAAGGGCTACGCGGCCAAGAACGAGGGCCAGCTCAAGGTGGTCGGCAAGCCGTTCTCCACCGAGAAGTACGGCGTCGGCCTGAACAAGGACGACAAGGTGCTGCGCGACGCGGTCAACGACGCGCTCCAGGCGCACGAGACCAACGGCGACTGGAAGAAGGCGTACGACGCCACCCTCGCCAAGTCCGGCTCCGCCGCGCCGCAGCCGCCCGCCCTCGACCGCTACTGAGCCCGGTCCTGACCCGACGTCACTGATCACCCTGGGAGCCGCCGGCATGGGCATACCGTTCGAGGGGAACAACCTCTCGCTGTTCTGGCACGGGTTCGTGCAGACCGTGCTGCTCAGCGGAGCGAGCGCGCTGCTCGCCCTCGTGCTGGGCACCCTGCTGGCGGCCTGCCGGGTCTCCCCGGTACCGGTGCTGCGGGCCTTCGGCACCGGCTGGGTCGGGGTGTTCCGCAACACCCCGCTGACCCTGCTGTTCTTCGCGGTCACCTTCGGGCTGCCCCGGGTGGACGTCCACCTGTCGGCCTTCGTCTGCGCGATGCTGGCGCTGGGCTGCTACACCGGCAGCTTCGTCTGCGAGGTGCTGCGCGCGGGCATCAACACGGTGCCGATCGGGCAGGCCGAGGCGGCCCGCAGCCTCGGGATGACCTTCGGTCAGACCCTCACCCTGGTGGTGCTGCCGCAGGCGGGCCGGGCCGTGCTCGGACCGCTGAGCAGCGTCTTCATCGCGCTGCCGCGCAACTCGGCGATCGCCGGCGCGTTCAACGTGGCCGAGCTCTACTCCGTCCAGCAGACGCTCTCCGAACAGGGATACGCCATCTTCGCCATCTTCTTCTGGATCGCGCTCGCCTACCTGTGCATCAGCGCGACGGTCGGCCTGCTGTTCCGCGGCCTCGAGCGCCGGCTGGCGGTGGGGGCATGAGCACCGGGAGCACGAGGAGCATGCAGGCGAGCGTCCTGTACGAGGTCCCCGGTCCGCGCACCCGGCGGCGCTACCAGCTGTTCGGCGTGCTGGCCGCGGCCGTGCTGGCCGGCCTGGGCTGGTACGTCTACGACGCGCTGGCCTCGAACGGTCAGTTCGACCCGGCGATGTGGGCGCCGTTCGAGTACACCACCGTGCAGCAGCGGATCCTGGACGGGGTGCGCGACACCCTGACCGCCTTCGGCCTGGCAGCCCTCTTCTCCCTGCTGTGGGGCGCGCTGCTGGCCACCGGCCGGCTCTCCGACCACCGCTGGCTGCGCTGGCCGGCCACCGCCCTGATCGAGTTCTTCCGGGCGATGTCGCTGCTGGTGATGATCTTCGCGCTCTACCAGGCGGTGTTCAGCGCCCAGCCGATGTACGCCCTGGTGCTCGGCCTGACCCTGTACAACGGGGCGGTGCAGGCCGAGATCATCCGCAGCGGGATCCAGGCCGTGCCGCGCGGCCAGCACGAGGCCGCCTACGCGCTGGGCCTGCGCAAGAGCCAGGTGATGCTGACCATCCTGCTGCCGCAGGCCGTCCGCTCGATGCTGCCGGCCATGATCGGCCAGTTGGTGGTCACCCTCAAGGACACCTCGCTGGGCTTCCTGATCACCTACACCGAGCTGCTCTACATCGGGAAGCTGATCGCCAACAACACCAGCACCCCGCACGGCTACCCCTACATCCCGGTGATCATGGTGATCGCGCCGATCTACATCCTGCTGTGCCTCGCACTGACCGCGCTCGCCCGCTGGATCGAGTCGCGCGGCCGCCGCGGCTCGAACCGGCGCACACCGGCCGCTGCTTGACGGACACCCAGGTCACCTGTTGCATTGCTCTTCGTGACACCACCCGGGACCTGCCACGCCCCCACCGACGCCGGCCCACTGCCGATCCACCGCGAGTCCCGGGACGGAGGGCCGCCGTGGACCCGGTGATCGTGGTCGGCGCCGGTCCGGTCGGGCTGGCGATGGCCCTGGCACTGGCCCGGCACGAGGTGCCGAGCATCGTGCTCGACCAGGGCAGCGGGGTCTGCCCCGAGGGACCGCGCTCCACCGTGATCGGCACCGAGACCGCCGCCTTCCTGGAGCGGCTCGGCTACCCGCGGGCCGCCTCCGACGCGGCCCGCTGGGAGCGGCTGAGCGTCTGGCGGCGGCGCCAGGAGGTGCTCCAACTGGACCTGGCCGACCACCCGGTGCTCCACCTGCCGCAGCACCGGCTGCAGCGCGGGCTGCGGGACGCGGCCACCGCGACCGCCCTGGTCCAGCTGGTGCCGCATGCCCGGGTGGAGGAGATCGACCAGGACCGCGACGGGGTCGGCGTGCGCAGTCGGCACTCGCAGGACGGCTCGGACACCTGGTGGCGGGCCAGCCACCTGGTGGGCTGCGACGGCGCCCGCTCCTCGGTCCGCAAGCTGCTGGGGATCCGCTTCCCCGGGCGGCCGGCGGTGGACCGGCACGCCATCGCCACCGTCCGGGTGGACCTGCCGTTTGCGGGCGAGGCCCGGCTGCACCGCGAACCGCCGTGGCGCGGCGACCGGGAGGCCTCGGCCCGCCCGCTGCCGGACGGGCTGTGGCGGCTGGACTGGCGGCTGCCGCCGAGCCGGCCGGCCGCCGACGCCCCGGCCGACCCGCACGCCACCTGGCCCGGTCTGGTCACCGGCGACACCCTGGTCACCCGGGTGAAGTCGACGCTGACCGGCTGGTGCGGCCAGCTGCCGCGCTACGAACTGCTGGCCGCCGCCGACCACACCGCGCAGCATCGCCTGGCGGCCCGGTTCCGCAGCGGGCGCTGCTTCCTGGCCGGCGACGCGGCCCACCTGCACGGCGCGCTCGGCATGCAGAACCTGGTGGACGGGCTGCGCGACGTGGACAACCTGGCCTGGCGGCTGGCCTGCGCCTGGCATCTGCACTCCGGCGGTCCGCAGCCGGGCGGCTCGCTGCTGGACGGCTCGCTGCTGGACGGCTACGAGGCGGAACGGCGCGGCGCGGTGGGCGCCCGGCTGCGCGCGGTGGACCAGGCGATGCCGCTGCTGCGGCCGCTGCGCGGCTGGGCGCACACCCGGCGCTCGCTGCTCACCGGCTCGTTCCGCAAGCACGCGCCGATGCTGACCGACGGGCTGCTCGGGACCGGGCGGTTCGGCGGGGCGCCGGCCTACCCGGCGGCGCCCTCCGGCGTGCCCACCCAGCGCGGGGCCGGACGCGGCACCGCGCTGACCGAGAGCCTGCCGGCCACCGCCCCGGGAGTGCTGGTGCCCGACCTGCCGGTGCTCACCACCGACGGGACCCCGGACCGGCTGTACGCCCGGTTGGGCTCGACCTTCCTGCTGCTGCTGGTGGCGCCGGGCACCACGGTCTGGTCAGCGGAGCGCTGGCTGGGGGCCGGGCTGATGCCGCGGCTGGCGGAGGTGGCGGCGGCGCTGCCGGTGCCGGCCGAGGTGCTGGTCACCGAGGAGTACCCGGGCGCCGGGGCGCACACCGTGCTGCTGGTCCGCCCGGACGGCCACCTGGTCGGGGTCACCCAGGGGGCGCGGGCCGAGGACCTGCAGGAGCTCGCCGCCCGGGCCCGTGGCGGCCCCGTACCGCTGGCGGGCGCCGAGCGGTAGGCCTGACGCACCGTCGGCCGATCGCGGCCGACCCGAGGCAGCCCCTGACTGACGCCGCGTCACTCCTCGTCGAGGGCCCAGGCGTCCAGTTCCTCGGCGCTCTCGCCCTCGGCGTCCAGCGCCTCGCGGACCACCCGGAAGGCCAGGCCCTCGGCGTAGCCGCGGCGGGCCAGCATGCCGACCAGGCGGCGCAGCCGGGCCTGGCGTTCCAGACCGGCGGTGGCGCGCAGCTTGCGCTCGACCAGGGTGCGGGCGGCGGCGGCCTCGTCCTCCGGGTCGAGCTGGGCCACCGCCTCCTCCACCAGGGCGCCGGAGACGCCGCGGGTGCGCAGCTCCTGGGCCAGTGCCCGGCGGGCCAGCCCGCGCCCGTGGTGGCGGGACTCCACCCAGGCGGCCGCGAAGGCGGCGTCGTCGATCAGGCCGACCTCCTCGAAGCGGGACAGCACCTCCTCGGCCACCTCTTCGGGGATCTCCCGCTTGCGCAGCGCGTCGGCCAGCTGCTTGCGGGTGCGGGGGGTGCCGGTCAGCAGGCGCAGGCAGATGTCCCGGGCCCGGGCGGCGGGATCGCCCTCGGCCTCGGCGGCCCGGGGTGCACGGCGCTCGCCCGGGGGCCGCGGTTCGGACCGGGAGCGGCGGCCGCGGCGCGGGCGGGCGGCCGCGGCCAGCTCGGCCTCCGCCTCGGCCACCCAGTCTCCGCCGGGCGCCGCTGACGGGTGGTCAACGGGCTTGGCCTGCAGACGGTCGGCAGCAACGGCGCGGGCCGGCCGCTCCGCGCGCGCGGCCCGCGCCGGAAGCTCTATCCGCACCGGACGGTCGGCTCGCGCCGGACGGTCGGTCCGGACAGGCCGCTCCGCGACCGGCGCGACCAGTCGCTCGGGGGCGCGCGGCCCGTCCACCACCCAGTCCGGGCGCTCCCCCTCCTCCTCGCCCTTGGCCTCGACCACCCAGTCCGGGCGCTCCCCCGCACCCGGCTCCCGCATCTGCCGCATCGCCGGATCAGGCCTTGGCCGCCGCCGTCTTCTTGGCCGCGGACTTGGCGGCGGTGGCGGTGATCGGCTTGGCCGCGCCCTCCGCTGCCGGCTCGGCGGCCGGGGCGCCCTCGACGGCCGCGTCCGGGTCGGGCAGCACGCCCATCTTGACCTTGATCCGCTTCTCGATCTCCTCGGCCAGCGCCGGGTTGTCGCGCAGGAAGTTGCGGGCGTTCTCCTTGCCCTGGCCCAGCTGGTCGCCCTCGTAGGTGTACCAGGCACCGGCCTTGCGGACGATGCCGTGCTCGACACCCATGTCGATCAGGCCGCCCTCCCAGCTGATCCCGTGGCCGTAGAGGATGTCGAACTCGGCCTGCTTGAACGGGGCGGCCACCTTGTTCTTGACCACCTTGACCCGGGTGCGGTTGCCGACCGCCTCGGTGCCGTCCTTGAGGGTCTCGATCCGGCGGATGTCCAGGCGGACCGAGGCGTAGAACTTCAGCGCCCGGCCACCGGTGGTGGTCTCGGGGGAGCCGAACATCACGCCGATCTTCTCGCGCAGCTGGTTGATGAAGATCGCGGTGGTGTTCGACTGGTTCAGCGCACCGGCGATCTTGCGCAGCGCCTGGCTCATCAGCCGGGCCTGCAGACCCACGTGCGAGTCGCCCATCTCGCCCTCGATCTCGGCGCGCGGCACCAGGGCGGCGACCGAGTCGATGATGATCAGGTCGATCGCGCCGGAGCGGATCAGCATGTCGGTGATCTCCAGCGCCTGCTCGCCGGTGTCCGGCTGGGAGACCAGCAGCGCGTCGGTGTCCACCCCGAGCTTGCGGGCGTACTCCGGGTCGAGGGCGTGCTCGGCGTCGACGAAGGCCACGGTGCCGCCGAGCTTCTGCGCGCTGGCGGCCGCGTGCAGGGTCAGCGTGGTCTTGCCGGAGGACTCGGGGCCGTAGATCTCGATCACCCGGCCGCGCGGCAGCCCGCCGACGCCCAGGGCCACGTCCAGCGCGGTGGATCCGGTGGGGATCACGTCGATCGGGGCACGGGCCTGGTCGCCCAGGCGCATCACCGAGCCCTTGCCGAACTGCCGCTCGATCTGGGCGAGCGCGGTCTCAAGAGCCTTCTCGCGGTCCGTACCTGCTGCCATGGCTTCCACCCTCGGGTTCTGTGCTGTGCGCTTCATCGTCGTCGACGCTAGCGCGTCCCACCGACAATCGGCCCCGGACGGGCTGCGCCTGTGGAAAACTCACCGGGAAACCAGTATAGGGAACACCAGTTCGATTCAGTGTTCGACCCCGAGCCCGGTCGAATCGGCTCGGCCGGGGGCCTCAGCGCAGCCGGGCCGGCACGCCCATCACCTGGCAGACCACCCGCCACACGTCCTTGGCCTCCCAGCCGGCCTCCAGCGCCTGGTGCACGGTGCGGCTGCCGAGCTCGCTCATCACGTGGTCGCGGGCGAAGGACTCCGCGTACCCGGTGCCGAAGTGCTCGTCCATCAGTCGCCAGAACTCGGTCAGCCTCATGCGCCCAAGTATCCCCCGCACCCGCACCGGCCCCGGCCGGATCAGTGCGGCAGCGCGACGATCCCGGCGCCGTAGCCGGCCCGGTTGCGGCAGAGCCCGGCGCCGACCAGGCAGTTGGCGTGCGCCTGCTCCAGCAGCAGCCCGCGCAGCTGGTCCGGACCCCAGCCCGGGTGCAGCGCGGCCGCCACCGCGATCGCGCCGGTCACGTGCGCGGCGCTCATCGAGGTGCCGGCCAGCGCCGCGTACCGACCGCCCGGCCAGTCCGAGACGATCGCCTCGTCCGGCCCGCCGTCCGGGTCGCCGCCGGGCGCGGCCACCGTGATCCGGCCGTCGCCGTAGTTGGAGTAGCCGGCCAGCGCGCCCAACCGGGTCACCGCGCTGACCGAGACCACCCCGGGCAGCTCGCCGGGCAGCCGGATGCACTCCGGGCCCAGGTGCCGGTCGTCCCCGGAGCCGGTGAGCCGGTCGTTGGGACTGCGCTGGTCGGCGCGCGGGCCCATCAGGTCCTGTCCGTCGTTGCCCGCCGAGGCGACCACCAGCGCGCGCCGCTGGGCGTAGGCCACCGCCCGGCCGACCGCCTGGATCATCGCGGCCTGGTCCGCGTCCTCCGGGCAGTTGTACTTCCACGGATCGGCGAAGTAGCTGTCGTTGACCGCCACCGCCCCGCGGTCGGCCGCCCAGAGCAGCCCGCAGACGATGTTCTCCGGGTAGTACTGCCCGAGCGGCCCGAGCAGGCGCACCGCCGCGATCCGCACCCCGGGCGCCACCCCGACCACCCCGTGGCCGTCCCGCCCGGCGCCGATCAGCCCGGCCACGTGGGTGCCGTGGCCGCTCTCGGCCACCGAGGCGTCCGGCCGCCAGGCGCCCGAGCGGGCATCCGGGCGTCCGTCGGCGCAGGAGACCGAGTCGGCCGGGGAGACCGCGTCGCGCAGGTCGGGGTGGGTGTCGTCGACCCCCGAGTCGAGCACCGCGACCAGCACCTGACGCAGCGCCGACTCCGGCCGGGCGGCCTGCACCGGCGTGGTGGGCGCCGGCTCCGGCAGCGCCCCGCCCGAGCCGGCCGTGGCCGCGGCGCCCATCATCACCAGGTTCCAGCCCGCCCGCTCCCCGGGATCCGGCACGGTCGGCGTAGCGTCCCCCTCCATCCGCTGCGCCGCGTCCCCGGACCCGTGGCGGAAGTCCCCCGCCCCGTCCAGCGAGCGCGGCGGCCCCGGCACCCTGGCGGTGCGGGTGGCGCCGGCCGCCGCGATCCCGGCCCGGGCGCGCACCCGGGCGGCGAAGGCGCCGTCGGCGGCGTACGCCAGCACCATGCCGACCTGCGGGTACTCCTGGACCACCTGCCCGCCGGCCGAGCGCACCGCCGCGTCCGCCACCGCGACGCCCTGCGCGTCGGTGCGCTGGGCCAGCACCAGGTAGCTGAGGTAGCTGCGCGGCCCGTCCGCCATGTACGGCAGCGCGCCGCCCAGCAGCAGCGCCGCCGCCAGCGCGGCGGGCGCGCCGCGCAGCACCAGGCCGCGGTGGCGCCGGCGGGAGACCAGCCGGACGTCGGCCATCGCGCTCCTCCGCTCCCGGGGGGACCGTTCAGGGACAACAAGGCCTCACACTATGAGCGAAATGTCCTATTTGACCATTTATAAGGAACCGCCCACCGCCATCCGGTCGCATCCACCGCCCGGGCTCCCCGCGCGCTGTCAGCCCCACCCGGCACCATGGGTGCATGGCGGACCCACAACTCCCCACCGACCCGATGGCCGGCTTCGCCCCGGCCACCCGCGCCTGGTTCGAGGCCGCCTTCGACGGCCCCACCAGCGCCCAGGCCGGTGCCTGGGCCGCCATCCGCGAGCAGAACGACGTGCTGGTGGTCGCCCCCACCGGATCCGGCAAGACGCTGGCCGCCTTCCTGTCCGCCCTGGACCGGCTGGCCACCACCCCGCCGCCCGCCGAGCCGCGCAAGCGGCTGCGGGTGCTCTACGTCTCGCCGCTGAAGGCCCTCGCGGTCGACGTGGAGCGCAACCTGCGGGCCCCGCTGACCGGCCTGCGCCAGGCCGCGGTCCGCCTCGGCCTGCCCGAGCCCGAGGTGCAGGTGGGCATCCGCTCCGGCGACACCCCGGCCGCCGAGCGCCGCAAGTTCCAGAGCCACCCGCCGGACATCCTGATCACCACCCCGGAGTCACTCTTCCTGCTGCTCACCAGCGCCTCCCGGGAGGCGCTGCGCGGCGTCGACACGGTGATCCTGGACGAGGTGCACGCGGTGGCCGGCACCAAGCGCGGCGCCCACCTGGCACTCAGCCTGGAGCGGCTGGACGAGCTGCTGGAGCGCCCGGCCCGCCGGATCGGCCTGTCGGCCACCGTCCGCCCGGTCGAGGAGGTGGCGCGCTACCTCTCCCCGCAGCGCGGCGCGGCCGTGGTGCAGCCGCCGGCCGCCAAGGAGTTCGACCTGTCGGTGGTGGTCCCGGTGGCCGACCTCGGCGAGCTGTCCGCCACCCCCAACCCCGAGGACCCGGCGCGCTCCGCCTCGATCTGGCCGCACGTCGAGGAGCGGATCGTCGACCTGGTCCAGGCCCACCGCTCGACCATCGTCTTCGCCAACTCCCGGCGGCTGGCCGAGCGGCTGTGCAACCGGCTGAACGAGATCGCCCACGAGCGGGCCACCGGCGCCCCGCTGCCCGAGGCGCACGGCCCCGCCGAGCTGATGGGCGGCTCGGGCGCGGCCGGCGGCGCCCCGCCGGTG
Organism: Streptomyces tateyamensis; assembly: GCF_003205575.1. Taxonomy (GTDB): domain Bacteria; phylum Actinomycetota; class Actinomycetes; order Streptomycetales; family Streptomycetaceae; genus Kitasatospora; species Kitasatospora tateyamensis. Next base: position 56,223 of record NZ_PYBW01000078.1, read on the forward strand.
CTGGCCCGGGCGCACCACGGCTCGGTCTCCAAGGAGCAGCGCGCCCTGGTGGAGGAGGAGCTGAAGGCCGGCCGGCTGCCCGCGGTGGTGGCCACCTCCAGCCTGGAGCTGGGCATCGACATGGGCGCGGTCGACCTGGTGGTGCAGGTCGAGTCGCCGCCCTCGGTCGCCTCCGGCCTGCAGCGGGTCGGCCGGGCCGGGCACCAGGTGGGCGCGGTCTCCACCGGTGTGGTCTTCCCCAAGTACCGCGGCGACCTGGTGCAGTCCGCGGTGGTCACCGAGCGGATGCGGGCCGGGCGGATCGAGGCGCTGCGCGTCCCCCGCAACCCGCTGGACGTACTGGCCCAGCAGCTGGTGGCGATCTGCGCCCTGGACAGCTGGGACGTCACCGAACTCCTCGCCCTGGTCCGCCGGGCCGCCCCCTTCGCCTCGCTGCCGCAGTCCGCCTTCGACTCGGTGCTGGACATGCTGGCCGGCCGCTACCCCTCGGACGCCTTCGCCGAGCTGCGCCCCCGGCTCGTCTGGGACCGGGTGGCCGGCACCGTGACCGGCCGTCCCGGTGCCCAGCGCCTGGCCGTCACCTCCGGCGGCACCATCCCCGACCGCGGCCTGTTCGGCGTCTTCATCGCCGGCTCCGCGGCGGCTGACGAGAAGGCGGCGAAGAAGGGCGGCGGCCGGGTCGGCGAGCTGGACGAGGAGATGGTCTACGAGTCCCGGGTCGGCGACGTCTTCACCCTGGGCACCAGCTCCTGGCGGATCCAGGAGATCACCCACGACAAGGTGCTGGTCACCCCGGCCCCCGGGGTGCCGGGGCGGCTGCCGTTCTGGAAGGGCGACTCGCTGGGCCGCCCGCTGGAGCTGGGCCGGGCGCTGGGCGCCTTCGTCCGCGAGCTGGGCGCGCTGCCCGAGCCCGAAGCCCGCGAGCGGCTGACCGGCGCCGGCCTGGACACCTGGGCGGCCGACAACCTGCTCGGCTACCTGGCCGAGCAACGCCAGGCCGCCGGCCACCTGCCCGACGACCGCACCATCGTGGTCGAGCGCTTCCGCGACGAGCTGGGCGACTGGCGGATCGTCATCCACTCCCCCTTCGGCGCCCAGGTGCACGCCCCGTGGGCGCTGGCGCTGGGCGCCCGGCTGCGCGAGCGGCACGGCCTGGACCCGCAGGTGATGCACGGCGACGACGGCATCGTGCTGCGCCTGCCGGACGCCGACCTCCTCGACTTCCCGTCAGCTGACGCGCCCTCGGCCGACGAGGCGCCGGTCGGGGCCGATGCCGCGCTGTTCGACCCGGGCGAGGTCGAGCAGCTGGTCACCGACCAGGTCGGCGGCTCGGCGCTGTTCGCCTCCCGGTTCCGCGAGTGCGCCGGTCGCGCCCTGCTGCTGCCCCGCCGCAGCCCCGGCAAGCGCACCCCGCTGTGGCAGCAGCGCCAGCGCGCCGCGCAGCTGCTGGAGGTGGCCGGCGAGTATGGCTCCTTCCCGATCGTGCTGGAGGCGGTCCGCGAGTGCCTGCAGGACGTCTTCGACCTGCCCGGGCTGGTCGAGCTGATGCGGGACCTGGAGTCGCGCGCCGTCCGCCTGGTCGAGGTGACCACCCCCGAGCCCTCCCCGTTCGCCCGCTCGCTGCTCTTCGGCTACGTCGCCCAGTACCTCTACGAGGGCGACTCGCCGCTGGCCGAGCGCCGGGCCGCCGCCCTGGCCCTGGACTCCCGGCTGCTGGCCGAACTGCTCGGGCAGGCCGAGCTGCGCGAGCTGATCGACCCGGCGGTGCTGGCCGAGCTGGAGGCCGAGCTGCAGCGGCTCACCCCGGAGCGCCGGATCAAGGACGTGGAGGGGGTGGCCGACGCGCTGCGCCTGCTCGGTCCGCTCAGCACCGCCGAGCTGGCCGAGCGCGGCGCCGAGGCCGACTGGGCCGCCGAGCTGCAGGCCGCCCGCCGGGCCATCGCGGTCAGGATCGCCGGCGAGCAGCGCTGGGCCGCGATCGAGGACGCCGGGCGGCTCAGCGACGCGCTCGGCACTCCGCTGCCGGTCGGCGTGCCGGAGGCCTTCACCGAGCCGGTCAAGGATCCGCTGGGCGACCTGCTGGCCCGCTTCGCCCGCACCAACGGCCCGTTCACCGCGCAGCGGGCCGGCGCCCGCTTCGGGCTGGGCACCGCCGTGGTCACCGGCACCCTGCAGCGGCTGACCGCGGCCGGGCGGCTGGTGCACGGCGAGTTCCGCCCGGTCGAGGCCGGCGGCACCGGCGAGCCCGAGTGGTGCGACGCCGAGGTGCTGCGCCGGCTGCGCCGCCGCTCGCTGGCTGCGCTGCGCCAGGAGGTGGAGGCGGTACCGCCGCGCGCGCTGGGCGCCTTCCTGCCCCAGTGGCAGCACCTGAACGGCCATCAGCTGCGCGGCGAGGACGGCCTGTTCCGGATCGTGGAACAGCTGCAGGGAGCGGTGCTGCCCGCCTCCGCACTGGAGCGGCTGGTCCTGCCGGCCCGGCTGAGCGACTACCAGCCCGAGTTGCTCGACCGACTGATGGCCCAGGGCGAGATCGGCTGGGCCGGGGCCGGTGCGCTGCCCGGCAAGGACGGCTGGATCAGCCTGCACCTGGGCGAGGCGGTGGACCTGGTCCGCCCCGACCCGCTGCCGCTCACCCGCACCCCACTGCACGAAACCCTGCTGGCCGCCCTGGCCAGCGGCTACGGGCTGCTCTTCAAGGACCTGTGCGCCCAGGCACCGGACACCCCCGAGCCGGAGGTGGTCGCCGCGCTCTGGGACCTGGTCTGGGCCGGCCTGGTCACCAACGACACCCTGGCTCCGATCCGGGCCCTGCTCGGCTCCGGCCGCACCCCGGGCGCGACCGCGCACCGGGCGCCCCGCTCGGTGCCGCGCGGCCGGTACGGGGGCCTGGGCCGGGTGCCGGCCCGGCCGGCCGATCCGACGGTGGGCGGGCGCTGGTCGCGGCTGCCCGCGCCCGCCGAGCCGACCGCCCGGGCCGCCGCCCAGGCCCAGGTGCTGCTGGACCGGCACGGCGTGCTGACCCGCGGCACGGTGCAGGCCGAACGGGTGGCGGGCGGCTTCGCCGGCGTCTACCGGGTCCTCTCCGCCTTCGAGGAACGCGGCCGGGCCCGCCGCGGCTACCTGGTCGAGGGCCTGGGCGGGGCCCAGTTTGCCATGGACGGCGCCGCCGACCGGTTGCGCTCGATCAACTCGCGGCTGGAGCGGTCCGCCGGCGCCGACTGGCCCGAGCACGCCACCGCGGCGGCCGCCCGCCCCCAGGCCCAGCTGCTGGCCGCCGCCGACCCGGCCAACGCCTACGGCGCGGCCCTGCCCTGGCCCGAGCCGCCGGGCGGCGAGCAGGGCGGCGCCCACCGCCCGGGCCGCAAGGCGGGCGCGCTGGTGGTGCTGGTCGACGGGGAGCTGGTGCTCTACCTGGAGCGGGGCGGCAAGTCGCTGCTGTGCTGGAGCGAGGACGAGCAGCGCCTGGCCGCGGCCGTGCCGGAGCTGGTGACCGCGGTGCGGCGCGGCCGGCTGACCGGGCTGACGGTGGAGAAGGCCAACGGGGAGCAGGCGCTGGGCTCAGCCCTCGGCGCGGTCCTGGAGGGGGCCGGCTTCCACGCCACGCCCCGCGGGCTGCGGCTGCGCGGCTGAGACGGGTGCGGTGGCCGGGCGGCGGCGCCGAGCCGGGCCGGCCTGCTGCTGGTCGCAGTGGACCGGCAGCACGCCCAGGCTCCAGCCGCCCAGGGTGAGCAGCGCGAGCAGCGCGCCGGACCCACCGGACGGCGGACCAGGGGTCAACAGGAACCAGAGCAGCACACTGAGCGGCACGACCGGCGCCAGCAGGCGCAGGCCGAACGGGATCGGCAACCGGCGGCGGCCACCGGGGGCTATTCGGCCCTTGGGACCGCCTTCACTGGTGCGGTGCACTCGCGCGCTCCCCTCTCGTCCCCCCACTGGTCAGGGCGAGATCCCCTTGCGGGGCGGAGGTCAGGCAGCTACGACGTCCACGGCCGCGGCCTTCGGGGTGATCGAGCTCATCCGCTCACCGGGCGCCGGCAACTGCACGGGCTCCAGCACCGGACGCAGCAGGTCGTCCTCGGACAGGGCGGCCATCGCGGCCAGCTCGGCCAGCGACAGCTCGTCGCTCACCTCGCGCATGACCTCGGACATCCGGACGTCGAGCGCGTCGCAGATGGCGGAGAGCAGCTCCGAGGAGGCCTCCTTCTGCCCGCGCTCCACCTCGGAGAGGTATCCGAGCGACACTCGTGCGGCGGCCGACACCTCGCGCAGTGTGCGGCCCTGGCGCTGGCGCTGCCGACGCAGCACGTCACCCAAGAGGCGACGGAGCAGGATCATCGGTGGCTCCCTCCTCGGACTGCGGATCGAGATGTCACGTCCCCACCGTACCGCCTTGCCCGCGTCGTGTGCGGGGACCGTGGTCGTGTTCACTCTGGGCTGCAAGGCTCTCCCCTCCCCTGTTGTTCCCGCCCCGGGCGCAGGCACGCCCCCTGTACAGAGGGGTTCCCCGGATTCTGCCTGTTCAGCCGTTGTTCAGTCGACGACAGTGGCGCCGGTCGCACCGCCGACGGGCCCGGCATGCGCCAGAAACAGGTCGAGCGCACCGTCCACGGCCTTGCGTCGGATTGTGGCACGGTCTCCCGACAGGCGGGGCGATCTCACCAGAGTTCCGCCCGGACCGGCGAAACCGAGGTGCACTGTGCCGACTGGCTGACCGTCCTGCGGCTCGGGGCCGGCCACTCCGGTGGTCGCCAGACCGTAGTCGGCGCCGAGCAGGCGGCGGACCCCCTCGGCCATCTGCCGGGCCACCAGCGGATGCACCGGGCCGTGCACCGCCAGCAGGCCCTCGTCCACCCCCAGCAGCTGCGCCTTGAGGTCGGTGGCATAGGCGGTCACCGAGCCGCGGAAGGTCGCCGAGGCACCGGCCACGTCCACCAGCCGGGCCGCCAGCAGCCCGCCGGTCAGCGACTCGGCCACCGCCAGGGTGGCCCCCAGGGCGCGCAGCTCGCGGTGCACCTGGTCGGCTCGCGGCACGAACTCGGTCATTGCGCCGCCTTGGTCCGCAGCGCCTCCTGGCGCCGGCCCTCCCGCCGCAGCCGGACGGCCTGGCGCACGTAGTCGGCGCCGGTGGCGATGGTCAGCAGCACGGCCATAGCCATCAGCACCGCCCGGCCGGTGGCCAGCAGACCGGTCAGCGGCAGCACGTACATGCCCACCGCGATGCCCTGGGTCAGGGTCTTGATCTTGCCGCCGCGGCTGGCCGGAATCACGCTGTAGCGGATCACCCAGAACCGCAGCAGGGTGATGCCGACCTCGCGGGCCAGCACCACCAGGGTGACCCACCAGGGCAGGTCTCCCAGCATCGACAGGCCGATCAGCGCCGCGCCCATGATCGCCTTGTCCGCGATCGGGTCGGCGATCTTGCCGAAGTCGGTCACCAGGCTGCGCCGCCGGGCGATCTCGCCGTCGAACAGGTCGGTGATCATCGCGATCGCGAAGGCCGCCCAGGCCACCGCGCGCCACTTGGGGTTGTGCCCGCCGTCGGCGAACAGCAGCGCCACGAAGACCGGCACCAGCGCGAGCCGGAGCATGGTCAGCATGTTCGCCAGGTTCCACACCGAGGGCACCGCCGGGCGGGCGGCCCCCGGCCGGGCCGGGCTGGCCGCCGCCGGGCTGCCCGGCCCCCCGGTCACGCGGCGGCCGCCGGTCGGACGAGCTCGATCGCCTCGGCCACCAGGTCCACGCCCTCGCTGGCGGTCACCAGCGCGCGGTAGAACTGGCCGACCTCGGCGCCCGGGGCCCCGGTCAGGGTGGTCAGGCCGTCGGTCTCGGGGGCCTGGTGGGCGGCCCGGCCGACCACCTCGCCGTCCTCGATCGCCTCGACCAGCACCTCGACCTCGGTGCCGATCCGCTGCTCGGCCCGCTGCGCGGTCAGCTCCTCGGCCAACCGGGTGAGCTTGGCCAGCCGGTCGGCCACCACGTCCTCGGGGAGCTTGCCGTCGAAGCCGGCCGCCTCGGTGCCGTCCTCGTCGGAGTAGCCAAAGACGCCGATGGCGTCCAGGCCGGCCTCGGTGACGAACCGTTCCAGCTCCGCGAAGTCCTCCTCGGTCTCGCCGGGGAAGCCCACGATGAAGTTGGACCGGGCGCCCGCCTGCGGGGCCTTGGAGCGGATGGTCCGCAGCAGCTCCAGGAACTGCTCGGTGTTGCCGAACCGGCGCATCCGCCTCAGCACGGCCGGGGCCGAGTGCTGGAAGGACAGGTCGAAGTAGGGCGCCACGTCGGCGGTCCCGGTCATCGCGTCGATCAGGCCCGGTCGCATCTCGGCGGGCTGCAGGTAGCTGACCCGCACCCGCTCGATGCCGGGCACCGCGGCGATCTCCGAGAGCAGCGTCTCCAGCAGCCGGATGTCGCCCAGGTCCTTGCCGTAGGAGGTGTTGTTCTCGCTGACCAGGACGACCTCGCGGACCCCCTGGCCGGCCAGCCAGACGGCCTCGTTCAGCACGTCGGCCGGGCGGCGGGAGATGAAGGAGCCGCGGAAGGCGGGGATGGCGCAGAACGAGCAGCGGCGGTCGCAGCCGGAGGCCAGCTTGATCGAGGCGACCGGGGAGTCGTCCAGCCGCTTGCGCAGGGTGCGCGGGCCGGAGGCGGGCGCCAGGCCGGTGGGCAGGTCCTCGGGGGCGCCGTGGCCCGGCAGCGCGACCGCGGCGGCCGCGGCCTGGCGCTCCACCGGGGTCAGCGGGAGCAGCTTGCGGCGGTCGCGCGGCAGGTGCGGGGCGTGGTGGCCGCCGGACAGGATGGTCTGCAGCCGGTCGCTGATGTCGGTGTAGTCGTCGAAGCCGAGCACGCCGTCGGCCTCCGGCAGCGCGTCGGCCAGCTCCTTGCCGTACCGCTCGGCCATGCAGCCGACCGCGACCACGGCCTGGGTGCGGCCGTGGCCCTTGAGGTCGTTGGCCTCCAGCAGGGCGTCCACCGAGTCCTTCTTGGCGGCCTCGACGAAGCCGCAGGTGTTGACCACGGCGACATCGGCCTCGGCGGCATCCTCGACCAGCTGCCAGCCGTCGGCCTCCAGTCGCCCGGCGAGTTCCTCGGAGTCCACCTCGTTGCGGGCGCATCCGAGCGTGACAAGGGCGACAGTGCGGCGTTCAGGCATAGGGCCAAGATTAACGCGCGGCCCCCGGTCCCGTTTCCCCCGGCGGGCCGAGCGGCGAAGCTTGGGGGGATTTGCGGCGGTCAGCCGGCCTGCGGGTCACCCGGGGTGTACGTGAGGTGCACCACCTGGCCGTCCTTGCCGGCCGGCCCGAGGTCCTTGCCGTTGACGTACAGGTGCACGGCGGCGGCGTTGCCGATCACCAGCTTGATCTGCTTGGGGTCGGTGAAGGTCTGGTCCTTGCCCGCGTCCAGGTTGTTCTGGAAGAGCGACTTGCCGGTGCCGTCCAGCGCGGAGACCCAGCTGGTGCCGCCCTCGGCGACCAGCTTGACGGTGACCTTGTCGGCCGGGGCGGCGGCGATCGGCGCCACGCTGGGGGCCGGGGCCGGCGGCTGGACCGACGGGGTGGCCGGGGCCGCCGTCGAGGGCAGCGGGGCGCTGGCCGATCCGACCGTCTCCTTGCCGGGCTTGCCCGCCACCAGGTTGTAGCCGATCAGCACCACCACGGCGGTGATCGCCACCAGCATCGCCACGGTCCAGTTCGGTCGGCTGGAGGCGGCCTTGATCCGCTTGGCGTCCATCGCGGCCACCGGGGCGATCGGGACCGGCGCCGTGCCGTGGATCGCGTCGTACCGGGCCACCAGGGCCTCGCCGTCGGCACCCACCGCGCGGGCCAGCGCCCGCAGGTGGCCGCGGGCGTAGAAGTCACCGCCGCAGCGCGAGAAGTCGTCCTCCTCGATCGCGTGCACGATCGGCACCCGGACCCGGGTGGCGGCGCTGACCTCGTCCACCGTCAGCTCGGCGGCGTGGCGTGCCATGGCCAGGGTGCGGCCGATGCTTGGGCCGGTGTCGGCCGGGCCGGGAGCGGCGGAGGAGGGGGATCGGCTGCTGTCGTGGTGGGAGGACTTGCCGACGGTCACTGGGCACGCCTTTCGAGCGGAGGCCACCTGCTGAGAGAACAGTCTAGGGGTGCTGACAAAACGTTTCTCAAGCGGAGTTGGACCGAATGCGCATCCTGGCGTGAAGGTGCGTCAGCCCGGCCCGGTCCCGCTGTCCGCCTACCCGCGGATGGTCGCGAGAACCCCGTCCAGCTCGTCCGGTTTGACCAGAACGTCCCGCGCTTTGGAGCCCTCGCTGGGGCCCACGATGCCACGCGACTCCATCAGGTCCATCAGCCGGCCCGCCTTGGCGAATCCGACCCGGAGCTTGCGCTGGAGCATCGAGGTGGAGCCGAACTGACTGGAGACCACCAGCTCGGCCGCCTGGATCAGCAGGTCGAGGTCGTCGCCGATCTCCTCGTCGATCTCCTTCTTCGGCCCGCCGCTCACCGTCACGTCGTCCCGGTAGACGGCGCTCAGCTGGTCCTTGCAGTGCTGGACCACCGCGGCGATCTCGGCCTCGGTGACGAAGGCGCCCTGCATCCGGACCGGCTTGGAGGCGCCCATCGGCAGGAAGAGCGCGTCGCCCTTGCCGATCAGCTTCTCCGCGCCCGGCTGGTCCAGGATGACCCGGGAGTCGGCCATCGCCGAGGTGGCGAAGGCCAGCCGGGACGGCACGTTGGCCTTGATCAGACCGGTCACCACGTCCACCGAGGGGCGCTGGGTGGCGAGCACCAGGTGGATGCCGGCCGCACGCGCCAGCTGGGTGATCCGGACCACCGAGTCCTCGACGTCGCGCGGGGCGACCATCATCAGGTCGGCCAGCTCGTCCACGATGACCAGCAGGTACGGATACGGCGTCAGCTCCCGTTCGCTGCCCAGCGGCGCCGTCACCTTGCCGGCCCGCACCGCGGCGTTGAAGTCGTCCACGTGCCGGAAGCCGAAGGCCGCCAGGTCGTCGTAGCGCAGGTCCATCTCGCGCACCACCCACTGCAGCGCCTCGGCGGCCTTCTTCGGGTTGGTGATGATCGGGGTGATCAGGTGCGGGATGCCCTCGTAGGCGGTCAGCTCGACCCGCTTGGGGTCGACCAGCACCATCCGCACCTCGTCCGGGGTGGCCCGGGCCAGGACCGAGGTGATCAGGCAGTTGATGCACGAGGACTTGCCCGCGCCGGTCGCGCCCGCCACCAGGATGTGCGGCATCTTGGCCAGGTTGGCGAGCACCGTGTGGCCCTCGACGTCCTTGCCCATGCCGACCACCATCGGGTGGGTGTCCTCGGCGGCGCTGCGCGAGCGCAGCACGTCGCCCAGGTTGACCATCTCCCGGTCCCGGTTGGGGATCTCGATGCCGACCGCGGACTTGCCGGGGATCGGGCTGATGATCCGCACGTCCGGGCTGGCCACCGCGTAGGCGATGTTCTTGGCCAGCGCGGTGATCCGCTCGACCTTGACCGCGGGGCCGAGCTCGACCTCGTAGCGGGTCACCGTCGGGCCGCGGGTGAAGCCGGTGACCTTCGCGTCCACCTTGAACTCGGCGAAGGTGGCGGTCAGCTGGGCCACCACCTCGTCGTTGAGCGCACTGCGGGCCTTGGCCGGGCCGCCGCGCTCCAGCAGGTCCAGCGGGGGCAGCGCGTAGCCGCTGCCGCTGAGCAGCTGGAGCTGCTCCATCCGGGGCGGGGCGGGGCTGTGCCCGGGCGGCGCGGTGTCGGTGGGAGCGGTGTCGGTGGCAGCGGGTGTGCGGGCCGGCGGGACCGAGGACTCCTCCGGCGCGGCGGTTCGGTCCTGCACCTGGTGCATCATGCTGGCCACCGCCGGCGAGGCGGGGACCCCGTAGGCCAGCGCGCCGTCCAGGTCGGCGGCCACGCCGGCGGCCAGGTCCCGGGTCTGGAACGGCTCGGCGGGGAAGCCGTCGGGCGCCGCCGCGGGCAGCCGCTGCTCGGCGGGCCGGCGGCGGCCGCGCTTGCGGCGCCGGGCGCCCAGCTCGTCCTCGGGCTGCTCCTCGTCGACCGTGTACGGCAGCGCCTCGGGGTCGGCGTCCTCCGGCGGCTCGGTGGAGTACTCGCGCCCGCCGGTGTCCCACTCCTGGTCCAGCTCGTCGAGCGGGCCCGGCTCGACCACGCCGAGCCGCACGCCGAGCAGCCGCACCCGCTCCGGGATCTTGTTGACCGGGGTGGCGGTGACCACCAGCAGGCCGAAGAAGGCGAGCAGCAGCAGCAGCGGCACCGCCAGCGGCGGTCCGGCGGCGGCCATCATCGGGGTGGAGGCGGCCCAGCCCAGGATGCCGCCGGCCGCCCGGATCCGGCTGGCGCCCCCCTGCATGCCGGGCGCCCCGCAACCGATGTGCACCAGCCCGAGCACCCCGACCACCAGCGTGGACAGGCCGATGACGATCCGTCCGTTCGCCTCCGGCACCTCCGGATGGCGCATCAGGCGCACCGCCATCCCGGCCAGCAGCAGCGGCACCAGCACGTCGAGGCGGCCGAACAGGCCGCTGACCACGCTGGTGGCGGCCGCGCCCAGCCAGCCCTGCGGGCTGAACCAGGTGCCGGCCGCCGTCACCAGGGCCAGCGCCAGCAGCAGCAGGCCCAGGCCGTCCTTGCGGTGGTGCGGGTGCAGGCCCTTGGCGCCGTCGCCGAAGCCGCGGAAGACCGCGCCCACGCTGTGCGCCACGCCCAGCCAGCAGGCGCGCACGGCGCGGAAGAGTATCGGGGGCCGGGCCGCCGGGGGCGCCGCAGCGGGGCGGGGCGCCGCGGTCCGGCGGGCCGTGGCCTTCTTGGCGGGCGCCTTCGGGGCCGGCGGCTTGGCGGCCGAGGCCTTGGCGGCCGACTTGCGCGCGGCGGGCTTCTTCGCCGGCGCGGCCTTCTTCGCCGCCCCCGAGCTGGAGTTGCGTGCCGCGCTGCCCGACGTCCGTGTGGCCATGGCACCAGAGCCTACCGGCGGGCCGCAGCACCGGACACATGACCGACCGTCATGCCCTGGGCGTGTCGCCCGGGGTGGTCGACACGCCGCGACGGCCTGTAGCGCTCACCCGGGCGGCGCAGCGGGCCGCCCGGGCCGCCGACCCGGCGTCAGGTCTGCTGTGCCCCCGGGCGCAGCGCCTCCAGCGCGGCCCGCAGGCCGGCCAGCTTGCGCTCCAGGTGCCCGGCGGTGGCGGCGGCGCCGGTGTCCGGCGACTCGGCCAGCTGCTTGGTCAGCGCTTCCGCCTGCTCCTCCACCGAGGCCAGCCGGGCCGACAGCTCGGCCAGCAGCGGCTCGGCGCTCTCCCGGCCGATCCGGCTGTCCTCCTCCAGCTGCAGGCGCAGCAGGGCGGCCTGCTCCTTGAGCTGGCAGTTCTTCATGTAGAGGTCGACGAAGACCGAGACCTTGGCGCGCAGCACCCACGGGTCGAAGGGCTTGGAGATGTAGTCCACCGCGCCGGCCGCGTAGCCGCGGAAGGTGTGGTGCGGCCCGTGGTTGATCGCGGTGAGGAAGATGATCGGGATGTCCCGGGTGCGCTCGCGGCGCTTGATGTGGGCGGCGGTCTCGAAGCCGTCCATCCCGGGCATCTGCACGTCCAGCAGGATCACCGCGAAGTCGTCGGTGAGCAGCGCCTTCAGCGCCTCCTCGCCGGAGGCGGCCCGCACCAGCGTCTGGTCCAGGGCCGACAGGATGGCCTCCAGCGCGAGCAGGTTCTCCGGTCGGTCGTCGACCAGGAGGATCTTCGCTTTCTGCACCACGACCCGCCCTCCTGCCGGATAGCCCACCTGTTTGCCGCGCGACGGCACCCGTGTACCGCCCGCCACCGACCCGGTCATGCTAGCCGCACCCCCTTGCCCAGCCCTATCGGATGCCGAACACGGCGGTGTGCTCCTGCACACCGTCGCCACTCGGTTACTGTTCGCAACGATGAGTGACCCTAGCGGGTTCCCGGTCCGGCCCGCCAGTAAACGCCGATGTCCGGGCGCTACCCGCGCGCCCCCAGCCACTGGCGCATCACCGCCAGCAGGTGGTCGGTGTCCACCGGCTTGGTCACGTGGTCGGAGGCACCGGCCTCGATGCTCTTCTCCCGGTCGCCCTTCATCGCCTTGGCGGTCAGCGCGATGATCGGCAGTCCGGCGAACTGGGGCATCCGGCGGATCGCCTCGGTGGTCGCGTAGCCGTCCATCTCCGGCATCATGATGTCCATCAGCACCAGGGCCACGTTCTCGTGCTGCTCCAGGACCTCGATCCCCTCGCGCCCGTTCTCCGCGTACAGCACGGTCAGGCCGTACTGCTCCAGCACGCTGGTGAGCGCGAAGACGTTGCGCACGTCGTCGTCGACGATCAGCACCTCCTCGCCGTCGAACCGGCCGGTGAAGTGCTCGCTCGCGCCGGAGCGGGCCTCCGGCACCGTCTCCTGGCCCGGGCTCGGCAGGGCCGGGGGCTGCAGTACGCCGCGGCGGCGCTTGACCGCGTCCCGGCGCCGCTCGAGCGCCAGCTCGCGCACCTCCTGCGCCCAGTGGTCGGCCGGGTTCTCGCCCACCGGCACCGGCTGGCCGGTCGGGGTCACCCCGACCGCGGCGCGCGCCGGGCCGTTCCCGTTCGCGGACCGCTCCGCGGCGCTGCCCGGTGCGTCGGCGTGCAGCGGCAGGTAGAGGGTGAAGGTGCTGCCCGCGCCCAGCTCGCTGTCGGCGTGGATCTCGCCGCCGAGCAGCCGGGCGATCTCCCGGCTGATCGACAGGCCCAGGCCGGTGCCGCCGTACTTGCGGCTGGTGGTCCCGTCGGCCTGCTTGAACGCCTCGAAGATCTCCCGCAGCTTGCCCTCGGGGATGCCGATCCCGGTGTCGGTCACCGAGAAGGCCACCAGCTGGGCGTCCGGCGAGCCGATCTGGCCGGACTCCAGCAGCTGTTCCCGGACGTGCTGCGGCACGTTCGAGCCGGACGGCCGGATCTCCAGCCGTACCCCGCCGGAGTCGGTGAACTTCACCGCGTTGGAGAGCAGGTTGCGCAGCACCTGCTGCAGGCGCTGCTCGTCGGTGTGCAGGGTGGGCGGCAGCTCGGGCGAGACGGTGACGGTGAGGTTCAGGCCCTTCTCGGTGGTGAGCGGGCGGAACGCGGCCTCCACGTAGTCGGTGAGCTGCACCAGCGCGATCCGGCTCGGGCGCACGTCCATCTTGCCCGCCTCGACCTTGGACAGGTCCAGGATGTCGTTGATCAGCTGGAGCAGGTCGGAGCCGGCCCCGTGGATGGTGTCGGCGAACTCGACCTGCTTGGCCGACAGGTTGCCCTCGTTGTTGTCCGAGAGCAGCTTGGCCAGGATCAGCAGCGAGTTGAGCGGGGTGCGCAGCTCGTGCGACATGTTGGCGAGGAACTCGCTCTTGTACCGGGAGGCGAGCGCGAGCTGCTCGGCGCGCTCCTCCAGCACCTTGCGGGCCTCCTCGATCTCGCTGTTCTTGATCTCGATGTCGCGGTTCTGCTGGGCCAGTTGCTCGGCCTTCTCCTGGAGCTCCTCGTTGGTGCGCTCCAGCTCCTCCTGCCGGGCCTCCAACTCGGCCGATCGCATGGAGAGTTCGGCCGTCAGCCGCTGCGACTCCAGCAGCAGGCCCTCGGTCTTGGTGTTGACGCTGATGGTGTTGACGGTGACGCCGATCAGGTCGGCCACCTGGGTCAGGAAGTCCATCACCACCGTGGTGAAGGTGGAGAAGGTGGCCAGCTCGATCACGCCGAGCAGCCGGCCCTCGAAGAGCACCGGCAGCACCACCACGTGCGCGGGCACCGACTCGCCCAGCCCCGAGGAGATCCGCAGGTAGCCGGGGGGCGTCTCGGTCAGGCTGATCGGCCGCTTCTCGACCGCGGCCTGGCCGACCAGCGACTCGCCGGGGCGGAAGGTGGTCGGCATCGAGCGCCGCTGGTAGCCGTAGGAGCCGATCAGCCGCAGCACGGTGTCCGACTCGTCGTCGTCCTCGGTGAGCATCTCGGAGGAGCGGCCGGCCGGCTGGGCCAGGAAGAAGGCGCCGTGCTGGGCGGAGACCACCGGGGTCAGCTCACTCATGATCAGCGAGGCCACCGCCTCCAAGTCCCGCCGGCCCTGCAGCAGGCCGGAGAACCGGGCGATGTTGGTCTTGTGCCAGTCCTGCTCCTGGTTGGTCCTGGTCGTCTCGCGCAGGTTGGCGATCATCTGGTTGATGTTGTCCTTGAGCTCGTCGATCTCGCCGGAGGCGTCGACGTCGATGCGCAGGGACAGGTCACCCCGGGTCACCGCGGTCGCCACCTGGGCGATCGCGCGCACCTGCCGGGTCAGGTTGTTGGCCAGCTCGTTCACCGACTCGGTCAGGTCCTGCCAGGTACCGTCCACCCCGGGCACCCGGGCCTGGCCGCCGAGCCGCCCGTCGGTGCCCACCTCGCGGGCCACCCGGGTCACCTCGTCGGCGAACGAACTCAGCTGGTCGACCATGGTGTTGATGCTGGTCTTGAGCTCCAGGATCTCGCCCCGGGCGTCCACGTCGATCTTCTGCGACACGTCGCCGCGGGCCACCGCCGTGATCACCAGGGCGATGTTGCGCACCTGCCCCGTGAGGTTGTTGGCCATCTGGTTGACGTTGTCGGTCAGGTCCTTCCAGATGCCGGCCACGCCCGGCACGTCCGCCTGGCCGCCCAGGATGCCGTCGGTGCCCACCTCGCGGGCCACCCTGGTCACCTGGACCGCGAAGGCGCTCAGCTGGTCGACCATCGTGTTCAGGGTGCCGGCCAGCGCCGCGACCTCGCCCTGGGCCTCGATGGTGATCTTCTTGGAGAGGTCGCCGCGGGCCACCGCGGTGGCCACCTCGGCGATGTTGCGGACCTGGCTGGTCAGGTTGTTCGCCATGAAGTTGACGTTGTCGGTGAGGTCCTTCCAGATGCCGGAGACCCCGCGCACCCGGGCCTGGCCGCCCAGGATCCCGTCGGTGCCCACCTCGCGGGCCACCCGGGTCACCTCGTCGGCGAAGGCGCTCAGCTGGTCGACCATCGTGTTGACGGTGGTGACCAGTTCGAGAATCTCGCCGCGCGCGTCGACGGTGATCTTCTTCGACACGTCGCCGCGGGCCACCGCCGTGGTGACCTCGGCGATGTTGCGCACCTGACTGGTCAGGTTGGACGCCATGAAGTTGACGCTGTTGGTCAGGTCCTTCCAGGTCCCGGAGACCCCGGGCACCGTGGCCTGGCCGCCCAGGATGCCCTCGGTCCCCACGTCCCGGGCCACCCTGGTCACCTCGTCCGCGAAGGCGGAGAGCTGGTCGACCATGATGTTGATGGTGTTCTTCAGCTCCAGGATCTCGCCCCGGGCGTCCACCTGGATCTTCTGCGACAGGTCGCCGCGGGCCACCGCCGTGGTCACCTGGGCGATGTTGCGCACCTGGTCGGTCAGGTTGTTGGCCATGAAGTTCACCGAGTCCGTCAGGTCGCGCCACACCCCCGCGACCCCCGGCACCTGCGCCTGACCACCCAGCCGCCCCTCGGTACCCACGTCCCGGGCCACCCTGGTCACCTGCGCGGCGAACGAGTTGAGCTGGTCCACCATGGTGTTCACGGTGTTCTTCAGCTCCAGCATCTCGCCGGCCACGTCCACCGTGACCTTGCGCGAGAGGTCGCCCTTGGCCACCGCGGTGGTCACCTCGGCGATGTTGCGCACCTGCGCGGTCAGCCGGCCGGCCATCGTGTTGACCGAGTCGGCCAGGTCCTTCCAGCTGCCGGAGACCGAACGGACCCGGGCCTGGCCGCCCAGCTTGCCCTCGGTGCCCACCTCGATGGCCACCCGGGTCACCTCGTCGGTGAACTCGGAGAGCTGCTCCACCAGCGCGTTCACCGTCCGGCCGACCTTGAGGAACTCGCCGCGCAACGGCTGGCTGCCCCCGTCCGGCTGGGCCGAGCGCAGCTCCATCCGCTGGTCCAGGTCACCCTCGGCGATCGAGGAGAGCACCCGGCCCACCTCGGCCATCGGGCGGGCCAGGTCGTCGATCAGCGCGTTGCCGTTGTCCACCGCCGAGGCCCAGGCGCCCTCGCCCGCACCGTTCTCCAGGCGCGCGGTCAACCGGCCCTCGCGCCCGACCGCCCGGCGCACCCGGGCCAGCTCGCCGGTCAGGTGCTGGTTGCGCTCGGCCACCTCGTTGAAGACCGCGGCGATCTCCGCCATCGGCCCGTCACCCGGAATGGTGAGACGGCGGCGGAAGTTGCCGTCCCGCATCGCGGTCAGCGCGCCGAGCAGCTTGCGCAGCTCGGCGGGCTCGGCTCCGCGGCCGTGGGCCGCCCGGCGCCCGGCACCGCCACGGGGCGCGGTGGCCGAACGCGCACCACGGCCCGTGGGTGCGCCCTTCGGCCCGGTGGTGGCCTGCCCGATAGCGTCCTTGGTGGCCGAACTCAACGGGACCTCCCACATCGCGGTTGGCTTGCTGTCCACGGACGGGCCGGAGCGCCGCTACCGCGGATCCCCCAGTCTGACAGTTCCGACCGGCGCAGATGACCCCCTTTGCGCAGGCTCACACCGATGTGTGGGCGTTGTGGTGGGCAGAATCACTCCGGGGATACCGTTTCGGTCCCCCTCGCCCCCGGGGAGGCCACCCGGAAAGTAGGGTGGGACGCTGCGCCTCGCCCTGGCCGGCCCGCACCGACCGCCCGGCGGCGCCAGCCGCCGAAGCCGTACCCGAAGCAGCAGAGGAGAAGCAGCCCGTGGTCACCGCGCGCGCAGCCGCCACCTTCGAGCCGGACGGCCGGTCGGCCTCGGCCGCGCGCGGCTTCGTCCGCGACGCGCTGCTGGGCTGGGGGCTGCCCGAGGTGGTGGACGACGCCGTGGTGCTGGTCAGCGAGCTGGTCACGAACGCCGTGGTGCACGCCGGGACGGCCGCCGAGGTGAGCTGCCTGCGCGAGGAGGACTCGGTCCAGATCGGGGTCACCGACCACCACCCGGAGCGCGGCCTGCCGGCCTTCGCCGCCACCCCGAACGCCGGTGCCGGTGCCGAGGTCTCCGAGCACTTCGCCGACGCCGAGGGCGAGGGCGGGCGCGGGCTGCTGATGTGCTCGGTGCTGTCCAGCCGCTGGGGCGTGGAGTACGCCGCCGGGCAGAAGACGGTCTGGTTCCGGCTGCCGCTGCAGCGGGCGCTGCCCGGCACCCGGTACGCGCTGCCCCAGGCCCCCGGCGAGGTGCTGCCCAGCACCGACGGCCCGGTGCTGGTCGGTGTGGTGCAGTTGGACGCCGCCGGCCTGGTGCGCAGTTGGAACGCCGATGCCGAGGGCCTGTTCCGCCGCACGGCCGCCGAGGTGCTCGGCACCGCCTGGGCCGACCTGGTGGTCTGGCCCGGCTCGCCGGCCGGCAGCCTGACCGAGGTGCTGGGCCTGGCCCGCTGGGAGGGCTCCTACGGGATCCGCCGCGCCGACCAGCGCACCATCGAGGTCTACGGCTCGCAGGTCCGGGTGCTGGACGCCACCGGCTCCCCCGCCGCCCTGTGCCTGCTGGTCCAGCAGCGCGACCGGGCGGTGCTGCGCACCCCCGACCGGGTCACCACCGCGGGTGTGCCCGCCGGGGGCGCCATCGAGCCGCTCGAACTGCTGCCCGACCCCGCGCCCACCGACGACCTGCCGGGCCTGCTCCAGCAGACCGTCGAGCGGGCGCGCGACCTGCTCGACGGCGACGCCTCCTACCTGCTGCTCACCAGCGAGGACGAGAGCGAGTTCGAGGTCCGCGCCTCCACCGGCCTGCCCGCCGGGCGGGCCCGCAACGTGCGGATCCCGCTCGACGCCGGCCCGGCCCGCTACGACTCCGCCCGGCTGCCGGCCGTGCACGAGGACCTCGCGGTCCGGCCCGGTGCCGTCCCGCTGCTGGCCGGCACCGGCCTGCGCTCGCTGATCACCGTGCCGCTCAAGGTCGAGGGCCGGCTGATCGGCTCGCTCGCGGTCGCCGCCGGCAGCCCCGGCAAGTACGACAACGAGCAGGCGCTGCGCCTTCAGTTCGCCGCCGACCGGATCGCCCTGACCGTGGAGAACGCCCGGCTGGCCGAGCGCGAACGCCGCCGCCGGGGCGCGCTGTCCTTCCTGGTCGAGGCCTCCGACCTGCTGGCCGGCACCTTGGAGCACGAGCAGACACTCGCCCTGATGGCCCAGATGGCGGTGCCCACGCTCGCCTCCTGGTGCGCGGTCTACACCCTGGCCGAGCACAGCCGCACCCCCGAACTCGCCTTCGTGCTGCACGAGGACGAGGACCGGATCGACCCGCTGCGCGCCCTGCTGCGCCGCACCTCCGCCCCGACCTCGGTGGCCGCCGCCGGCACCGCGTTCTGGAGCGGTCCGGCCGAGGAGCTCACCCCCGTCGAACCGGCCGGGCTGATCGGCGACACCGTGGTGCTGCCGCTCAGCGCCCGCAACCGGGTGATCGGCCTGCTGGTACTGGGCACCCGGACCGGGGTGTCGTTCCGTCAGGAGATCCTGGAGCTGGCCGAGGACCTGTCCCGGCGGGCCGCGCTGGCGATGGACAACTCCCGGCTGTACTCCGAGCGCTCCGCCACCAGCCGGGCGCTGCAGCGCAGCCTGCTGCCGCCGGAGCTGCCCAAGATCCCCGGTGTCGAGGTGGAGGTGTTCTACCAGGCGGCCGGCGAGGGCAACGAGGTCGGCGGCGACTTCTACGACCTGTTCCCGATCCGCGAGGGCACCTACGGCTTCGCCATCGGCGACGTCTGCGGCACCGGTCCGCAGGCCGCCTCGGTCACCGGGCTGGCTCGCAACTCACTGCGGCTGCTGGCCCGCGAGGGGCTCGCCGCGCCGCAGGTGCTCACCCGGCTGAACCGGGCGATCCTCGACGAGGGCAGCCGCGGCCGCTTCCTCACCCTGCTCTACGGCGAGCTGACCCCCCGCGAGGACGGGCGCACCGAGCTGAGCCTGGTCTGCGCCGGGCACCCGCTGCCGCTGCGGCTGCGCGCCGACGGCCAGGTGACCCCCGCCGCCGAGTCCCAGCCGCTGCTCGGCGTGCTGGAGGAGCTCGAGCTGACGGCGGAGCAGGTGGTGCTGGAACCGGGCGACGTGCTGCTCTGCGTGACCGACGGCGTGACCGAGCGGCGCGAGGGGCAGCGGATGCTCGGCGAGGACGGGCTGGCCGAGGTGCTCACCGGGTGTACCGGGCTGACCGCCGGCGCCGTGGCGGCCCGGGTGCAGCGGGCGGTCGAGCGGTTCGCCCCTGAGCCGCCCTCCGACGACATGGCCATCATCGCGCTGCGCGTCCCGCTCCAGCGGCAGGGCTGAGGCCGCAACCACCTGCCTGACGTGCGCACGCTTGGCGCGCCGAGGGCTGACTGATTATCAAATTCTCTGATTCACAAGGGTACAAGCGGTCGCCTGGCGGGTAGACACCTGCTAGTCGGTGATCCGGCCGCTCCCGGTCCCCTCACCGGCCCCCAAGGGCCCGCTACGGCCACCGCGACGGCTGTGGATCCGCCGGCGCCTCACCCACCCACCCCTCCTTCTGCGGCCCCGCGCGCCCGCACGCCTGCGCACGAACGCGGCTGGGCCATGCCCGAAATCACTCTCCGCACACGAGACACGAACCACGAAAGGAGCCTCCGGTGAGCAGTGACGCTTCCGGGGCCTACGCCCGATCCGGCGCACTCGACGCGGGTCCGCTCGGCTACCTCGCACTCGGCCTGACCCTTCTCGCCTACGGCCTGCTGCAGACCGGGGTACTGCACGGCACCGGCGTCGCCGACGCGGCGGGCCTCGCCCACCTGGTCGGCGGGGTCGCGCTGTTCGTCGCCGGCCTGTGGCAGTTCCGCAGCGGCGACACCTTCCACGGCACGGCCTTCGCCTGCCTGGGCGCCTTCTGGGCCACCTGGGCGGCGGGCTCCGGCGCCGCGGCCGGCAAGAACGCGGCGGGCCTGTTCATGCTGCTCTGGGCGCTGCTCGCACTGAGCCTGGCGGCCGCCGCCTGGCACACCGGCTGGCTCGGCCGCGGTATCTACGGCCTGCTGACCCTCGCGCTGCTGCTCGGCGCGATCGGCACCTTCGGCAGCACCGGCGGCCTGGTCAAGACGGCCGGCTGGCTGGCCGCGGTGGCCGGGCTGCTCAGCTGGTACTCCGCCACCGCCGCGCTGACCAACAGCGGGTGGGGCCGGACGGCGCTGCCGGTGCGGTGACCGGTGCGGTGACCGGTGCGGTGACCGGGGGAACGGCCGGTGCCTGAGCCGGTGCGCCGAGTCCGGTCAGCGCACCGAGCTCACCGGGCGGGGTTGGTCAGGACTCTCCTGACCGACCCCGCCTGCGCGTGCCCGCCGCAGCCTGGCCGCGCCGTACTGCACGGCGTACGCGAGCATCAGCAGCCAGACGGCGACCAGGCCGTCGGCCCAGAAGTGGTTGGCGGTCACCACCACGACGGCGACGGTGAGCACCGGGTGCAGCAGGACCAGCCAGCGCCAGGGCGACTCCGCCACCGCGATCACCGCGACGGCCACCAGGACGCACCAGGCCACGTGCACCGAGGGCATCGCGGACAGCTCGTCCGCGTGCATCCCGCCGATCCCGGCCGAGTAGACGGACTGGCCGTACTGGGCCGCCAGGTCGGCGAAGCCCTGGTCCGGCAGCATCCGCGGCGGCGCCACCGGGATGAACTGGACCAGCAGGCAGGCCGCCGTCACCAGTACCACCGTGGTCCGCACCCAGGCGTACCGGGCCCGGTGCCGCAGGAACAACCAGAGCAGCACCACCAGCATCACGCCGAAGTGCATGGCCGCGTAGTAGTAGTTGGCCAGCCGCACCAGTACCGGGTAGGGCGTCACCGCCCGCTGCCAGGAGGCCTCGTCGGGCAGCCCGAGCCGTAGCTCGGTGCGGTGGATCCACTCCGCGCGGTCCAGGGCATGGTCACTGGACATCAGCGAGAGCTGGCCGACCAGTTGCCAGAGCGCGAACAGGGCGAGCAGGATACCGGCCTCGCGCAGCACCGCCACCACGGTACGGCGGGCCGGCAGCGTCCGGTGCACGGCGTACGAGCCCGCGAAGAGCGCCACCGCGGAACCGCCGGAGGTCTGCCAGGAAAGGGTCAGGTTCTGCAACGCCGTGTGCCTCTCCGTGCCGCCTCGTGCTGCTGGCTGAGAGGGTAGCGTGCGGGCCCGGAAACGCGAAGAAGCCCCTACCGGTTACCGGTAGGGGCTTCTTCTGAAAGGTTGTTCGGCGGCGTCCTACTCTCCCACAGGGTCCCCCCTGCAGTACCATCGGCGCTGTAAGGCTTAGCTTCCGGGTTCGGAATGTAACCGGGCGTTTCCCTCACGCTATGACCACCGAAACACTATGAAACTGTCGGCCGCACCCACCCACAAGACTTCCCGGGCGGGGGT
>NZ_PYBW01000079.1 GCF_003205575.1 Streptomyces tateyamensis
GAACTCGGAACAGGCCCTAGCGGGGGGATCTGGGCCCGCGTGGAGCAGGCCGCGGCCCAGCATGTCCGCCAGGAACGGGAGGCAGCGGAGCGGGAACGGCGCCGGCCGGCCGGCCTGCCGCCGCTGCGCGGCGCCGTTCTCGGACAAGCGGTGGGCCGAGAAGGAACGGGGCTGGGGCGACGACGGGCTGTGCGCCGGCTGCTGCCAGGCCGAGGCGCCGACCAGGCGGAGCGGGAGGCCGCCGAGCGCGAGCGGGCCGCCGCCGAAGCCGTGGCCGCCGAAGCGGAGCGGTGCGGTGCCTGGTGGCGCCGCACCTGACCCGGCCCCGTCCCCGGTGCGGGCCGCTGACCTGTGGTGGGGAGTTTGGGTACCCTCGCTGACCTGCGGTGGGTATTTTCGCCCCGAGGCGGTGAGTTCGCGCCCCGGGGCCGCTGGTGAGTTTGCCCGCCCGGGCTGGTTTCCTGGGGGTGGTAGTCGCGGTCGGTCAGTCTGCCGCCAGAGCCGCGAGCAGCGCGGCGGCCTCGGCAGCGAACTCGGGGGCGAGGCCGAGCTCGGCGTCCTGTCCGGCCTCGACACAGGCCTGGAGGTCCGCCCGGGCGTCGGCGGGGCGCCCGAGGTCGATCAGCACCTGCGCGCGGCGCAGCCGGGCGTCGGCGTCGTCGGTCTGCGCCACCACCTCGTCGAGCAGCTCGAGCGCCTCCGTCAGGTGCCCCGAATCGTGCCGGGCCACGGCGAGGTTGAAGGCGATGCCGGGGTCGCCGGAGTGCGTTCGGGCCGTCTCCAGGTCCGCCAGCGCCTGGGCCAACTTGCCCTGCTGGTAGGCCAGTCCACCTTGCAGCGCCCAGGCCTCCGCGTTGCTCGGGTCGGCCTCCAGGGCGGCCGACAGTGCTCGTCCGGCGGCCTCGAAGTCCTGCTCAGCGGCATGGAACTGCCCCTTGAGGCAGAGCAGTTGGGCGTGCTTCGGGTCGATCCGCAGGCCGGCCTCGACATCCAGCCAGGCTGCGGCCGGGTCGCCCAGTTCGGCGAGCAGCGAAGCCCGGTTGAGGTGGGCGTCGGTGAACGCGGGATCCAGCTCCAGCACGTAGCCGAAGTCCGCCACCGCTCCGGCCAGGTCGCCGAGTTCGGCCCGGACGTCGGCCCGGTTGTAGTACGCCTCCGGGAACGGCGGGGACAGCTTGATCGCCTGCTCGAAGTCGGCCAGCGCCAGCTCCAGTTGGTCGGCCTTGCGGCGGATCGTGCCGCGGTCGAACCAGTACTCGGCGTAGTTCGGGTCGAGCTCGATCACGGCGGCGTAGTCCGCCAGGGCCTCCGGGTAGCGGCCGATCGCGTTGTGGACCTGGGCGCGGTTGTAGCGCAGGACCGAGCGGTGCAGGCCCTGCTCGCCCGGGTCCAGGGCCTCGTCGAGCAGGGCGATCGACTCGTCCAGCAGCTTGAGCGCCTCCAGCGGGCGCTTGTCGCGCACCTCGATCAGGGCGAGCCCGTTGCGGTTGAAGGCGGTCTGCATGGCGCGCTCCTTGGGTGCGCCGTGCAGCCGGGCGAGGGCGATGGCCTGGTTGATCCAGCCGCGGGCCAGCACGTGGTCGCGGTGGTCCTCGTCCAGGTGGCGGGTGTAGAGCATGGCGGTGGCGTACGCGGCCTGCATGTGGATGCTGGGGCTGTCGGTGGCGGCGCGGGCCTGCGCGTAGATCGGCAGCGCCTCGTCCGGGATGCCGAGCGCGGCGTAGGAGGTGGTCATCTTGGTGCTGAAGATCCACCAGGCGTCCGGGTCGTCGGCGAAGGTCGTCAGCGCGCGGCCGCGGCTGCCGTAGTCCACCGTCGCATGGTAGAACCCCATGTCCATGCAGTAGTTGAGCGCGTGCATCAGGGCCTTGCGGCCCGCGCCGGCCGGGTCGCTACCGTGCTCCGCGTGCCAGGCGATCGCGCCGAGCGCCAGCGAGGGCTCGCCGCTGAGCTCCAGTACCTGGCGCCGGGTGTCGTGCAGCAGGGCGCGGGCGTCCGGTGCGAGCGACCGGTAGGCGGCCAGCAGACGCGGATCGTCCGAGGTCCCGTCCTCCTCGACGAAGCGGCGGGCCGGCTCGGCGGGCAGCGGCGCCGGCTCGGCGGCCCGGTCCAGGCGGCGGCAGTGGGTCCCGACCGCCTCGGACAGCGCGACGGCGACGGGCGTGTCCGGCTCGGTCAGCGCCTCTGTGCCGGTGGTCAGCACGAGGGTGAGTACCACCGGGTCCATCCGGCGCAGCAGGACCGCGACCAGTTCCCGGTCGGTCGGGTCGGCGTGGTGCAGGTCCTGGACCACCATGGTGCGCGGACCGTCACCGAGCGCCTTGAGGTAGTCGGCGAGGAACTCCGTCAGGCCGTGGGCTATCCGCAGGGTGCGTAGCCGGGAGTAGAAGCGGGTGCGCTCGGCGGGCACGGCCAGCGAGGTGAGGGTCTCGCGGCTCGCGGGGACGATCGCCCGCAGTTCCGGCGAGGCGGAGAGGATCTCCACGTCGTGCCGGGCCACCGAGTCGGGGCAGCGCAGCAGCGCGTCCGGCACGATCTCCCGCAGCAGGTTCCCCGCCGCGGTGTACGGACCGCGCAGGCGGCGGTGGGCACTGACCTCGGCCAGCACCGGCGGCACCGCCAGGGCTTCGGCGGCCGTGCGGCGGCCGGCCGGATCGGCGCTCCGGAGCCAGAGGTGCTGCGGGGTGCCGGCGGCGGTGCTGGTTCCGGTCACGGTGCTGCCTTTCATCCGACACTGACGGGCTTGGCGCCGGCTGTGCTGGCACGCCGACGGTTGCGGTGGGCCAGCCAGCCGACGGCGATCAGCTGGGCGGCGTTGAGGACGACGAGGACGGTGGAGTCGATCAGGCCCGCGGCCGAGCCGTGGCCGTTGTAGCGCCGCAGGACACCGAGCACGAAGGTCAGGCCGACCGGCAGGACCACCAGGACGAAGCTGACTGCGGTGAGGGTGTAGCCGCCCGCCATCAGCCAGGCGTACCAGCGGGCCACCTTGCGGTCGGTCGGGTGCCAGAGTTCCGGGTCCTCCGCGGGCCGCCTGGTCCAGCGGCGCGTGGCGTTGCGCAGCGTGCCGCGGGCGGCCGTGTGCAGGTCCACGCAGCCGAGCAGGGTGGTGGCCAGCACGTAGAGGTCGGTGCGCAGGTGCAGGAAGAACTGCCAGACCAGCCGGAGCAGTGTCGCGTAGGCCAGGGCCAGACAGAGCCGGCCGACCAGCGGGAAGGCCCCTCCCGGGCTCCGGGTGGCGTCGGCGGCCAGGGTGAGCACGGCGATCACCAGGACGTCGGCCACCATGCCCGCCAGGATGGGCAGGTAGCGCTTGCGCCGGGGTACGGCGACCAGGCCGTCCATCGAGGTCTCCAGGACGAGGTACATCATTCGGTGGCCGATCCCCAGTCGGGAGCGCAGGCCCAGCCGCCGGCCGGCCAGCGTGTGGAAGCCCTCGTGGATCAGCAGCAGCGGGAACTGGCCTAGAAACAGCGTGAGTTCGATGACCGTGAAGTAGCCGGTGAAGAACAGGTGGTGGTTACGCGGGGCGAGTTCCGGGACTCGGACCATCTCGATCACGCAGGCCGCGAGGACGGCCGCGTAGCAGAGCCAGGCGGGAAGACTGAACACGGCGCGGCCCAGCCACTGCCAGCGGACCGGCGCCGGCGCGGCGGGCGGTGGCGTGGACTCGCCCGGCGCGGCGAGGAAGCCCAACTCCGCCAGAGTGGAGAGGAAGTCGGCGATGTCCACGGTCTCGCCGAACTCCTCGGCATACCGGTCGGCTGCCTGACGGGGCGTCAGTCCGTCGGCCAGGTGGCGGACCAGTGCCGCACCGTCGGCGGGGAGCACGACGTACTCGTCGATGTCGGCCCGGCCGACCACCACGTCCTCCCCGTCGGGGAGGAACACCAGCGGATGGAGCGCCCGGGGCTGGTCCAGGTCGGTCTCGGGCAGGCCGCTGCCGGTCGTGGATTGCACGCACGCTCCTCGGAGGGTGGAGCCGTCGGGTTTCGTTGCAAGGGTGGATGGGCCGCCCGGACCGGGTGGCCCATCCACCGACCGGCGAACCGGCTGCCTCGGTAAGGGAGTTCACAGGTGGACGTGGGAGCGCCTGCGCAGGACTGGTCAGGCTGACCGCGCAGGGCCGGTGCACGACGAGCTTCTTCGTGCCGGCCACCTGCCGTCCCGGTCCGGGGCACGGGGCACCGTTGCGGTGCTGCTCAGGCAGCGGCGAGGAAGTTGCGGGGGCCATGGCATGTGGTGTAGACCGGTTGCACGACACCGCTCGGGCGGACCGAGCCGGACTCACGCACGACGGTCTTCTTCATGCGGGCCACCTCCTTGCCGGGCCTGCCGAATCGGCCGGCCTTGACGCCCGGAGGCGTCCGGTCAGGCGGCGACGCAGGTACAGCCGTAGAGCGGCTGCGCG
The DNA here is from genome assembly GCF_003205575.1 of Streptomyces tateyamensis. Lineage (GTDB taxonomy): Bacteria > Actinomycetota > Actinomycetes > Streptomycetales > Streptomycetaceae > Kitasatospora > Kitasatospora tateyamensis. The sequence continues at coordinate 4,412 of NZ_PYBW01000079.1, forward strand.
GCGCTGGTCAGGCGGACGGAGCCGGGCTTGCGCACGACGATCTTCTTCATGTGGGTCTCCCTGTCGGGTGTGGTGAGTGGACGTGCGGAAACGTTCCGTCAGGCGGCGACGCAGGTACAGCCGTAGAGCGGCTGCGCGGCGCTGGTCAGGCGGACCGAGCCGGGCTTGCGCACGACGATCTTCTTCATGGTATTCACCTCCTCACCTGATCTCGGGCCGGAGCCGCCCCGGGCGGGGCTGCTCGCGGTCAGGAGGCGTGGAGCCGGCGAAAAGCTGCAAGACGGAGCCGACGGGCGGCGCTGGTCGGGCGGACCGGACCGGACGTGCGCACGACGATTTCTGTTCCGAACAACTACCTTTGCAGATAGCGATGTTGGACTCGTCCGAAGCTGACGCTGGCTCAGCTGCAGTCAGCATGCTCATGGCCCGCGACGGTGTCAACGGATCCGGCACGGGCGCTTCCGCCCCGGGAACGGCCGCCCTCCGCCGCTCCCCGAGGCGCCCGCGGGGCCCGGAACCTGATGTCGCGACTCGCGTGGGAACGACGATCAAGGCTTGCGCTCGGGCCGTGCTGAGGTGAACGGGCGGTAGCGGCCGGTCCACGGGAGCACGGAGGCGCCCTGCCGCGGGCCCCACCGGTCGGTATCCGACCTACGAGCCCGAATACGTCCGCCGCGTCGTCCTGGGACCCGTCGAACTCACTACTCGCGCTAGCCCTTTCGGAGCCGGATCCGTCGCTGGCGTACCTCGGTCGACGTAGCCGGTCTGGTGTCCCCGGTCCGGCATGTCGGTCATACCGGATCTGTTCCTACCGGCACCTGGAGAACGGGACGGTGGGTCGCCCCCGGCCTACGCGCAGCGGCTCGTGGGCGAGCGGATGGCCCGCGACCGCGGGGCAGCCTGGCGCCACGCCCATGGCCCGCGGCCCGCGGAACTCGTGCCCGGACGCGGGCGGCACCGGCCCGGGGCTCTCAGACCCGGGGCTCCCCGCCCGGGCGGCTGCGGGCAGGCATGGTCGCCTCGGCAAGGCGCCGCCCGGCTCGGCAGCGGCACCGGCGCTTTGCCGGTGCCAGGCTGAGGTCGGCAGACGGTCGGCCACGGCATCCGCGCGAGCGGCCGTGCGTCCCTGGTTGATCCTCACCCGGGTGCTGAAGGCGACGGCGAGGACGAAGCCGATCCCATGGGACTCCAACAGGGCGCGCAGGCCAGGGCCTTGGCCATACTGACTTCGGCGCGCCAGGGTGAACTTCCCGGGTTTGCCTGATGGGTTATCCGATGGTGTGTGAGATATGTCGCCGCGCTGCCTGGAGAAGCTCGCGGCGTATCTGGACCAGGGTCCGGCCGCGCACGGTTGGGTGGAGGGCCAGGTGTGGACCGCTTCGCGGGTGGCCCCGCTGATCGGGCGGAGGTTCCACGTCTCGTACAGCGTCTCGGGTGCTACACGGCTGATGCACAGGCTCGCCTTCACTCCGCAGATGCCTGCGAGGCGGGCCGCGGAACGTGACGAGCAGGCCGTCACCGCGTGGACGGAGGTGACCTGGGCGTAGGTAAAGAGCCCGGGCGGACTGCGACGGGTGGGTCTGCTTCGAATTGCGCCGTGAGGCGCTGTGGTTCGTGTGGAGGTGAGAGACCTTCACCGCCGACCTGTCGTAGCAGGGAGGTGGAGCTGAGGGCAGCCTGATCCGGGTGATGCCGGGGAGGGCGGGAGCGGCCCTGACAAAGCCGGGACGTGCCAGTACTGCCAGATGGTGCGGGTTCGGCGAGCGGGATGGAGAGGAGTACGCGAGGAACCGGCGTCTTTACGTCTCTTAACGATTACACCGGCTCGAACCTGGCGGATCTGGGCCGGAAGCGGTGCGCACTCGCCGCCGGAGGGTGGTGGGGAACTCCTTGGCCGGTATTTCGAAGCTGTCCGGGAGGCCACGAGGAAGGTCTACGGCGTACTCGTGGCGATGCCGCAGGGACACAGTCGGGCTCCTACTCCGTCGAGCGAATCGCAGTGAACACGGGAACCACCTGGTCGCAACTCCCGTCAACGGACAGCCAGTCCGCCGGGCGGGATAGGCACATCGACGGCTGAACGGGCCGGGTGGGGCGGAGCCGCCGTAGTACTCCGAGCCGGGGAGAGCCCGGCACATGGGGAAGGGCGGCAGCGGTATCGAGAAGGGAAGGACGCTGCAATGCCGGAAGACGCGCCGCCGAACGGCGGTGCTCTGCTGGAGGTGGCCCCGGTGGGACCGCGCCAGCGGGTATCGGAGATGCAGGCCAAGCTTCACCGTTGGGCGGCGGCCGATCGCGGCCGTCGGTTCGACGATCTGTTCAACCTCGTGCACGACCCGGCGACGCTGATCGCGGCGTTCGACCGGGTCGCGGGCAACCGGGGAGCCGGCACTGCCGGCGTCGACGGCCTGACCGCCGCCGACGTCGAGGAGGCGCTCGGTGTTCCCGGGTTCCTGAATGACCTGCGCGGCCGTCTCAAGACGGGCGCGTTCCGGCCGCTTCCGGTGCGGGAGAAGAGAATTCCCAAGCCGGGAGGGTCGGGGAAGGTTCGGCGGCTGGGGATTCCCACTGTCGCCGACCGGGTGGTCCAGGCCGCGCTGAAGCTGGTGCTGGAGCCGATTTTCGAGGCCGACTTCAAGCCGGTGTCGTATGGCTTCCGGCCCAAGCGGCGGGCCCAGGACGCGATTGCCGAGATCCACTTCTACGGCACCTGCGGATATCGGTGGGTGCTGGACGCGGACATCGCCGCGTGCTTCGACGAGATCGACCACGTGGCGCTGATGGACCGGGTCCGGAAGCGGGTCAAGGACAAGCGGGTGCTGGCGCTGGTCAAGGCATTCCTGAAGGCCGGGCTGATGTCCGAGTTCGGCGAGGTCCAGGAGACCCTGACCGGCACGCCGCAAGGGGGCATCCTGTCCCCGCTGCTGGCCAACATCGCCCTGTCAGTGCTCGATGAGCACCTGCACCGGGCGTGGGAGAGCGGCGGTGAGCTGTCCAACAGCTCTCGGCGGTGGCGGCGCCGGGCCAAGGGCCTGCCGTCGTGGCGGCTGGTCCGCTACGCGGACGACTTCGTCGTCATGGTCGACGGGACCAGGCAGGACACCGAGGCGCTACGCGAGGAGGTCGCCCAGGTGCTCGCACCAATGGGGCTGCGGCTGTCGCCGGCCAAGACCCAGGTGGTGCACCTGAGCGAGGGGTTCGACTTCTTGGGGTTCCGCATCCAGTGGCGCCGCAAGAGGGGAACGGACAAGTGGTACGTCTACACCTTCATCGCCGAACGACCCCTGCGGGCTCTGAAGGCGAAGATCCGTTCTATGACTCACAGAACGTCGCAGCAGGATCTGGCCGTGGTGCTGTTCAACTTGAACAGGGCCACACAGGGCTGGGCCCGCTACTTCCGGCACGCTGTCGCGAAGCACGTCTTCAGAAAGGTGGACCACCTCGTCTGGTGGCGGCTGGTCCGCCTTCTGTGCACGCGAAACCGCTGGAATTGGCGGGATGTCCGCCGACGGCTAACCACCCCCACAGGGCGGTGGCTCTCGATCACGGCGGGCAGGAGCGAGCTGCGAAAGATCAGCGCGATCCCGGTCACCCGGTACCGCTATCGAGGTAGCAAGATCCCCAACCCCTGGGTCCCCGAGACCGCCTGACGGCAGAGACCGTGGAGAGCCCGTTGCGTCGAGAGGCGCACGGCGGGTTCGGCGAGAGGTCCGGGGAAACGGACCGGGAGCAATCCCGGCACCGCGCCCCGGGCCTACTCAGCGACGAGGCCGGCTTCACGCGCAGGCCGCCCCGTGGACGAACTTGGGGACGGCGGGGCATCACCCCGGTCGTGAAGGTCTCCGGCAACCGCTCCGGACGTGTCTCGGTCGCCGGTCTGATCGCCGTGCGGCCGGGCTCCCGGACCAGACTGTTCCACCGCATCCGGCGCCGCACCGGTCGCAAGGGCGAGCGGCGGAGCCTGTCCGAGCGCGACTGCATCGGCCTGATCGACGGCATCCACCATCTGGTGAAGGCGCCGATCGTGCTGGTCTGGGACCGATTGAACACCCATGTCCCCCACGCGATAAGCGAGTTGGTCGCTGCCAGGAACTGGCTGACCGTATCCATCCTGCCCGCCTACGCGCCGGACCTGAACCCCGTGGAGTGGCTCTGGGCGCACGTCAAGCACAGCCTGGCCAACCTCTCCTCGGTCGCCGTCGACCGTCTCGAAGCCCTCGTCCGCAAACCGGCTCAAACGGCCCCGGTACCGCCCCGACCATCCTCGACGGCTTCCTCGCCGGGGCCGGCCTGTCCCTGGACCTGCCACCACCATCACCCTGAAACGCCGAAGCCAGGAGGACGTCGACGCCGTTGGGGCTGTCCGGGTCGGCGCGGTTGAAGGTGGCGCACCCCCGCCCGCGGCACCGCCACCCGCGGGGTAGCAGGCGGCGGGTGTACGAGGAGGCGCCGGCCGCCGGGCCGAATCCGTTCGCCTCAAGGACGGATCCCGCTGCTCCCTGACGG
>NZ_PYBW01000008.1 GCF_003205575.1 Streptomyces tateyamensis
ACGAATGGGCAACAGGGTCGGGGGAGTTGGCTTGGTGGTGGTGGGGGAGGCCGAAGGGCTCGCGGAGGAGCTCTGCGTCGGCCCGGCCGTGGGTTCGACGGTGGCCGGCGCGCTGCTCACGGACTGAACGGTGCTGTTCTGGCGGGGCGGGGACGGGCTGAGGACGAAGGCCGCGAAGGCGCCGACGGCGATCACCGCAGCAGTTGTCAACAGGAGCAGTTGCTTGCGCCTGCGGCGGCGTGGGGCGGGCGGGACGGGAACGGCTTCGGGGTTCGGATCCGCCCGCAGGTCCGGCGGCGGGACGGTCTCCAGCTTGCTGACCGGCGTGAGGGCGAACGCATGGCGGGACGCGATGCGTGACATGACGTCAGCGGGCCAGGGCGGAAGCGGAACGGGCAGGTGCGCACGGGCTGCCGCGACGATCCGGTCTGCGGTGGGGCGGGCATCGCAGTCGCCGGCGAGGCAGGGCTCGACGAGGGAGGCGAGATCGTTGTCCACGGCGCGCAACGGTTCCACGTCAGGGACGACGCCGGGGGTGCGACCCGACGCGGCGTAGAGCAGGAGCGCCCCGAGCGAGTAGACGTCCGCGGGTGTGTGCACGTTCTCGGCCCCGGCCTGCTGCTCCGGCGCCGAGAAGCCCTGCGTGCCGTAACTGCCGCCGCTCTTGGTGAGCCTCGCCTGGTCCGCCGCGCGCGCTATGCCGAAGTCGATCAGCTGCACACCGTCGCGCACCAGCATGACGTTGCCGGGCTTGATGTCACGGTGTGCGATCCCGGCTGTGTGCACGGCCAGCAGGCGGGCGGCGGTCTCGGCCAGCAGCAGCCACAGCGCCTCGGCGGGCAGCGGGCCGCGCAGCCGGACCGCCTCGTCCACCGTGAGGCCGGGGACGTACTCGGTGGCGAACCAGGGGCGTTCGGCGGTGCTGTCGCTGGCCAGCATCCGCGGTGCGACTCCGAACGGCACCCGGTAGAGGATGCCGACCTCCCGCTCGAAGCGCTCGCTGGAGACCAGCCGCTTCCGGACGCGCTTGACGGCGGCGTAGCCCCGGTCCGAAGTCCCCAGGTAGACCTCGCCCATGCCGCCGGTGCCCAGCAGGCCGATGATGGTGAAGCTGCCGATCTCCTGCGGATCGTCCGGACCGAGTGGTTCGGCGACCGTGCTATCGATCATCAACAGTTTCCCGGCTGATCGCGCTCACGGCGGGCAGGCTATCGGGCAAGTGCATGTCACGCAAACGAGTTGGCGGCGCTTGAAACTGGCGCCGAATGTCCTGCGGGGACCGGTCCCCGCCCTGCGCTCGTAGGCTGGCGCGAGCCGAGGCGGAGGTAGATGAGATGGCGTACGGAGCGTTCCCACCCCAGATGCTGCCGCCGGGCAGTCCATCCGACCGGGTGCCCTCGGCGCCGCCGGGGACGATCTTCGTCCTCGGACCGGAGGGCGGGTACGCGGTGCCGCCGCGCCGGTACACGCTGCTGTTCGGGCGCGACCGCGAGGACGTGCACGTTCCGGTCGGCGTCGACGACCCGACCGTCAGCCGTCGGCACGGCGTCTTCACCTGCACGGGCACGGACGACAACTGGTGGCTGGTCAACACCGGCAACCTGCCGATCGAACTGCCCGACGGCAAGCTGATGCTCACCGGTCACCGGCGGATCGTCGAGCGCGGGTACACCCCGCTGGTGATCAACTCGTCCAAGCGGCGTTCCCACCTGGTGGAGGTCCGCGTCGTGGACGGGGACGACCGGCATCCCCGTGCCACGAGCGGCGCGGAGACCGTGGGCCCCGAGACGGTCTACGAACTCTCCGCGCAGGAGCGCCTGGTGCTCACCGCGCTGGCCCGGCGCTACCTGGAGGGCCAGGACGCCTTCCCGATGCCGCTGGCGTGGGAGGACACCGCCCGGCTGGTCAATTCCTCGCCCTACGCGACCAAGTCCTGGACCCACAAGTCGGTCGCCAACGCGGTTGAGGACGTGCGTGAGCGGCTGTGTCGCCGGGGCGTGCGCGGACTGACGCGCGATGAGATCGGCGAGCCGGTCGGCTCGATGCTCAGTGTCAACCTGATCAGGGAACTGCTCAAGACGGCGACCCTGAACGCCCAGGACCTGGAGCTGCTGGTCGCCGGCACGGACTGAGCGGATATCAAGGCGGGTGCCCCGGCCGATGGTTCGGTCGGGGCACCCGGCGTTTCTCAGCGCTCTGCGTCAGGGGCGGCCTCGGCGGTGTTGTAGGTGACGTGCATGGTGCCGTGTTCCACCGCGAAGACGGCTGCCTGGTCCTGTGCCGAGTTCTGCTGGCGGGGCTGGGGCTGCTCGGGGCGGTGCGTCGTGGTGGTCACGCTGTTGTTGTCGCCCACGATGAAGGTGCCGGAGACGTCCCCGGTGTGGATGGTGTCGGGGGTGGGGTCGGCAGGCATGGTCGGCCTCTCTTGGTCGGTCACGCGGAGATCGGTCACGCGGAGATCGGGCATGCGGAGATCAGCCTCCGCAGTCGGTCTGCAGGCTGTTCATGGCCGAGACCAGCGCCGATCCCTGGCTCGGGGCGGTGAACCCGGCACTTTCAGAATTATTCTTGTACGACTGATAGAGGCTCTCCAACTGCTGCGTGGGGACCAGCATGCGGTTCAAGTCCGATTTCACCGAGGCGTCCTGGGCCTGTGAGATGCCCTCCCGCAACGCGGACTCGAAGGAGTTCAGGTCGGTGATGACGGAATCGACGCCGGAATTCAGCGCGCTCTTGTCCGGGGGAGTGGACGTCTGACCCGAGTTGTAGGCGGCCATGGCAGCGTTGTAGGAGTCGAGCGCGGTGGTCACGGAGGCGTGGTCGGCGCTCATCTGCTCGCCTGATGTCGCCAGGCTCGACGCGACGGTCGCGCACACGGGATCGACGGCCTTCGGCTGGTCGTTCGCGTAGACCGCGGCGCCCACGCCCACCACGACGACGACGCCGAACGTACAGCTGATGGCCAGTGCCGAGATTCCGCCCTTGGCGCCTGCCGCACCTGCGGTGGTGAGCGCTGTGTGGCCCGTGCCCGTCGCGGCGGTGCCTGCGGCGTGCGCCGACAGGTGCGCCGTGTGCCCCGTGCCCGCCGCGCCCGCGTGCATGCCCGCAGTGTGCGCCGAGTGCCCGGCGGCGGTGTGCGCTCCCACCGCGTGGGCCGGGTGACCGGCGGTCGTGTGCGCTCCCACCGCGTGGGCCGGGTGACCGGCGGTCGTGTGCGCCTGCGAGAGGTCGATCCGGGGCGGTGTCGGTGCGGAGGCAGCGGCATGAGCGCCGCTCAGGTGCGCGGCGGCGGTGGGATGTGGGCCGGCCTGGGAGAGGTTGATCACCGGCTTCAGCACGGGTGCGTGCGGGGCAACGGGCACGGCGGGCAGATGCGGGACGGGCGGCAGGGTGGCGACGCTGTGCGGCGCGACGAAGGTGTGGACCGGCGGCGTGATCGCGGTTGCGGCCGCGTGGGTCGCCGTCGCATGGCTCGCTGCGGCTGTTGCGGCCGCATGGGTTGCCGCCGCGTGGCTCGCTGCCGCGGTGGCGGCCTGGTGGGCTGCCGCCGAATGCGCGTGCAGGGCGGCGAGTTCGTGCCAGAGCACGTCGGCCTCCAGTACCAGCGCCGTCGTCAGCGCAGCCCGCCCGATCGCGCGGCGGCGCGTGCGCGCCTCGCCCAGGAAGAATGCCTCGCCCGCACTGTCGCCCGCGCTCCTGGCGGCGGCCCAGCCGGCTCCGAGCAGGCTGCCCCAGGCGTCGAACTGCCGGGACAGCGCCAGCTTGGGCGAGGCGGCCCGGGCCAAGGCCACGCCGAGCTCGGGCTGCCCGCTCCGCTCCGCGCGCACCACCGCGACGTCCAAGGCCTGGAAGAGGGCCGCGACCTCGTCCGGAGTCGTCTCGCGCGCCTCGACCCAGGCCGTGAGCGCCTGGCAGAGCAGCTTGGCGGGGTACTGCGTCCCCCGGCTCTTCAGCACGCACTCGGCCACGTCCGGCGGACACCCGTAGCCGGTTTCCGAGGCGACCAGCAGGCCGTGGCGCACCAGGCCGCCGGCGATGGTGTCGCAGTCCGGTCGGCCGAGCAGGGCATCGAGCTGACGGGCAGCCAACTCCGCGCCGGACAGCGAGCCGAGCAGGTGCAGCAGGTCGCGCTCGGCCGGCTGGAGCCGGTTGAGCAGCGCGGGGAGCAGTTCAGGCAGATCGGCGATGCTCGGCAGGCCCTTGCCGGTCGAGGCCGACAGGGCGATGCGCCGCAGCCGCAGCGGGTTGCCCTGGACGGCGTCGCACAGCGCCTGGACGGTCCGCGTTTCGTCGGCCAGCAGTCCCCGGGCCAGCACGGCCTGTACCAGCTTCGCCCCTGCGGGAGCGGTCAGGCCGTCGAGTCGGACCGCGTGCACGCCGTTGACCGCGCAGTGCTTCTGCGAGGTGAAGACGAACGAGGAGTGCTCGGCCATGTCGAAGAGCCGGTGCAGGTCCTTCTCGTCGAGTCCGGCGTCGTCCAGGTAGATCCGAAGCCGCAGGGTTTTCAGGTGCTCCTTCAGCACCTCCAGCGACGGCTTGTAGTTCGGGGCGTCGAAACTGATGTCGAAGATCGCCTGCGCGAGGTCGTCGGCCGTCCGGCCGCCTGCTTCGATGTAGGCCGCGCCCTCGGGCCCGCCCGGCGCCGTGTGGGCGAGGTGGCGCAGCAGCGCGCTCTTGCCGACCCCGGGGTCTCCCCAGAGCTGGACCAACTGACGGGTCTGGAGAACCTGTTGCAGCAACTGGAGATCGTGGTCCCGGCCGATCAGCGGCTCGGCGCCGGATCGCGGCAGGTGGGAGATCAGGTCACGCTTGACCGGCTTCGGCAGCGGTCCCGCGTGCAGGGTGACCTTCGAACCGTACTGGGCCGTGATGTTCAGGTTGTTCACGGTGTTGTGGCTGCCGACGATCATCGTTCCGGACACGTCGCCGACCCGGATCCGCTCGGAACTCTCCGGCGCACCGAAGCTCTCGGGCATCAGCTGACTCCACCCTCTCCCACGCTCGGGTCCTGGCAGTTGGCCATGCTCGCGCCGACCCGTCGGGTGAACCCGGCGCTTTTAGCTGTTTGGCGGGATCACCGCCGACCCGCCCGAACCGGCGATACCGGCGAGGTGGTCCAGGTCGAGGATGGTGATCCTGCGGTAGCCCGTGACGACGGCGCCCGACTCGCGCAGCGCCCGCAGGGCCTTGTGGATCGAGGACTCCGCCGCGCCGACCAGCGTGGCCATCTCCGGCTGCGACAGCGGCAGATGGACCTCGTTGCTGCCGGGGCGCCCGTAGGTGACGGCCAGGTGGTGCAGGATCCTGGCCAGCCGCCCGAGCACGTCGCACCCGGCGAAGTCGACGATCCGGCCGGTCGCGGTGCGTAGTTTGGCCACCACGCTCGCGCTGAGCGCGAGTCCGATGGCCGGGTGCTGCTTGGTGCAGTGCAGCAGTTCGGAGCGCAGGATGTACCGGGCCAGCACCCGGCCGCAGGCAGTCACGGTGCCGATGCGCGGCTGGCTGTCGATCCCGGCGAGCTCCCCGACCAGGTCCCCGGCCATCCGCACGGCCAGCAGCGCCTCGCGGCCGTCCTGCGCGTGTGCGGTGACCTTCACCGCGCCGCCGATCAGGAGCAGCGCGAAGTCCGAGGTGTCCGCCTCGCGGATGGTGATCTGACCGGCCGGGTAGACCACGCGGTGGCCGAGTCCCAGCAGGACCTGGCGGTCGGCCTCGCCGACCCGGCCGAGCAGCCCGGCCGGCGGCCAGTACGGCTCGGCCCTGTGCATCCGTGTGTTGCTCATCGGGCACCCCTCCCTCCTCGTCCGGCCGCAGCCGGACAAGCCCTATTAGTAGCCGTTCTACCCGAGGACCCCTCCCCTACGATCGCGTCAATCATCTGATTGGCACCGGAACTTTGGTGCAGGCGGCGAACCGGTGCCCGGTTTGTCGGACCCCGTCGTGATCGCGGAGCGAATGTGAACCCGAGCTACGAGTACCGAGCCCTGTTGGCGTGCGACATCGCGGGTTCCGCGGGCCGCGGTCAGCAGCGGCTGCAGGAGATCCGCAGCGCGCTGCGGTACGCGCTGTCTGCCGCCCTCGGTGCCGCGGGGCTGGACGCGCGGGAGTTCGAGTACACCGACACCGGTGACGGCTGCCGGCTCGTCGCGCCGACCGGGCTGCCCAAGGCCGGGCTGCTGGTCCCGCTGCTGCCGGAGCTGGGCGCGCGGATCCGCGAGCACAACGGGCGCGCCGGCCCGCAGACCCGGATGCGGGTGCGGGTCGCGGTGCACGCGGGGGAGGTCCGGATCGATCCGGACGGCAGCGTCTCGGGCACCCCATTCGAGGCGCTCGCCCGGCTGCTCGACTCGGACCCGCTGCGGCAGGCGGCCCTGGCCGGTCCGGACGGCACCCCGGTGGCCGCGATCCTCTCGCAGCACGTCTACGAGGAGACCGTGGGGCACGGCTACGAGGGGCTCGACACCGGCGCCTTCACGGCAGCCGAGGTCCGGGTCAAGGAGTACGCCGCACGGGCCTGGCTCTGGTACCCGGGCAGCCCCGTCGGTCCGCCCGGCGGCACCAGCCCTGACGGCGAATCAGGTCCTGCTTCCGGCACCGGTGAGCGGCCTGCGCCGGCCCCGGCACGGACCGCGGAGCAACTCGTCCGGGCCACGGGGAACGGCACGGTCTTCGCCGTCGGCCGCGGCGAGCAGCACATCCGCTACATCGAACGGAGTTGACGCGCCGATGAACGAGGAACTCGCCGAGCTGGCCGCGAGCGGTGCCACCGCTCTGGTGTCCGCGATGGGAACCGATCTCTGGCAGGAGGCGAAGCGGCTGATGAGCGGCGTCATCGCGCGCTCCCACACCCGCCGCAAGGAACTCTCCGCCGAGCTGGAGCGACGGTCGACCGCCACGAGGGGAGCGGTCGACGCGGCGGAGGTGCAGTTCTGGACCCAGGCCCTGTTCCAACTGCTCGACCGGAACCCGGCTCTCGCCCAGGACGTCATGGCCCTGGCCGCCCTGCGGAGCGGGCAGCAGTCGGACACCGCCGTCCAGGTCAACTCCGTCAGCGGTTCGGGCGAGGTGTTCGCCGTGCAGAACGGCAGCCAGCACTTCGCCTTCGGACCGCGGTCCCGCGATCGCGAGGAACGGCCGTGAGCTGGGGCGACAGCCGGCCGGACGGCCTGATGAGCGGCTGGGCGCGGGCGGCATTGCTCGCAGCCGTCGTGATCGGGGCCTTCATCGAGGTCAGCACGGTGCACCGGCACCACGGCTGGCTGGTGGATGGGCTGGCCCTCGCGGCAGTAGGGCTGGCCGGCGCGGCGGCCGCGCTGGGGTCCGAGGCCGCCGCGACGCTCGCCCGACAGCCGGAGCGGCAGCGGGAGTGGCGCGAGCGCGAGCACGACCGCGAGCCCCGGACCGAGTTGACGGTTCCGGTCTGCCGCTACGTCGCAGCACCGGCCGGGCCGGCGGCCCAGCCTGCGCGGCCCCGGCCGTTCCTGCGCGAGCGGCCGACCGACCTGAGCGTTCCGCGCTTCGGCGACGGCGCCCGCGCGCAGGGTTACCCCTGGCTGCTGCCGGAGCGCACGGTACAGAACGGGATCGCCGCCGACGAAGCCACCGTCGGTGCCCTCACCATCCGTGCCGCCTCCGTCGTCGGGCCGGGCCACCGGTGCAGCCAGCCGGCCGAGCCGCGACAGGACTCCTACCGCATCGGGCGCAGCCGGGACAGCCGGTACGCGATCGTGGCCGTGGCCGACGGACTGTCAAGCGCCGTCTGGTCGGATGCCGGGGCCACCACCGCCTCCAGCCAGGCCGTCACGCTGCTGCGCGAGCAGATCGAGGCCGTGGGCTTCGACCGGATCGACGTCAAGGGGTTGTACGGGCAGATCGCGAACTCAGTCGCCGCGCATGCGGCCGGACGCCGCGTCAGCACCTCGCAGGTGGCCACCGTGCTGATCACCGCGGTGATCGCCGAGCCGGACGCGAACGGCGTGGCGCAGGCATGGGTCGGGTGGCTCGGCGACAGTTCGGCCTGGACGCTCGACCCGCGCGCCGCGCTGTGGCAGTTCTCCGCCGGCGAGGCCAAGGACCGCGCGGCCGCGGTGGTCTCGAACGAGGTCGCCGGGCGACTGCCGGACACGCCGGAGCTGGCCGCGGACGGGTACGTCACCCTGGTGCCCGGTGCCGCCCTCGCCCTGGTTACGGACGGTATCGGCGACGCGTGGGCGGACCGGGCGGGAAACGTCAACGAGTACTTCGCGAACGCCTGGCACTCGCCGGTGCCGGCCACCCGGTTCACCGCTGACGTCGGCTTCGACGCGCCGCAGTGCCTCGACGACCGCACCGCCGTCGTGGTGTGGAACGGCGGCGGGGCATGACCGACTCCGTCCGCACCGTCGGTGGCGCAGACCGAGACGGCGGCAACAGCACCAGCGCCAACGGCATCAGCGCCAGCGGCAGCGGCGCCAGCGGCAACGGCGGCCCCGCGGAGGATCCGCGCGGCTGGGCGCTGCCGCGGGCCGTGGCTCTCGGCGATCTCGGACCGCTGGCCGAGCCGATCTCCGAACACAACGGCCAGGCCGTCGCCGTAAGGCCGCTGACGGACCATCCGGGCTGGCTGGCCAAGCTCTACCGGTCGGACCTGCACCCGGAGGACGCCCGCCGGATCGACCTGTTGATCTCGGCTCCGGACAAGCTGCCGCAGGCGGACCGGGCCGCCCTGTACGCCGAGACCTGCTGGCCAGCGGCCCGGATCCACGGGCCCGACAACCCGGCCGTCGGATGCGTGATCCCGATGGCGCCCGAGCAGTACCGTGCCGAGCTGCGGCGCGGCAAGTTCAGCGAGCGCCGGTTCGTCGAGATCGACTGGCTGGCGAAGTCCGACGAGTCGATCCGGGGCGTCGGACTGCCGGGCCCCGGCCTCGAGGGCCGGCTGGCCGCCTGTCGCCGACTGACACAGCTGGCGGCGATCCTGGAAGCCCTGGAGCTGGTCTACTCGGACTGGTCGTTCTCCAACGCCTTCTGGAGCCCGGAGCGGCGTTCCGTCTACCTGATCGACGTCGACGGCTGTCAGCCGAAGAAGATGCCCGACCTCCACCAGCCGAACTGGGCCGACCCGCTCACGCCGCCGGGCACCGACGCGGACCAGTACACCGACCGCTACCGGCTCGGCCTGCTCGTCGCCAAGTGCCTGACCGGCCACCGCGATGCGCGCGCCTTCCACACCGTCGCCGAGTCCCTGCGGCAGGCCCAGCCGGCCGTCTGCGAGGTGCTGCTGGACATGCTGCTCGCGACCGATCGGGAACGACGGCCCGCAGCAGCCCAGTTGAACCAGGCGCTGAACAACGGCCCCTACCTCAGGGCCGCGCCGCGACCGACGCGCAGCCCGCTGCCCGAGCTGCCTCCCGTGCTGGCCGCTCCGCCCGTACTGCCCGTGCGGTCCGTGCCGTCCGAAGTGCCGGTGAGCCCGCAGCCCGCCGACACCGGGACGACCGGGGCCACGCAGAAGCCTGCGGCTGCCTCGCACGCCGCGTGGATCTTCGTGATCGTCCTAGCCGCGATCTTGCTCGTCATCATCGTCGCCGCCAACCACTAGCTCAGAGGTGCCCCATGTCACTCTGCCTGCCCACCTACGTGGTGATCGACGCGTCCTCGTCGATGAAGCCGCACGAGGCAGTGCTCAACGCGACCCTCTCGCGTCTGCACTACAACCTGGCGACCAATCCGCGCGTCTCGGAGTTCGCCCGGGTCAGCGTGGTCGCCTTCTCCACCGACGTGCACGTGGTGATCCCGATGTCGGACATGGAGCAGGTGCCGACCATGCCCGAGGTGATCTGCGGCGGACGCACGGAGTACGGCAAGACCTTCGAGCGGTTGCGGCAGTGCATCGAACAGGACGTCAGCACCCTGCGGGCGCAGCACTACAGCGTGCTGCGGCCGACGATCTTCTTCCTGACCGACGGCGGTCCGACCGACGCGCTGTGGCAGAACTCCTTCCGCGCGCTGGTCGACCGGAGTTGGCCGCGCCACCCGCACGTGATCGCCTACGGCTTCGGCGACGCCCAGCGCACCGTGCTGGAACGGGTGGCCACCAAGGCGTTGTTCATCGCCGACGGTTCGGACACCGAGTCGGCGCTGAGCGGAGCGATCTCCGGCCTGCTCAACAGCCTGATCGCCTCGTCCAAGACCGGTCAGATGCAGATTGCCACCGACGTCAAGGGCTTCGAGTACGTCCAGGTCGCCCAGGAATACGTGGACTGAGCATGGATGCCGACTCGCGTTCCACCGCGCCCCGAGCGCTGCGCGCCTCCGTCCTCCTCGCGGTGCTGGCCGCGCTGCTGCTCGCCCTGGGCGGAGCCGTCGAGGCGGTGGGCAACCTCCCCGGCCCCTCGGTGAAGGCGCCCGGGGGTAGCCCGCTCCCGGCGTCGCCGGTACCGTCGAGCCCCGCCCTCCCTCATCCGTCCGCGACACCGTCGCCTACCGTGGCGCCGTCACCTACCGTGGCGTCGTCGCCTACCTGCCCGCCCTCGGCCTCACCCGCCTCACCATCTGAGCCCACGACGACTGCCGCCAGCAGGGAGCGTCTGCCGGGGCACATGCAGACAGGACGAGGAGGCTCGTGCCGAGAAGCAGGGCCCACAGCGGAGTCAGGAACAGCTGGATGAGCGGACCGCCGCCTCGGCGCACGCGACATCATCCGCCGGGTCGGCCGCCCCGCTGACCCCGAGCCCCCCGATCACCGTCCCGTCCGGGCCGCGCAGCGGGAGCCCGCCTCCGAAGATCACGAACCGTCCCTGGGCGGCGGCGTGCAGGCCGCACAGCGGGCCGCCGGGGGCAGCGGCGATGGCGAGTTCGTGGGTCGCGGCGCGGTTGGCGACGGCGGTGTAGGCCTTGTCGGGGGCCAGTACGGTGCCGGCGATCTCGGCCCCGTCCATCCTGGCGAAGGCGAGCAGGTTGCCGCCGGCGTCCACCACCGCGGCGCTGACCCGCAGGCCGCGCTCGGCCGCGGCCCCGATGGCGGCGGCGCAGAGCCGCTGAGCAGTGGCGAGGTCGAGGTGCATGAGGCCAGCTTCACGGGCGGCCACCGGGCCCGGTACTGCGCGGATGTCAGCGGCTCGGCGGCGGCCCTTACAGTCCGTCAGAAAATCTCGGCGAGGCGGCGCAGCCTCGGCGATCTCCTCCGACAGTGGCAGGAACGAGGACCTCGACACACCTCATTCCTGCTGGTCAGAGGCTTCGAGGACTTGACGATCGACTTCGGGGTGGCCGAGGAGGCGTTGGAGGCCGCGCCCGAGGCCGGGGGCGGGATTACGGTCGCCGGCGGCCCGATGAGAGGAACCACGTACCCGCGCCCGGTCAGACTGCGGCTGGACCGGCTCGCGTGCCCCCGCAGCACGCACTGCGTCCAGCCCTCCGGTGCCTGCGCGACGACCTCCGCCGCGATCTGCCGCGCCGCATGTTCTATCGCCAGGTCCATGCCTGCCCTCTCGTCCGCGCTGTTCGGACGATCATGTCAGCAGGCGGCGACAGAGCGATCGGGCGTTTACCATCGCGCAGGGCCCGTCCGCGCCGACCCGGCGAACCTGCCGCGCGGACTGAGGACTTCACATCCACGGGCGCCGCGCCTCGCGCCGCCTACGCCTGCCGCAGCTCCCACTGTTCCTTCGTGATCTCGTACCGCACACCCCCGTGCTCGGAACCCTCGACCGCCATCATGTCGTCCGGCGTGGGGAGGCTCTCCACGAGCGTCATCCCGAGCTTCTCCATGACGTTGCGCGAGGGGCGGTTCACGGTCATCGTCTCGGCCCAGACCATGCGGATGCCGAGATCACCGAACCCCTTCGCCAGCAGTGCCTGCGAGACCTCGGTGGCGTAGCCCCGGCCCCAGGCGGCCTGGCGCAGGCGGTAGCCGAGTTCGGCCTCCTCACGCGGGCCGCCGCGCAGCGGACGCAGGCAGAACCAGCCGACGAACGCGCCGCCGTCCTTCTCGTACGCGGCGAACAGGCCGAGGTCGTGATCCCAGCGCTCGTAGCCGGCGAGGATGCTGGGGATGGCGCGGTCGCGGACCTCCTCCGGCGGGGTCGCAGCGCCCCCGGTCAGGTAGCGCATCACCGCCGGGTCGCTGTCCAACTCGATCAGCAGGTCCGCGTCGGCGGCGGTGAAGGGGCGCAGGGTCAGGCGCTCGGACTCGAGGTAGGTGGTCACGTCGGGATCATGGACGAGACGGGTCGCCCGGTCCAGGGGTTTTTCGGGCCGCGCCTGTCACCCGGCCTGGTACTTGCCTGTCTCCCGGTCGCGGTAGATCGCACCCGACTTGCGCAGCTGCTCCAGGTCCCGCCGCACGGTGCGCGGGTCGGGCTCGACCACATAGCTCGCGCGGGCGCGCACCCAGTCCCAGGCGCCGCCGTCCTGTCGCATCGCCTGAAGGAGCTGGTCGCGCCTCTCGATGGCGGAGGTGGGCGCGTCGGGGGTGTTCTCGTTCATGGGCCTCATTCTGGCCCAGTACCGTTGCACCTCCCAACTCCGCTCCGGGCTGTCAGAGCCGCACCGCCCGTGTTCTTCGCCGGGGCGTTCCGTGGCCGGCATGGTGACCGTCCGCTCGAAGGTTCCGGTGGCCGTGGGCGCGCCGGCGGCGTGGTACTGGACGGTTATGCCGGGTCCTCGGGGGCGAGGCGGTGGAACCGGCCGGCGTGGAAGACCAGCGGTGCCACCGTATGGTCGGCGCCCAGCTCGTGGATCCGGAGCAGGACGATGTCGTGGTCGCCCGCCCGGACGAGGCGGTCGATGCTGCAGTCGAACCAGGCGCTCGCGCCCGTGAGCAGGACGGCGCCCTCGGGGGTGGCCCTCCAGTCGAGGCCCGCGAAGCGGTCGCCGCTGCGCGCGGCGAGCTGGCGGCAGGCGCTCTCCTGGTGGGCGCCGAGCACGCTGACGCCGATCCGGGCGCGGTCGCGCAGCAGGGGCCAGGTGGTGGACGTGTGCGCCACGCAGACCGAGACCAGCGCCGGGTCCAGGGAGACGGAGGTGAACGAGCTGGCGGCGAGTCCGACCGGCGTGCCGTCGGCGAGGGCGGCGAGGGCGGTGACTCCCGTCGGGAACGTGCCGAACACCCGCCGAAGGTCCTCCGGCCGCAGGGACGGACCGGGGGACTGGGCCGGCGTCAGGACATGGTCCGGCCCCGGGCGGTGGCCACTGCGGCGCTGCGGACGGGTCGTGGTCATCGCCGGGCCCATTCCTCAGCCAGCAGCGCGTAGGAGCGTACCCGGTCCCGGTGCTGGTGGGTGATGGTGGTGATGATCAGTTCGTCCGCGCCGGTCGCGTCCCGGAGCGTCTCCAACTGGTCGGCGACCTGCCGTGGTGAGCCGACGAACTGGGTCTCGGTGCGGTCCGCGACCAGCGTCCGGTCCTCCTCGGTCCAGACGTGGGCACGTGCCTCGTCTGGCGTGGGGAACTGGATCGCGCCCTCGCCGCTGCGGATGCTGCGCACCCACAGGCCGTAGCCGGTGGCCAGTTCTCGTGCGGCGGACTCGTCCCCGGCGACGACGACGTCCGCGGAGACGCTGACATGGGGCCGGTCCAGCTCGGTGGAGGGGGTGAAGGCCGCGCGGTAGCTCTCGGCGGCTTCCAGCACCGTGGCCGGGCTGACGTGGTAGTTCGCGGCGAAGCGCAGGCCGTTCGCGCCGGCGACCTCGGCACTGATCCCGGCGCTGCTGCCCAGGATCCAGACCTGGATATCGGCGCCTTCCCCGGGCACGACGTGCGCCTCGACCCCGTCGGCGGAGACGTAGGTGCCCGCCAGTAGGGCCAGGATGTCGGCTATCTGCTCGTCGTAGGGCTGGGATTCGGCGCCCGGCTGCTGGAGCAGCTTCTTGTGCAGGGCGAACTGCGGGGAGCGCAGCAGGTGCTCGAAGGAGAACCGCGCCGGGATCCGCAGGCCGTTCGGGGTGCGGCCGTCGGTGACGGGCGTCGCGCCCACCAGGGCTGCCTGTCGGCTGCTCGGCGCGGACCGCCCCCCGGAGCGGCCCAGGCCGAGGTCGAACCGGCCGGGGTGCAGGGCGTCGAGCAGCCCGAACTCCTCGACCGTGGACAGGGCGGTGCGGTGCCCGAGCTGGACCGCGCCGGCCCCGAGGCGGATCGTCGAGGTCGCGGCCGCAGTGAGGGCGAGGACGACGGCCGGGGAGGTGCCCGCCACCCCGGGGTTGAGGTGGTGCTCGGCGAACCAGTAGCGGGTGTAGCCCAGTTGTTCGGCCTGCCGGGCCAGGTCGACACTGTTGCGCAGAGCCTGGGGCGCGGTGGAGCCGGAGGAGATCGGAACCAGGTCGAGAACCGTGAGCGGCGTGTTGGCCATGGCGAGATCCTTGTCAGCGGGTGGCGGTCGTGGCCGTCGCCACCACCGGGCCCCAGGCCCATGGCGGGTCGGGGATCTCGCGGCGCAGCGTGGGGGCGATGTCGGACTGGAACAGCTCCAGGCTGTCCCGGTGCTGGGCGTCGGTGAGGCCGCCGGCCTCGGCGTGCAGGGGTACACCGGTCACCGGATCCGGGGCATGCACGATCAAGGTGATGGCCAGGAGCTTCACGATGCCTCCGCCGCGTGGGTCCGGGCCCGGCGCGCTTCGCCGAGTCCGAGGTGGTCGCGCAGCGTCTCGCCCTCGTACTCGGTGCGGAACACGCCCCGCTCCTGGAGCAGCGGTACGACCGTGTCCGCGCAGGCGCAGCCCTTCGGCGAGGAAGAGGAAGTCGAACTTCGCCCGCTCGGCCGTGCGGGCGAGGTGGACGAAGGAGCTGAAGTCGATCTGGCTGCCGGCGGCCGGGTCACTCCACACGGTGGTGTTGTTCACGCCGGGGAAGTGCGCGGCGAGATGGATCTGCTTGACAGGCTTGCTCATGGCTCGTGCGGTCCTTCCGTCAGATCGAGGCGTAGCGGTTGGCGGGGCGCGGCAGGCCGAGCAGTCCGCGCAGGGAGCGCGCCTGGTACGCGGTGCGGAAGGCGCCGCGGCGCTGCAACTCGGGTACCAGGCGGCGGGTGATCTGTTCCAGGTCGTACGGGAGGGCGCCCGGCCGCAGTCGGAATCCCGTGAGTCCGGCCAGTTGCCACTCCTGCAGGAGGTCGGCGAGTTCCACCGACGTCCCGGTGAAGACGAGTGCGTCGCCGGTGTACTCGAAGCCGGCGCGCTCGTCGAGGCGGGCCTTGCGGCCGGCAGCGGCGCCGGGAGCGTCGTCGAGGAAGACCACCAGGTCGCCGAAGACGTGCACCGTCGCATCGGTTCGGCCTGCGGCGGCCTGGGCGTCGCGGATCTCGGAGACGATCGCCCGGGCCTGCCCGCCGTCGTGCGGGGTGACGAAGCCGAGGTCGGCCGAGCTGCCGACCAGCCGGAAGGGTTCGTCCCGGTGCGCCAACGCGGCGACCACGGGCTGGCCCTGCGGCGGACGCGGGGTGATCGACGGCCCCCGAACGCTGAACCTGGCGCCCTCGAAGTCGATGTAGTGAAGCTTGGCGCGATCGACGAAGCGGCCGCTGGCGACGTCGCGGATCTCGGCGTCGTCCTCCCAGCTGTCCCACAGCCGGCGCAGGACCTCGACGTAGTCGCCGGCCTCGGCGAAGAGGTCGCGGAGCAGGTCCCGTCCCGCCGGTGAGTCGAGGTCCTCGAGTCGCAGTGGCGGCAGCGAACGGCGGCCGAAGTGCGCGGCCTCGTCGGCGCGGCCGCAGACCCTGACCTGGACCCCGGCGCGTCCGGTGCTCACGTGGTCGAGGGTGGCGATCGCTTTGGAGAGGTGGAACGGCTCGGTGTGGGTGACCACCGCGACCGGGACCAGTCCGATGTGCCGGGTCAGCGGCGCGATCCGGGCGGCGACGAGGACCGCGTCCAGCCGGCCGCGCACCTGGTCGGTCTGTTCGTCCGGCTCGAAGGGACGGGAGGACTGCAGGCCCAGCGAGTCCTCGATGGTCACCAGGTCCAGCAGGCCCCGCTCGGCCTCGGTGGCCAGATCGGTCCAGTACCGCGCGGTGAACAGTTCGTCGGGCCGGGCGTCGGGCTCGCGCCAGGCCGCGGGATGCCAGCCGGCGCCGTCCAGGGCGACGGCCAGGTGAAGGGGTGAACGGGCGTCAGACACGGGTGTACCGCTTCCTTCGGATGGGTGTCTCGGCCGGGGCGACGCGGCACGCCGAACGGCGGCCCCTGCGGTAACGGGACCGGGGCGGTTCGGTGTTCGGGTTCGGGGTCCGGGTCCGGCGAGAGCCGGCTAGGCGGCGTTGCGCGGTGCGCGGGCGAGCCGCACGGGGGCGTTCGCGTTCGCCGGACACAGCGCGGTGGCGACGCGCTGCAGATCGATGTGGCGCCGCGAGTACGTGGTGGCGACCCGACACCGCGCCTTCACCGTGACGACCTTCAGCGTGAGGGCCGCAGGCCGCTCGAGGGTGTTCCGCACTGTCGTCACCTCCGTCCCGATCGGCCGCACCGGCTCGAACTCGCGCTTGCGGCGCCGCTTTCGGCTCCGCCGGGTCGTCACCTGGAGCACCCCGCCGCGTGGGAGGGTTGCCGTGCAGCGAGCCAGGGCTTGACGCTGACACTCATGACCTGGGTGAACCGTAACCCGCCATCCGTGTCCGGCACAATCCTGCAAGGATCAGCACGGACGGCGCCGCCGGTATTTCCGCGGGCCGAACTCTGGTCGAATATCATTGCTACTAAGGCAAGTTGATGGTTCCGCAGGAAATGGACGCCGTGCCGCGGCGCTGGGCGACCGCGCCGGCCCACCTGATCCCAGCCCCTGGGCAGACGTTGACACTCCTCGCGGAGTGCGCCTAACTTTTGCCCACCAGAACGGTCATGAGTGTCAGCGAAAAGCCATGGCCTGCGGCACGGCAACCCTCCCACGCGGCTGGGGTGCCCCAGGTGACGACCGGACCGAACGACGATCGGTAAGCGCGAGGCCCCCGCTAGGGGCGGAATGGCGACGGTGACGGCGATGTACGCAGGTCCGGGGATGACCGCATGGCGCCGCCACGGCCGCGTCGCGGCGTTCCTGAGCCGCCACATCGACCTTCTTCGGGTCAGCAGCGCACTGTGTCCCGTCTGCAGCAGTGCCCGCTGTCAGGCCTGACACTTCCCGCCTGACGCCTTCCCTGACGCACGCCGTTCCCGACGGCCGTCTTCCCTGACGCACGCCTTTCCCGACGGCGCTCTTCCCTGACGCACGCCTTTCCCGACGGCCGTCTTCCCTGACGCACGTCCTTTCGGCCTGCTCCCCTCGTCCACACCGCCCGTGACGGGGCATGCTCCGGCACGCCCCGGGTGGTCCTCGCCCCGCTGTGCGGCCAATTCCCGGCGCGGGCGCGGCAAAGGCATTCGCTGGAGTCCCTGAATGAGTGAGTCCCTGCTCCCCGCCGTGCCACCGGGCACGACGTATCCGCCTGCGACGGAGCTACCCCGACCTCCCACCCCCGCGCCGGCCGACGCCGTCGAAGGGGCGGTCGACCCCGAGCGGGCCGCCCGCCCGGTCTCGGCGCAGCGAGTCCTCCCGCTGCGGCACCCTGGCCGCTGGATCACCAGCGCGATCGTGGTGGTGCTGGGCGCCCAGATCGCGCACGGGCTGGTGACCAACCCGTTCTACCAGTGGGCCCGCTTCCAGTACTGGTTCGTGCGTCCAGTGATCACCGACGGCCTGTTCATCACCCTGGAGGTGACGGCCTACAGCGCCGTGCTGGGGCTGCTGGGCGGCGTCCTGCTCGCGCTCGCAAGGCTCTCCCGCAGCCCGGTGCTCAGGGCGATCAGCTGGCTCTACATCTGGCTGTTCCGCTCGGTGCCACTGATCGTGGTCCTGCTCTTCCTCTACAACTTCAGTGCGCTCTACCGCACGTTGAGCCTCGGCGTGCCCTTCGGGGCCGCCTTCCTGCACTTCGACGAGTCGAAGCTGGCCACGGACCTCGTGGTGGCGGTCGTCGGGCTCAGCCTCAACGAGGCCGCCTACGCCGCCGAGGTGGTGCGGGCCGGCATCCTCTCCGTCGACCAGGGCCAGCACGAAGCGGCGGCCGCCCTCGGACTGCCCAGGCGCTACCAGTTCGCCCGGATCGTCTTCCCGCAGGCGCTGCGGGCCGTCATCCCCTCCTATGTCAACCAGCTCATCGGCCTGGTGAAGAGCACCTCCCTGGTCTTCTACGTCTCGCTGCTCGACCTCTTCGGCTCCGTCCAGAGCATGGGCAGCACCTATCCGGGCGACATCGTCCCGCTGCTGCTGGTCGCCACCGTCTGGTACGTGATCCTCACCAGCGTGATCTCGGTCATCCAGTTCTACCTGGAGCGCCACTACTCGCGCGGCGCGCTGCGCACTCTCCCGCCCACCCCGTTGCAGCGGTTGCGTGTCGGCCTGTTCGCCCTGCGGGCGCGTGTCCGGAGGGAGACGGCGATATGAGCACCCAGACTCCGAACGGGCGGCCCGCCGCGGTCGAGGTGCGCGACGTGCACAAGTGGTACGGCGCCCACCGCGTCCTCGACGGGATCGACCTGACGGTGGCGGCCGGTGAGGTCACGGCCGTCATCGGGCCGTCCGGCTCCGGCAAGTCCACCCTGCTCCGGGTGATCAACCACCTGGAGAAGCCCGAGATCGGCCATGTCAGTCTCAACGGCGAACTGATCGGCGTGCGCCGGCACGGGGAACGCCTGAAGGAACTGAGCGAGCGGGTGATCCTCGCCCAGCGCAGCCGGATCGGCTTCGTCTTCCAGAACTTCAACCTCTTCCCGCACCTGACCGTCCTGGACAACGTGGCTGCCGCCCCGGTGGCGACCGGGCTGCTGCGCAAGCCGCAGGCGCAGGAGCTTGCGCACACCCTGCTCGCACGGGTGGGGCTGGCCGACCGGACCGGCGCCTATCCCCGGCAGCTGTCCGGCGGGCAGCAGCAGCGGGTGGCCATCGCCCGTGCCCTCGCGCTGCGGCCGGGCGTCATCCTCTTCGACGAACCAACCTCCGCGCTGGACCCGGAACTTGTCGGCGAGGTGCTGGCTGTCATCAGGGACCTGGCGACCAGTGGCAGCACCCTCGTCATCGTCACCCACGAGATCGGCTTCGCCCGCGAGGTCGCCGACCGCATCGTCTTCATCGACGGCGGCCGGATCGTCGAGCAGGGCCCGCCCGACCAGGTGTTGGACGACCCGCGGCATCCGCGCACCAGGGAGTTCCTGAGCAGGGTCCTCTGATCCCTGCGACGTCGGCGAAACCCGCCGGCGCCACCTGATCCACCGCCCGTTCGGGCACACCCACAGACCGGGCACCCACAGACCAAGGAACGAACATGTCCAAGCTCCGCAGCAGACTCGTCCGCAGCCTGTCCGCCGGCACTGCCTTCGCCACCCTCACCGTCGGCCTCGCCGCCTGCGGAAGCAGCAGCACCTCGACCACCGCCGCCTCCGGCGACGCCCCAGGCGGCACCGTCACGGTGGGCGCGCTGTCCAACGGCGCCGCGACGCAGACCGGCATCACGGTCTCCGAGGTCGCATCCATCCGCGCCGAACTGCCCGCCTCGGTGGTCAAGTCCGGCCAGTTGGTGATCGGCGTCGGAGCACTGCCGGCCGGTTTCGCGCCGCTTGCCTACGTCGGCAGCGACCAGCGGACCCTCACCGGATCCGAGCCCGACCTCGGCCGCCTGGTGGCGGCGGTCCTCGGACTCAAGCCGGTCGTGAACAACGCGACCTGGGAGAACCTGTTCGTGGGCATCGACAGCGGCAAGACCGATGTCGGCTTCTCGAACATCACCGACACCGAGGAGCGCAAGAAGAAGTACGAGTTCGCCTCCTACCGCCAGGACAACCTGGCCTTCGAAGTCCTCAAGAGCAGCCCGTGGAACTTCAACGGCGACTACACGGCCCTGGCCGACAAGACCGTCGCGGTCGGCGCCGGCACCAACCAGGAGAAGATCCTCCTCGGGTGGCAGGCCGAGCTCCAGGCGGCGGGCAAGCAGCTCACCATCAAGTACTTCCCGGACACCAACAGCACCTACCTGGCGCTGAGCGGCGGGAAGATCGACGCCTACTTCGGCCCCAACCCCGGTATCGCCTACCAGGTCACCCAGGATGCCAGGACCAGCAACCCGGTGCGCAACGCGGGCACCTTCTCCGGGGCGGGCGCGACCCTTCAGGGGCTGATCGCCGCGACCGCGAAGAAGGACAGCGGGCTGGCCAAGCCGGTCGCGGACGCGATCAACTACCTGATCGAGAACGGGCAGTACGCGAAGTGGCTGGCCGCCTGGAACCTGTCCAACGAGGCGGTGAGCGCCTCGCAGGTCAACCCGCCGGGCCTGCCGCTCAGCAACTCCTGACGGCCGGCCAGCAGGATTGGAGACCCACGGCACCGTGTCCACCAGCCTTCACCCACCGCAGCCGCAGAGCCCGACGACACCGCACGTCCTCGACAACCCCGCCTGGGCAGCGCTCGTCGGCCCGGCCGACCCCCGAGCCTGGGACGACCTCGCCACCCTGGTCGGACCGGGCACGGTCACCCCGGTCACCGGCGCGACCGCACCGCCGGCCGGGTGGCAGCTCGTGGAGTCCGGGCAGGGCGTGCAACTGGTCGACACCGCGTTGCGGGCCGAACCCGCGCCGGATGCCGTCCGACTCGGTCCCGACGACGTACCCGAAGTCCTCGACCTGGTCGCCCGCACCCGGCCGGGCCCGTTCCTGCCCCGTACCGTCGAACTCGGCACCTACCTGGGCCTGCGCGAGGGCGGAAGGCTCATCGCCATGGCCGGCGAACGCCTGCGCCCGCCCGGCTGGACGGAGATCAGCGCCGTCTGTACCGACCCGCAACACCGCGGCCGCGGGCTGGCCACCCGCCTGGTCCGCGCCGTGGCGGCAGGGATCCGGGAACGCGGGGACACCCCGTTCCTTCACGCGGCCGCGTCGAACACCAACGCCATCCGCCTCTACGAGTCCATCGGCTTCACCCTGCGTCGGCGCACGGCGTTCCTCCTGGTCCGCACCCCGGGCGGCGACGAGGGCTGAGCGTGGAAACCCGCGACCGAGGCCGGGTGGAACGCGCGGACTGTCGTTCGAGCACCCGGGAGAGGAAGCTCGGGGAGCCGCTGTCGCTTCTGTACAAGCCCTCCTCCCCGGTGCCTGCGTAGTCTTCCTGACACAACCGACGGGGTCGGCCGCCCCGGCCGGAGCCTGTCCGGCCAGGGCCGGGCAGGCGGCCCCGAACTCAGCACGGAGGAATCATGCGCAAGGTCGTTTCGGGTCTGTTCGTGTCGCTCGACGGTGTCGCCCAGGCGCCGAACGAGTGGCAGTTCGCTTTCGACGAGGAGATGGGCGCAGCGCTGGGCAGGACGCTGGAGACGGCCGACACGATCCTGCTGGGCCGGGTGACCTTCACCGAGTGGGCCGGGTACTGGCCCACGGTGACGGACGGTGAGGACGCCGGCTTCGCCAAGTGGATCAACGACTCGCCCAAGTACGTCGTCTCGTCCACGCTGGACAGCGTGGACGACTGGGCGAACAGCACGCTCGTCAACGGCGATCTGGCCGCCGCGATCGAGCAGCTCAGGGCGGGGGAGGGGAAGGACATCACCGTCGCGGGCAGCCCCACGCTGGTGCGTTCGCTCCTGGAGCAGGACCTGCTGGACGAACTGGTGCTGCTGATCCACCCGGTGGTGGCCGGCGGGGGCCGCAGGAAGCTGTTCGCCGACGACGCCACCCTGAAGAAGCTGGAGCTGGTCAGTGCTCAGCCGACCAGCAGCGGTGTGATCATCGCGACCTACCGTCCGACGCGCTGAGCACCCGGTCGACGAGGGCACCACATCAGGCGAGGCGAGGCGCGGCGGGCATTGGCCCGGAGGCCGCCTGGTGAGGAGGAACCAGGCGGCCCGTAGCGGTGGCAGGCATCAGCTTTCGGTCGTGGCCGGCTCGTACGCGGTCGGTGCGGCCCTCTCCACGGGCGGGGCCAGCCGGGTGAGGGCGACGTAGAGCACCAGCGAGGAGGCCAGGCCCACCGCCCAGCCGTAGTCGGCGAGCGGCTGGAGGAAGCCGATCACGCCGCCGCTCGGGAAGGGGCCGCCGTAGGAGCCGCCGACGGCGAGCAGTCCGCCGACCACGAAGGCCGCCACCGCCCTCCAGTTCCAGCCCGCGGCGTACCAGTAGCGGCCGTCGGGGGTGTAGAGCTGGTCGAGCTCCAGGTGAGTGCGGCGGATGATCCAGTAGTCGGCGACGAGGATGCCGGCGACTGTGCCGAGCAGGCCGCCGACCACGCCGAGCCAGGTGAAGATGTAGATGTGCGGGTCGGCGACGAGCTTCCAAGGGAAGATCACGATGCCGACCGCGCAGGCGATCAGCGCGCCGGTCCGGAAGCTGATGATCCTCGGCAGCAGGTTGGAGAGGTCGTACGCGGGGCTGACCACGTTGGCGGCGATGTTCACCGACAGGGTCGCGACCAGCACCACCAGCAGCGCGAAGAGGGTGCCCGCCACGCTGTCCATCTTGGCGGCGAGCGCGATCGGGTCCCAGATCGGCGTGCCGTAGACGGCTTGGGAACCGGAGGTGACCAGGACCGAGAGCAGGGCGAAGAGGGTCATCGTGGTGGGCAGGCCGAGCGCCTGGCCGCGGATCTGGGCCTGCTGGCTGCCGCCGAAGCGGGTGAAGTCGGGGATGTTGAGCGACAGCGTCGACCAGAAGCCGATCATGCCCATCAGCGACGGGAAGAAGACCTTCCAGAAGTCGCTGCCCCAGCCCAGTTTGGAGGGCTGGTCGAGCAGCGGGCCGAAGCCTCCGGCCTTGACCGCGATCCAGGCGAGCAGGGCCAGCGCGCCGGCGATGACGAAGGGCGCGGCCCAGTTCTCGAACCGGCGCAGCGTCTCCATGCCACGGACGATGATGGCGATCTCCAGCGCGCAGAAGAGCAGGAAGGAGAGCCACTGCGTCCAGGGGAAGCCGCCGATCGCCGAGGCGGTCTGCCAGCCGTGGCCCAGGAGCTTGCCGGCGAGCAGGAAGATGCCCTCGCCGCCGATCCAGCTCTGGATCCCGAACCACGCGCAGGCGACGGCGGCGCGGATCAGCGCGGGGAGGTTGGCGCCGCGCAGGCCGAACGAGGCGCGGGCGAGAACCGGGAAGGGGATGCCGTACTTGGTACCGGCATGTCCGTTCAGCAGCATCGGGACCAGCACGATGACGTTGGCCAGGGCGATGGTCAGCACCGCCTGCTTCCAGTCCATGCCGAGCGCCACCAGCCCCGAGGCCAGGGTCCAGGAGGGGATGTTGTGGGCCATGCCGACCCACAGCGCCAGGAAGTTGTACGTGGTCCAGCGTCTGCGCGCGACCGGGACCGGTACGAGGTCCTCATTGGTGAAGCGCGGGTCGGTGAGAGCGACTCCGGCGGCGAGTTCGACTCTTCCGTCGGGGTGGGCGGTCTGCGCCGCCGTGGGCAGGTGAGTTGCTGGGGACATGGACGGCCACCTCGGTTCGCGGGGTCTCGCGCGGGGACGGGGCAGAGGCCGGCGGGCACGGCACTGGGCCGCCGGACGAACGAGTGAAGCGGGGTCAGCTCGTTGCGGTGATGACACTGGTGCCGTGGGCGTCGATGGCCGACTCCACGGCGTCGTGCAGGGCGTAGACCACCAACTGGCTCACGCCCAGGTCGCGTAGCTGCTGCAGCTTCGCGACCTGCGCGACGTGGTTGCCGACCATACCGCCGAACCGAGCGGCACCGCTCCTGTGCGTGCGCCAGTGCCTGCGGCGAGTCGTCCTCGGTCACGTCTGCCGGGGCCGCCACGCAGATCTTCACGCTGTCCGGGTCGCATCCCGCCGCGGTGGCCGCGTCGCGTACGGCCTTGACCATCCACTCCGTCAGCTAGGGGCCGGCCGGCCGCAGGAAGCAGCCGGCAGCCTGACGTCCGGTCAGTTGCCGCCTTGCCCGGTTCTCCCGCGCAGGGCGAACCGGTCGCCGATCAGACCGACCCACCCACAACGTCCCCCAGGGCCTCCACCTCGACACCCTCCGGACGAGCGCGGGCGGCCTGGAAGCCCAACTCACCGGCGACCACGTACTTTCTGCACCGGTGCACCCGCCGCGGCACAACGTCGCGAGACCACCACGGCCCCAGGCCCGAGCCCCCTGGGTTTCGCGCATCGAGTTCGCGCAGCAACGCCAGCAGATCCGCTTCGTTCTCAGTCACGGGCTCATCTTGCCGCGTCAGCTGCGGGCAGAGCAGCTCGGGTGAGATTCGCCAGCTCTTCCGGCGGTTTGGCTCAGTCCCGAACGGCCGATGTCCGAGGCCCGACACCCAGTACAACGGGTCGGGAACGCCCGGCCGTTCCCGACCCCGGTGTGATCTTCCCCGCGGGGCCCGCGACTTCCCGCAAGATCGTTCGTGCCCCCATACTCCCAGGTCGGACGGTTGAACGGGGGAAGACGTGGGAGACACGGGACTGACGGAGACTCTGGTGGAGCGCGGCATCCTGGTGGAGCGCGGACCGCGACGGACGCTGGCACTGGCCAGCGGGGTGAACATGCTCGGCAGCAGCGTGTTCATGGTGAGCGCGGCGCTGTTCTACACCCGGGTGGTGGGCCTGTCGGTGGCCCAGGTGGGCATCGGGCTGGGGATCGGCGGGCTGGTGGGGCTGCTCTCCGGCGTCCCGGTGGGCCGGGTCGCGATGTCGCTGCAGGGCGACGTGGTGCTGTTCGCGCTGCCGCTGTGGATCGTCGGGCACACCCACGTCCCGCGCTTCGTGGTCGGGGCGACCGGGCTGATGAGCACGGTGCTGGTGGTGGCGCTGCAGGTGCGGATCGGCCGCCACGTCACGGACAGTGCGAGCGCGGCCCGGGCCTGGCGCCGCTCCGGCTGGGCGTTCCTGGCGGGGATGGCGCTGATGGCGGTCACCGGGGCGCTCCCCGGCGGGCCGGCGGCGGTGCTGGTGCTGGCGGGCGTCGGGGTGCACACGCTCGGCGAGATCCTGCAGGCGGCCGGCTCCTTCGAGCTGCGGTACGCGCTGGCGCCGGCCCACGCTCAGGGGCAGTACAGCGGCGTGTTCGGCTTCGGCGGCGGGATCGCGGGGGTGGCCGCGCCAGCGCTGCTCGGCTGGCTCTGCATCAGCTGGGGCGCGCCCGGCTGGTTCCTGCTCGGCGCGGTCTTCGTGCTGACCGGGTCGGCGGTGCCGTGGGTGGTCCGGCGGGCCGGGCTGGAGTCCCTGGCTCCGGCGGACCAGCCGGTGCTGAAAACGGTCTGACGAACAGTCAGGCTGCGGGCGCCGTCGCCGGATGCTTGCCGGCCGGCAGCCCCCGGCGGCCGGCGGGCTCGCGGCGTGCGTCGTCGTCATGGCCGACCGCGCAGGGGGTGCGGGAGCGGGGCGCGTCGTGACGGTAAGTCAGGCTCCGGGGCGGCGGCGCGGCCGTCATGGCGGGTCAGATCCCCGTCGCATCCGCCCGGCTCGACACTTTTCCAATGTGTGTCAAGAAGAGGGCGTACAGGGTCTGGTCGGCCCTCCGGTCTTATTGTACCGTGCGTCAATAAGACCCCGGTGGGAGCGCGGCACGGAGGTGGCACCATGGCGAGGACGGGTACGGCGGCCCTGCACGGCGACGGGCAGCGGCACGGGCACACGACGGCGGACGAGGACGTGTCGCAGCGGCTGCTCGACTCGGCCGCGGTGCTCTCCTACGACCCGGCGGTGGAGGTCGACTGGGCCGCCCCGCTGGATCCGGCCCACTACGGGCTCAATCCGGAGTGGAGCACGCTCTACGGCACCCGGCTGTGGCGGGAGATGACCGAGGAGCAGCGGGTCACCCTGACCCGGCACGAGGTCTGCTCGATCATGAGCACCGGCATTTGGTTCGAGATGGTGCTGCAGCAGATGATCCTGCGGGACCAGTACCTGAAGAACCACGGCAACGCCGAGTTCCGGTTCGCCCTCACCGAGATCGCCGACGAGTGCCGGCACTCGATCATGTTCGCCCGCGCCTGCGAGAAGATGGGCACCCCCGCCTACCGCCCGAACCGGCCCGTGGCCGAGGCCGGCCGGATCTTCAAGAGCCTGGCCTCCGGCGAACTCGCCTACGGCGGCATCCTGGTGGCCGAGGAAGTGCTGGACGTGATGCAGCGCGACTGGATGCGCGGCGAGCAGGTGCTGCCGATCGTCCGGGCCACCTCGCGGATCCACGTGGTGGAGGAGTCCCGCCACATGAAGTTCGCCCGCCAGGAGATCCGCGAGCGGCTGCGCGCCGCCGGCCCGCTGCGCCGGCGCACCAGTGCCACCGGGGTCGCGATCGCGGCGGCGGTGATCCTCACCAGCATGGTCAACAAGGGCGTCTACGCCGCTGCCGGCCTGGACACCGAGCGGGCGCTGGCCGAGGTGCGGGCCAGCGCGCACCGCAGGGCGATGCTGCGCAACAGCTCCGCCCACCTGATGGCCTTCCTGGGCGAGGCCGGCCTGCTGACCCGCGCCTCGTCGGCGGTCTACCAGCGGCTGAACATGCTCTGACGCTCCGTCCGCCCTTCCCGTACCCCACAAGGACGCTCCGTGGCCTACGCGATCACCCAGACCTGCTGCACCGACGCCACCTGCGTCTCGGTCTGCCCGGTCAACTGCATCCACCCCACCCCCGAGGAGCCCGGGTTCGCCACCGCCGAGCTGCTCCACATCGACCCGGTCGCCTGCATCGACTGCGGCGCCTGCGCGGACGCCTGCCCGGTGGACGCGATCTACCCGGTGGACCGGCTGGCCGGCACGCTGGCGGGGTACGGGGAGCTCAACCGGCAGTACTACGAGGAGAACCCGACCGGCCACGAGTGGGGTGAACCGCAGTTCCCGCGCAGCCTGGCGGGTGAGCACGGCACGCTACGGGTCGCGGTGGTCGGCACCGGGCCGGCCGCCGCGTACACCGTGCAGACCCTGCTGCGGTCGGCCGGGGCCCAGGTCACCGTGCTCGACCGGCTGCCGGTGGCGGGCGGGCTGCTGCGGCACGGGGTGGCCCCCGACCACCCGTCCACCAAGCGGATCGGCGACGGCTTCGGCCGGCTGTGGCGCCACCCGAGGCTGCGGCTGCACCTCAACGTCGAGGTCGGCCGGGACCTGGCCTCCGACGAGCTGGCCGCCCATCACCACGCGGTGGTCTACGCCGTGGGCGCCGGGCGCGAGCGCGAGCTGGGGGTGCCGGGGGAGGAGCACGCCCTGCCGGTGAGCACCTTCGTGGGCTGGTACAACGCCGAGCCCACGGTGCCGGCCGACGCGGTGGACCTGTCGGCGCAGCGGGTGGTGCTGATCGGCAACGGGAACGTGGCGCTGGACGTGGCGCGGATCCTGGTCACCGACCCCGGGCAACTGGCCGCGACCGACATCGCCGAGCACGCGCTGGCGGCGCTGCGCGACTCGCAGGTGCGGGAGGTGGTGCTGCTCGCGCGGCGCGGACCGGAGCACGCGGCGTACACCAGGGCCGAGTTCCTGGCGCTGCGTCAGCTGGCGGGGGTTTCTGTGGTGGTGGACGCGCCGGGTGCGGAGTCGGCGGGCGGCAAGGCCGCGCTGCTGGACGGGCTGGCGCGCGAGCGGGTGGACTGGCACCGGCCGCCGCCGGCCGGGCGGCGGATCGTGCTGCGGTTCGGCGCGCCGCCGGTGGCGCTGCACCGGGACGGGGTGGAGCTGGCCGGCGGCGAGCGGCTCCCGGCCGGGCTGGTGGTGCGCTCGATCGGGTACCGCGGGGCGCCGGTGCCCGGGCTGCCGTTCGACGAGGCGGCCGGGACCCTGGCGCACCGGGACGGGCGGGTGGCCCCGGGCGTGTACGTGGTCGGCTGGGCCAAGCGCGGCCCGGCGGGCGGGATAGGCAGCAACCGCGCCTGCGCCGAGCAGACGGTGCACGCGCTGCTGGACGACGCCGAGGCCGGCCTGCTCACCGGGCCGGTCGGCGCGGCGGCCGACTTCGCCCGGCTGGTGCGGCGGCGCCGGCCCGCGGCCACGGGGCTGCGCGAGCTGCTGGCGATCGACCGGGTGGAGCGGGCCCGCGGGGCGGCGCTGGGGCGGCCGCGGGTGAAGCTGGCGAGCGTGCCGGAGCTGCTGGCGGCGGGGCGGCGGTTCGGGCGGGGATAGCGCGGGCGGGGGCCCGGGACTGGCCGGTCGGCGTCCGGTTCAGGGAGCCGGGAAGTAGCTCGGGAACCGGGGCGCCAGCCATGGCTTGCGCCCCCAGGACAGGGTCTGCAGCCGGGCCAGCGCCTGCAGCGGGGTGCGGCGGCCCAGGGCGAGCAGCAGGAAGGTGACCGGCTCGCAGCTGATGGTGCAGTCTGCGCCGGCCAGAGGGCCCTGGCTGACCGTCACCTTCCGGTCGGCTATCGCCACCCCGAACCGCGAACCGCCCCGCAGTCCGACCGTGAAGCCGGCCCGCAGGCCCGCCGTGGTCCGTGGATCCAGCACCCGGGGCATCGCCAGGAACAGGAACGGCAGGCAGAGCTCGACCCGCTGACGGTCGATCATGTGCGGCCGGCCCAGCGCGCGGGCCAGGTCGTAGCCGTGCCCGAGCTGGTGGGTCAGCAGGTAGGAGCCGAGGACCGCCAGGTCCATCGGGCCCATCGGGGTACGCACCGTGTCCGTGGCCGGGCGCGCGGCCAGCGCCCTGCCGAAGGCGTGGGCCTGCTCCTCGATCACCTCGGCCAGCACCGCCGGATCGCGCTCCGGGTAGGCGGCCAGCGTCTCCTCGTTGGCCGCCGCGAGGCCGCCGGGCGTGCCGTCCCCGTACACCGGGTGCTCGGCACCGGCCGCGAGCTCCGCCATCAGCAGGTTGGCCAGCGCCAGGTGCGCGGCCCCCTCGCCGATCGTCCAGCTTGCGCCCGGGATCGGCCGCGCGGGATCGGCACCGTCGCGCAGCAGCCGGCCGATCGCCTCGGCGGTGGCGGTGTTGGCCGCGGCCAGCTCGCTGAGCCCGCCCGCCGGCGGCCTGCTGGGCACGGGTGCGGTCATGGCGCTGAAGCCTGACCCATCGCCGCCCGGCTGTCCACCCCCTGCGGCGCGCCGCCGTTGCCGGAACCGCAACGGTATTTGCCACCGGGGCCGTCCTGGCGCAGCCTCGTGGAGACAGCCGAGAGCACGAGAGGCGGGAGCCGCGATGACCACCGAGCAGCAGACCGAGGAGTTCTGGGAGGGCCACTACCAGCAGCGCGAGCGGGTCTGGAGTGGGAAGGTGAACCCGGTCTTCGCCGAGATCGCCGAGCCGCTCACCCCCGGCCGCGCGCTCGACCTGGGCTGCGGTGAGGGCGCCGACGCGGTCTGGCTGGCCCGGCACGGCTGGCAGGTGGATGCGGCGGACATCTCCGCCACCGCCCTGGCCCGGGCCGCCGGGCACGCCGCGGAGACCGGCACCGCGGAGCGGATCAGCTTCCACCGGGTGGACCTGACGAAGGGTTTCCCCGAGGGCCGGTTCGACCTGGTCTCCGCGCAGTTCCTCCAGTCGCCGCTGGACTTCCCGCGGGCCGAGGTGCTGCGCCGGGCGTTCGCCGCGCTGGCGCCGGGCGGCGTGCTGCTGGTGGTCGACCACGCCGCCGCGCCGCCGTGGTCCAAGCACGGGCACCAGATGGAGTTCCCGACCCCGCAGGACACCCTGGCCGAGCTCGGCCTGTCCGCGGACCAGGTGGCGGTCGAGCGGGCCGGGACGGTGGAGCGCCCGGCCGCCGGGCCCGAGGGCGAGCATGGGATGCTCACTGACGGGGTGTTGGTGCTGCGCCGGCGCTGAGCGGGTCCAGGTCTGGACCTGACCAGCGGCGGAACTCGCCACCGCCCCGACCGGGTAGGCATCGTGCTCCGGTCCGGGCGGTGGCCTTTTCAGCGTTTCACAAGAGTTTCACCGGTCACTGCTTGCATCCTGTCCACCACTCATGGGCAGAATCTGACCCATTCATGCCACGTTATGACAGGTAAGCCGCAGGTCAGACAGTCCTCGGGGGTGGGCTGGACAGGAGAGCCATACCGTGAAGTTCCGTGCCAAACGCTCCACCGCCGAGGTCCTGACGACCGAGCAGGCGGCGGGCGCCAGGCAAGCCGTACCGCCCGTCGCCCCGCCCGTCGCAGGGCCCGGGGAGGCAGCGGCGGCGAGGGTGCCGATGCAGCCCGCCGCCCCGCGCTCGGCGCCGCCGCCGCCGGAGGACCCGGAGCTGATCAGAGCCAGCCTGGCGGCTCTCGAGCCCTATGCGGACCAACTGGCCGGGTACTTCTACGCCACGCTGTTCAACCGCTACCCCGAGGTGCGCGAGCTCTTCCCGGTGGACCTGGATCCCCAACAGGACCGGCTGCTGCGGGCGCTGCTGATGGTCGTGGAGCTGGTGGACGATCCGGCCAACCTGGTCGCGTTCTGCTCACACCTGGGCCGCGACCACCGCAAGTTCGGCACCGAGACCGCCCATTACGGCGCCGTCGGCGAGTGCCTGCTGGCCACCCTGGCGCACTTCGCCGGCCCCGCCTGGACGGCGGACACCGCCGCCGCCTGGACCCGGGCCTACACCACCGTCGCCGAGGTGATGGACCAGGCCGCCCAGGCCGACGCCGCCGTCCACCCGGCCAGCTGGACGGCCCGGATCGTGGCCCACCGCCGGCACAGCCAGGACCTGGCCGAGTTCACCGTGCGCACCGACCAGCCGTACCCGTTCACCGGCGGACAGTACGTCAGCATGGAGACCCCCTGGGCGCCCCGGGTCTGGCGGTACTACTCGCCCGCCAACGCCCCGCGCCCCGACGGCACCCTGACCTTCCACGTCCGCGCCGTCACCGGTGGCCGGGTCAGCAACGCGCTGGTGCGCCGGGCCGCCGTCGGCGACGCCGTCCGGCTCGGCTGCGCCCAGGGCGACATGGTGCTCGACCCGCGCTCGCCCCGGGACGTGGTCTGCGTGGCCGGCGGCACCGGACTGGCCCCGATCCGGGCGCTGATCGAGCAGGCGGCCCTGGACGGGGTGCGCCGGCGGATGGACGTCTTCCTCGGCAGCCGCACCGCCGCCGACATGTACGGACTGGACGAGCTGCTGGCGCTGGGCCAGCGGCACCGGTGGCTCACCGTGCGGGCCGCGATCGCCGACCAGGACGCGCACGACGGCCCCGGCTTCCTGCCCAGGGTGCTCGCCGAGGCCGGCCCCTGGGACCGGCACGACGCCTACCTGGCCGGCCCCGGGCCGATGGTCGTCACCGCCGGACGGGTGCTGATGCGGGCCGGGATGCCGCTGGAGCGGATCTACCACGACCCGTTCGTCACGCTCGAAGAACCGACCTCCTGAGGAAGCTCCTGTGACCACCCAGCCTCAGTCCCACCAGCGCTTCGGTTCGGCGGGCGAGCACCAGTTGCAGCGCGAGCACGGCACCGAGGAGCGGGCCGCCGAGTTCTACCGCCGCCAGGTGCGCCCGCAGCTGACCGCGCAGATGCGCACCTTCATCGGCCGGCAGTCGATGGTCTTCCTGGCCAGCTCCGACTCCGGCGGCGCCTGCGACGCAAGCTTCCGGGCCGGGCCGCCCGGGTTCGTCCAGGTGCTGGACGACCACACCCTGGCCTTCCCCGAGTACAAGGGCAACGGCGTGCTGGCCAGCGCCGGCAACATCACCGAGAACCCCCACCTGGGCCTGCTCTTCATGGACTTCACCCACGAGCACCTGGGCCTGCACGTCAACGGCACCGCCCACCTGCGCCCGGACGCCGCACTGCGGCTGGCGCACCCCCAGCTCCCGGTGGAGACGGCGCCCGGGCGGCGGGTGGAGTTCTGGGTCCACCTGAGCGTGGACGAGGCCTACATCCACTGCTCCAAGCACATCCCGCACCTGGTCCCGGCGCCCCGGCCCCGGCTGGACCGGGTGCGGGACGCGGAGTTCTTCCACACCGCCCCGACGGATCCACCGGCCGCGCCGCGGCCGAGCTGGGCGGCGCCCGGCCCGGACCCGGCTGACGAACGGGCGCTGGTCCCGCCGCAGCGCCGGGTCTGGCGGTTCGGCGCCCGGCGGTAGCCTGGCGGGCACGGCGGGAGAACGGGGGAGCGGCATGGTGACGTCGGCCGAGGTGGCGCGGTTCGCGGCACGGGCGCACGCCGGGCAGCTGGACAAGCTCGGCGTGCCGTACGTCGAGCACCTGCGGGCGGTGGCCGACGGCCTGGCGCCGTTCGGCGAGCGGGCGCAGCAGGCCGGCTGGCTGCACGACGTGCTGGAGGACAGCCCGGTGACGGCGGACCAGCTGCTGGCCGCCGGGGTACCGGCCGAAGTGGTGGCCGCGGTGCGGGCGGTGACGAAGGTGGCGGGCGAGGAGTACCTGGAGCGGGTGCGGGCGGTCACCGCGGACCGGCTGGCCACCCTGGTGAAGATCTCGGACAACGCGCACAACTCGCACCCCGACCGGCTGGCTGCGCTGCCGGCCGAGCAGCGCGAGCGGCTGGCGGCCAAGTACCGGGCGGCCCGCGCGCTGCTGTGGCCGGCCGCCGGCCGGGAGGCGGTGCTGGCGATCGTCGAGCGGGTGAACCCGGCGCTGCTGGCGGAGCTGGGCTGACGGGCGGCGGGCGGGCCGCGGGCACCGGATCGATCACGAGTCGGGCATCTCTGACTTCTCTGACTTCTCTGACTGCGCGTCGTGCTCGGGGGTCCGCTGCGCCGGCAGGCCGCTGCGGTCGTGCTGGAGTTCCCACAACTCGTGGAACCTGCCTGCGCGGTCGGCGACCAGCTCGGCGAAGCTGCCCTGCTGGATCACCCGGCCGTGGTCGAGCACCACGATCCGGTCGGCGATCTCCACGTTGCTCAGCCGGTGGGTGACCAGCACCACCGCGCGGTCCCGGGCCACGGCGCGCAGGTTGGCGAAGATGCGGTGCTCGGCGCGCGGATCCATCGTTATCTAGGGTTGTCAACTCCTCCTGCAGGTAGGTGGCTACTCTCGCAGCTAGGTACGTAAGGCATATCGACCTGAGCGGATCGGGCCAAGAGACACCGCCAGAGCGGGAACTCGTTCGAGACTGCGGGTATATAAGGGCATGGACGGTACGCAGGACGACTCGTTGACGGACGACACGCTCTGGGCGCGAGCCCGCGATGGGGATGCCGATGCCTTCGGTGTCCTGTTCACCCGGCACGCCGATGCGGTCTACACGTACTGCTTTCGGCGGACAGCCTCCTGGTCGGCGGCTGAGGACTTGGTCTCCGTCGTCTTCATGGAGACCTGGCGGTGCCGTCAGAGGCTGTCCGTGGAGAGCGGCTCCGCCCTGCCTCTGCTGTTCGGCATCGCCCATCGCAGCACGCAGAAGCATCACCGGTCGCTGACCCGCCATCAAGCTGCGCTGCGGCGCCTTCCCGCCCTACTGCAGGTTCCGGACCCTGCCGATGATGTCGCCCAGCGGATGGACGACGAGCACCGGATGCGCCGGCTGCGCGAGAACCTGCGGGCGCTTCCTCGCAGGGAGCGGGACGTCCTGGAACTGTGCGTGCTGGGCGAGTTGGACTACGGGGCGGCGGCGGCCGCGCTCGGAGTTGCGGTGGGCACGGTGCGGTCCCGCCTGTCGCGCGCGCGTGCGCGGCTACGGCAACTTGACCAGGATGCCGCACCCTCGCCCGTTGCCCTGCTGGCCCAGCCTTCTCTTGAGGAGTTGTCATGATCCAAGACCAACTGCCGACTGCCCGGGCGCTCTCCGACGCCCGCAAGGAACTTCGCCTGCGCGCCCTGCTGGGAGAGATCCAGCAGGTGCCCTCCCTCAGCGGGGCTCGGTCGACGCGCCGTTCCTGGCGTTTGGTCACGGCGACCGCGGTGGTCGCCAGTGGCGTGTGCGGGTGGGTCGCCGTCGGAACGCTGTCAGGCGCGGACCCCGCCTACGCTTCGTGGACCCCCAGCCCGAGTGCTGTCGCCGCCGCGCAGGTGGAGGAGTTGGGCCAGACATGCAACCAGCGGCTGCCGCATCCGCCGGCAGAGCAGCCGCCGGCCATGGCCCCGGTTCTCGCCGAGCAACGCGGAGCCTTCTCCGCCGTTCTGCTCGGCTCGCCCGATCGCATCGCGGTGTGCGTCAGCGGCAAGCACAGCTGGATCGCGGGGTACACCGATTCGCCGACCCTTGATCCTGGTCAGGTGCTCGCGGTGACCGGAAACGGGGGGAAGACCTCAGGATCAGATGCGGCGCGGTACGTCTACGGCCGGCTGTCGCCTTCGGGAGCCGCAGTCACGGTTGAGACGTCCGATGGGCGGCACGTCACCGCGAGTGTGCGTGACGGCTACTACTTCGCGTGGTGGCCGTCTGCTGCTGACCCTACGAAGATCATCGCCGCTGACAGTGCAGGATCCACCGTGGCGTCGACCCAGCCTGCACTCGTACCTCATTCGTAGTGTCCGGCGCGTGCGCATCGTGAGTCTGCGCATGGGTCGCATGGACCTGATCGGCCCCTCGCTGAGGGGGCGGGTGGTCGGGAGGGGAGCGGGACTGGTTTCCGTGTCCACTCCCGCCACCCGAACAGGACGAACCCGGTCTCGAGAGTTGCTGTCCAGGGAACGCGGAAGGTCCCCGCCTGCGCGCCGGCGGGGACCTTCCTGGTGACGCATCAACAGGTCACGAGGCGGGGGGTGTCCGCCGCAGCCTGGAAACTGCCCTGAGGACACGACGGATCAGGACAATCCCCCCGTAGAGAAGCAGTACGAGAATGCCCACGATGATCACGCGGCCGATATTGTCAGTAACAGTGAGGACACCGCGGCTCGCACCCAGGATCCGGGGAGGTTCTCCCACGACCGCAAGCAGGCCGACCAGCCCCGGAAGCCATTCCAGGTAGGTGCGACGGCGCGTGTGGTCAGAACGCGAACTCCTGCGCATCCGCAGATTCAGGACAAGTCCAATGCTCGCGAAAATCAACAGGACACCGACCCAGACAACGGGCCACTGCGCGGTACTGAACACGTCCTCCCCTTTCCTATCCTCTTCTCCAAGCCATCATGGCACTGCGTCCGCGAGATCGGTACTAGCCGACGTTGCAGCTCTCCTGCTCGGAGTAGAGGCCGGTCGCCCCACCGCGGATCTGCATGCAGGGGTACGCGTCAACCCCCCAGAAGTTGAAGTGGAACGACTGGTACTGGCGCACCTCCCAGCCGACGTTGCGGGAGCCGGAGTTGCTGAGGCCCTCGTACGAGTTGGTGCCCGCCCCCTGGGCACCGACGTTGGTCGTGTAGTAGCTGGTGATCGAGGAGCCGTTGCTGCACCAGTCGGCCTCCATCCAGGTCGAACCGGTCTTGACCGTGAAGTCGTACCAGTCGTCGTACCAGTACTGGCTCCAGCAGCCACCGCTGTCGGGGTGGACCACGTTCGGAGAGGCGGCGCCTGCGGCGCCACCCACTCGGGTGGCCTGTCCCGTACGAACCACCTTGGTGCCGGTGTTGTGCGTCATGTGCTTCACGGACTGCTGCAGCAGGTCCCGCTCGTGGACCGACAGCGCCTTGATGGCTGCGGCCTTGTCCTGCGCGGCATCCACCTTCAGGACCACGGCCTGCTCGCCGGCCAGGTCCTCACCGCTCGCGGCGGACGCAGTGCCCGCCAGCGGCGTGAGGATCAGCCCGAGGGCTGCCACGCCTACGGCTATAGTGCGCAACTCGATTTCCTTCCCCTCCCGGCCGCCCCTCCCATCGAGCGGCGGCCCGTGACAAGGAACCTATCTCTCAAGACACGCACGTTCGATGCTTCGTGTGAAAATCTGAGGGGAATCTGAGATTTCTCTTGCGGTCCAATTTTATGGAGGGGGAAATTCCGGAAGGTGAACCCGCGAAAATACCCCGAGAAGTCATGGCGATCGAAGGGCTTGCGCAAAAGAGACCATGGAACCCTCGATCGGAGCAACAGTATGATCATGCTCCTGTTCTGACGCTGTCAGGTCATCATGAAGCATGGAGTCGCTGGAGGCCCTGCGGTACCGACGGTCGGCGTCAGAGGTGGCCCATCGCCCTCACCCGGGACGCTGCTGCGGCAGGGGCTGGTGGTCCCACCGCCAGGCGGCCGTCGCCCTTCCCCATCCCTGACATAACGTCAAAAGAGCGGCCGGTTCTCGTTGCGGATCATGCGGCGAAGGCTGGCGCGGGCTGCGCTGAGATCGTCCTCCGTCTCGGCCAGCTGGCGCTGGCTCCCCGCGTACAAGCCCTTCAGCTCGTCAAGTTCGCCGCGCAGGGAACGGTTCTGCCGCGTCAGGTCCTCGATTCGCTCGGCAAGGTCGGCGGCACCCAGCTGGTCGAGCTGTTGTCCGAGCTGGCGCCGGACCGTCTCTCGGAGCGTTTCGAGTTCGGCACGCAGTCGCTGGTTGTCGGCTCTCGTGAGCTCCAGGTCGGTGGCCATGCTTGACTGACTGGCCGTCAGCCCAGCCTGGTTGTCGCGGTGGCTCCGGGCGGCTTGCCGGCTGCGGGCTCGTTCGATGTGCTCGCGGACGCCCTCGGCATAGACCAGCCATGTCGACACCCCGGCGGCCTTGGCCACCGCGGTGAATGTGACGCACTCACCGCGCTCGACCATGGCATTGAGTGCGGAGAGAACCTTCCCGCGCTTGTCCCGACTGTCCCTGCGTCGAGCCTCGCGCAGGACATCCCCTGGGGTTCGACCCGGACTCACCGGGCATCGCCACGGCGTTGGACCACGCTGAGCGGCAGCAGCGTCCGGCCTTCCGAAAGGCGGGCCTTGCGCAGGATCTTGCCGGCCTCCTCGATCTCGGCGCGCTGGTCCACTGGCAGCTCCTCCAGCCGGTTGCGCATGGTGTCGGCGACGTCGGTGAAGGCGTTGATCTGATCGGCGAGGTTGCGCAGGACGAACGGGGCGGCGTCCATCGCCTGGGCGGTCTCGCGGTCGGACCGCAGTGCGTGCAGGTGTTCCTCGATTGCGGGAAGGTAGGACGGGTCGGGACGGTAGAATCCACACCCGGCGCACTGGAATCGCAGTGCACAACTCTTGCCGCCGGCTTTGACGTTGCTCGGCTCGGTGCAGTTGCCGAACGGCACGGCCACCGACCGGGCTTCGTAGGCCGTGGCGGAGGACATCGGGGCGGGCCGACCGTTGCGGTCCACCACTTGAAGGCGGATCGTCTTGATGGCCTCCCGCTTCCTCTCCAGTGAGACCTTTAATGGTGGAGTCGGGTATTGGAACTCTCTGAATGCCCTGCCCTCGGGCTTCGTGTGGGTGCTGCGGACCGCTATTAGATCAGGTCAACGCGGGGGTCGATAGCCCAGTGGTTGGTTCGCAGGACTCGACCGGCGAAGGTCACGTCTTGCTCGCCCAGGAGCCGGAAACCGAGGGTTCGGCAGATGCCGTTGGACGGGGCGTTCGTTGTTGCCGGAAATGCGTGTATCAGCCCCCACCTGCTGTCGTCGCGGGCCAGCTCCAGCAGCGTGCGGACGCCCTGCTTGCCGAGTCCCCGTCCCTGGAACTCCGGCAGTACCATCCAGCCGATCTCGGAGATGCGCTCGCCGTCTGCGTCGTGGGGCCACAAGGTCACGGTTCCCGCGACCACATCCGGCTCGGCCTCATCGGGCACGATCATCTTGGTCCAGTCGGTGCCTGCCGCCGCCCGTTGAACATCACGGTGGACCTTCGCCTCCATGCCTTCGCGAGGCAGCGGGCCGCCCAGCTCGGCCATCATGACAGGGTCGCATCGCATCCGGACGTAGGCGTCGACGTCGACGTGCTCAACATTACGTAGCAGCATCTGTGTTGCTCCCTTGCCTTGGATATGGACGTCATGGCTGGCGGCGGCTGACCTCGGCCGCGTAAGCACCCCAGTCCCCGGCAGCGGCCCGCTGCCACTTGACGGCGACGCTGATGTGGATGCCGAGAGTGCGGGCGAGGATCGCGGCGGGCAGCTCGGTGGCGAGCTGGAAGAGGGCGGTGGAGCGGGTTTCAGCGAGCCGGATGCCGAGCTTGCGGAGTCGCTCGCCCATGGCCCAGGCGCTGATCGGGCGGCCGGGCTGGCCGCCGGGGAAGAGCCAGGGGGAGCCGGTCTGGGCGAGGACCGCGTGGCTGCGACGAGCGGAGACCTGCTTCAGGGCCAGATCGGCGATGGGTCCGGGCAAGGTGACCGCGATGTCGCCGAGTCGGATGCGGACGATCCCGTCCGTCTCCTCGATGTGACCGGTGGTCAGCCGGGAGATCGCCGCTGGCCACTGGGCATAGAGGAGCAACAACAGGCCGGCCAGGCGGTCTTCGGTCCGGATAGTGTCATCGTGCAGCAGACGGCGGGCGGTGGCCCAGCGGGCGTCGTCGTCCATGGCCTGGGATGGGCCGTTCCACTTCACAGCGGGGAAGCTCAGGTCGCGGGCGATCTTCTGAGCGAGGGCCCAGCGCACGAAGTGGCCTGCTTCTCTTCGGAGTTGGGTCTCGTCGCGGGTCATCCAGCGGTCGAGGTCACTCTGGCGGCAGCTGGCCAGGGTCAGGTCCTGGTCCGTGAGCCAGTCCAGGAGATAGACAGCGGCTCGCAGGTGGACACGGACGACGTTGAGCTGGGTGTGTGTGATGTCGTTGCCGCGGCTTCGGCGGCGAAGCCGGCGGATCAGGTGCCAGGTCGCGTAGCGGTGCAGGATCTGCCGCCCCTCGGGGGTGGTGTGGGAGGCGACGAGGTCCTTCACGTGCCGTTCGAGGCGGACCATCTGCTCGTCCCTGGCCGGAAGGGCGCCGGCGGCCACGAGGACGGTGCGGATGTGCTCGACGACCTTGCTGTCGGGGAGTTCGTCCAGGGCCTCGTGGGTCAGGGGACGTCGGGCGGAGGCCAGGTCGGACAGGACGGTGGAGACGATGCCCTTCGAGAGCCAGCTCATGGCGTCGCCGTCCGCTGGGTGCTGGCCAGGGCGTCGTGGAGGGCCTGCAGCTTGGGCGGGACGGTGCCCGTTTTGTCGGTGAGGAGGTCGTTGAGCCGTTGCTTGAGCGTGCAGCGGCGGCAGGGGCCGGGGGTCGTCAGCCGTTCGGCCTCACCGCAGGTCGGGCAGGGGCGCCAGAGTTCGGCGTCCGGCTTCGTGCAGGGGCCGCAGACGGGGGCGTCGACGGTGCCGGAGTGGATGTCCCGGAAGCGTCCGCAGACGGTGCAGTGCACTTCTCGCTGGTCGCAACGGCCGCAGCGGGGCTGCCCGGTCAGCTTCGAGAGCATGCAGGGTGCGGTGCGGCCGCAGATCGAGCAGACCAGTGTGGGTAGGGGGCGGCAGTTGGGGCAGATCGGCCCGTCGGGAGTCCGGGTGCTGACCATGCGCCGCTTGCCGCAGAGGATGCAAGACTCCAGGTTGGCGGGGTCCGTGATCAGGCACTTCGGACACAGCGGCTGGCCTTTGGCGTCGCGCGTGGCGGGTTCGCGCCGGGCGCCGCAGCGTGAGCACTCCTCGATGCGGGACTTGGCGATGCAGTTGCGGCAGACCCGCTGTCCTTCGAGGGGCTTGTCGATCCGGACCACGCGCTGGCAGCGAGGGCAGGCCGGCTGGATGATGCCGGCGACATCGGCGGCGTGCAGCAGGTCGATGAACTGTGGGATCGCGCGA
Organism: Streptomyces tateyamensis; assembly: GCF_003205575.1. GTDB lineage: Bacteria > Actinomycetota > Actinomycetes > Streptomycetales > Streptomycetaceae > Kitasatospora > Kitasatospora tateyamensis. The sequence goes on from NZ_PYBW01000008.1 coordinate 39,412, forward strand.
AGGGGAGCCAGGTGCCCCTCGCCGGTCAGCAGACGGGGGTTGTCCTCCAGGGCCCAGGCCAGTTTCTGCTGGTAAGAGGGGCGGGGAGCGGACCGGCGGACCGCGCCGGCGACGACCTCCCGATCGGCGGCCGGACTGATCGCGGTGATCACCTCGTGGATGACGTCGAGCGGATCACGTGGGTCGACGTCCGGACACATCGAACAGCGCGGTCGGCCGGCCCGGTCACGCGAGTGGAGGCGACGGGTGGCTCCGCAGCCAGCGCACTCGGCGCTCTCCTGGCCGCAGACCCCGCAGTACCAGTCCTGGCCTCGGCGCTGGAAGGTCCGCAGGTGCTTGCCGCAGTCGCGGCAGACCGGCGGCGAGATCGTCGTGGCTCCGGCCTTGCGGAGCGCGATCAGCAGGTCACCGATAGCCCGGGGCGCCGGAGACCGGCCGTCGGACAGGACCTTGGGCCCGGCTGCCAGGGCTTCGGCGAGCCGGCGCGACTTCGCGCGGCCACCGGCGACGCCGATGACCACGGCCCGGACGGCTGCAGGGTCGAGGTCCTTCTCGACGTGGCTGATCAGGTCCGTGATCAGGCCGACAGGGTCTGTGACCGCGCGGGCCGGCTGGTCGGTGGTGGTCACGGCAGGTCGACGCCCCTGATCCGGGCTCGCTTGGGCCGCAGGTCACCGAGCCCGTCCGCTGCCGGCGGCGCGGCGCCGGCGGCGGCGGCCTTCTTCGGCCTCTTCACCGCGGTGGCCGAGGCGATCGGCTCGATGAGGTCGTCCATGCTGCAGTCCAGGATGTCGAGCAGGGCCATGAGGATCTTCAGGCTCAGCCGCTCGGGGCGCTCGACGGTGAGCCGGTAGACCTGGCTCGTGGACAAGGTGATGCCCCGTTCGGCGAGCGGCGGGATGAGGTCGGTGGTGGAGAACATCCCGCGGTCCGCCATCACCTTGCGCAGGTGCCAGCGGTAGTCGAGCTTGGCAGTCATCGTCAGGTCCTTCCGTCAGACCCCGGAGAACGCCGGGGCCAGTGCCTTGTGCAGGGCAGTGTTCATGAAGTCGTCGCTGACGTGGGTGTAGATCGCCGTTGAGCTGTCGCACTCGTGGCCGACCTGCTGCTGGATGAACCGCCGGTCCACTCCGTCTTCGGTCAGGTGGGTGACGTACAAAGTGCCGGAAGGCATACGGGAAGATGAGCGAGTGGGGCTTCCCCCCGAATGGTAGACACTGGTTTGTGTGCTTATGCGGCGAGTGTCATGGTACTCA
>NZ_PYBW01000080.1 GCF_003205575.1 Streptomyces tateyamensis
TGACGTCTATAGGAGCATCCAGCTGAGCGTGGTGCGGGCCCGACTCCCCTCCAGGAGCCGGGCCCGCACCACGTCCGGCGGCGCTCAGCCGATGCAGCCCCCGCTGAGGATGTCCGCGAGCTTCGCCTCCAGGGCGGCCTCCGCCAGTTCCCGGCCCATCGGCACCAGCCGGTCGGCCCGGGCCAGGAAGGCGGCCAGCGGCGGGGCGGCACAGCGCAACTGCGCGACGCCGTCCGGCGAGCACAGCAGGATGCCGACCTCGGACAGCTCCTCGCCGACCGGGCGGATGCGCACGTCGCCCTCCCCGGTGGGCCGGCTGATGCCGTCGAGCAGCAGCTCCCGCCCGAACACCCAGCTGACCGGCACGTCCCCGGGCAGGTGGAAGGTCAGCCGCACCGCGTAGGGGTCGGTCGGGTCGTACTCCAGATCGACCACCAGGCGGAAGGAGAGCTCGCGGGAGACCACGAGGTTCATCACCACGTGCCCCTGGACAGTGCTGTGCATGCGCCCGTACCTCTCGTTCTGCCCGGGCCGTCACCTCCGTGCGGTCCTGCTCCGGCCGGGCATGCGGTTCGCTGTCGGTTGCTGTGCTGGTGCGTCGCGGTCGGGCGGATACCACCGGTTTCCCGTTCGTCCGCCTGTGCGAGTTTCGGCACCCGCCGCCTGCGGGATGCTCCCGCACAACGCCTGCGGAGGTGACGGCAGTGACTCCTGTGCCTGCGGCGCCGGGACCGGCACTCCATCCGGAACCGACTCCTCATCCGGGACCGACCCCCCATCTCCGGCCGGTGGTCAAGCGCACCGCCCGGGCGATCCTGCTGGACCTGGACCAGGAGGACCCGCGGCACGGCCCGGCCGCGCTGGTGGTGATCAAGCGCACCAGGCCGGGCAGCAACCCGTACTGGATCACCCCGGGCGGCGGCGTCGAGCCCGAGGACCGCACCGTCACCGAGGCGCTGCACCGCGAGGTGGACGAGGAACTCGGCGGCAAGGTGGTGGACGTGGTCCCGGCCTTCGTCGACACCGTCGCGCACTCCCACCACGAGGACGGCACCCTGTTGCACCCGCACGGGGTGAAGGTGCAGCACTTCTTCGTCTGCCGGCTGGCCTCGATGGACCCCGGGCGCCGGCACGGCCCCGAGGTGGACCAGCCGCGCGGCGAGTACGAGATCGTCCGGCTGCCCTTCACCCGGGAAGGGGTCACCGCGGTCAACCTGGTGCCGCCCTCGCTCCGTTCCTACCTGGCCGCCAACATCGAGGGCATCCGCGCGCTGCTGGCCCCCGACCTGTGAGCCGCTGCCGGCCAGGGTTTTCGAGGGCCAGGTGTCACAGCTCCAGGTCGTGGTGGATGTGCTCCAGCCGGACCCCGGAGCGGACCAGCATGCTGGCCGAGCGCCGCACCATCGCCGCCGGGCCGCTGAGGTAGGCCCGGTAGCCGTCCCACGGACCGAGCTGGGCCACCACGTCGCCGAGCAGCCCGGACAGCCCGCTGCCCGGGCGGACCACCTCCTCGGAGACCACCGGACGCACCGTCAGCCAGGTGTTGCGCCGCTCGAACTCGCGCAGCACCTCCAGCTGGTAGAGGTCCTCGGTCCGCCGGGCGCCGTAGAACACCTCCACCCCGCGACCGTTCGCGCCGTGCTGGGCCACCTCCTCGACCAGCGCGGTGACCGGTGCGATCCCGGTGCCGCCGCCCAGGCAGAGCAGGTCGGCGCCGTCGGTGTGGTCGACCACCATCGACCCGGTCGGCGGACCGAGCCGCAGCACGTCCCCGGGCTGGGCCCGGCGGACCAGCGCGCTGGACACCCAGCCGCTCTGCACCGCCTTGACGTGAAGTGTCAGCAAACCGTCGGGGCGCGGCGCGGTGGCGAACGAGAACGGCCGCCAGACCCGCGGCCACCAGGGGGTCTCCAGGGTGGTGTACTGGCCGGCCCGGTACGGGTACGGGTGGTCGGTGCGCAGCGTCAGCACCGCCACGTCCCGTTCGCGCACCTGGTGCGCCACCACCTCGGCCTGCCACCAGGGCGGGGTGCTGGCCGCGGCCTGCTCGGCGGCGTTGATCATGATGCTGGAGATCAGTCCGTACGCCCGACGCCAGGCCAGTTCGGTCTCGGCGTCCCATCGGCTGCCGCTGTACTTGGCCAGCGCCGCCAGCAGGCACTCCCCCACCGGGCCGTAGTGCGCGGTGGTGGTGCCGTACTTGCGGTGGCCGCGGCCGAGGTTGGCCAGGTACGCGGTCAGCCCGGCCGGGTCGTCGGCGCTGCGCGCGGCCAGCAGCAGGGCCCGGAAGAGCCGGTCGCGCTGCACGTCCATGGCGGCCGGGAACATCGAGCGGACGTCCGGGTGGTGGACGAAGAGCAGCGCGTAGAAGTGCGCGGTGGCCCGGTCCGCCACCGGCTCCACGATGGACAGGGTGCTGCGGATCAGCTCCAGGTCGTGCGGGGTGGGCGGCAGGTCGGCCCCCTGCGGAGCGGCGGGCGCCGGGGCCGGCGGGAGCGCGGCGAGGCCCTGGCCGGTCCAGGCCTGGCTCCACTGGTCCCCGGGGCCGGCCCAGTTGAGCCCGGGCGCCCAGCTGAACAGCGGCTCCACGACGGGGTGCGCCGCCGCCTGCTCGACCGCGTGCCCGATCGGCTGCTCGAACGGCTGCTCGATTGGCGCGAGCGCGAAGGCCGGTGGTACGGCGGGTGGTTCACTGGGCATCGGCGGGATCACCGGCGCGGGCATCGGCACTGGCACCGGCTCGGGCGCGGGCACGACGGGCGCGACGGGTGCGGCCTCCTCGGCCGTCGGCTCGGGCTCGACCATCCCCGGCACCGCGGTGGCCGCAGCCGATCCCTGACCGGAGCGGACCAGCAGCGCGGAGAGCGACTTCACTGCTACCTGACGGGTGCTCAAGAGAATCGTTTCGCCTCCGGTCGTCCCAGCAACGCCTCGGGTAGCGTGGCACGGCCGTACAGCTGATCCGACAAATCCCCGGAACGCCGGACGGCGGGCCGCCGCGCGCGCTAGGCTCCCGCCTTCGCCCGCCGCGACCCGCCGAACGGCACCTGCGCCAGTACCGGCCGTCAGTACCAGCCGTCGCACCAGGTGCCTCGCTGGACCTGGACGCAGACCTGGTCCCAGTAACCGGGCCCGTCGTAGTAGACCGGCGTCGAGGCGGAGCCGTTGGCGGGCACCCACACCAGGTCGCTCTGGGTGTACGTCGCCCCGCCGTCCTTCGACTGGCGGATGAAGACCCAGCAGGCGGTGCCGCCGGCCAGCGACGCCGTGCCCTGCGCGTACTCGTGCGAGGCCCCGTTGTACCCCTCGATCTCGTAGCGGTTCATCGAGCAGAGCCCGGCCGAGCCGGTCACCATGGTGGGACTCGAGTCGCGCAGCACGTACGTCTCGGCGAACGCACTGGCCGCCCCGGTGGCGAGCACCGCGAAGGCCATCGCGGCGACGGCCACCGGGCGAGCGGCCAGGCGGGTGGTACGGGACATCCGGAGCATGGTGGGACCCCTTCGAAGCGCATCGGAACACATCGGAACCCGATCCCCCGTGGTGGACCGGCACGCCGCACAGGCGCGTCCCCGACCTGCCCGGGAAGCGCGGCGGTTAAGCGGATCTCGGCGATCAAGGTGCCGGCCGCTGCCGGAAGGCCGGTTCCCGGATACACCGATCAGGATGAAACATTTCGGTAGGAATCCGGCAGTAGGCTTCGATGGCCGCCCGGCGACTGATGAGACGTCAAACAGTTTGCTCGATCGCATTCGTCGGTCTCTGGGGCCGGTCGGCAAGTTTTCGGACCGCTGGAGGAGGGAACGGGCGAGATGGCCATCAGGCTGTACAACACGCTGACCAAGCGCAAGGAGCAGTTCGTTCCCTCGGCGCCGGGGCTGGTCAGGATGTTCGTCTGCGGCCCGACTGTCTACGCTCTGAGCCACGTCGGCCACGCGAAGACCTACACCCAGTTCGACTTCGTCGCGCGCTACCTCAAGCAGCGCGGCTACCAGGTCACCTACGCGCAGAACCTCACCGATGTGGACGACAAGATCATCCGCCGGGCCGGCGAACTGGGCGTGGACGCGCGCGACCTGGCCACCGAGTTCGAGCAGCACTACTTCGACGACATGGCGGCGCTGCACAACACCAACGTCGACGTCTTCGGCCGGGCCCACGACCACATCGACGAGATCGTGGCCCAGGTCCAGCAGCTCATCGAGCGAGGCCACGCCTACCGACTCGACGACGGCTGGTACTTCGACCTGGCCACGTTCCCCGGCTACGGGAAGCTCTCCGGCCGCACCGAGGTGACGGCCGAGGACTCCCTTGCCCGGGTGGACGAGAACGAGCAGAAGCGCAACCCCGGCGATTTCGCGCTCTGGAAGGCCCGAAAGCCCGGCGAACCGTACTGGGCCACGGCACTCGGAGAAGGCCGGCCCGGCTGGCACATCGAGGACACCGCCATCACCGAAGCGCTGTTCGGCCCGCAGTACGACCTCCACGGAGGCGCGGTCGATCTCATCTTTCCGCACCACGAAGCCGAGATCGCCCAGATGGAGTCCGCATCGGGGCGCGAGCCGCTGGCCCGCTACTGGATGCACACCGGCCTGCTGCGCGTGGACGGCGCCAAGATGTCCAAGAGCGCCGGCAACTTCCTGACCATCAGGGACATCCTCAAGGTCGCCGACTTCCGCACCCTGCGCTACGCGTTCCTCAGCCAGCACTACCGCTCCTCGATGGAGCTGAACGACACCACGATCGAGCAGGCCCGAGCCGCCCGCCGCCGGGTGGAGAACTTCGCCCGCCTGATCGACCGCGACCGCGAGGAGAGCACCGCCGGGGCCGGCTTGGCCGCCAGGGTCAGGGAAGACCTCTACGAGCGGCTGGACGACGATCTGGACACTCCCGGCGCACTCGCCGTCCTGTTCGACTACATCCGCGAGCAGAACAGGCGGGAGGAGCCCCCGGGCCGTGCCGCCCTGGAACTGCTCAGCGACCTCAACGACCTCTTCGACGCCTTCAACCTGGACAGCCGAAGCGGTGACGCCGAGATCGAAGCCCAGTTGGCCCGCCGGCGCGAACTACGCCAGGCACGGAGGTTCGAGGAAGCCGACGAGATCCGCAAGGCCCTGCAGGAACGGGGGATCGTCATCGAGGACACCCCGGGCTGCACTCGATGGTGGGTCGCGGAAGAGGTGACACCCGCGTGAACCGGGAGCAGCGCGTTTCTCGGAACCCTCCTCACGTCGTGGGGTGGAGTTCCGTTTCGCGTTCGGCGGGTCCTCGCCCGCCATTCCTGTGTTGGAAAGATCCGGTCCTTGACCGTCGGTGTCCGCTTCGGGAGCATCGAATGCGATGGGGGAGCCGCTGACGACGCGTGGGGGCAGATGATGTTGCGCTGGTTGTCCGGGGAAGGCTCATGCAAGAACGGGACATGCCCGACGCTGTGGGGAACCGAGGATGGGCACTACGTGGTGCAGGGGTACGGGATTACTGACCCGGCCCGGTTGGCAGAGCTGAACCTGTCGGTCGGTGAGACGGCGGTCGAGATTCCGGCTGAGGTGCTGGAGAGCTATTTCCGCACTCGACTGGAGGCGTACCTCAGTGCTCAGGGGTGAGGACTTCGGCCGACTCTTCCGGACTTTCGAGCGGACGGCCTTCCGGCTGGAAACCCTGGCCGTCTACGACGTGGAAGAGGAGCGTGAGGAGTTCGCCGACTTCCTCGCCGGCCGGCCCCTGCCCTCGGAGAGCGCGGACAACCCATGGGTCCGTTCCATGACGGACCACGGCAAGCAGCTGGCCCGGGTGCACGTGCTCAGCTCCCCGCTCTCGGACTACCTCCGGTACGAGCTCGCGTGGTACCCCGGCAACGTCGCAGCCGGCGAGTCCATCGGCATCATCGACAAGTCCCGGCAGGAAGTAGCCGGGTTGCCGGATCGCGACTTCTGGCTGACGGCGGAGGCGGAGGCAAGGACGGACCCGGTCAGGCGGGCGGTGGGTCGGGCGGCGGGCACTCCGGTGCGCCGGACACGGCCCCGCATGACGGTCACCGGGACGCGCCGCCGAGCAATCCGCCCAAGCCGGGCCAGTAGGTGGTGTCGATGACTTGGGACGAACTCACCGATGGACTCCGCAGGTCCGGCGTGCTGTCGGAGGAATGGGAGGTGCCCTTCCGCGCCCTGCCCCGCAGCCGGTTCACCCCGGCCCGGATCTACCACGCGGGCGAGTGGATCGACCAGGGCACCGACCCGGCGCGCTGGTGCGAACTGGTCTGCACGGACCAGCCGTTGGTGACGCAGCTGTACGAGGGAACGGAGATGCCGTCCTCGTCCAGCTCCATGCCGACGGTAGTGGCGACGATGCTCCACCACCTGGATGTGGCTGACCGCACTCGGGTGCTTGAGGTGGGTACCGGCACGGGGTGGACGGCGGCCCTGCTGTCCCACCGGCTCGGCGGTGACAAGGTCGTCAGCATCGAGGTGGATCCCGAACTCGCGGCCCAGGCACGTGCTCGGCTCGACGCCATGGGGCTGCGGCCCCGTGTGGTGACCGGGGACGGCATGATCGGCGATCCGGCCGGGGCGCCGTTCCAGCGCATCCACCTGACGGCAGCCGTTCAGCGGGTGCCGGGGGCGTTGATCGAGCAGTGCGAACCGGGCGGGGTAATTCTGGCCCCGTACGGCACGGCGTTGTGCAACGGAGCGCTCGCGCGGCTCACGGTCGCTGCGGACGGCAGGTCGGCCGCAGGCCCGTTCGTGGCGGACGTGGCGTTCATGTGGGTGCGCGACCAGCGGCCCGACAGCGGAGAGTTCAGCATCGACACCGTTCGGTACAGCGCCTCGGAAGTCGATCCGGCCGACTTTGCGGACAACACGGACGCAGCGTTCGCGATCGGCCTGCGGGTGCCCGGGCTGTTCCGGCAAAGCGTCTGGGCTTCCTACGACCGCTTCGGCACCGGCCGCTTCGAGGTCTGGGACGGGACGTCGTACGCCCACTGCCGCCTCGCGGACTGGCTGGGCGATCACGCGGTGTCGCAGTCCGGGCCCCGGAACCTGTGGGAGGAGGTGACGGCCGCCTACCGGTGGTGGCAGCACCGCGATCGGCCGCACTTGTCGCGGCTCGGCCTGACGGTCACGGTGGCAGGCGAGCACCGGGCTTGGCTGGACGAGCCGGGAAACGTGATCGGCTGAACCAACGGTCGGCCGCCCGGGCTCACGCGCGGGCGGCCCGACCGTTGGCGTGTCAGCCGGCGAAGTGGTCGAACTCGCCGGCCTTGACGCCCTGGAGGAACTTGGCGAACTTGGTGGGGGTGGTGCGGACGATGATGTCGCCCTCGTCGGACTCGCGGAGTTCGATCAGGCCGTCAGTGGTGCGGACTTCCACGCACTCGTTGGCGTTGGCGCTGTAGCTGGACTTCTGCCACGACGAGCTAGCCATGTTTGCGTTGAACCTCTTTCATGGTCGAGCGGATGAAGCCCAGTGAGTCATCTTCTGAGAGAGCGATGGCTTCGATGCGCTCAAGGGTCGCACGGTAGCGTGCGAGCCGTGCGGGTTGATCAAGGATGTGGGCGCCGTAGGAGGCGTCGACCTGGACCGTGTCCAGTTCTGGCACGTCGCCCGCCATACGAACAAGATCTTCGCTCGGGACCGGGAAGGTGACCGCCTCGAAGGGGACGACCCTGATCGAGGTGCCCGGCTGCTCGAAACTCTCGATGAGGGAGGCGAGCTGGTCGAGGAGTACGTCACGCCCGCCATAGTGACCATGCAGGGCTGCCTCGTGCACCAACGCTCGGTACGGCGTCTCACAGGAGCGAATTTCCTGCTGCCTGCGCAGTCGGAAGGCGACCCTGAGGTCAATCTCCTGGCTGCGAAGAGGAACGAGCTCTCCTGCGAACAAGGCCTTGGCGTATGAACGTGTCTGAAGCAGCCCTGGGACAAAGGCCATGTTGAACGCGACGATCTCTCTGGCGTGGCCTTCGAGTTCCGCCACTTCAAGGAAGTCGATCGGGAGGGCTCCCTGGTACTCCTCCCACCAGCCGCCCTTGCTCCGGTCCGCGATGATGTCAGCCAGCGCATCGAGCAGGGGCTGGTTGTCGCACATGCACACCCTGGCGATCGCGTACAGCCGCTCCACGCTGACAGTGGTCTTGCCGCTCTCCAACTGTGTGACATGCGCAGGGGTGACGCCGAGCAGGCGCGCGAGCTGGCTGCCTCCGAAGCCGGCCTGCTCGCGCATTCTCCGCAGCTCAGTCCCCACGCGTCGCTGACGGAGCGTTGGGCTGGTGCGACTGGCCATGGCATCCTCTCGATTCTCGTCGGGTCAGTGTGCCGCGCGAGCTGCCCAGCGGGCCAGCTGTCACTCGGACGAGGGAACCCCGTACTGAGGCGGGTAAATTTACCCGCACCTGCGCTACGGTTGTCGCTGTACTGATCCGACGGATCGTCAGTAACGCCCGTCTTCGCGGCAGTAGGCGCCTGCTGTCCCGAACTGCACCGCAGAGCAACCGGATCCCGGCCTGGCTCACGGTGACGCATCCGCCGACCGCGAATCCACACCCCCTCACCCTGGAGCTCCGCCATGCCCTTCTGCACCCCTGCCCCCGAACCCCCCGACTGGTCCGCCGCCCGGCAGGAGCTGCGCGACCTCCTCACCGCCGCCGGCTGGGCCCCGGTCCTGATCGCCGACGCCGAGCTCGCGCTGCACGAGCTCTTCGTCGTGGAAGCACGGCGGCAGCCCCGCGCCCGTCGTCGTGGTCGTGCTCCTCGCCGACGGGGCGCTCCGCACGCTCCGGGTGTCCGTCGCCGACGAGTGCCCCGCCCTCCCGGAGCAGCGCGCCTGCTCCGCCGACCCGTACGAGCTGTCCGGCCGGGGCCTGCACCTGGTCCGCTCGCTCACCCACCGGTTCGGCGCGGCCCCGCACGAGCGCGGGGGCAAGACGGGTCTGGTTCGAGCTGGACTCCGCCGCGTGACCGCCGCCCGCCGCGAGCCGTTCGCGCCGACCGACCCGGCCCTGCTCGACTACACCGATGCCCAGATCGCCGGCCTGATCCGCGAACTCCAGCAGCGCGGCGAGAAGTTCGGCCTGCGCTGGGGCTCCGCCCGCACCAACGGCGGCTCGGTCGACGGGCACGCCCTGGTGAAGTTCGGCAACGCCCCCGTGAGCACCCTGCTCAACCTCCTGGCCCTCGTCGGACAAGCGGAGGGGAACGGCACATGGGAATCGTGATCCCGCTGGTCACCCAGCCAATCCACACCGAGCGCACCACCCTCGCCCACCTGGACGTCGAGTCCGTGCCCGACGCGGCAGTCCAGCTCCGCGCCGCCGTGGACCTCGACATCCACGTCGGTCCCGCCGAGCAACTCCTCCTCGCCCTCACCCACCAGCAGGCCGACCACCTGGTGCAGGACCTCGGGGCACGCCTCGGTTACCGCCTCATCGGCATCCGCCGGTGAGGCCCGGCACCGAGGACACCCTGATCCTCGCAGCCCTGGCGATCGTCTTCGCCCTCGCCCTCGCGAGCGTTGCCCTCGGGGTCGTGGCCACCGTCCGACTGACCAAGCCCGACGAGGACACCATGCCCCCGCCGGGCCGACAGTTCACTCCGGTCAGACCTGCCGCAGCAGCATCCCCGGACGCTCCAGGCAGTCCGCGACGAACCGCAGGAAGCCGCCGGCCGTGCCGCCGTCGCAGACGCGGTGGTCGAAGGTGAACGACAACTGCGTGACCTGACGGACCGCCAGCCGGCCCTCGTGGACCCAGGGCTTGGCGATGATCCGGCCGACGCCGAGCATGGCTGCCTCGGGGTGGTTGAGGATCGGGGTGGAGCCGTCGACGCCGAACACGCCGTAGTTGTTCAGCGTGAAAGTGCCGCCGGTCAGTTCCGCCGGAGTGAGCGAGCCGGACCGCGCGGCGGCGGTCAACCGGCCCAGTTCGGCGCCGAGCTGCTCGGTGGTGAGCTGCTGGGCGTCGCGCACCACCGGGACCACCAGGCCGCGGTCGCTCTGGGCAGCGAAGCCCAGGTGCACCGCGGGGTGGCGCCGGATCGCGGCCGGTGCGCCGTTGGCGTCCAGGTCCACGCTGGTGTTCAGCTCCGGGTAGCGGGCCAGCGCGGCCACGCAGATCCGGGCCAGCAGGGCCAGCAGCGAGACCTTGGGCGCGTCGGCCTGGTTCATCTGGGCCCGGATGGCGAGCAGTTCGGTGGCGTCCGCGTCCACCCAGCAGGTGGCGGCCGGGATCTCGTGGTGGCTGCGGGTCAGCTTCTCGGCCACCGTGCGGCGCAGGCCGCGCAGCGGGACGGAGTCGGGGGAGGAAGGAACCGCCGGGGCGGCCACCGGCACCGCCGCGGTCTCGATCGCCCGGTTCACGTCGGCCCGCATGATCAGCCCGTCCGGCCCGCTGCCGGTCAGTGAGCCCAGGTCGACCGCGTGCTCGCGCGCCAGCTTGCGCACCAGCGGCGAGATGACGGGTACGACCGCCGGAGCAGCGACCACCGCCGGAGCCACCGCCGGAGCCACTGCCGGAGCCGCCGCTGCCGAAGCCGCCACAGCCGTCGCCCCCAGCCGCCGGCGCCGCGCGCCCTTGCCGCCCTCGGCCACGCCGTAGCCCACCAGCGGGCGCTCCGGCTGCGGGTCCGGCACGTCGGTGCCCGGCTCCGGCGACACCGCCACCGTGACCAGCGGCTGGCCCACCAGCCGTTCCTCGCCCTCCTCGCCGAACCGCGCGGTGACCACCCCGCCGTAAGGGCAGGGCACCTCCACCACCGCCTTGGCGGTCTCCACCTCCACCACCGGCTGGTCGACCGCGATCACCTCGCCGACCTCGACCAGCCAGCGCACCACCTCGGCCCCGGTCAGCCCCTCCCCCAGGTCGGGCAGGGTGAACTCGCGCACGATCGGCATCACCGTCACGCCTCCCACTGCAGCTTGGCGACCGCGTCCAGGATCCGGTCCACACCGGGCAGATGGTGGTGCTCCAGCATCGGCGGGGGGTAGGGGATGTCGAAGCCGGTGACCCGCAGCACCGGCGCGGCCAGGTGGTGGAAGCACCGCTCGGTGACCCGGGCGGCGATCTCCGCGCCCACCCCGCCGAAGCCGGTGGACTCGTGCACCACCACGGCGCGGCCGACCGAGCGGACCACCTCGCAGACCGTGGCGTCGTCGAACGGCACCAGCGAGCGCAGGTCCAGCACCGCCAGGTCCCAGCCCTCGGCGCGGGCCGCCTCGGCCGCCTCCAGGCAGACCGGCAGCGAGGGGCCGTAGGTGATCAGCACCGCCGAGCGGCCGGTGCGGCGCAGCACCGCACGCCCTACCGGCGCCACGGCGGCGGCGGTGTCCAGCTCGTCCTTGGACCAGTAGAGCCGCTTGGGCTCCAGGAAGACCACCGGGTCGTCGGAGGCGATCGAGGCGCGCAGCAGCCCGTAGGCGTCGCCCACCGTGGCCGGCGTGACCACGTGCAGGCCGGGGGTGCTCGCGTAGTACGCCTCGGAGGAGTCGCTGTGGTGCTCGACCCCGCCGATCCCGCCGCCGTACGGCACCCGGACGGTGATCGGCAGCGCCAGCCTGCCGGCCGTGCGGTTGCGCATCTTCGCGACGTGCGAGACCAGTTGCTCCATCGCGGGGTAGGCGAAGGCGTCGAACTGCATCTCCACCACCGGGCGCAGGCCGTACATCGCCATGCCGATCGCGGTGCCCAGGATGCCGGCCTCGGCCAGCGGGGTGTCCAGGCAGCGGTCGGCGCCGAACTCGGCGGCCAGGCCGTCGGTGATCCGGAAGACGCCGCCGAGCTGGCCGACGTCCTCGCCCAGCAGGTGCACGGTCGGGTCCTCGCGCATCGTGTCCCGCAGCGCGCTGTTGAGCGCCTGGGCCATGGTGGCGGTGCGGGTTTCGGTCACCAGGCTCACTGCTCCGCCTCCGCCGCCAGCTCGGCCGCCAGCTGCTCGGCCTGCTCGCGAAGTTGACTGGTCGGTTCGGCGTACACGTGGGCGAAGAGCGAGGCCGGGTCCAGGGTGGGCTCGGCGTGGAACTCGGTGCGCATCCGGGCGGCCAACTGCTCGCCCTCGGCGGTGGCCGCGGCCACCGCCGCGTCGTCCAGCAGGCCGGCGGCGCGCAGCTCACGCTCCATCAGCAGGATCGGGTCGTGCTGCTGCCAGGCCGTCACCTCCTCGCCCTGCCGGTAGCGGGTGGCGTCGTCGGCGTTGGTGTGCGCCTCCAGCCGGTAGGTGAGCGCCTCCACCAGGGTCGGTCCGCCGCCGGACCGGGCCCGCTCCACCGCCTCGGCGAGCACCGTGTGCACCGCGACCGCGTCGTTGCCGTCCACCAGCCGGCCCGGCATCCCGTAGCCGACGGCCTTGTGGGCCAGGCTCGGGGCGGCGGACTGCTTGGTCAGCGGGACCGAGATCGCGTAGCCGTTGTTCTGCACCAGGAAGACCACCGGCGCTTTCAGCACCGCGGCGAAGTTCAGCGCCTCGTGGAAGTCGCCCTCACTGGTGCCGCCGTCGCCGAGCATGGCCAGCGCCACCGCCGGCTCGCCGCGCAGCCGGGCCGCGTGCGCCAGGCCGACCGCGTGCGGGGCCTGGGTGGCCAGCGGGGTGCAGAGCGGGGCGGTCCGGGTGGCCTTCGGGTCGTAGCCGGTGTGCGCGCTGCCGCGCAGCAGGGTCAGCGCCTCCAGCGGGTCGACCCCGCGGCCGACCACGGCGAGGGTGTCGCGGTAGCTGGGGAAGAGCCAGTCGTCCTCGCCCAGCACCATGGCCGCGGCCACCTCGCAGGCCTCCTGGCCGGTGGAGGAGGGGTAGACGGCCAGCCTGCCCTGCTTGGTCAGCGTGGTGGCCTGCTGGTTGTAGCGGCGGCCGACCACCAGGCGGCGGTACAGCTCGCGCAGCAGCGCGGGCCGGTACCCGGCCAGCTCGGGGGTGCCGAGCACCCGCACCGGGGCGGGGTCGGGCAGGAGGGGCGCGGGATCGGTCCGCGGCGCGGTCGCGCCGGGCAGCCAGCCTGGTACCGGCGCGGTCGGCCGGTGGTCGAGGACGGTCATCGGGCACCTCCAAGGGGTGGGGAGGGCAGCAGGAGCAGCAGGAACTGGGGGATTGCCTCCCAACCGATTGTTCGGTTGTCTTTTCATTGTGGCCACAGCACGGTGAAGGTGCTGGACATTCGGCCGCTCCGGCAGTCTGCTGAAAGCAGCACGTCCATCATCGGAGGGCTTGGGCACATGGGCGCTGAACAAATGGCCACAGCGGCGGCCGGGCGGGTCGCGCTGCCGGCCCAGGGCGCGCACCCCGTGCCGCATCCGGTGACCCAGCAGTCCCCGGCGCCCCACCCGGACCGCAGCCTGGACCGGGTCGACCGGTCGATCCTGCGGCTGCTCCAGCAGGACGGCCGGGCCTCGATCCGCTCGGTCGCCGAACGGGTGCACGTCTCGCGGGCCAACGCCTACGCCCGGATCGCCCGGATGATGGAGGACGGGGTGATCCGCGGCTTCACCGCCCGGGTCGACCACGAACGAGCCGGGCAGAGTGCGACCGCCTACGTCACCCTGAAGATCGTGCAGAACTCCTGGCGGAGCGTGCGCGAGCAGCTGCTGGAGCTGCCGGGGGTGGCGCACATCGCTCTGGTGGGGGGCGAGTTCGACGTACTGATGCTGGTGCACACGGCGGACAACCGGGCGCTGCGCGAGCTGGTGCTGGGCAGCGTGCAGTCGATCCCTGGGGTGCTGTCCACCCAGACCCTGCTGGTCTTCGAGGAGACCGACCGGGTGCCGCCGGCCTGAGCCGTGGGGTGGGCCCTACGCCCGCAGCCCGTCGAAGGCCAGCCGGACCACGGCCTCGGCCACCCCGTCGGCCTGCGGCGAGCCCGGGCGGTACCACTCCACGATCGAGTTGATCATGCCGAACAGCAGCCGGGTGGCCAGCCGCGGCTCCACCTGCGCGCGCAGCTCGCCGGCGGCCACCGCCTCCCGGACCAGCTCGGCCACCCGGTGGTCGAAGTCGCGCCGCCGCTCCAGCGCCCACTGCTCGGTGCCGGTGTTGCCGCGCACCCGCAGCAGCAGGGTCACGTAGGGCAGTTCGGTCAGCAGCACCTCGGTGGTGCGGCGCACCACGTGCTCCAGCCGGTCCACCGGCCGCCCGGAGGTGGCGGCCGGCTCGTCCAGGGTCCCGAACAGCCCGTCCAGCGCCCGCCCGACCGCCAGCCGCAGCAGCTCCTCCTTGCCGCGCACGTGGTGGTAGATCGAGGACTTGGAGATGCCGGCCGCCCGGGACAGGTCCTCCATCGAGGTCCCGTCGTAGCCGCGCGCGTTGAAGACCTGCACCGTCACCGCGAGCAGCGATTCGACGGTGTACGTGGTGCGGTTCGGGGTGTCGGCCATACCCCTGAGTATCCCCGGCCGGTCGGGCGGCCTTCATCCGGGCGGCACTCTTGACCCGACCGATCGTTCGGTTACGCTGAGGAGCGTCAGGCACTGGACTGCCGTAACCGCTAGGAGCGCCGCATGGCCGCCGTCGACGAACTGATCGAGCGTCACCAGGAGACCCTGTCCCGCGCGCTGACCGCGCTCACCGAGCGGGACTACTGGTCGCCCTACCCCGAGTTCCCCAAGGCCTACGGCGAGGGCGCGCCGGCCGAGGCCAAGGCGGCCTTCGAGGCGCTGCTCGGCACCACCTTCGAGCTGCCCGGCCAGCCGGCCGCCGGCGAGCCGGTGGCCACCGAGGCCTCCCCCTTCGGCATCGAGCTGGGCATCAGCTACCCGCGCGCCGACGTGGACGAGCTGCTCACCGCCGCCGCGGCCGCCCGGGCCGGCTGGGCGGCGGCCACCCCGCTCGCCCGCGCCGCGGTCTGCCTCGAGGTGCTGGCCCGGATCAACGCCCGCTCGCACGAGATGGCGCTGGCCGTCCAGCACACCACCGGACAGGCGGCGGCGATGGCCTTCCAGGCCGGCGGCCCGCACGCCCAGGACCGCGGTCTGGAGGCGGTGGCCTACGCCTACGCCGAGCAGGCCAAGCTGCCCGCCACCGCGAGCTGGACCAAGCCGCAGGGCAAGCGCGACCCGCTGGTGCTGACCAAGGAGTTCATCACGGTCCCGCGCGGCACCGCGCTGGTGATCGGCTGCAACACCTTCCCGACCTGGAACGGCTACCCGGGCCTGTTCGCCTCGCTGGCCACCGGCAACCCGGTGGTGGTCAAGCCGCACCCGCGCGCGGTGCTGCCGCTGGCGATCACCGTGCGGATCGCCCGCGACGTGCTGGCCGAGTACGGCTTCGACCCGAACACCGTCACCCTGGCCGCCGAGCGGGACCGCGAGGGCATCGCCAAGACCCTCGCCCTCCACCCGGACGTGCGGATCATCGACTACACCGGCTCCACCGAGTTCGGCGTCTGGCTCGAGGAGAACGCTAAGCAGGCCCTGGTCTACACCGAGAAGGCCGGCGTCAACATCGTCGTGGTCGACTCGACCGACGACTACCGGGGCATGCTGAACAACCTGGCCTTCGCCCTGTCGCTGTACACCGGCCAGATGTGCACCACCCCGCAGAACCTGCTGATCCCGCGCACCGGCATCAGCACCGACCAGGGGGACAAGTCCTACGACGAGGTGGTGGCCGACCTGGCCGCCGCGATCGAGGGCCTGCTCGGGGACGACGCGCGGGCCGCGGCGATCCTGGGCGCCGTGGTCAACCCGGGGGTGCTGCAGCGCAGCGCGGCCGCCGCCGGCGGCGAGTACGGCGACCTGGCGCTGGCCCCGCGGGTGGTGGAGTCGGCCGAGTTCCCCGGGGCCACCATCCGCACCCCCGCGCTGATCAAGGTCGAGGCGCACAAGCCGGACGACCGGGCGCACTTCCTCACCGAGTGCTTCGGCCCGGTCTACTTCGCCGTCGCGGTGGACTCCACCACCGACGCGGTGGACCTGCTGCGCCAGAGCGTCACCGAGCACGGCGCGATGACGGCCACCGGCTACACCACCTCGCCCGCGGTCGAGCACGAGCTGGTGCAGGCCTGCCTGGACACCGGGGTCTGCCTCTCGCTCAACCTGACCGGCGGGGTCTACCCGAACCAGACCGCAGCCTTCTCCGACCTGCACGGCACCGGCGCCAACCCGGCCGCCAACTCCGCGTACACCGACGCCGCCTTCGTGGCCAACCGGTTCCGCGTGGTGGAGGTCCGCCGCCCGGCCTGACGCACCGTGCGCGCCCGGGCGGGCCGGCCGGCGGGGAATCCTGTTGGCCGGCCCGCCCGGCTCTGCTTGGATCGCTGGATGATCACGATCGAGAAGCTCACCCCCGCCGACCGGCCGGCCTGGGAGCAGCTGTTCCGCGGCTACCTGGACTTCTACCGGCGGACCGAGCCGGCCGAGACCTTCGACCGGTCCTGGGCGGGCTTCCAGGCCGATGACCGGATCCACGCGCTGGGCGCCAAGCTGGACGGCCGGCTGGTCGGCCTCACCCACTTCCTGGTGCACGCCAACACCTCGGGCCCGGACGTCTGCTACCTGCAGGACCTGTTCACCGCGCCCGAGGCCCGCGGCCAGGGGGTGGCCCGGGCGCTGATCGAGGCGGTGGCCGAGTTCGCCCGCGAGCGCGAGTGCCTGCGGGTCTACTGGATGACCCACGAGACCAACGCGACCGCCCGGCTGCTCTACGACCGGCTGGCCGACAACCGCGGCTTCATCCGCTACCAGATCGAACTGTAGGGACACCCCTAGACGAGCCGGCGGACCACCCGGGCCGGGTTGCCCACCGCGAGCACCCCGGCCGGCAGGTCGCGCACCACCACCGAGCCCGCGCCCACCACGGTGTCGGCGCCGATCGTCACCCCGGGGCAGACGATCACCCCGCCGCCCAGCCAGGCGTTGTCCCCGATCACCACCGGCAGCGCCCGCTCCCACCCGGCCCGGCGCCGCTGCGGGTCCAGCTCGTGGGCGGGCGTCAGCAGCTGGACGTTCGGCCCGATCTGCACGTCGGCCCCCAGGGTGATCGGCGCGGCGTCCAGGAAGACCGCGCCGAAGTTGACGAAGCTGCGCGCGCCGATCCGCACGTGGTAGCCGAAGTCGCACCGGAACGGCGCCCGGATCCGTACCTCCTCGCCCAGTTCGCCCAGCAGTTCGGCCAGGATCGCTTGCCGCTCGGCCGGTTCGGCGAGCTGGGCCGCGTCGTAGCGGGCGCAGAGCTCGATCCGTCGCCGGGTGTCGGCGGCCAGTTCCGGATCGTCCGGCCGGTACCACTGGCCCGCCAGCATCAGCTGCTTGTTGCTCAGTTCGGTCATGCCCGGATCCGTACCCCGCCGGGGCGGGGGTGAATGCGGTGCCCCAGGTGGCTGGGAACTTGCTGGGAGTTGCGCCAACACCGTCCTTGACGTGGGTGCCGTGCCGGACCGTTCGTCCGATTTTGTCGGTAACCGGCGGCCCCGGCCGGTTCAGCCCGCACTCAGGCGGCGCCCAGGACTTCGCAAGAGGTGCGGGCGAACCTTGTGCGTCATGAAGGTCCTCCACCGACGGCGCGGCGCCGTCCTCGTCAACTCAGTGCTCGGCGCGGCCCTGCTGGTCGGCGGTGTGCTGGCCTACACCACGGTGAACAGCACCAGCAGCGCGGCGGCCGGCAAGTCGGCCACCCGCACGGCGACCGTGACCAAGGGGACCGTCCTGGCCACGGTGTCCGGATCCGGCACCCTCTCCTCGCCCACCGACGCGGGCCTGGACTTCGTCACCGGCGGCAGGCTGACCGCCGTCAAGGTGGCCGTCGGCGACACGGTCACCCAGGGCGAGGTGCTCGCCACCGTGGACACCACGGCCGCCCAGCAGCAGGTGGCCGCCGCGAACAGCGCGCTGAGCACCGCCCAGGCCGGCCTCACCGCCGCGCAGGCGAACCTGGCCAAGGCGCAGGCCGGCACCACCACGAGCAGCCAGGTCCCGGTCAACGGCAACGGCGTGGTGCAGTCCTCCTACACCAGCAACCGCCCCTCCGGCGGCGCCACCGCGCCGACCGCGCCGCCCGCGACGGCCGGCCCGGCCGCGGGCGGCGGCGGGAACGGCGGCGGGAACGGCGGCGGCACCGGCAGCGTCCCGCAGCCGCAGTACACCACCGTCACCACCACCAAGGTGGACGACGCCCAGGTCGCCCAGGCCCAGCAGCAGGTCACCCAGGCCCGGCAGCAGGTCACCACCGCGCAGACCAACGTGACCAACGCCCAGGCCGCGCTGGCCGGCACCACGCTGACCGCGACCGTCTCCGGCACGGTGGCCTCGGTCGGCGGCAAGGTCGGCGACACCGTCTCGGGCACCGGGGCGAGCTCCGGTTCCGGCGGCAGCGGTTCCGGCACCAGTAGCAAGTCCGGCACCGGCTCCAGCTCCAGCAGCACCCCGTCCGGCTTCATCGTGGTCACCAACCCGACCGGGATGCAGGTCACCGCCTCCTTCTCCGAGCTGGACTCGCTCAAGCTGAAGAAGGGCGAGGCGGCCACCGTCACGCTCAACGCGCAGTCCGACACCGTGCTCAACGCCTCGGTGCTCTCGGTCAGTTCGCTGCCCAGTTCGAGCAGCGGCAGCGGCAGCGGCGCGGTCCAGTACGGCGCGGTGCTGCAGATCAACGGCGACACCAGCAAGCTGCGCACCGGCCTGAGCGCCACCATCTCGGTGGTCACCGGCGAGGCGGACAACGCCCTCTCGGTCCCGGCCGCGGCGCTGTCCGGCACCGGCACCAGCCGCACCGCCACCGTGGTCAAGCCGGACGGCACCAGCTCCCGGGTCCCGGTCACCGTCGGCGTCCAGGGCGACTCCACCGTCCAGGTGGTCTCCGGCCTGAACGAGGGCGACAAGGTGGAGATCGTGCCGACCACCACCGGCGGCAGCAACGGCTTCCCGAGCGGCTCCTTCCCCGGCAGCTTCGGCGGTGGCGCCGGCGGCGGCCGCACGGGCGGCGGCACCGGGGCCAAGGTGTCCTCCGGCAGCCGGGGCGGCAACTGATGGCCCGTCGGTCCCGCAAGCCGCAGCCGGCGGCCGCCGTCACCCCGGCCGGCCCGCCGCCGCCGGTGATCCGGGTCCGCGGCCTGACCAAGTCCTACGGCCACGGCGACGCCACCGTGCACGCGCTGCGCGGCCCGGAGGACCCGGTGGACGGCAGCCCGCTCGGCGTCGACCTGGACATCGAGCAGGGCGACTTCGTCGCGGTGATGGGCTCCTCCGGCTCCGGCAAGTCCACCCTGATGAACATCCTGGGCTGTCTGGACGTGCCCACCACGGGCCGCTACCTGCTGGACGGGACCGACGTCGGCCACCTGGACGAGCAGCAGCTCTCGCTGGTCCGCAACCGCAAGATCGGCTTCATCTTCCAGTCCTTCAACCTGGTGCCGCGCACCACCGCGATGGCCCAGGTGGAGCTGCCGCTGGCCTACGCCGGGGTGCGGGCCGCCGAGCGGCGGCGCCGGGCCGAGGCGGCGCTGGCCCTGGTGGGCCTGGCCGACCGGGCCGACCACAAGCCCAACGAGCTCTCCGGCGGCCAGCAGCAGCGCGTCGCGGTGGCCCGGGCCCTGGTCACCGCGCCGGCCATGCTGCTGGCCGACGAGCCCACCGGAAACCTGGACAGCCGTTCCACCGAAGAGGTGCTCGCGATCATCGACGGACTCAACGCGACCGGACGAACGGTCGTGCTGATCACCCACGAAAACGAGGTGGCCTCGCACGCCAAGCGGGTGCTGCGGCTGGTGGACGGTCAGATCGTCTCCGATCTGCGGCAGGGCCCGGTCGACGGGCCGCCGCCGGTGCTGGCGGCCCGTCAGTCGGCCACCCGGCAGGCCGGGCAGCTGATCGGGGGTGCCCGGTGATCCTCTGGCAGATGATCAGATTCGCGCTCGCGGGACTGGCGGCCAACAAGGTGCGCTCCGGGCTGACCATGCTCGGCGTGTTGATCGGCGTGGCCTCGGTGATCCTGCTGCTGGCGGTCGGCAACGGCTCCTCGGCAGCGGTGAAGAACTCGATCACGGCGCTCGGCACCAACTCGCTCACCGTCTCCTCCGGGGCCGGCGGCGGCGCCCGCACCGCCTCCACCGTCAAGAAGCTGACCGTGGAGGACGCCCGGGCCCTGGCCGACCAGGCCAACGCCCCGGACGTGAAGTCGGTGGCCCCGGTGGTCACCACCTCGGCCGCCGCGGTCTACGGCGACATCTCCTACACCCCGGGCCAGGTGATCGGCACCTACCCGGCGTACTTCGAGACCGCCAACCAGAAGATCGCCACCGGCGACTACTTCAGCAACGACGACGTGCTGAACTCGCGCAAGGTCGCGGTGATCGGTTCCACCACCGCCAAGCAGGTCTTCGACTCCGAGGACCCGATCGGCAAGAAGATCAGCCTCGGTGGCACCCCGTTCACCGTGGTCGGGGTGCTGGCCACCAAGGGCGCCACCGGCTTCAACGACCCGGACGACGTGGTGATCGCCCCGCTGCCGACCGTGCAGAACGCCTTCACCGGCTTCGGCTCGGTCAGCCAGATCCTGGTCCAGGCGACCTCGGCGGACACCACCACAGCCGCCCAGTCCGAGATCACCCAGATCCTGATGGGCACCCACCAGCTCACCGACCCGAGCAAGCTGGACTTCCGGGTCAGCAACCAGACCTCGCTGCTGTCCGCGCGGGAGTCCACCAGTCAGACCTTCACCGTGCTGCTCGGGGCGGTTGCCGCGATCTCGCTGCTGGTCGGCGGGATCGGGATCACCAACATCATGCTGGTCACGGTGACCGAGCGGACCAGGGAGATCGGCATCCGCAAGGCGCTGGGCGCGCCCAAGGCGGTGATCCTGGGCCAGTTCCTCACCGAGTCCACCCTGCTCTCGGTGCTCGGCGCCGGCCTCGGGGTGGCGGTCGGGATCATCGGCTCGCACTTCAGCGTGGTCGGGATCAAGCCGGTGGTGATCCCCTCCTCGGTGTTCGGCGCCTTCGGGATCGCGGTCGCCATCGGCCTCTTCTTCGGCAGCTACCCGGCCAATCGGGCCGCCTCGCTGCGACCCATCGACGCCCTGCGGCACGAGTGAGGAATCCCATGTCCAGTCAGAACAGCGACCTGGTGCGGGCCGACACGGTCCGGCTGCCCGCGGTGGCCCTGGAGCCGCAGTCGGCGCTCGACCCGCAGGCGGCCGCGCACATCGAGCTGCTGTCCACCGCGCCGGACGCCCGCGACATCAGCGCGGAGCTGGCCGCCCCGCCGCGGCGCAAGCTGCCCTGGCTCAGCCTGGCGCTGGCCGGCGGGGTGATCGCGGTGGCCGCCTTCACCGGCGGTGCCTGGTACCAGAAGAACAACGGCAACACCTCCGGCGGCTCCGGCCGGGCCGCGTTCACGGCGGCAGCGGCGCAGCGGGCCGGCGGTCAGAACGGCGCGACCGGCGGCACTGCCGGTCGGCGCGGGTCCGGCGCGGGGGCGGGCGCCGGTGCCGGTGGCGGCCAGGGCGGTTTCACCCGCGGCACGGTCAAGCTGGTGGACGGCAGCACCGTCTACCTGACCGACGCCAACGGCAACATCGTCAAGGTGACCACCGGCGGCTCCACCAAGGTCTCGGTCACCCAGGACGGCAAGGTCGCCGACCTGCAGCCGGGCCAGAGCGTCACGGTGGTCGGCACCCCCGACGGCTCGGGCGGCTACAGCGCCTCCCAGCTGGTCGAGGGCGGCAGCACCACCGGCTTCGGCGGCGGCTTCGGCGGCGGAGCCGGCGGCCCGGGCGGCGGCGGCCCGAAGAGCGGCGGCTGAGGCGCGCCCGGGGAAGGTGGCTGCCCGTCAGATCACTGGCTGACGAGCGGTCACCTTCCGCATTTCCAGACCTCGGGGCCTAGGCGGGCAAGTTGAACGTCCGACAGAATGGCCGTGGCACCGGTCCCGTTGTCACCGTGCCGTCTGACACGTCTTCCCGGGGGAACCACCTTGTCCACTGCCGCTACTCCGCCCGCCCCTGCCCGGAAGGGCCGGGCGGCCGCTCTCGGCTGGCTGATCAGCATCGCCTTCAACGTGGTGGCGCCGATCCTCATCTACAACCAGGCCCGCTCGCAGGGAGCCGGCGACTTCACCGCGATCCTGCTCTCGGGCCTGGGCCCGGTGCTGGACATCGCGATCTACCTGGCCTGGCACCGCCGGGTCGACGAGTTCGCCATCGTCTCGATGTTCTTCGTCGCCCTGACCGGCGTGGTCTCGCTGATCGGTCCGCACGACGCCCAGCTGCTGCTGGCCAAGGACTCCGCGATCACCGGCCTGTTCGGCGTGCTCTGCCTGGTGACGCTGCTCGCGCCGCGGCCGCTGATGTTCTACTTCGGCCGCAAGTTCGCCACCGACGGCACCCCCGAGCAGGCGGCCTGGTGGAACGGCCTGTGGCAGTTCGAGAGCTTCCGCACGGTCCAGCGCAACCTCACCATCGGCTGGGGCCTGGCCTACCTGGCCGAGGCGGCGCTGCGGATCGTGGTGGTCTACGGCACCTCGCGGGCCACCGCGGTCGCGGTGAACAACATCCTGCCGTACGTGGTCACCGCCGCCCTGGTCTTCTGGACCATCAGCTACGCCCGCCGGGCCCAGGCCAAGGGGGCGGCCCGGGCGGCCGCCGCTGCCGAGGCGGCCGCCGCCGCAGGGCAGGCCGTGGCCTGAACCGGCCCGGGCCGGACGGCCACCGCCTGCACCGCGGCGGCCGTCCGGCTCATGCATTTCTCACGGACTTCGCGTAACCTCCGAACCCATCATCCGATCGGACGACAAGCCCAGGACCGGGAGGCCCGCCCCTGATGTCAGGGATCGCACCCGTCACCTCCGCTCCCGCCGCCCCGGGCGCCACCCGCGCCGGCGGCGAGGCGTTCCTGCTGGTGGTCGACGACGAACCGAATATCCGCGAACTGCTCTCCGCCTCGCTGCGCTTCTCCGGCTTCCGGGTGGAGTCGGCCGGCACCGGCGAGGAGGCGCTGGCCGCGATCGCCGTCGAGCGCCCGGACCTGGTGGTGCTCGACGTGATGCTGCCCGACCTGGACGGCTTCACCGTGGTGGAGCGGCTGCGCGAGCAGACCCGCCGCCAGCAGATCGCCAACCCGGCCGGCCTGGCCGCCCGGCCGGGCCGCCCGCGTCCCGGCGACCACCTGCCGGTGCTCTTCCTGACCGCCAAGGACGGCACCGAGGACAAGGTGCACGGCCTGGCGGCCGGTGCCGACGACTACGTGACCAAGCCGTTCAGCCTGGAGGAGCTGATCGCCCGGATCCGGGCGATCCTGCGCCGGGCCGGCGGACCGGCCGAGGACGGCCGGCTCACCGTGGCCGACCTCACCCTGGACCCGCTGGCGCACGAGGTGACCAGGGACGGCAAGCCGGTCTCGCTCTCGCCCACCGAGTTCAAACTGCTGCACTACCTGATGGCCAACGTCGGCCGGGTGGTCTCCAAGGCGCAGATCCTGGACCACGTCTGGGCCTACGACTTCGGCGGCGACCTGAGCATCGTCGAGTCGTACATCTCGTACCTGCGCCGCAAGCTGGACTCCGGCCCGGACCACGGCCCCAAGCTGATCCACACGGTGCGCGGCATCGGCTACGCGCTGCGCCGCCCGCCGCAGCAGTCGCAGGACTGAGGTGGGCGTGCCGCTGCGCCGGCTGCGGGGCTTCACCGGCCGGCTCTCGCTGCGGTCCCGGTTGCTGGCGCTCTCCCTGGTGCTGGTCTTCACCGGCCTCGGGGTCAGCGACGTGGTGGTGCTGGGCACCGTGCGCTCGCAGCTGACCGGCCGGATCGACCAGCAGTTGCAGCGCCTGGGCAGCCAGGCCTCCTACCGCAGCGGCCAGCGCGGCCTGAACGGCAGCGTGTCGCCGTTCGCGGTGGACCCGTCCAGCAGCGGACTGGCCGTCAAGCGCGGCAACCCGTACCTGCCCAGCCAGTACGAGGTGCGGATGCTCGACGCCGACGGCAAGGTGCAGCGGGTGCTGCGCCAGCCGATGGCGGCCACCGACCCCGAGCCGGTCCTGGCGGACCTGACCCCCAAGCTGCTCGCCACCCACCTGGGCCGCCCCTTCGACGTGCCCGGCCAGCGCGGCGGCCCCTGGCGGGTACTGGTCGAGCCGGTCACCCGCAACCCCGCGGCCACCGGCACCAGCCCGACCTCCTACGTCCTGGTCGGCGTCTCGCTGGACGAGGTGGACTCCACCGTGCAGAAGCTGCGGGTCGCCTTCCTGGTGATCGGCGGCGCGGTGCTGGTGCTCGCGGTGGGCCTGGGCGCGCTCGCGGTGCGGGCCGGGCTGCTGCCGCTGCGCCGGATCGAGCGCGGCACCGAGCTGATCGCGGCCGGCGAGCTCTCCTACCGGATGCCCGAGTTGCCGGGCGGCACCGAGGTGGGCCGGCTCTCGCTGGCGCTGAACGGGATGCTGGACCAGATCGAGGCCGCCTTCGCGGCCCGGGCCGCCTCCGAGGCCCGGATGCGCCGCTTCGTCGCGGACGCCTCGCACGAGCTGCGCACCCCACTGGCCGGGATCCGCGGCTTCGCCGAGCTCTACCGGATGGGCGCGCTGGGCTCGCAGGCCGAGGTGAAGCGCACCATGGACCGGATCGAGGCCGAGGCGGTCCGGATGGGCGGCCTGGTCGAGGACCTGCTGACGCTGGCCCGGCTGGACGAGGAGCGCCCGCTGGACCTGGCCCCGATGGACCTGCGCACGCTGGCCGCCGACGCGCTGCACGACCTGACCGCGCTGGACCCGAGCCGGCCGGTGGCGCTGACCGGACCCGGCGGGCTGGGTGCGCCGGGGGCGGCGGCGGTGCTGGGGGACGAGGCGCGGCTGCGCCAGGTGGTCACCAACCTGGTGGGCAACGCGGTCAAGTACACGCCGCCGGGCACCGCGGTGCGGATCGGGGTGGGCGCGGTGGCGGACGGCTGCGTGCTGGAAGTGGCCGACTCCGGACCCGGGCTGACGCAGGATCAGGCGGACCGGGTGTTCGAGCGGTTCTACCGGGTGGACGTCTCGCGCAGCCGGCAGGAGGGTGGCGGCGCCGGGCTCGGCCTGGCCATCGCCTCCGGGTTCGCCCGGGCCCACGGCGGCACCCTGACCCTGCGCACCGCCCCGGGCGAGGGCGCCGTCTTCCAGGTGCTGCTGCCGCGCGCGGCCGCGGACTGAGTTCGCCGCCGGGCCCGGTCGACCCCCGTCCGGGTGGTGCGCAGCCGGTGTAAGGCAGGACACACACCCCCGCCGGATTCACCAGAAAATCCGTAGGTCATACTGTCATCAAGCTTGTGAACGTGTTCACGTTCACAAGCTCGCAAGCTTTGACATGGATTGGTGTGCTTGACGGCAAAGCGCACTTTTGTCGGCTTGCTGAGGCAGGATTCTGGGTGAAACCAGGTCAGATCGGACAGTTCTCGGCAAGGAAGAGGCCGAAGTGGAGCTAGCAGTCGCTCACGAGACCATCGCCCGGTGGCAGTTCGGTGTCACCACCGTCTACCACTTCCTCTTCGTCCCGCTGACGATCAGCCTGTCCGCCATGGTGGCCGGGCTGGAGACGGCCTGGGTGCGGACGGGCAAGGAGAAGTACTTCCACGCCACCAAGTTCTGGGGGAAGCTCTTCCTGATCAACATCGCCATGGGCGTGGTGACCGGGATCGTGCAGGAGTTCCAGTTCGGGATGAACTGGTCCGACTACTCGCGCTTCGTCGGCGACGTGTTCGGCGCGCCGCTGGCGATGGAGGCGCTGATCGCCTTCTTCTTCGAGTCCACCTTCGTCGGCCTGTGGATCTTCGGCTGGGACAAGCTGCCGAAGAAGCTGCACGCCGCCTGCATCTGGGTGGTCGCGGTCGGCACCATGCTCTCCGGCTACTTCATCCTGGCCGCCAACTCCTGGATGCAGCACCCGAACGGGTACACCATCGACCCGGTCACCAAGAAGGCCCAGCTCACCGACATCTCCAAGGTCCTGTTCCAGGACACCACCCTGGTGGTGGTCTTCCACACCCTGACCGCCGCCTTCCTGACCGGCGCCGCCTTCATGGTCGGCATCGCCTCCTACCACCTGTGGAAGGCCAAGCGCCGCCCCGAGCGGAGCGACGGGCGCCAGGTCGCCTCGATGCGCACCTCGCTGCGGCTGGGCCTGGTGCTGGCGGTGGTGGCGGGCCTGGGCACCGCGATCAGCGGCGACTCGCTGGCCAAGGTGATGTTCGAGCAGCAGCCGATGAAGATGGCCTCCGCCGAGGCGCTCTGGGACACCCAGGGCCCGGCCCCGTTCTCCATCTTCGCCATCGGCAACGTCAACGAGGGCCACAACTCGGTGGAGCTGGAGTTCCCCGGGATACTGTCCTTCCTCGCCAAGGGCGACTTCAGCTCCGCGGTGCCGGGCATCACCGACACCGCCAAGGCCGAGGCGGCCAAGTACGGCGGCAACCCGAACGACTACATCCCGAACATCTTCATCACCTACTGGGGCTTCCGGTTGATGATCGGGTTCGGCATGACCTCCTTCGCGGCCGGGCTGCTGGGCCTGTGGACCACCCGTCGCAAGTTCTGGCTGGCGCCGGACAAGCGCACCGGCGCGGACGAGCCGCCCCGGCTGATGCTCACCAAGCACCGCGAGCTCGGCCCGGCGCTGACCAGGTGGAGCTGGCGGATCGGGATCTGGACCATGGGGTTCCCGCTGATCGCCAACAGCTTCGGCTGGATCTTCACCGAGATGGGCCGCCAGCCCTGGGCGGTCTTCGGCCTGATGACCACCGCGAGCGGGGTCTCCCCCAACGTGGGCACCGGCACCCAGCTGACCTCGCTGATCGTCTTCACCGCGCTCTACGCGATCCTCGCGGTGATCGAGGTCAGACTGCTCGTCAAGTACGCGAAGGCCGGCCCCGACGTGGCCGAGCGCCCGCCGGCCAAGGACCCCACGCTGCGCGGCCCGTCCCCGGACGAGGACGCCGACCGGCCGCTCGCCTTCGCCTACTGAGAACCAGGGGATCGACATGCAACTCCACGACGTCTGGTTCCTGCTGATCGCCGTGCTCTGGATCGGCTACTTCTTCCTGGAGGGCTTCGACTTCGGGGTCGGCATCCTGACCCGGCTGCTGGCCCGCGACCGGGCCGAGCGGCGGGTGCTGATCAACACCATCGGGCCGGTCTGGGACGGCAACGAGGTCTGGCTGCTGACCGCGGGCGGCGCCACCTTCGCCGCCTTCCCGGACTGGTACGCCACCTTGTTCAGCGGCTTCTACCTGCCGCTGCTGGTGATCCTGGTCTGCCTGATCGTGCGCGGCGTGGCCTTCGAGTACCGGCACAAGCGCACCGGCGAGCGCTGGCAGCGCAGCTGGGAGCTGGCCATCTTCTGGACCTCGCTGCTGCCCGCCTTCCTCTGGGGGGTGGCCTTCGCCAACATCGTGCACGGCGTGGACATCGACCGGGAGAAGAACTACGTCGGCTCCTTCTGGGACCTGCTCAACCCGTACGCGATCCTCGGCGGACTGGTCACCCTGGCGCTCTTCACCTTCCACGGGGCGGTCTTCACCGCGCTCAAGACGGTCGGTGACATCCGGCTGCGGGCCCGGGTGCTGGCCCAGCAGCTCGGGTTGCTGACCGCGGTGCTGGCGCTGGTCTTCCTGGTCTGGACCCAGGCCCACCGGGGCGACGGCTGGAGCCTGGCGGCCCTGGTAGTGGCGGTGCTGGCACTGGTCGGCGCGCTGCTCGCGCTGCGGGCCGGCCGGGAGGGCTGGGCGTTCCTGCTCAGCGGCCTGACCGTGGTGGCCGCGGTCGCGATGCTCTTCCTCAGCCTCTTCCCGGACGTGATGCCCTCCACCC
Source organism: Streptomyces tateyamensis (assembly GCF_003205575.1). Classification (GTDB taxonomy): domain Bacteria; phylum Actinomycetota; class Actinomycetes; order Streptomycetales; family Streptomycetaceae; genus Kitasatospora; species Kitasatospora tateyamensis. The sequence continues at coordinate 27,732 of NZ_PYBW01000080.1, forward strand.
TGGACCCGGCCTACAGCCTGACCGTGACCAACGCGGCCTCCTCGCCCTACACGCTCAAGCTGATGACCGTCGTGGCCGCGGTCTTCACCCCGATCGTGCTGCTCTACCAGGCGTGGACCTACTGGGTGTTCCGCAAGCGGATCGGGGTCCAGCACATCCCGGCCGAACAGGGCTGAGCCCCCTCACCGGAAGGCAGCGTCATGCGACCCGTCGACCCCCGACTGCCGGCCCAGGCCCGGGCGGCCCGCGGCTTCCTGGCCGCCTCGGTGCTGCTCGGCGCCGCGGGTGCCGGGCTGCTGCTGGCCCAGGCCACCCTGATCGCCGAGCTGGTGGTGCGCTGCTTCCAGCAGGGCGCCGGCCTGGCCCCGCTGCGCACCCCGCTGGCCCTGCTGGCAGCCGTGGCGGTGGGCCGGGCGCTGGTCGCCTACCTCACCGAGCTGGCCGCGCACCGCTCGGTGGCCAGGGTCAAGGAGCAGCTGCGGGCCCGCCTGCTGGACCGGGCCACCGCGCTGGGTCCCGGCTACCTGGCCGGCCGGCGCACCGGGGAACTGGTCGCGCTGGCCACCCGGGGCATCGACGCGCTGGACGACTACTTCGCCCGCTTCCTGCCGCAGCTGGCGCTGGCGGTGGTGGTCCCGGTGGTGCTGCTGGCCCGGATCCTGGGCGCCGACTGGCCCAGCGCCGCGATCATCGCCGGCACCCTGCCGCTGATCCCGCTCTTCATGGTGCTGATCGGCTGGACCACCCAGGGTCGGATGGACCGTCAGCGCCGCTCGCTGGCCCGGCTCTCGCACCACTTCCTGGACGTGGTGGCGGGCCTGCCCACGCTCAAGGTGTTCGGCCGGGCCAAGGCCCAGGCCGAGGCGGTGCGCCGGATCACCGAGGAGTACCGCCGGGCCACCCTGCGCACCCTGCGGCTGGCCTTCGTCTCCTCCTTCGCGCTGGAGCTGCTGGCCACCGTCTCGGTCGCGCTGGTCGCGGTCTCGGTCGGCTTCCGGCTGGTGGACGGCTCGCTGGACCTGCGCACCGGGCTGCTGGTGCTGGTGCTGGCGCCCGAGGTGTACCTGCCGCTGCGTCAGGTCGGCGCGCTCTACCACTCCAGCGCCGAGGGGCTGGCCGCGGCCGGCGAGGTCTTCGAGGTGCTGGAGACCGCAGGCCCGGCCGCCGGCACCCGCCCGGCGCCCGCGCTGGCCGGTGCCTGCGTGCTGCTGGACGGCCTGACGGTCACGCACCCCGGCGCCCCCGCCCCCGCGCTGGACGGCGTCTCGCTGCGGCTGGCACCGGGCCGCACCACCGCGCTCACCGGCCCGAGCGGGGCCGGCAAGAGCACCCTGCTCTCGGTGCTGCTCGGCTTCACCGCGCCGCAGGCCGGCACCGTCACGGTGCGCACCGCCGACGGGCGCGAGCACCCGCTGGCCGAGCTGGACCCGGCGAGCTGGCGGGCCCAGATCGCCTGGGTGCCGCAGCGCCCGCAACTGTTCGCCGGCACGGTGGCCGAGAACGTCCGGCTGTCCCGGCCGCGGGCCGGGGCGGACGAGCTGCACGCGGCGCTGGCCACCGCCGGTGTGCTGGAGTTCGCCGCGCCCGGCACCGTGCTCGGGGAGGGCGGGGCCGGCCTGTCGGCGGGTCAGCGCCAGCGGCTGGCCCTGGCCCGGGCGCTGCTCGCCGACCGTCCGCTGGTGCTGCTGGACGAGCCGACCGCCCACCTGGACCCGCAGACCGAGGCCGCCGTGGTCGAGGCGGTGCGCACGCTGACCGCCGACCCCGCCCGCACCGTGCTGCTGGTGGCGCACCGGCCCGCGCTGCTGGAACTGGCCGAGCAGCGGGTGGCGCTGACCGCGCCCGCCGCGGCGGCGGTGCCGGCCCAGCAGCGGGCGGGCGCCGAACTGCCGGGCCCGCCCGAGCCGGTGGGCGAACCGCCCGCCCCGCTGCCCGAGCTGCCCGTGCTGCCGGCCGGCCAGGGACCGGCCCTGCGCCGGATCTCCCGCCTCTTCCGCACCGCCGAGGCCGGCCGGCCTCGCCGCCGCTTCGCGCTGGCCGTGCTGCTGGGTGCGCTGGCCCTCGGCTGCGCGGTCGCCCTGCTGGGCACCTCCGGCTGGCTGATCTCCAAGGCCTCGACCCACCCGCCGGTGCTGTACCTGATGATGGCGGTCACCGCGGTGCGTGCCTTCGGGGTGGGCCGCGGCGCCTTCCGCTACGCGGAGCGGCTGGTCTCGCACGACGCGGTGCTGCGCACCCTGGGTGCTTTGCGGGTGACGGTCCACCAGCGGCTGGAGCGGCTGGCCCCGGCGGCGCTGCCCGCCTTCCGCCGCGGCGACCTGCTCTCCCGGCTGGTCGCGGACGTGGACGCGGTGCAGGACTGGTACCTGCGCTGGCGGCTGCCGGCCGCGGTCGGCCTGACCGTCTCGCTGGCGGTCTCGGCGGGCCTGGCGCTGCTGCTGCCGGCGGCCGGGGCGCTGCTGGCGCTCGGGCTGGCGCTGGCGGGCCTGGCCGTCCCGGCGCTGGCGGCGCGGCTGTCCGCCCGGACGGAGCGTCAGCAGGCGCCCGCCCGGGGCGCGCTGGCCACCGCGGTGCTGGACACCTGCACCGGCACCGCCGAGCTGACGGTGGCCGGCGCGCTGCCGGCCCGGCTGGCCGCGGTGCGCACCGCCGACCGGGCGCTGACCGCGCTGGCCGCGCGCTCCGCCGCCACCACCGCACTGGGCGCCGGCCTGACCGCGCTGCTCACCGGCCTGACCGTGACCGCCTGCGCGGCCGCCGGCATCCGGGCGGTGGCGGCCGGAGAGCTGAACGGCCTGAGCCTGGCGGTGCTGGTGCTCGCCCCGCTGGCCGCCTTCGAGGCGGTGGCCCCGCTGCCCGCGGCGGTCCTGGTGCGCGAGCGCAGCCGGGCCGCGGCCGGGCGGCTGGTCGAGGTGCTGGACACCCCCGACCCGGTGGCCGAGCCGGCCGAGCCGGCCGCCGCGCCCGCCGACCCGTTCCCGCTCGCGGTGCGCGGCCTGCGGGCGAGCTGGCCCGGGCAGTCCGGGCTCGCGCTGGACGGCGTCGACCTGGACCTGGCCGCCGGCCGGCGGATCGCCGTGGTCGGCCGCTCGGGCGCGGGCAAGACCACGCTGGCCCAGGTGCTGCTGCGGCTGCTGGAGCAGCGGTCCGGCACCGTCACGCTGGCGGCCGGCCGTCCACAGGCTGTGGACAGCCGCGCGCTGGACGGCGACGCGGTGCGCGCGCTGATCGGGCTCTGCGCCCAGGACGCCCACGTGTTCGACAGCTCGCTGCGGGAGAACCTGCGGCTGGCCCGGCCGGACGCGACCGAGGCCGAGCTGCGGGCGGCGCTGGCCGCGGCCCGGCTGCTGGACTGGGCGGCCACCCTGCCCGAGGGGCTGGACACCATGGTCGGCGAGCACGGTGCCCGGCTCTCCGGCGGCCAGCGCCAGCGGCTGGCACTGGCCCGGGCGCTGCTGGCCGGCTTCCCGCTGCTGATCCTGGACGAGCCGGCCGAGCACCTGGACCTGGCCACCGCCGACGCCCTCACCGCGGACCTGCTGGCGGCCACCGCTGACCGGGCCACGCTGCTGATCACCCACCGGCTCGCGGGCCTGTGCGAGGTGGACGAGATCCTGGTGCTGGAGCGGGGCCGGGTGGTGGAACGCGGCAGCTGGGCCGAGCTGACGGGCCGTCCGCAGGGGCGGCTGCGCGCGATGTGGGAACTGGAGAAGGCGGCGGACCGGTTCGCGCCCGGTACCGTCGCGGCCTGACCTCCGTACCGTCGCGGCGAGCCGCGCGGAGCACTCTCGCGGCCTGACCGCGCCTCCCGGCGGAACAAATCACACCGAATTACCCTCGTTGCCATGGACCTCCCCGCCGACGAGCCCCAGGACCGGCCCCCGCCACCTCCGCACCGGGTGCCGGAGATCTCCTCGCTGGGCCTGGACACCCTGGTCACCGAGGTCTCCGAACGGCTGCAGTCCGCCGCGGCGGTGACCGACCGGATGCAGCGGCTGCTGGAGGCGGTGGTCTCGGTCGGCTCCGGCCTGGACCTGCACGCCACCCTGGAGCGGATCGCGCAGGGCGCGGCCGAGCTGGTGGACGCCCGGTACGCGGCCCTGGGCGTGGTCGCGGCGGACCGCAGCGGGCTCTCCGACTTCATCCACGTCGGCATCGACCAGCAGACGGCGGCCCGGATCGGCGACCTGCCGCAGGGGCGCGGGATCCTCGGCGCGCTGATCGACAAGCCCGAGCCGCTGCTGCTGGACGACCTGACCGTCGACCGCCGCTCGGCCGGCTTCCCGCCGCACCACCCGCCGATGCGCTCCTTCCTGGGTGAGCCGATCCGGATCCGCGACGAGGTGTTCGGCAACATCTACCTGACCGAGAAGCGCGGCGGCGGCGGGTTCACGCCGGAGGACGCCCAGGTGCTGCACGCGCTGGCCGCCGCCGCCGGGGTGGCGATCGAGAACTCCCGGCTGTACGAGGAGGGCCGGCGCCGCGAGCGGTGGATCGCCGGTGCGGCGGCGCTGGCTACCGCCCTGCTCAGCGGCGACCAGGCGCACTCGGCGCTCGGGGTGGCCGTGGAGCGGGTGCGCGAGCTGGCGGACGCGGCGCTGGGGATGATCATGCTGCCCACCGGGGACGGCGGGCTGCGGGTCTCGCACGCCTCCGGGGCGGCGGCCGGCCAGGTCGAGGGCGAACTGGTGCCCGGGACCGGGTACGCGGCCCGGCTGCGCGACGGCGAGAGCGTGTTCATCGAGGACATGTCCCAGGACCCGGCGCTGGTGATGCGGGCGGCCCGCCGGTTCGGGCCCTCGATGGCGCTGCCGATGGTCTCCGCCGGGCGCACGGTGGGCGCACTGGTGCTCTGGCGCGAGCGCGGGGCGCGGGGCTTCGCCGAGTCCGAGAAGCAGCTGGCCGCGACCTTCGCCGCGCAGGCGGCCCTCGCGCTGCGGCTGGCCGAGGGCCAGCGCGACCAGCAGCGGCTGGCGGTCTTCCAGGACCGCGACCGGATCGCCCGCGATCTGCACGACCTGGTGATCCAGCGGCTCTTCGCCACCGGGATGATGCTGGAGAGCGCGGCCCGCCGGGCGGTGGTGCCCGAGGTCAAGCAGCGGCTGGCCACCGCGGTGGACGAACTGGACGCGACCATCCAGGAGGTCCGCACCACCATCTACGCGCTGCAGCACGACGAGCAGGAGGACGAACCGGACACCCTGCGGGCCAGGGTGCTGCGCGAGTGCAGCCAGGCCGCGGCCGCGCTCGGCTTCCGGCCCTCGCTCGCCTTCAGCGGGCCGGTGGAGGACCTGATCAGCGACGGTACGGCCCGTCAACTGATGGCCGCGCTGAGGGAGATGCTCTCCAACGCGGCCCGGCACGCGCGGGCCTCGCGGGTCAGCGTCGAGCTGGACACCACGGTCTACCTGGACTCCGCCGGACACCCGGCCTCCGGCGACCCGCAGGCCCCGCTGCGGCCCGGTCGCCCCGGCGTGCTGCTCACCGTCACGGACGACGGGGTGGGCATCCCGGAGGGCGGGCGGCGCAGCGGGCTGGCCAACCTGCGCCGGCGGGCCGAGAGCCTGGGCGGCGCGGCCTGGCACGAGCCGGGCCCGGGCCGCCGGGGCACCCGGGTGCGCTGGTCGGCCCGGCTCTGACGGTCAGTGGGCGGCCGGGGTCCAGGCGTGGGCGGCCAGCCGCTCGTCCACCGGGGCACCGGTCAGCCGGTTGGCCAGGGTGGACATGGTGTAGGTGCCGATGCCCAGCACCACCTCCAGCGCGTTGCGGGTGGTGAACCCGGCGGCCTGGAAGGCGGCCAGCGCCTCGGGCGAGGCCGCGCCGGTGGTGGCCAGCACCTCCAGGGTGAACTGCCGCACCGCCTGGAGCCGGGCGTCCGGCAGCGCTCGGCCGTCGCGCAGCGCCTCGATCAACTCCGGTGCGGCGCCGAGCCGGTGGAGCAGGTCGGTGTGCATCGCCACGCACAGGTGGCACTCGTTGCGGGTGGCGACGGTCATCACCAGCACCTCGCGGGCCAGCGGGTCCAGGGTGCTCGCGGTGAACAGCGCGTTCGACTTGGTGAAGGCCTCCAGCAGTTCGGGCGAGTTGGCCAGTCGGGCGACGGCGGCGGGCAGGTGGCCCAGGTGCCGGGTGATCGCGGCCATGGTCGGGCGGGCCGCGGCGGGCGCGGTGTCGAGGGTGTGGTCGGGGAAGGGGTTCGTGGCGGTGGTCATGGCGGGGTCCTTCGCAGATCCGTAAAATGGACAATGCGGTTGACTAAAAAGGTAAACCAGGTTGTCTATCGATGCAAGGAGCGCGGCCATGACCGAGACCGACGGCTACGGGTTCGAGCTGCCGCTGCTGCTCTTCGCCGGATTCCGCTCGATCATCGACGAGCTGCACGCCGAACTCGCCCGCGAGGGGCACCCGCAGGCGCGGCCCGCACACGGCTTCGCGCTGCAGGCGGTCGGCCCGCAGGGTGCCACCGCCAGCGAGATCGGTCGTCGGCTGGGCATCAGCAAGCAGGCGGCCGGCAAGACCGTGGACCGGCTGGAGGCGCTGGGCTACGCCGCCCGGGTGCCGGACCCGCGCGACGCCCGCGGCCGGCTGGTGGTGCGCACCGCGCGCGGCACCGAGCTGCTGGCCCGCTCCGCCGAGCTCTTCGAGCAGGTGCGGGCCCGCTGGGCGGCCGAGCTGGGCGCCGACCGGGTGCGGGCCATGGAGCAGGACCTGCGGGCCATGGTGCCCTCCCCGCTCTTCCGACTGGACGTCTCGGGCTGGCTCGGCTGAGTTCCGGCAACCGCTCTCCGTGCCCCGCCGCCGAGCTGCCGGATCGTCAACTCCCCTGCCAGACTTGCAGATCCGCTGAAGATTAACGGGGGAGAACTTCCCGGCCAATAGACCTGCCGAACCGCGCTGTGCCCAGGTCAGCACACATACGGTTGACCTGCTCGGAAACCGAGCACGAGATCTCTACGCGACACCCACCGCCCTGGCCGCCAGCGGCGCCCCGGGGGTCGGGGACTGGGGCGGGTGGGGCCAGGGTGGGCCAGGACGGCGGGGGGCGGACGGAAGCGCAGTCCCTGCGGGGCGGCTTCCAGGTGGAACGGGCGGCCAACGGCCGCTACCAGTGGCAGTTGAAGGCGCCCAACGGTCGGGTGGTGGCAGTGTCCGCGCCGGTCTTCGACACTGTGCCGGAGGTGCACCGGGCCTTCGCGGCGCTGCGGGCGGAGGTCGGTGAGCTGACCGCCCGGATCACCCATGTGCGGGACGGGATCGGCTGGATCTGGGTGGTGCCGGGGCCGCGCGGGCTGCCCGAGGCCCGCAGCAGCCGGGCCTACGAGCGGTACGCCACCTGCCAGAACGCCTTCCGGCGGTTCGTCGCGCTGGTGGAGCGGCTGCCGGTCGAACCGCCGGAGCGGGAGCGCTCCCCCGGACCGCCGCGCGTTCCGCTGACCCCGTCGGTGCCCCGTGACGACGATGTCTGACCGTCCGGTGCCGGGCGCCGCACGGTCCCGCGGGCCGCGGCTGCTCGCGGTGCAGGGGACCGGGCGGCTGGTCGGCTGGTCGATGGCGGCCGGCAACGGGCGCCAGCTCGCGGTGTCCGCCCGGCTCTACCGCTCCGAGGCCGAACTGGTCATCGCTTTACGCGAGTTGCTGATCGAGCGGGCCTCACTGCGGTACGCCTTCGGGCAGGACGCGGCCCGCGCCTGGGGCTGGTCGGCCTACCTGCCGCCGCGCAGCACCCGGGCTGACCCGCAGAGCGAGGAGCCGGTGGCCCGCAGCGCCCGCGGCTACCTCAGGCGCGACCAGTGCCGCCAGGGCGTGGTCAGCTTCAAGGCCGGACTCAGCGCGCTGGAAAGGGAGTTGCGCACCGGCGGCCAGGACGGCCGATGGCCCTGGTGACGGTTCGACGGCCGGCGGCACCGCACGGCACGGCACTGGACGAGCGGCCCGGGGGAGATCCCCCGGGCCGCTCGTCGTGGCGGGGGCGGCGGTTCGGTGGCCTGGAGGTTGCCGCGGGCGACCCGACCCGCCACCGCGAGAAGAACGTACGGCGGTGTGCGGGGCGCGGCACCCGGTCGCCCGGTGCACGAACCACCGCAGGGGGCCAGCAACTAAACCTCCAAGTCGACAAAACCTCTGAATTCACCGGCACTTGGCCAGCTGACCGGGGTGCTTCCGGGGTGGACGGCGACGGATGAGGATCAGTCCCGCCGGACGGGCCGGGAGATCGGCGGCCCACCGGTGCGGGACCGATCCGGTCCCGACAACGCCATGCGTCCCTCTCCCACCGGAGGAATTGCACCATGCGTCACACCGCTGCCAAGCTGTTCGCGACCCTCGCGATCGCCACCTCGCTGGCCACCGTGGCCGCCGGTTCGGCCCTGGCCGACCCGTCCGTCACCCCGAACGCCGCGGACGTCGTGGGCGTGGGTTCGGACACCACGCAGGCCGTGCTGGGCCAGCTCTCCACCGACTACAACGCCTTCCTGACCGGCAAGGGCGACACCACCTCGCCGCGCCTGTACAGCTGGGACGCCACGGGCAGCAGCCCGATCACCACCAAGACGGGCGCCACCTCGATCACCCGCCCGAACGGCTCCGGCGCCGGCATCTCCGCGCTGAACGCCAACACCAGCGCCACGGTGAACTTCGCCCGCTCCTCGCGTGCCCCGCAGACCGGTGACCTGACCACCGACGACTTCGTGGCCTTCGCCAAGGACGGCGTCTCCTGGGCGGCCAACTCGGCGGGCAACGCCCCGGCCAACCTGACCACCGCGGACCTGGCGGCGATCTACACCTGCTCCAAGACCAACTGGAACCAGATCACCGACATCTCCGGCTACACCGGCCCGAACGCCACCATCAAGGCATACCTGCCGCAGATCAACTCCGGCACCCGCTCCTTCTTCCTGAAGGCGGTCGGCGGCGGCACCGCGATCACCCCGGGCGCCTGCGTGCAGTCGTACACCCCGGAGGAGAACGAGGGCACCGACTCGGTGTTCACCGACTCCAACGCGCTGGTCCCCTACTCCGCGGCCCACTACATCGGCCAGGTCTACGGCGGTCACACCACCTCGACCGACGCCCCCGGCCCGCTGACCGTCCGCAACACCGACGGTGTCGCCCCGGTGACCGGGACCCACACCCTGAACTCCAGCTACACCGCCACCGCGTACGGCCGCGTGGTCTACAACGTGGTCCGTGACGGCGAGTGGACCGGCACCGGTGCCAACCCGGCGCTGAAGGCCATCTTCGGCACCACCGGCTGGATCTGCACCAACGCCACCGCCAAGGCCGACATCCAGAGCTACGGCTTCCAGACCCTGGCCGTGGGCGCCTGCGGCAGCGTCACCCACCTGTGACCTGCAGCTGAAGCCTCCCGCTCCAGTCGCACCACCCGCAGTACCGCACCGAGTTCAACCGCCGGCGGCCAGGGGACTCCCCCTGGCCGCCGGGCCGTTCGCAGCCCAGGCCCGTGCACGAAGGAGATCATCATGTCCCGCACCAGCGTCCGCCTCACCGTCGCCGCCGTGGCCGTCGCCGCCCTGTCCGCCACCGCGATGAGCGACTCCGCCCTCGCCGCGACCACCACCACCGCGCCGACCGGCAGCCTGGTGATCCAGGAGGACAGCACCTTCCTCAAGCAGGCCGCTGCGAACGGCATCATCGCCGTGGCGCTGCCGAACGCGACCGCCGGCTACGACGCGGCCACCGGCCTGTCCGCCAGCTTCCCGGTGACCGGCGGCTCGGCGAACCTGAGCGGGTACTACGGCAACATCCAGCTCGGCGGCGGCCTGCTGCTGGTCAACCTGCACACCGGCAAGGCCGCGGTCTTCAACAACCTGGCCTTCAGCGCGGACAACTGGGCGGTCACCGGGGTGCCGCTGGGTGAGAGCGCTCCCGTCAGCCTGCTCGACCCGGTCGGCAACACCACGGTGACCAAGAACGCGGGCGTCCAGCTGCTGACCGCCGACGACCTGGAGATCGACGCCGCGGGCGCCCAGTACGCGGACACCAAGCTGGGCACCGCCTTCTTCACCGCCGGCCAGCACACCGGCACCGCCACCCTGACCTTCACCGCCGGCAGCTGACCCGGCGGACCGGGCAATCGCCAACGCTCTTGCGGCGGTGGCCGGTTGTGCCCCGGTTGGGGCCCCGTACATCTGAACCGGCATCAGCAGTCATGTCGTAATGGGCGAATGGACCCACAGCATCTGTGGGTCCATTCGCATGTCCGTTCCCCTCGCGCAGCCGCACCGCGCACCGCCGGAGGTGTCCTGATGAGAGTCCGAGACCGGAGTCCGCGAGGGCTCGGCTGGTGGTCCCGAGCCTGGCTGGCCGCCACCGCGGCCTGGTCGCTGCTCGCGGTGCTGGCCCTGCTCCCGGCCGGGGCCGGCACGGTGCCGCAGGCGCACGCGGACAGCGGGGCGAAGACGGTGCAGGGGCCGGCCCGCTGGCAGCCGGACACCCAGACGTACGGGCCCAACGGCAGCGTGACGGTCTCGCAGGTGGACAACCTGGTCGACCAGGTGGTGCACGTCAGCTGGACCGGGTTCACCACCACCGTCCAGAACGGCGTCCCGACCACCGTGCCCGGCCTGCTCGACATCAACAAGATGTACCAGGTGCGGGTCTACCAGTGCCGCGGCGTGAACCCGAAGCCGACCGACTGCTACGGCTCCACGGTCTACGGCGGCAACCCCGCGCTGGGCTTCCAGCAGAACCGCCCGGCGCCCGGCGTCACCAGCCCGGACCTGCCCTCGAACATGGCGATCGCGGTGACCGGCGCCGACGGCACCGGTTCGGCCGACATCGAGGTCTGGTCCAGCGTGCAGAGCAGCTCGCTCGGCTGCGACGCCGCCCACGCCTGCTCGCTGGTGGTCGAGCCGAACTACGGCGGCGACTCCGCGGGCATCGGCGCGCTGATCAACGGCGACCCGACCGGGGCCATCAACTGCGCCGACCACAGCTTCGACACCACCGACTCGGTCTCGCTGGCCACCGACAGCATGCTGGTCGGCAGCAACGCCACCACCGGCCTGGCCACCGGCGAGGCCTGCGCCTGGAACGAACGCGCCGTGGTCCCGCTCTCCTTCGCGCCCACCGCGTCCAGCTGCAAGGCCGCCACCACCGATTTCGCCACGGCCGGCCTGCCGATGGCCCAGCGCGCGCTGCAGCAGTGGCGGGCCGGTGCCTGCCTGGGCGGCTCGCCGATCTACGCCGGCTACACCGCGCTCGCCGAGCCGCAGGCCCGCGGCGCCTTCCTGCAGGGCGGCGGGGCCGAGGTGGCGCTGACCGCCCGGCCGGACACCGGCCCGGCGCCGCGGCCGTACGTCTACGCGCCGCTGGCCGACTCCGGGATCTCGGTGGTCTTCGCGGTCGACGACCCGGGCACCGGCCGCCAGATCACCCACCTGCGGCTCGACGCCCGGCTGCTGGCCAAGGAGCTCACCCAGTCCTACGCCCAGGTGGCGCCGAGCGTGCAGGCGGCCTCGATCGCCGGCAACCCGCGGTGCCTCTTCGAGGACCCGGAGTTCCTGACCCTGAACCCGCCGAGCGCAATCGCCCCGGCCCAGTGGCCCAGCTGCGACATCCACAACCCCAGCAGCCTGCCCATCGTGATCGGGCAGTCCAGCGACATGATCTACCAGCTGACCTCGTGGATCGCCGCGGACAACGACGCGCAGCGGTTCCTGCAGGGCGAGGTGGACGAGTGGGGGATGCACGTGGACCCCTTCTACCTGCGCCCGGCCTTCTCCGGTTACCCGACCGACCTGCTGATCCCGCAGGACAACACCGGCTTCCAGAAGGTCGAGAACGGCCGGACCATCGACGAGCACGAGAAGCAGTACGAGTGGAGCCCGGTGCTGGGCAGCCTGGACGACGCCGCCCGCCGCTTCCTCACCGCGACCCCGACCTGCCTGAGCCCGGTGCTGGACGGCAGCGGGTCGCACCCGCGCTGCCCCGCCTCGACGGTCGGCACCCGGCAGCTGATCGCGGTGCTGGACACGGCTGACGCCAAGGCCTTCAGCCTCCCCGAGGCGGAGCTGCGCAACCCGGCCGGCGGCTTCGTCGCCCCGACCGCCACCTCGATGCAGGCCGCCGTCGACGACATGGCCACCGACCCGGCCACCGGTACCCGGCTGCTGCCCTACGGCGTGCCGCAGACCGGCTTCGCCAAGGACGCGGCGGCCTACCCGCTCACCACGGTGCAGTACGCGATGCTGCCGACCAGCGGCCTCGGCGACGCCAAGGCGCTCACCGTCAGCCGGTTCTTCCAGAAGGTCACCGACCCGGGCGGCGGGCAGCTCTACGGCCGCGACCCCGGCAAGCTCGGGCCGGGCTACCTGGGCCTGACGGCCGGTCAGCTGGCCGACGCCCGGGCAGCGTTGACGCACGTGGCCGCGCAGGACGGGGCGCTGCCCGGCAACCAGAAGCCGGCTTCCCCGGCGCCGCAGTCGGGCACCGGCAACGGCTCGACCGTGGTCGCACCGACCAGTGCCGCCGATACCGGAACCAGCACCGGCGGCGGCTCCGCCGGCGGCCAGGGCACCGGAGCGGAACAGGGCGGCGGCACGGGTAGCACCGGCAGTACCGGCGGCACGGCCACCACGCCCCGGCCCAGCACCGCCGCCTCGCCCTCCCGCACCACCTCGATCGCCCCGATCGCGGCCGGTTCGCCCGCGCCCGACCGGGCGGGCCTGGCCCGGATGCTGCTGCCGACCGTGCTGATCGCCGGCGGGGTGCTGCTGGTCGGCGGTCCGGCCGCGCTGCTGCTCGCCGGCACCGCCGCGGGCGGCCGGGTGCTCACCCGGCTGCGCCGGCTGATCGGCGGCTGACCCGCCCGCCGCGGCAGCCCGCGCGCGCCGCGGCTCCCGCCGCCCCGTCCACCACGCCCCGGAGTCCGGAGAGTCCAACCGCGATGACCACCGCCCAGCTGTCCCCGTCCGTCCCGCCACCGCCCGAACACGATCAACCACGAGTGATCACCGCGCCGGTCAGCCGGGCGGACCGGATCTACCGCCTGGGCCTCCAGGTGTCCGGGTACTCGGTCTTCCTGCTGATGGGCCTGATCGCCTTCTTCCTGCTGCTGCGCGGTGGTGACGCGCTGAGCACGGCAGGCTGGCACTTCCTGACCCAGCAGCGCTGGAGCCCGTCCGCGCACGTCTTCGGGATCGCCGCGGTGCTGCCGGACGGGGTGCTGATCGCGGTCGTCGCGCTCGTCCTGGCGGTGCCGGTGTCGCTGGTCGCCGCGCTCTTCATCGCCGAGTACGCCCCGGTGCGGCTGCGCGGGGCGCTGGTCTCGGTGGTCGACCTGATGGCCGCGGTGCCGAGCATCGTCTACGGCCTGTGGGGCGTCTACTTCCTCCAGCCGCGGGTGCTCGGACTGGTGCGCTGGGCGGCGCTGCACCTGGGCGGGGTGCTGCCGTTCCTCAAGGTGCGCACCGGGGACATCGGCACCTCCTACACCTCCTCCACCTTCATGGCGGGCCTGGTCGTGTCGCTGATGATCGTCCCGATCATGACCGCGCTGAGCCGGGAGGTCTTCTCCCAGGCTCCGCAGGGGGAGCGGGAGGCGGCCTACGCGCTGGGCAGCACCCGCTGGGGCATGGTCCGCTCGGTGGTGCTCCCGTTCGGGCGCGGCGGCGTGATCGGCGCGGTGATGCTGGGCTTCGGCCGGGCGATGGGGGAGACCATCGCGGTGGCACTGATCATCTCGCCCTCGTTCAAGTTCACCGGTCACGTGCTGGAGGCCGGGGCGAACTCGATCTCGGCGCTGATCGCGCTGCGGTTCAGCGAGTCGGACGGCCAGTCGCTGTCCGCCCTGATGGCGGCCGGGCTGATGCTGTTCGCCATCACCCTGCTGGTCAACCTGCTGGCCGGGGTACTGGTCAGCCGTTCGCGCTCCGGCGCGGTCACGGCGGACTGAGCCGATGACCGACACCCTGGTTCCCCGGCAGCAGACGGCCGGCCCGCCCGCCCCGGTCCCGGAGCGCCCCGAGCGGCGGCGCCGGCTCGGCGGCGTCACCCAGGCCGAGGTGCTCAGCCTGTTCGCCGCCCTCGGCGGCTCGCTGGCTCTGGACTGGCTGCTCTACGAGCGGGTGCTGCCGTTCAGTGGTGCCCAGGGCTTCCTGGGCTGCTGGTACGTCTTCTTCCTCGGCTTCAGCTGGCTGATCGGCCTGGTCCAGTGGCCGCCGCTGGTGGTGCGCGAGCGGCTGGTCACGCTGGTCTGCTGGTCGGCGGGCGTGCTGCTGGTGCTGCTGATCGTCGAGCAACTGGTCTTCATCGCGCTGCGCGGGCTGCCGGCCCTGCTGCACGGCAACTTCCTCACCGAGGACATGAGCCGCACCTCCGCGGTCTCGCCGATCACCTCGGGCGGCGCGCTGCACGCCGTGGTCGGGTCGCTGGAGCAACTGGGCCTGGCCACCCTGTTCGCGGTGCCGCTGGGCATCGCCGCCGCCGTCTACCTCTCGGAGATCGGCGGGCGGGCCTCCGGCCCGGTGCGCACCCTGGTCGAGGCGATGACGGCGCTGCCGTCCATCGTGGCGGGCCTGTTCGTGCTGGGCGTGGTGATCCTCACGCTGGGGCTGCAGGCCAGCGGCTTCGCCGCCTCGCTGGCGCTGACCGTGATGATGATGCCGATCGTCACCCGGGCCGCCGAGGTGGTGATCCGGCTGGTCCCGGGCACGCTGCGGGAGGCCTCCTACGCGCTCGGCGGCAGCCAGTGGCGCACGGTGTGGAGCGTGGTGCTGCCGACCGCCCGCCGCGGCCTCGCCACCGCGGTGATCCTCGGCATGGCCCGCGGGGTCGGCGAGACCTCGCCGGTGCTGCTCACCGCCGGCTTCACGGCCGGGATGAACGCGAACGCCTTCGAGGGCCACCAGGTGAGCCTGCCGCTCTACATCTGGAACTACGTGCGCCAGCCGTACCCGGACATGGTGGCCCGCGGCTTCGCCGGGGCGCTCACCCTGATGGTGCTGGTGCTGGTGCTCTTCGTCACCGCCCGGCTGATCGGCGGCGGCCGCCCGGGCGAGCTGAGCCGACGTCAGCAGCGCCGACTGGCCGGCCGGTCGGCCGACCGGCAGGACCGCACATCCCGCACCCCCATCGGAGGACTCGCCATGCCGCGGGCAGCCAAGCCCACTTCGGTCCCGTCCGCCCGCCCGACCCGCGCCGCCCGCCCGACCCGCGCCGCCCGGACGGCCGCGCTGCTGCGCGGCGCCGGCCGCGGCCCGGCGCTGCTGGTGGTCCTCGCCCTCACCGCGCTGAGCCTGGCGGTCGGGCAGAGCACGCCCGCGCACGCCGCCGCCTCGCTGAACGCCGACGGCTCCAGCTGGGCCGGCCCCGCGATCGAGAAGTGGCGCACCGATGTCGCCGACCGGGGGATCACCATCAACTTCACCCCGAACGGCTCGGCGGCGGGCCGCAACCAGTGGGAGAACGGCCAGGACGACTTCACCGCCTCGGACGTGCCGTTCCGCACCGCGGACGACGGCGGCGCCAGCCAGGACCAGCACAAGGGCGGCACCGGCAACCGGGAGAACCCGGTCTACCGCTACTCGTACGTGCCGATCACCGCGGGCGGCACCGCCTTCATGTACAACCTCAAGATCGGCAACACCCAGGTGACCGACCTGCGGCTGTCACCGGACAACCTGGTCGACATCTTCACCGGCAAGATCACCTACTGGGACGACCCCAAGATCACCGCCGAGTACGGCCGCACCCTGCCGCACCTGCAGATCACCCCGGTGATCCGCTCCGACGGCTCCGGCGCCACGGCCCAGTTCACCCGGTGGATGGAGCACACCCACAAGGCCCAGTGGGACGCCTACTGCTCCGGCGTCAACGGCGTCCCCTGCGGCGACTACACCGAGTTCTTCCCGGCCGGCGGCCGGATGCTGGCGCAGAACGGCTCCGACCAGGTGGCGCACTACGTGATGCAGCCGGCCGGCCTCGGCGCGATCGGCTACGACGAGTACGCCTTCGCGCTGACCGCGGGCTGGCCCGTGGTCAAGGTCCGCAACCCGGGCGGCTTCTACGTGCTGCCGACCGCCTCCAACGTGGCGGTCGCGCTGACCAAGGCCAAGATCCGCGGGGTGGACGACTCGACCTCGCCGGACGACCCCGACTACCTCCAGCAGAACCTGGACGAGGTCTACAGCAACAACGATCCGCGCTCCTACCCGGTCTCCAGCTACAGCTACCTGATCGTGCCGCGCGACAACTCCGCACTGCTGCCACTGCCGCGCTGGAACAACGACAAGGGCGCGGCGCTCAGCCAGTACCTCTCCTACGTGCTCTGCGCCGGGCAGGCCACCGGCAAGAGCGGCATCGACTCGATCGGCTACTCGCCGATCCCGCGCGGCCTGGTCCGCGGCGGGCTGCTGCAGATGCTGCACATCCCCGGGCACAACAGCAACGTCGACCCCAACACGCTGAACAACTGCCCCAACCCCACCTTCGACAGCAGCGGCCGTCTGATCATCCTGGACAACGCGCCGCAGCCCAACGGCTGTGACGCGGTGGGCATGCCGCTGACCTGCGACCGCGAGCACCCCTCGGCTACCCCCGCGGGCAGCGGCGGATCCGGGTCGGGCTCCGGCGGCGGCTCCGGCGGCTCGGGCACCCGCGGCTCCGGCAGCGGCTCGGGCGGCTCCGGCGGCGGCTCGGGCGGCGGCGGCTCCGGTGGTGCCGGGGACGGGGGCACCGGTGCCGGTACGGGCGGCGACACCGTCGACCCGCAGACCGGCGAGGTGGTCGGCAACGGGTCCGGCTCGGGCTCCGGCACCACCCAGGCGGCCGCGAGCGTGGTCAACGTCGGCGGCCGGCCGCAGGAGTGGACGCTGACCACGCTGACCGCGCTGGAGCTGCTCGCGGTGGTGCTGGTCCCGCCGTTCCTCGGCAGCTGGCTGCGCCGGCGCCGGGCCGCCGCGCCGAGCGGGAGCGACCGATGACCGCCCCCGCCGTCGACCGGCCGACCGCCGAGGACGACACCTTGGTGCTGCCCGCGGTGCCCGGCGCGCCCAGTGCGCCTGACGCACCGTCGGGCCGCGGGCGCCCGCGACTGGCCCAGGCGGGCTGGGCCGCGACCCTGCTCTCCGGCCTGCTGCTGGGCTTCGCGGTCTACCTGCTGGCGCTCTCGCCGCTGCAGGAGGGGCACTACCAGTCCACCTCGTACCAGACCTTCCGCTACCAGCTGGCGAACGCCCTGGCCCCGACCGGCCCGGCGCCGGACGGTGACCCGGTCGCGGTGCTGGACATCCCGCGGATCGGCCTGCACCAGGCCGTGGTGGTGGAGGGCACTACCGGGCGCGACCTGATGCGCGGTCCGGGCCACCGGCGGGACACCGCGCTGCCCGGCCAGTCCGGTGCCGCGGTGCTGTTCGGCCGCGGCACCTCGTTCGGCTCGCCGTTCGGGCGGATCAGCGAGCTGCGGGTCGGCGACAAGATCGAGGTGACCACCGGTCAGGGACAGTTCAGCTACACCGTGAACGCCTACGGGGACGGCGCGCACCCGATCCTGGACGCGGGGGCGCCGGCCCGGCTGGTCCTGGTGACCAGCGACTCCGGCTGGGTCCCGACCAGCACCGTGCTGATCGGCGCCCGCCTGGACGGTACCCCGCAGCCCGGTCAGCGTGGCCGCCCGGCGCAGCTCGCCGCCGACCACGCGCTGGCCCAGGACACCGGGGCGCTGGCCGCGCTCCAGCTCTGGTCGGCCGGGCTGCTCGGGGCCGTGCTGCTGGCCACCCTGGCGGTGCGCCGCTGGCACCGGCGGGCCGCCTACCTGGCCTTCACCCCGGTGCTGGCCGCGCTGCTGTGGGCCTGCTACGAGAACGCCGCCGCCCTGCTGCCCAACCTCTACTGAGGCGCCCGGTGCCCCAGTCGACGCTGCTCCCTAGGGAAGGACCCGCCCGATGACCACCACCGTCCCCCGCCAGGCCGGCGAGACCGAGCCGACCCGGCTCTCCGGCCTGGCGACCCGCGACCTGTCCGCCTGGTTCGGCGCGCACAAGGTGCTGGAGCGGGTCTCGCTGGAGATGGCGGCCGGCCAGGTGACCGCGCTGATCGGCCCCTCCGGCTGCGGCAAGTCCACCTACCTGCGCACCCTCAACCGGATGCACGAGATGGTCCGCGGCGCCCAGCTCGGCGGTGAGGTGCTGCTGAACGGCGAGGACGTGTACGCCCACGGGCGCCGCCCGGCCGAGGTGCGCCGCCGGATCGGCATGGTCTTCCAGCGGCCCAACCCGTTCCCCGCGATGTCGATCGCGGACAACGTGGCCAGCGGCCTCAAGCTGGCCGGGATCAAGGTGGGCCGGGACCACCGCGAGCACCTGATCGAGGACAGCCTGCGCCGGGCCGGGCTGTGGAACGAGGTGAGCAACCGGCTCGGCACGCCCGGCGGGGCGCTCTCCGGCGGCCAGCAGCAGCGGCTGTGCATCGCCCGCTCGCTGGCGGTGGAGCCGGAGGTGCTGCTGATGGACGAGCCGTGCTCGGCGCTGGACCCGACCTCGACCCGCCGGGTCGAGGAGACCATCGCGGAGCTGCGCGGCCGGCTGACCATCGTGATCGTCACCCACAACATGCAGCAGGCTCAGCGGATCTCCCAGTCCTGCGCGTTCTTCCTGGCCAGCCACGACACGCCGGGCCGGATCGTGGAGGCCGGGCCGACCGAGCAGCTCTTCTCGGCCCCGGTCGACCAGCGCACCGCCGACTACGTGAACGGGCGCTTCGGCTGAGCCGCCGTCAGGCCGTCAGGTCGTCAGGTCGTCAGGCTGTCGATCCCCGGGTCACAGTCCGGCGATGATCGCCTCCAGCACCTGGGCGACGCCGTCCTCCTGGTTGCTGACGGTGTGTTGGGCGACTGCGGCCAGCACGTCCGGGTGGGCGTTGGCGACCGCGTAGGAGGTGCCGGCCCAGGCCAGCATCTCCAGGTCGTTGGGCATGTCGCCGAAGGCCACCACCTCGCTGCGGTCGATGCCCAGCTCGGCGCACCAGCGCGCCAGGGTGGCGGCCTTGGTCACCCCCGGCGCACTGATCTCCAGCAGCGCGACCGGGCTGGACCGGGTCAGCTCGGCCAGGCCGCCCACCGCCGCCCGGGCGCGGGCCAGGAACTCGTCCGGGGCCAGCTCCGGGTGTTTGGCGAGGATCTTGTAGGACTGCCGCGGGCCGGCCTGCTCCAGCAGCTGCTCGGCCGGGGCGATCAGGTGCGGTGCGTCGTCGCCCCACATCCGCACCTCGTACTGCGGCTCGCGGGCGAAGCCGCCCGGGTACTCGAAGGCGAAGGCGGTGCCGGGCAGCGCCGCCCGCAGCTCGCGCACCAGCTGCCGGGAGGTCTCGGGAGCCAGCGGGAAGGTCTCCAGCAGCCGCTCGCCGGGCACGTCGTAGACCGCGCCGCCGTTGGAGCAGATCGCCACCCCGTGGCCGCCGATGTGCTCGCGCAGCAGCTGCATCCAGCGCGGCGGGCGGCCGGTGACGAAGACCACCCGCAGGCCGGCCCGCTCGGCGGCCAGCAGCGCCGCCGCGGTGCGGGTGGAGACCGAGCCGCCCTGGCACAGCAGGGTGCCGTCGAGGTCGGTGGCGATCAGGCGGGGGCGTACGGCTGGCTGGGTCACCCGTTCATCCTCGCAGCAGGCCCGCACCGGCCTGAATCCGGCGGGGAGCGCCGCCGGGGAGCCCGCCGGAAAAAGGTGACGGCGCGCGGTCAACCCCCGTGTGACCGTGCGCCGTCCTGGCGGCCGTCTATTTTGTTGGACGATCGCCAGTCGAACATACGCTGAACCCTCCCTGGGCTGTCAACCGTGATTGGTCGGGTCGGAACGAGACGATCCGGTCGTTTGGTGCATCTACTACGGTGGATACTGGTATCAAAGGGGGCGGGGCGACACCGTGGAACCCACCGACGAGGGAGCGGCGATGACGAAGCGTGGGCAGGCGCCGAGCCGCTCGATCGCCGAGAAGCTGGACCACCTGTTCCGCGAGATCCACCCCGCGGGGCGCGGTCCCTTCAGCTACCACGAGGTGGCGCAGGCGATCCGCGAGCAGGCCGGGGCGGACGGCCCGACCGTCTCGCACGGCACCCTGCAGCAGATCCGCACCGGCGCCAAGACCAACCCGACGGTCCGGACCCTGGAGGCGATCGCCGCCTTCTTCGGGGTGCCGGCCGCCTACTTCCTGGACGACACGGTGGCCGAGCGGGTGGACGCCCGGGTGCGCGAGCTCAAGGCGGAGCGGGTCGCGGGCGCCCCCGAAGGTGAGCAGGCGGAGCTGGCCGGGGTGCTGGCCGACCGGGACGTGCGGGCAGTGGCCTTCCGGCTGGCCGGGCTCTCGCCGCGGGCGCTCAAGGGGCTGCGGGCCATCGTCGACCAGGTCAGGGCGGTGGAGGGGCTGCCCGAGGTGGGCCGTCGGGGCTCCCGGCGCTGACCTCGTGATCGTTTCTGGTGATCTTGTGCACCACATGTGACCACAACTCGACCGAGCGCTTATGCTTCTGGCTCGATCGTGTCGGGAGAGGCGGTCCGACCGCCGGGTCGGCAGGAGTGGCAGTGGCAGCGGTGAAGAGGGCAGGGCGGCCATGAGGTGGCGCAAGCGCCCCAGGTCCGAGCTGACCGCCCTGGTGGAGCGGATCGCGGTGCCCCGGCCGTTCCAACTGGCCGAGTTCTGCGCCGGGGTGGCTGCCGAGCGGGGCCGCCCGCTGCGCCTGGTCCCGCTGGCGAACGCCGCCGGGCGTGACCTGCCGTGCGGGCTCTGGCTCGGCCTGGACGAGGTCGACCTGGTCTTCTACGAGGCCGGCGCCGCCCCGATCCTGAAGACCCAGATCGTGCTGCACGAGATCTCCCACATGCTGCTCGACCACACCGCCCCCGAGGCCGCCACCCCCGCCGAGCGGGCCGAGCCGGCCGCCCGGGCGCTGGCCGACCGGGCCGCCACCGACGCGGAGCTCGGGCTGCGAACCGACCGGGTGCTGGCCCTGCTGGCCCGCAGCGGCTACAGCAGCCGCCAGGAGGCCGACGCCGAGTCGCTGGCCACCCTGCTGCTGGAGCGGGCCACCCGGGCCGGCGCCGATGCGCCGGCCGGCCAGGTGCTGGCCCGCCTCGACGACGCCTTCGGCCACCCGGTGCGCCGCTCGTGACCGGTGGCCACCCGGGGGACCAGCTGCCACCGCACCCCTCCGCCGTCAAACTGGCCATCCTGGTGCTGCTCTGGCTGGTCACCCTGTGGCGGCTGCCCACCGCGCTGCGCGAGCCGCGCAAGCGGGCGCTGTGGACCGCCTTCGCCGGGGCCGCCGGGCTGGTCACCCTCGGCCTGCCGCTGCCCACCCGGGTGATCGACGGCGGCACCGGGATCCACAACCTGGTGATCCTGGGCAAGCACCTGATCGGCCTGGTCGCCTGCCAGGCCTCGCTGACCTTCGTGGCCGAGACCGCCCGCCCGGAGCTGGCCCGCCGGCTGCGCCGGCCGGCCCTGGTGGTGCTGGCCGCCGCCGGGGCCGCGCTGGCCGTCAACTTCTCCCTGGTCGACCAGCCCAGCGAGACGGCCGACTTCTACCTGGGCTACCCGGGCTCGGTCCCGGCCGCCTGCTACGCGGCGATCGTGGCCGGCTACCTGGGCACCGCGATGGGGCTGGGCTGCTGGCTGTTCGCCGGCAACGTGCGCCGGGCCGCCACCCGCTCGCTGCGCGCCGGGCTCACCGTGCTGGCACTGGGCACCGCGGCCGGCTTCTGCTACTCGGTGCTGCGGGTCTGCCAGATCCTGGCCCAGCTGTTCGAACGCCCGATGTTCCTCGGCGAGGACGCCCTCTACTCCATCGAGTGGGCGGCGATCGCCCTGGTGCTGCTGGGCAGCGTGATCCCGGCCGGCGGGGTGGCGCTGCGCGCGCTGCGCGACTGGCGCACCGCGCGCCGGCTGGCCCCGCTCTGGGCGGCACTGACCGCGGCGGTCCCGGAGGTGGTGCTCACCGCGCGGCTGGGCCGGGCGCCCCGGGTGCGGCTGCACCGGCTGGTGATCGAGATCCGGGACGCCGCGCTGGTGCTGGCCGGCTACGCCGAGACCCCGCTGCCGGTGGACGCGGACCCCGCGGCCGAGGCCCGCTGGCTGCACGCCGCCGCGACCCGTCGGCGCAGCGGCCAGGCCCCGGGCCACCGGGCCGCCGCGGCGGGCGACACCGAGATCGCCGAGCTCGACTTCGACACCGAGACGGCCCGGCTGCTGCGGCTGGCCGGGGCCTACGCCCGCGACTGACCCGCATACAGTTCAGCGGCTCCTCCTTGCTGTTTATGGAATACCCGCTACGCGCATCAACTTCGGTTCAAGGCCGGTATTTCCGCAGATTCCTTTCGCAATTCCCAGGGATCGTGCACCTGGCCGTTGACGGCAATTCAGCTGCTCTGCTTTGCTACCGGCCATCGGGCGATGGGCCGTCGAATTCCCTGTGGCGGCCCGGCAGTTCGGGCTGGCTCTGGCCGACCCGAATGCCCGCCCGCGCCATGTCACCCCCATGCTCGGCCGCCGCATCCCCCTTCGGCGCGCGGCCGACCGGAGAGAGGCACCCTCACCCATGGGCACTTCCCCCACGCACCGCCAGTCTCGGATCAAGGCCCTGACCGGGCTCACCTCCCTGATGCTGGCCGGCGCGGCCTTCGCCGCCGCCCCGGCCCAGGCCAACCAGCCGACCGACGAGTTCGCCGGCAACTCCCACCCGTACCGGCACGGCGTGGTCAACGCCAAGGGCGCCGCCAACGCGGCCACCGCGGGCAAGCGCACCAGCAACCTGAAGTACGGCGGCGGCGTCGACGGCATCGGCGTGACCACCGGCGCGCCGAAGGTCTACCTGGTCTTCATGGGTACCCAGTGGGGCACCCAGGGCACCGACGCCAACGGCTACACCACCCTGTCCGGCGACCCGATGGGCGTGGGCGTCCGTGCCCAGCAGCTCTTCAAGGGCCTGGGCACCAACGGCGAGACCTGGTCCGGCGTGATGACCCAGTACTGCGAGGGCGTGGCCACGGGCGCCACCTCCTGCGGGACCAGCGGCACCCACGTCGGCTACCCGACCGGTGGCGCGCTGGCCGGCCTCTGGGTCGACGAGTCGGCCGCGGCGCCCAGCCAGGCCACCGGCAACCAGCTGGCCCAGGAGGCCATCAAGGCGGCCGGCCACTTCGGGAACACCACCGCGGCCTCGAACCGGAACGTCCAGTACGTGGTGCTCTCCCCGACCGGCACCCACCCGGACGGCTTCAACACCTCCACCGGCCAGTTCTGCGCCTGGCACGACTACAACGGCGACACCACCCTGAGCGGCGGCGCGGCCTCCTCCCCCTACGGCGACGTGGCGTTCACCAACGACCCCTACGTCACCGACATGGGCACCTCCTGCGGCCAGAACTACGTCAACGCGGGCAGCGCGGGCACCCTGGACGGCGTGACCATGGTCTTCGGCCACGAGTACGCCGAGACCGTCACCGACCAGAACCCGGCCGGCGGCTGGACCGACTCCTCGGGCCAGGAGAACGCCGACAAGTGCGCCTGGAAGGGCACTGGCGGCGTCGGCGGCTCGCAGAACGTCGCCCTCGCCACCGGCTCCTTCGCCATGCAGGGCACCTGGGCCAACGACTACAACAACGGCGCCGGCGGCTGCGAGATCTCGCACGCCATCGTGCACTGACACCCCCTCACCTCGTGCACCCGGTCGGCCCCTCCCGCCCGGGTGCACGGGCATTCCCGGCCACCGAACCGAGTCAGGCCGGCATCTCCCCCCGGAACGGGGTGGGTAGGAGCGGCAACAACGCCGGCGTAGCTGGATCACCCTTGTCCGCGCGGAGTCGGCGGCTCGGGTCGGGGCAGACGAGGCGCATGGGAGAGATCCGCGTCGGCGCGTGTTCCTGGACGGACAAAGAGCTTGTGGGCAGTGGCTGGTATCCGGAGGGGCACCGCAACCCGGAAGCCAGACTGCGGTACTACGCCACGCGGTTCCCGTTGGTCGAAGTGGACGCCACCTACTACGCGTTGCCCAGTACCCGGAACAGCCTCCTCTGGGCCGAGCGCACACCGGCGGGCTTCCGCTTCGACGTGAAGGCGTTCTCGTTGCTCACCGGGCATCCGACGCACCCGGGCGCACTGCCCGCCGATCTGCGACCCGCCTTCGCCCAGAGGCGCGGCAGGCCGGAGGCGGACCCCGGGCTGCTCGACGAGGTGTGGAGCCGCTTCAGCGGAGCCCTTGAACCGCTGCGCCGATCGGAACGCCTGGGATCCCTGCTCTTCCAGTTCCCCCCGTGGTTGGCGCCGGGCGCCGCGGCGGCATCGATTCTGCGCCAGTGCCGGGAGCGCACCGCGGGATGGCCGGTGGCAGTGGAGTTCCGGCATCCCGGGTGGTGGCGGGGCGAGCACTTCGCCGCGACCTTCGGCCTGTTGGCCGAGCTGGAGATGGCCGCCGTGGCGGTGGACACGGTGCAGTCGCTGCCCACCTCCATACCCCCGGTCACCCCGGTCACCTCCGCCCGGTTGGCAGTGGTGCGCTTCCACGGACGCAACCGCGCGTGGGGGACCGGCACGAAGGAGGAGCGGTTTCGCCACACGTACGCGCCCGAGGAGCTGACCTCCTGGACTCCGGCCATCCGCGCCATGGCCGAACAGGCGGACGAGGTACACGTCCTGTTCAACAACTGCTGTGGCGAAGCGGCAGTGCACGCCGCGGAGACGATGAGCCACCTGCTCGACGGTCCGTCGACGGAGGCGGGTGCGACGACCGGCTGACCACCGCCGAGACGGCAGCTGACCGCGGAAATGTCGTCAGGGCTCAGACGGCGATGAGCCGGACGCGGCTGCCGCAGAGTTTGGCCATGTCATCGACGTCCGAGGTGAGCATGGCCACCGGTCCTGGCTGACGGAGTGCCATCTCGGCGACGGTCGCGTCGATCGCGTACTTGTGTCCATGCACGCCGGTCTGCTTCAGCAGTTCGGCGGAGGCTCGCGCCGCCTGTTCGGTGACTGCCTCGACCTTGACCTGCGAGAGTACCCAGTTCAGCCGAGGAGTGTTCACGCGCGCATGAACCACCTCGACGATGGTGTTGGCGCCGACCACCAGATCAGCCGCCATCGAGTGGAAGGATCGGATCAGCGCGAGTGTGCCACGGTCCTGCGAGACCCAGGAGGACAGCCCCTGAGAGTCCAGCACGACGGTCTCGATGCGGTTGCTCACGCGGCGTTCGCTGAGCTGTCGTGGTTGGTCGAGCCGAAGATCCTGGCATTCGCCGCAGCCAGCTCCTCCTCGGTGAACGACCCGTGCTCCTCTTCGTAGCGGCGCAGCTCCTCACCTAGTAGCTGGTGCCGGATCTGGCGGGCCACGGCCTCGGCGACGTAGCCGGAGACGTTGTCCGTGAGCTTCTTCAGCTCGGCCACCTGCTCGCTGGGGAGGGTGACCGTAATGCGTGTCGTGGCGGGCATGAAATAAGCATACTGCGATATGCGCCGAAGGTCAGACTCTCCTGGCGGTCGTTCCGGGACGCGCCGTGGTTCGGGGCGGTTCCGACCCTGACCGCCGCAGCGGTGGCGACTGAGCGGATCCGCCTGGGCGCGCTGGTCACCTCAGTCAATCCTTTTTCACCTATCACATGCTGACCTGCGAGAACGCGACGTAGGGGCCGAGGAGACGCGATGAAGGTGTCAGATCAGCTCGACCCGTCCTGTGTTGGCAGCGCGGTCAGTGGACGTCGCGGCAGTGCTCGGCAGCCCGGTGGCCGCCCCCGGACACGGTGGCCAGCGTCGCGAGGGCGGCGGCGGCCGCAGTGTCGGGGAGTTTCGCCCGCTGCGCGAGGAACCGCACCCAGTGCGGCAGCAGCCGCTTGGCCCCGATGGTGGCCGGGTGGTCGGGGATCCAGTCGTTGATCAGCCCGAGCTGGTGCTCGATCCGATGTGGTGACACCGAGTCGGCGGTGTCGGGCAGGGCGCCCTCCAGCCACTCGCCGACCAGCGCTTCCACGGCCTCCGGGTCAGGTTCCTCGCCGTGCTCCTGCCGCAGCCAGGCGGAGAACGCCTCCACCGTCGGCGTGACGTCGATGTCCTGGTAGAGGTTGAGGGGCGTCGGCAGTGAGCTGCCGTGCCGCTGCAGGGTGTCGGACAGGTCGTGGATGCGCCGCAGGGCACGGAACCACTCGTCCCACACCGCCCGCGACTCCGTCCCACGGATGGTGATCTCACTCAGGTCCACCTCGATGAGGCAGCGCAGCGCTTCCGTGTGGGCCTTGTCGAGTGGTTGCGGGACGCAGTCGGCGGCTGCCGCGCCGACTGCGGTGCGCCAGGCTGCGGCGGCCTGCTGCACGTCGTCGAAGGTGCCGCCTCCGGCGAGCACGACGAAGCCGCAGGCGTCGATGTCGAAGAGGTAGACAGCCGGGTCGGCACCGTTCGGGTAGTTGGTGGCCGCGATGACGCCGAGCCGTGAGCCGTACACGTCGCGCATCGTCCACACGTCTCCGGTCATCAGTGGCTTCGCTGCCGAGTTGAGCCAGTCCGGCCAGTCCTCCCCGCTGTCGGCGCCGTTTACGACCGGTTGCAGCCGGGACAGTGCTGCGTCCGCCATGTGCGCGACCGCGGGTGAGCCGACCGAAGTCAGGCCGTGCAGGAGCAGGTTGGCGGCCCGGCTGCCGGGCGCCCCGGCGACCGGCAGCCGGGCCCGTCGCTCCGCCACGGCGATCAGTTCCTCGACCCAGTTGCCGAGGAAGAGGGAGTGCTCGTCCTGGACGGCCTTGTGGACGTGAGCTCCCAGCAGGCGAGCCGTCATGTCCTCCAGCTGACGCGGGCCCTGGGCGTCGAGCAACACCTCGGCTTCGTCGAGGATGCCTTCGATGGACGGCCCGAACCAGTCAGGTCGTGCCGACCCCGCGCCCGCGAGGCGCTGCAGGAACGACAGGCCGGATGGATCCCCGAAGGGGTTGCCGGCGCGGAGGCCCGACAGGTCCAGCGGCTCGCGCGGGGTGGGGATGTTCTTCGGGGACGCCGGGTTGCCCGAACGCTTCTTGTTGCCCTGCTGCTTCTTGGTGTTCGACCTGCGGTTGCGGGACACGGGTGACATGGCGGACCTTCGCGGAGACAGACGACGGTGTACTGCGGGGGCAGGCTATCGCCATCGCCCCGGACAGTGGCGGCGGATCAGGGGTACTACGCTCGATCGGGTTGATCGGTGCGGGGGCTGTGCCACAGCCCCTGACGAAGGCAGGGTTGGCGGACCACAGCAGTTACTCGCGCAGGTGCGGGAGGCGCATCTCGCCGGCGACCCGTGGGGCAGCCGGGTGGGGGACCGGTCGCTGCGCGAGCTTGCCAGCTCCGCCACCTCGACTCACGGTGATCCTCTCGACTCTCGACGGAGTCGAGGAGGCATACATCTACGGTTCGTGGGCGGCCCGTTACGAGGGGGAGCCCGGTCCGATCCCAGGAGATGTCGATGTCCTGGTCGTCGGGCAGCCCGACCCGGACGAGCTTTTCGACGTCGCCGAGCAGGCGTCGCGAGAGCTGCACCGGGAGGTCAACGTCCACCGCATCTCCCCGCTGGCCTGGGCCTCGGAGAGCGCCGAACCGTTCCTCACCTCGGTTCGCGAGCGACCGCTGGTCCGCCTGACGCTGCACAAGGAGGATGGCGCGTGAACCGCTGGGAACAGGGCCGTGCGACCGTTGACGACCTGATCCAACGACGTGAGGTCGAGAGGGTGCCGGCGTCTGCGGAGCATGCCCAGGCGGAGTTGACTCAGGCGCGGCAGCACCTGGCCTCTGCGAAGCTGCTCCTCGACGTCGACCCGGTCGGCGCGTACAGCCTCGCGTACGACGCCGCGCGCAAGGCGCTTGCGGCGGTCTTGATGAACCAGGGTCTCCGTGCCACGAGCAGGGGTGGCCATGTCGCTGTGTACGAGACGGTGAAGGCGCAGCTCGACCCGCCGTTGGGCGGAGTCCTGCGACCGTTCAGCCGCATGCGGATCCGCCGATGGGGGCACCTCCCGGCCGAAGGCCGGGGGAGAGAGCGAGTACCGGTCTGCCGAAGCCCCGGCCATCACCCCCGAAGAGGTGAGCGGCGATCTGCCGAAGGCACAGGCGATCATCGATCTTGCCGAGAAGGCGATGCCGCACATGAGCCGCTACTGATCCTCGGGTGCGGCCTGCCTTGATGACCAGGGCTCACGACGACCGCTCCCGTAGGGTCGGAGCCATGCGTCTGAGCACAGTGATCCTCCCCATCCACCGGTGGGCCGAGGGACAGAAGATCTGGCGGCGGGCTGAAGTTCCATGCCGCGTACACCTACGACCACCTGTCCTGGCGGTCGTTCCGGGAGGAGGCCTGGTTCGGGGCGGTCCCGACGTTGACGGCGGCTGCCTGCGCCACCGAGCGGATCCGCCTGGGAACTCTCGTAACCTCGGTCAATCCTTTTTCACCTATCGCATTGCTGACCTGCGATGTTCCGCCGGTTCAGCTCCTGATGCCCCTATCCCTGTGAGTCGGTGGGCCAGAATTTGGGCGGGGCGCTGGCAGGATCCACGATCCGCAAGCGGCTCTGTTGGGACGGGTCGACCGCATTCAGCGAGATCAGGCGCTGGCTGTCCGCCTGGTCGAGTTCAGCCAAGGCATGGGGCAGACCGGCGCACACAGTGGCGATGGCCGCACCGAGACCCACCAACCCACCGTGCTTGTGATTCTGGCGGTACTCGATGCGATGCAGGCCCGACTCGGCGATGGCGACCACCTCGAGTGGGCGGCTCAGTTGCTTCGTGTCATTCGTGACAACGACCTGAAAGCCGTCCGCTGCCGCACGGGCGTAGAGGTCAACATCCCTGGTTCCCGCCCAGCCGCTGAGTTCGGCCACGTGCTCGACGACGTGGTGTTTCAGGAGCAGCCGCACGATCCGTGCCATGGGGAGCGGCACATTCTCGTCGAGCAGCAGCTTCAAGACGCTGCCTGCCGGATTTCCGCATCCTCGTAACTGTCGACATAGTCGGCGAAGTCCGCTGCGTCGCGCGCTGCCTCTGCTGTCACGCCCGGGTAGTAGTCGCCGATCTGCTCAGGTGGCACGCCGTCCCTCAGGAGAGCGGCGACCTCCGTCGCCGGGATGCGTGTCCCCTCGACGACCGGCTCACCGCCTCGCACGGCAGGGTCGATGGACACGTGCGGCCGGGGTTCAAGGAGGTCCGGGATTCGTCGACCACCACGGTAGAAAGGCGCAAGCACGTCCACCATGTCGTGGATGACGACATTGCCCTTGCTCCGCACGAGGTCCACTGCGTGCTCCGGGTCTGCCAGGTAGATCGTGTCACCGCCCGCGACCAGTCGGTAGGCCGAGAGGTGTTCACGTTCGTCGAGGCCCTCGCGCAACGTGCTCAGCGCCCGTCTGATCTTCTGCAGGGATGCCTCCTCGCGAAGGCGGACACAGGCTCGCAGGGCGACCACGTCGCGAAAGGAGTAGAGGATCGGACGAGACGCCGAGATCTCCGGCACGAGGACAGCGCCGCGTTCGCCGGCGGCCCGCCGCCAGTGCGACAGCTGCCGCAGAGTCGCACCGGACAACGCGGCAGCCAGCTTGGGCTCGTACGACATGCGGCACCTCCTTGGCTCCAGCCGACGATCCGACGCTACTTCATCGTCCCGTACGGGCATCAGGCTCGCCAGCATTTCACCCGGATGAGGCCGCCGAGAGGCGCCGCGCTCTCGTGAGCTTTCGCCGTCCGCCGCCAGCGGCGAGCTCGTTGAGGCGCTCGCCGATCACGGATACGCCGGGGCGGGGTTCCTGCTCGTAGTACCAGGGCTTGCGTCGGCGTAGCAGGGCCTCGCCGTGCTCGGTCCAGGTGAATCCGGGCTTGCGCAGCAGCTTCCGGAAGACTGCGTCGACTGTCTCCGGACAGGTGGCGGCCAGGCGGCGGATCGGAA
>NZ_PYBW01000081.1 GCF_003205575.1 Streptomyces tateyamensis
GGCCCGCGAGGTGTCCCGGGCCGAGCGGGTGGCCCGGGAGTCGGACGCGGCGCGGGCGCTCGGCCAGCCGAGGTTCGCCCGTTCGCAGCCGGGCCCGGCAGCCGGCGGCCCCGTGCAGGCGCAGCCCCGGCCGGCGGCCGGCCCGCGCCAGGGTTCGCAGCCGGAACCCGGGCCCACCGTCCCGGGGGCCCGCCCGGCGGGTCGGGAGCGGCAGCAGACCCCGCTGCCGGGTCGCCCCGGCGTCCGGAAGCTGGACGCCAGGCGGCGGCTGCGGCGCCAGCGGCTGGTGGTCTTCGTGACCGTCACCCTCGGGGTGGCGCTGGTGATCGCGGCGGCCCAGGGCTGCCAGAACCGGCACGCGCAGGGGCGGCCGCCGGCCGCGCCCCCTGCCGCGGCGAGTGCGGGCGAGCAGGTCGGCGCGGCCGGTCCGGCGATCGGGCTGTCGGCGGACGGGGTGCAGCCCTCGGCTCCGGCGGCGCCGGCCGCGCGGACCAGCGGCGGGGCGGGCGGTGCGCCGCTGCCCGCCGGGTTCGGGCCCGCGCCGGGGCCGGTGCCGCCGGTGGACTGGCCGAACCGCAGCTACCCGGACCCGTCCGGCGGGCCGGCCGTCCAGCTGCACGACGGGCGCTCGGCCGGCAGTCCGCAGGTCGCGCTCACCGCGGTGCTGCCGGCCCGGTACCGGGGAGCCCAGGCCGAGCTGGTGGTGCTGCGCCGCACCGACGGGTCGGTGCCGGTGGACCTGGTGGAGCTGTTCGCCTTCACCCCGGACTCCCCCACCCTGCTGACCGCCCGCAGCTCGGCGGCCGACCCGCAGTCCACCGCCACCTGGCGGCTGGACGAGGGCGCGCTGACCCGCGAGGAGCGGGTCACCCAGACCGGGGCGACCACCACCACCCGGTACGCGGTGCGGGCGGACGGCACGCTGGACGAGTCCTGGCCGGGGGCCGGCATCTCGGGCGGCATCGGCGGCTGATCCGCCGCCTGCGCCGCCCCAGGGCCTGCGGCGCGAACATGCCACGACGTACGACAGTTGGTGCCGCACCCTTCTGACGCTGCGTGAGCAATGAGAGACTCTGCGCATGGACCGGATACCTTCGGAGTCCGCTGGTGCGGCCGAACAGCTTTACGCGCTGGGCGAGTTCGCCGCTCGCCCGCCCTACCCGGTGCACGGGCTGCACAGACCGGTGCTGATGCCGGCCCGGCTGGCCAGGTGGGAGACCAGGGACGGCGAGACGGTGGCGGTCCAGCTGGTCTACGGCGAGCTGCAGGAGCCGGGCGCGGCCTTCCTGGCGGTGACCACCCGGGCGCCGGGCAGCGCGGTGGAGCGCGCCGACCTGCTGGGCGAGCTGCGCCGCGAGCGCCTGCTGGAGCGGGGCTCGTGGTCGCAGCCGGAGTACCAGCCGCTGCCGGCCGGCCCGGCGGCGGTCGGCGAGGTGTGCCGGGTCGGCCGGGTCTGGGCGCTGGCGCTGCGGTCGGACGGGCAGGCCGTCACGGTGCTCGGCCGGGGCGTGGAACCACTGGACGTGGAGACCGGGCCGGTCCGCGACCTGCGGCCCTACCTGGGCGGGCAGAGCCGGCTGGTGCGGCTGGCCACCGCCGAGCCCTGGGCCCGGCCCGAGCCGGAACTGGCGCCCGCCCACGGGATCGCGGCGGTGCGGGCCTTCCTGGAGACCTTCCTGCCCGGCGCGCCGGACGCCGGGCCGGCCTACCGGGCGCTGGGGCGGCGGGCGGTCACCGAGCTGGACCGGGCGCTGGGCTGCGGGGTGGAGCGGGCCGAGCGGCTGATCGCCTCGCTGGTCGGGCAGTTGGCCGAACTGCGCCGCCAGGTGCCGTGGTTCACCGAGCCGGACGGGCCGCGCACCGCCGCGCTGGAGGAGTTGCTGCGCCACGTCGGGCTGCGCCAGCCGGTGGACAGCGAAGCGGCCCAGGCGCTCTGGGAGCGCTACTGGGCCGCCCAGCAGTACCTGCCCGCGGAGCGGCTCACCCGGCTGCGCGAGCTCTGGGTTGCCGCCTGGACCAGCTGGGCGCGCGACCGGGAGCGCCCGTGGTGACGGCGGGTCAGCCCGGGTGGACGGTGTAGAAGGCGATGGCGGCCGCCGCGCCCACGTTGAGCGAGTCGATGCCCAGCGACATCGGGATCCGGACCCGCCGGGTGGCGGCGGCCAGCGCCTGCGGGGTGAGGCCGTCGCCCTCGGCGCCGAGCATCAGGGCCGCCCTGGGCAGCTGGTGCGCGGCCGCCTCGGCCAGCGTGACCGACCCCTCGGCGGGGGTCAGGGCGAGCAGCTCGAAGCCGGCCGCGCGCAGCACCTCGAGCGAGGACGGCCACGGGTCCAGGCGCGCGTACGGCACCGAGAAGACCGCGCCCATCGAGGTCTTGACGGCCCGTCGGTACAGCGGGTCGGCGCAGTCCGGCGAGAGCAGCACCGCCTCCATGCCGAGCGCGGCCGCGCTGCGGAAGATCGCGCCCAGGTTGGTGTGGTCCACCAGCCCCTCCAGCACCGCCACCCGGCGCGCACCGGCCAGCACCTCGGCGGCGGCCGGCAGCGGCTTGCGCTCCATCGAGGCGAGCGCGCCGCGGTGCACGTGGTACCCGGTGACCTGCTCGGCCAAGGCCGGCTCGACCAGGTGCACCGGGGCCTCGGTGGCGGCGATCAGATCCGCCATCACATCCAGCCACTTGGCGGTGAGCAGCATCGACCGCATCCGGTAGCCGGCCGACAGGGCCCGCCGGATCACCTTCTCCCCCTCGGCGATGAACAGCCCCTCGGCGGGTTCGCGGCGGCGCCGCAGCTCGACGTCGGTCAGGTCGGTGTAGTCGGCGAGCCGCAGGTCGCGGGGGTCGGTCACGGTGCTGGGCTGGGACACGAGAACCCCTACTGGGCGGGACGGGTGGCGGGGTCGAGCACGTGGACCACCTCGCCGACCACGATCACGGCCGGCGGGCGGACCTGCTCGGCGGCGACCACCCCGGCCACCGTGCCGAGGGTGGCGTCGATCCGCCGCTGGCCGGCCGTGGTGCCCTCCTGGACCACCGCGACCGGGGTGTCGGCGCCGCGGCCGGCGGCCACCAGGCGGGCGGCTATCGCGCCGATCTTGTCCACGGCCATCAGCAGCACCAGCGTGCCGGTCATCCCGGCCAGCGCCTCCCAGTTGACCAGCGAGCGCGGGTCGTCCGGGCCGACGTGGCCGGAGACCACGGTGAACTCGTGGGTCATCCCGCGGTGGGTGACCGGGATCCCGGCCGCGGCCGGCACGCTGATCGAGCTGGAGATGCCCGGCACCACGGTGACCGGGATGCCCGCCTCGGCGCAGGCCAGCAGTTCCTCGCCGCCGCGCCCGTACACGTAGGGGTCGCCGCCCTTGAGCCGGACCACGAACTTGCCCGCCTTGGCGTGCTCGATCAGGGCCTGGTTGATCGCCTCCTGGGCCATGAAACGCCCGTACGGGATCTTCGAGGCGTCGACGACCTCCACGTGCGGCGGCAGCTCGGCGAGCAGCTCGCGCGGGGCCAGCCGGTCGGCCACCACCACGTCGGCGTCGGCCAGCAGGCGGCGTCCGCGCACCGTGATCAGGTCCGGGTCGCCCGGGCCGCCGCCGACCAGTGCCACCCCGGCGGCCCGCTTGCGGTACTGACGCGCGCTCAGCGTGCCGTCCCGCAGGGCCTCCACGACGGCGGTGCGCAGTGCGGCCGAGTGCCGCGGGTCGCCGGTCAGCACGGCGACCGTGGTGCCCGCGCCGTCCTGGCCGCTGGCCGGGGTCCAAGCGGTGGCCGCGGCCGCGTCGTCGCTGCGCGAGCAGAAGATCCGGCGCCGCTCGGCCTCGGCACTGACCGCCTCGTTCACCGCGGGCTCGTCGGTGGCCACCAGCACGTACCAGGCGTCCTCGAGGTCGCCGTCGGCGTAGCCGCGCCGGTGCCAGGTCAGCTCGCCCGCGTCGGCCATCCCCTGCACGGCGGGGGTGGTACTGGGCGAGACCAGCTCGACCATGGCCCCGGCGGCGATCAGCGCGGGCAGCCGGCGCTGGGCCACCTGGCCGCCGCCGACCACCACCACGCGGCGGCCGGCCAGCAGCAGGCCGACGGGGTAGGGGGTCCGGCCCTCGGTGGAGGGGTGCGGGTTGGGCGCGTTCATCGGGAGGTGCTCCTGGGGGGCGGTGAGGGTTTTCGGGTAGCGACGTGCCCCGTACCGGCGCGCCCTCGGGCCGGTACGGGGGGTGGAGCGGCGGGGCTCAGCCCTTCTCGGTGACCCCGGCGGAGTCGAAGGTGGCTACATCGTGCATCGCCCGGGCCGCACTCTGCACCAGCGGCAGGGCCAGCAGCGCGCCGGTGCCCTCGCCCAGCCGCAGGTCCAGGTCGATCAGCGGGCGCAGGCCCAGCTTGGCCAGCGCGGCCTGGTGGCCGGGCTCGGCGGAGCGGTGGCCGGCGATGCAGGCGGCCAGCACCTCGGGGGCGATCGCCTTGGCGACCAGGGCCGCCGAGCCGGCGATCACACCGTCCAGGATCACCGGGGTGCGCAGCGAGGCGGCGCCGAGCAGGAAGCCGGCGATCGCCGCGTGCTCCAGGCCGCCGACGGCCGCCAGTACGCCGATCGGGTCGGCCGGGTCCGGGCGGTGCAGCTCCAGCGCGCGGCGGACCACCTCGACCTTGCGGGCGTGCGTCTCGTCGTCGATGCCGGTGCCGCGCCCGGTCACCTCGGCCGGGTCGGCGCCGGTGATCACCGAGATCAGCGCCGCCGAGGCGGTGGTGTTGGCGATGCCCATGTCGCCGGTGATCAGGATCTTGTTGCCGGCCGCGACCAGGTCGCGGGCGGTCTCGATGCCGACCTCCAGCGCCTTGAGCGCCTCCTCCCGGCTCATCGCCGGGCCCTGGGTCATGTCGTCGGTGCCCGGCTTGACCTTGCGCGGCAGCAGGCCGGTGGTGCGGCCCTGCTGGATCGCCTCCGGCAGCTCGGCCTTCACGCCCACGTCCACCACGCAGACCTCGGCGCCGACCTGGGCGGCGAAGGAGTTGACCACCGCGCCGCCGGCCAGGAAGTTGGCCACCATCTGCGCGGTGACCTCCTGCGGCCAGGGGGTGACGCCCTGGGCGTGCACCCCGTGGTCGCCGGCGAAGATCGCCACGCAGGCGGGCTCGGGGACCGGCGGCGGGCACTTGCGGGACAGGCCGGACAGCTGGGCGGAGATGATCTCCAGCATGCCGAGCGAGCCGGCCGGCTTGGTCATCCGCTTCTGGCGGTCCCAGGCCTCGCCGAGCGCCTTGGCGTCCAGCGGGCGGATGGTGCGCAGGGTGTCGGAGAGCAGGCTGTGCGGCTCCTCGCCGGGCAGCGCGCGGTTGCCGTACTGCTCCTCGTGCACCACCCAGGCGAGCGGGCGCTTCTTGGCCCAGCCCTGCTGCTGCAGCTCGGGCTCGTCCGGGAAGGCGTCCACGTAGCCGACGCACAGGTAGGCGACCACGTCCAGGTGCTCGGGCAGGCCGAGCTCGCGGACCATCTCCTCCTCGTCGAAGAAGCTCACCCAGCCGACGCCCAGGCCCTCGGCGCGGGCCGCCAGCCAGAGGTTCTCCACCGCGAGGGCGGCCGAGTACGGGGCCATCTGCGGCTGGGTGTGCCGGCCCAGGGTGTGCCGGCCGCCGCGGGTGCGGTCGGCGGTGACCACGATGTTCACCGGGGTGTCGAGGATGGCCTCGATCTTGATTTCCTTGAACTGCTTGGCCCGGCCCTTGGGCAGCGAGTCGGCGTAGGCGTCGCGCTGACGGGCCGCCAGTTCGTGCATCTTGCGGCGGGTCTCGGCGGAGCGGATCACCACGAAGTCCCAGGGCTGCGAGTAGCCGACGCTGGGGGCGGTGTGGGCGGCTTCCAGGACGCGCAGCAGCACCTCGTGCGGGACGGGGTCGGGGCGGAAGCCGTTGCGG
Organism: Streptomyces tateyamensis; assembly: GCF_003205575.1. GTDB lineage: Bacteria > Actinomycetota > Actinomycetes > Streptomycetales > Streptomycetaceae > Kitasatospora > Kitasatospora tateyamensis. Next base: position 5,909 of record NZ_PYBW01000081.1, read on the forward strand.
ATGTCGCGGCGCTCGCGCATCACCTGGTGCACGGCCTCGCGCATCGCCTCCTCGTAGCCGGGGGCGGCGGGCGGGCGGGGGGCCTCGGGCTCGGCGGGCTCGGCCGCCTCGGCGGGCGGCTCGGGCGCTGCCGGGACCTCGGCCGGCGGCGCCGGGGCGGCGGCGACCGGCTCGGCGGGCGTCTCCACGACGGGCGCGGGCGCCTGCTCGACGGCCTGCTGGACGGCGGCCGGCTCGACGGCGACTGCCTCGGCGACGGCTGCCTCGGCGACGGCTGCCTCGGCGACGGCTGAGGCGACTGCCTCGGCCGCGGGCGGCTGCTCGACGGCGGGCGCGTGCTCGGCCTCGGCCTGGACCTGGACCTGGACCTGGGCGGCGGGCTCCTCGACGGCGGGGGCGACGGGCTCGGCCACGGTCGCGGCCGCGGGCTGCTCGGGGGCCGGCGCCGCGGCGGGCTCGGGAGCGGTGACGGCGGCAGTGGTGGCAGTGGGGGCGGTGACCGGCTCGGCGACCGCCTCCGCCACGGCCAGGCCCAGCGGGGCCGGGTCGGCCAGGAAGGCGGCGATCCGGCGCGGGTGGCCGGCCTGCGGGGCAGGGGCGGCGGGGGTCGGTGCGGCGGGGGCCGGTGCGGCGGGCGGCACGGGCTGGGCCGGCGCGGTGACCGCGGTGGCCTGGTCGGCGGGCTGCTCGACCGCCGCCGGGACGGCCTGGGCCACCGGCTGGGCAGCCTGCTCGACCGGAGTTGACGGCGCGTCGACAACGGCCTCGGCGGCGACGGCCTGGGCCGGCACCTGCACCGCGACCGGCTGCTCCACGGGGGCCGGTGCGACCGGTGCGACCGGCGGCGCGGCGGCGACCAGCTCCACCGGCGCCATCTGGGCCGGCACCGCGACCACGGGCACACCGTGCGGCGGCGTGCCGCCGGGCGCGGACGGGCCGCGGTCGGCCAGCGAACGGACCGGCACCTGACCGGTCATCAGCGAGGGGTCCGGGATCGGCGGACCGGCGTGCAGCGGACGGCGGACCTGCTGCGCGGCAGCCTGCTGCGCCTGCGCGAGCGGCAGCTCGGTGACCGCGGCGACCGCCGGCGGCTCCAACGGCGGCCAGGACGGCTCGACCGGCGTGCCGGGCGGCTGCTCCGCGACGGCCACCGCGAGCGCGGCGGCCACCGGCTCGGCGGACGGCGCGGACGGTACGGGCTGCGCGGGCGCGCCGAGCGGCACGGGCGGCGCGAGCGGGACCGACTGCGCGGGCGCGACCGCCGGCGCGGAGGGCACGGCAGCACCGGGCGGCACCGCACCCACGGGCGCACCGAGCACACCGGTCGGCGCGACCACGGCCTCGGCCGCCACGGGCACGGGCGCCCCCGGCACCTGGGCCGGCGGCGCGACGGGCGCGCCCTCGCCGGCGGCCGGGTAGCCCAGCGGCGCGAACCCGCCCCCGGGCAGCAGCGCCTCGTCCAGCGGCGCGGCCGGCGTGGCGCCGTCGCTCCACGAGCCCTGCGGACCGGGCATCAGCAGCAGGTCGTCCTCGTCGTCCGGCTGGTCGATGAAGTGGTAGACCGGGCCGGAAGCCGCCACCGGGCCGCCCTGGCCGACGGGGACCGTGCCCCACCCGCCACCTCCCTGCGCCGGGTTGCTCCCGGCTTCGGGGAGCAGGTGCTCCGGCTGACCCTCGCTGGGGATCTGACCGCCGTCGGTCATCTCATACTCCTTCCAGGCCGCTTGCGCGTCCTTGGCGCCCCGGTCGCCGACCAGGGCGCACCGCCCGCTCCCGGGACGGAGCCGCGTGCCGGCCCACCCCACGTCCACCCTGCGGGCCGCCCGGTCGCGGTGGCCGACCCGGCCCCACCCGTCTCCCGCGCGAGCGGGTCACCCGTACGGGCAAGGGGGGATCGGGCACCGTCACCTGAGACAACGACAGCCCTGGGCATCCGGCACGACCGGCCCGGACACCGGGACATTCTCCCGGTCGGGCGCGTGTCAGTCGAATGCCGACGTACCGAACGGCATGTGGGTTGCGCCACGTCGGCACGGCAGCCACCCCCTGACCGGGGTGCCAGTCAGACCGTCAGACTACCTGTCGGCAAAGTCGACTTTGACCGACCGGTCAGCTCTCGGCCCACAGCAGGTATCCGCTCTGCGCGCCCCCGGCGACCACCCCGTCGGCCAGGTCCAGCGGCGCGGACTGCAGGAAGCTGCCCCCCGCCTTGTAGCCCGCGGCGGCCATCGCGGCCCGGATCTCCTCGGCCTCCACGGCGGACACCGTCCAGGCGACCAGCCGGCTCGGGCGCCTGGTCAGCACCGCGGCCACCACCTCCGCGCCGCCGCGCTCCACCACCACCGCGTCCGGTTCGGGCAGTTCGCCGAGCACCTCGGGGGCCCGCCCGGCGGCGGTCTCCAGCTCGACCCCGTACCGGCGGGCGTTGACCGCGATCCGGGCGCAGGTGGCCGCCGACTCCTCGACCGCCACCACCGCCGCGCCGAACCGGGCCGCCTCCACCGCGAGCGCGCCGGTGCCCGCGCCCACCGTCCACACCAGGTCGCCCGGGCCCGGGCCGAGGTGGGCCAGCACCACCGCGCGGGTCTGCGCGCTGAGCGTGGTCTGCCCCTCGTCGTCGTAGGCCTCGGGCTCCAGCGCCCAGCTGCGCTCGGCCGGCGGGTAGCCGACCGGGCGGCCGGCCAGCCAGCCGGCGGTGGCGTCCGCCGGCGGGTTCGGGGTGGAGCCGCCGAGCACCAGCACCACGTTGGGGTCGCGCCAGTCGTGGTCGGGGACCCGGTCCGAGGTGAGCACGGTGACGTCCTCCTCCTCGGTGCCGAGCCCCTCGCAGACCACGAAGGTGCGGTGCACCCCGCGCAGCACCAGGGCCAGTTCGCTGGGCCCGGCGTCGGGACTGGTGAGCACGGCGACCTTGGAGTGGGCCCGGCAGACGTTGGCCGCCCGGCGCAGCCGGCCGCCGTGGGTGCTGACCACCTGGGCGTCCTCCCAGGGCATGCCGGCCCGGGCGAAGGCGGCGGCCACCGAGGAGACCGCCGGCAGCACCTCCAACTCCAGCCCGTACTCGGGGCGGCGCAGCGTGCGCACCACGCCGAAGAAGCCCGGGTCGCCCTCGGCGACCACCACCACCGCGCCGCGGTGCTCGACGATCCGCCGGGCCGCCGACTCCACGCTGCCGAGCGCGATCCGCTCGGCGCCGGCCGGGACGGGGAGCGCGCTCAACTGGTACGGCGCCCCCGCCACCAAGGTCGCCGCGCCGAGCGCGGCGGCGGCCGCCTCCGTCAGCGGCGTCCCGTCCCACCCGATGACCGTGATCCGGTCAGCCATCGCCGCTGCTCTCCCTGTGTCGTGCAGCCGGGGCCCCCGCCCGCCGTCCCCCGCCGTCAATGTTCCAGCCAGCCCGAGGGTACCGGGTGGGCCCGCCCGGCCGCCGCTCCCGGCGATCTTGACCCGCCGTTCGTGTTGCGCCGTCAGGTGTCTCCCCGCCCACGCCGGGCTCAGTCGTGCAGTGCGTACCCGGAGCGGTACGGCACGGGGGCCGGTTCGAGGTCCTCGGGCAGCAGGCTCCACACGATGAGGTCGCTGCGGCTCTCCTCCCCCGCCGAGCCGACCTCGCCGGTGCGCACTATCCAGGCACTGCGCAGCACGCCCTCGCTGATGCAGCCGATCTTCTGCGCCACCTGCTGGGCAGCGGTGTTGCCGGCCGCGGTGCGCAGTTCCAGCCGGTGGAAGCCGCGGTCCTCGAAGAGCCACTGGGCCACCCCGAGCAGCGCCTCGACGGCGTAGCCCTCGCCGCGGGCCCAGGGGGCGGTGACGTAGGCGGCCTCGGTGCTGCGCAGCCGCCAGTCGGTGTGCCGCAGTTCGACGGTGCCGACCAGGCGCTGGGTCAGGTGCTCGGTGATGGCGAAGCTGATGCCGCGGCCCGCCAGCCGGCCGGCCGGGGCCTGCTGGCGCACCCACGCGCGGGCGTGCGCCACGGTGTAGGGCTGCGGCACGTCGGTCCAGCTGAGGACCAGTTCGTCGGCCATCATCGCGACCAGCTCGGGCGCGTCGCCCTCCTCCAGAGGGCGCAGCAGCAGCCGTTCGGTGCTGATCGCGGTCTCGGGGAAGCTCGCTGGCATACCGTCTCTCCTCGCCGGGTCGTGGCCCAACGTTACGCCTCGTGCGCCGGAGCCGCTGTCGCAGGGCCGACGCAGCGTCAGTTCGCCCAAACGGCGCCCGGCCCCGCCGCGGAGTGCGGCGGGGCCGGGGGCCTGCGAGGTCCGGGTCGGCGGCCGTCGGACGGCCGCCCGGACAACCGGTCAGAAGGCCGGGATGACCGAACCCTGGAAGGTGTCGTTGATGTACTTCTTCACCTCGTCGGAGTGCAGCAGCTGGGCCAGCTTCTGCACCCGGGGGTCGTTCTCCTTGCCCTTCTTGACCGCGAGCACGTTGGCGTACGGGTTGCCGTCCGCCTTCTCCAGCAGGATCGCGTCGCTGGCGGGCTTGAGGCCGGCGCCCAGCGCGTTGTTGCCGTTGATCACCGCGGCGTCCACGTCGGAGAGCGCGCGCGGCAGCTGGGCGGCGTCCAGCTCCTTGAACTTGAGGTTCTTCGGGTTGCCGGTGACGTCGCGCACGGTGGCGCCGGTGCCGACCCCGTCCTTGAGGGTGATCACCTGGTTGTCGGCCAGCAGCTTGAGCGCGCGGCCCTCGTTGGTGGCGTCGTTGGGCACCGCGACCGAGGCGCCGGAGGCCAGGTCGGCGACCTGCTTGACCTTCTTCGAGTAGACGCCCAGCGGCTCCAGGTGGACGTTCTCCACCGGGACGACGCTGGTGCCGTGGGTCTTGTTGAAGTCGGTCAGGTAGGGCAGGTGCTGGAAGTAGTTGGCGTCGGCGGAGCCGTCCTGCACGGCGGGGTTCTGCAGGGTGTAGTCCGTGACCTCCTTGACCGTCAGCTTCAGGCCCGCCTTGGCCGCCAGGTTGTCCTTGATGTAGTTCAGGATCTGGGCGTGCGGGGTGGGGCTGGCGACCACGACCAGCGGCTTGTCGGCGCTGCTGGTGGAGGAGGAGCTCGAGGAGCTCGAGGAGCAGGCCGCCAGGGCGGTCAGGCCGGCTGCGGCGAGGACTGCGACGGTGGACTTCAGGACGGTACGCACGAAAAGTGCCTTTCTCCGTTGTGGTGAGGGGCCGCGCGCCCGGGTGCGGGCGGCGGAGGTCTGTGGGGCCCGTGGCGGGCCGTCAGGAGTGGTCGAGCCGCTTGCTCAGGAAGTCGCCGACCAGCTGGAGCAGGGTGACCAGCAGCACCAGCTCGATCACGATCACGACCATGAAGCCGGTCTCGAAGCGCATGTAGCCGTAGGTGATGGCGAGGTTTCCCAGGCCGCCGCCGCCGACCGTGCCGGCCGTCGCGGAGTAGCCGATCAGCGCGATCACCGTGGTGGTCAGTGCCGAGAGCAGGGCGGGCAGCGACTCGGGCAGCAGCACCTTGCGGACCACGGCCCAGGTGGAGCCGCCCATCGCGTGCACCGCCTCGACCAGGCCGCCGTCCACCCCGCGCACCGCGGTCTCCACCAGGCGCGCGTAGAACGGGATCGCCCCGATCGCCAGCGGCACGGTGGCGGCCTGCCAGCCGATCGAGGTGCCGACCACCCAGCGGGTGAACGGGATCAGCGCGACCAGCAGGATCACGAACGGCAGCGAGCGCCCCACGTTCACGATCGCGCCCACCACCTTGTTGACGGGTCGGTTCTGCAGCAGCCCGCCCTTGTCGGTGAGCACCAGCAGCACCCCGAGCGGCAGCCCGACCAGCAGCGTGACCAGGGTGGCGATGCCGACCATCTGCAACGTCTCGACGGTGGCGTCCTGCAGCAGCGGCTGCATCTCGTCCCAGGTCATGCGAGCGTTCCGTTCTCGGTCAGGACGTCCACCTGCAGGCCCTGCTCGCGCAGGTAGCCGATCGGGACCACGTTGTCCTGGTGGCTGCCGGGCAGTTCGACCCGCATCCGGCCGACCTGGCGGCCGCCGATCGTCTCCACCGCGGCGCCCAGGATGTTGAGGTCGATCTGGTAGGTGCGGGCCAGCTGGGAGATGAACGGCCGGCCCGAGCTGTCGCCCTGGAAGGTGACCTCCACCACCGTGCTGCCGCCGTGGCCGGCACCGAACTCGCTGAGCGGGAAGAGCTCGCGGGCCAGCGCCGAGCCGTCGGTGGCGATCAGCTCGGTGAGCGGGCCGGCCTCCACGATCCGGCCCTCGCGCATCAGCGCGGCCGAGTCGCAGACCGACTTGATGACGTCCATCTCATGGGTGATCAGCAGCACGGTCAGGCCCAGCTCCTGGTTGAGCCGGCGCAGCAGCTGGAGGATCGAGCGGGTGGTCTGCGGGTCGAGGGCCGAGGTGGCCTCGTCGGAGAGCAGCACCCTGGGGTCGCCGGCCAGCGCCCGGGCGATGCCGACCCGCTGCTTCTGGCCGCCGGAGAGCTGCTTCGGGTAGCTCTGCGCCTTGTCCGCCAGGCCCACCAGCTCCAGCAGTTCGCCGGCCCGGCGGCGGCGCGCGGTGCGGTCCAGGCCGCGGATCTCCAGCGGCAGCTCGACGTTCTGCTGCACGGTGCGCGAGGCGAGCAGGTTGAAGTGCTGGAAGACCATGCCGATCCGCTGCCGGGCCGCCCGCAGCTCGCGCCCGGCCCGCTGCTCGGTGCCGGGCAGTGCGGTGAGCTCGACCCCGTCCACCGTGACGGTGCCGGAGCTGGGCCGCTCCAGCATGTTGACGCAGCGGATCAGGGTGCTCTTGCCGGCGCCGCTGGTGCCGACGACGCCGTACACCTCGCCCTCGCGGACGTGCAGGTCGACGCCGCGCAGGGCGGTGGTCCGGCCGCCGCGCGAGGTGTAGACCTTGGTGAGGTCCTTGGTGGTGATCACAGCTGCTTTCCGTTGCATGAGGGGATATTGCGGGGCAACCAGCACAAATCGGCCGGCTCGGGCACGCCGGAAGCGGTGCCTGACGGCGATTCGGGACAGGATGACGGCCGGTTCGATCATGGCCGGTGGGCAGCACGGGCGCCGGTCGACCGAGCCGGGCGGCTCAGTACGGGCGCGGTGCGCGGGGGGCGACGGGGACGGTGCTCCCGGTCAGCGGCGACACATTCGACAACACATGCCGGACACACCTGCCGGCATGGTGCCGGTGGCGGTGGCTCTCGTCGTCGCAGTCATGAGAACCAGTAAAACAGATGATCCGCGCGCATCCCAGTTTTCAGGACTTGACGTCCGCATTGCGGACACGAGCCAGTCCTGCCAAGGAAAACGCCGAGGGCCCCGTCCGTTCGGACGGGGCCCTCGGCGCAAGTGGTTCAGACCGCGGTGGCCAGCGGCAGCGGGAGCGACTTCTCCAGCGTGACGAAGCTCAGCCGACCGCCGCCCGGGGTCACCTCGACCTGGCGGTAGCCCTGGCGGGCGTACAGCCGCAGGTTGCCGAGGCTGCGGTGGCCGGTGAACAACTGGAAGACGGTGACCCCGTGCTCGGCGGCCAGGCGGTCCTCGACCGCGCGCAGCAGCCGGCCGCCCAGGCCGTGCCCCTGCATCCGCGGGTGGACCACCAGGCGGCTTATCCGGCCGGTGCCGTCGGCGTCGACCCAGCCGCGCACGGTGCCGACCACCTCGTCGCCCAGCCGGGCCACCAGCACCTGACGGTCGGCCAACTCCTCGCGCAGGCTCTCCAGGGTCTGGGTGAGCGGTTCGATCGACCAGTCGCCGTAGAGCTCGGCCTCGCTCTGGTAGCCGAGGTACTGCAGTTTGAGGATCTGCTCGGTGTCCTGCTCGGTCGCATCCGAAATGATCACGCTCATGCCCATGTGCAGGGGCCTCCCATCGTCGATGCCCGGCGCGCGCAGTGGAGGGCCTGTTACCCAGTTGGTCTGCCGCGCCGGGTGGCCTGCCGGAGGTCGTCCCGGCCAGGAGGTGACCCGGCCCGGGAGTAGCGCTCGACCGTATCAGCAACCATCGTGCGGATACGTTCGCCAGCGCTCTACCCAGCCTTCAGCTGTTCTCAACCTTCCCGCAGCCGCACGTGGCCGAAGTCACTCGGATGCCCCGCCATCCGGGGGAGTCAGGCCACCCACTCCCGCTGCACCGCGAGATCGGCCTTGACCTCCGCCAGCTGCCGGGCGACCGCACTGGGCGCGGTGCCGCCGCGGCCGTCCCGGGCGCCGATCGCGCCGTGCACGCTGAGCACCTCGCGCACCTCGGGCGTCAGGTGCGGGGAGATCTCGGCGAACTGCTGGTCGGTCAGGTCCCACAGCTCGATGCCCAGGCCCTCGCAGACCTTGACGCAGGCGCCGGCCACCTCGTGCGCGACCCGGAACGGCACGCCGCGCTTGACCAGCCACTCGGCGATGTCGGTGGCCAGCGAGAAGCCGGCCGGGGCCAGCTCCTCCAGCCGCTCCCGGTGCACCGTCAGGGTGGCCATCATCCCGGTGAAGGCGGGCAGCAGCACCTCCAGCGTGTCGCAGGAGTCGAAGACCGGCTCCTTGTCCTCCTGCAGGTCCCGGTTGTAGGCCAGCGGCAGCGCCTTGAGGGTGGCCAGCAGGCCGGTCAGGTTGCCGATCAGGCGGCCGGACTTGCCCCGGGCCAGCTCGGCGATGTCCGGGTTCTTCTTCTGCGGCATGATCGAGGACCCGGTGGAGAAGGCGTCGTGCAGCGTGATGAAGCCGAACTCCTTGGTGTTCCAGATGATCACCTCCTCCGCGATCCGGGAGAGGTTGATGCCGATCATCGCGGTGACGAAGGCGAACTCGGCGACGAAGTCGCGCGAGGCGGTGCCGTCGATCGAGTTGCCCACCGAGCCGCCCTCGAAGCCCAGGTCGGCGGCGACCGCCTGCGGGTCCAGGCCCAGCGAGGAGCCGGCCAGCGCGCCGGAGCCGTAGGGGCTGACCGCGGTACGGGTGTCCCACTGCCGCAGCCGCTCGGCGTCCCGGCCCAGCGCCTGCACGTGGGCCAGCACGTGGTGGGAGAAGAGGACCGGCTGGGCGTGCTGCAGGTGGGTGCGGCCGGGCATCGCGGTGTCCGGGTGCGCCTCGGCCAGGCCGACCAGGGCCTCCTGCAGGTCGAGCAGCAGGGCGCCGATGGTCTTCGCGTGGTCGCGCAGGTACATCCGGAACAGGGTGGCGATCTGGTCGTTGCGGGACCGGCCGGCCCGCAGCTTGCCGCCGAGATCGGCGCCGAGGCGCTCCAGCAGGCCGCGCTCCAGCGCGGTGTGCACGTCCTCGTCGGCCACCGTGCCGGTGAAGGTGCCGGCCTGCACGTCGGCCAGCAGCTGGTCCAGGCCGGCCAGCATGCCGGCCAGCTCCTGCTCGCTCAGCAGCCCGGCCTTGGCCAGCACCCGGGCGTGCGCCTTGGAGCCGGCGATGTCGTACGGGGCGAGCCGCCAGTCGAAGTGGACCGAGGCGGAGAGCTTGGCCAGTGCCTCGGAGGGGCCGTCGGCGAACCGGGCGCCCCACAGGCGCACGTCGGCGGGCTGATCGAGAGTCATCGCGGGGGCTCCTCGGGTACGACACGGTCACTGGTGGCATAAGTATGCATGACACCGTATGAAGCATCAAAGCCGGGGGCGGCAGCCACCCGAGCGGGCCGCCGCCCCCGCCGAGACGGGTGCTACCAGGCGACCGGCAGCTCGTGCAGGCCGTAGATCAGCGCCTCGGTGCGGAACCGGAGCTCCTCGAAGGGGACCGCCAGGCGCAGCGTGGGCAGTCGGCGCAGCAGGGTGCCCAGCGCGATCTGCAGCTCCGCCCGGGCCAGCGGCTGGCCCAGGCACTGGTGCACACCGAAGCCGAAGGCCAGGTGGCGGCGGGCGTCCCGCTCCACGTCCAACTGCTCGGCGTCGCCGAACAGCTCCGGGTCGCGGTTGGCGGTGGAGATCGCGCAGAGCACCCCGTCGCCCTCCTCGACCACCACGCCGCCGCCCAGGTCCACCCGCTCCAGCGCCACCCGGGGCACGCCGGTGTGCACGATGGTCAGGTAGCGAAGCAGTTCCTCGACCGCGCCGAGGATCAGGCCCGGGTCCTGGCGCAGCCGCTCGGCCTGGGCCGGGTGGCGCAGCAGGGCGACGGTGGACAGCGAGGTCATGTTGGCGGTGGTCTCGTGGCCGGCCAGCAGGAGCAGCACGCCGTTGGCCGCGACCTCCTCGGGCGTCAGATCCCCGCGGGCGGCCAGCTTGGCGATGACGCCGTCCGGGTCGCCCTGCTTGGCGGCGGCCACCTCGGCCAGGTATCCGGTGAGCGCGTCCATGGCCTGCTGCGGGACCCCCAGCGGCTGGCTGGTGTCCAGCAGCAGCCGGCCCTGCTCCTGGAAGAACTCGTGGTCCGCGTAGGGCACCCCGAGCAGTTCGCAGATCACCAGCGAGGGGACCGGCAGCGCGAACCGGGCCACCAGGTCGGCGGGCGAGCCGGTGGCGATCATCTCGTCCAGCGTCTGGTCCACGATCCGCTGGATCCGCGGGCGCAGCGCGTCCACCTTCTTGATCAGGAAGTCGGTGGTCATCATCCGGCGCAGTCGGCTGTGCTCGGGGTCGTCCATCCGCAGGAAGCTCTGCTTGCGGGTGGCGATCACCTCGCGCGCCACCGGGTTGGTGAACGGGAAGGTCGGGTGGTGGGCGTCGGCGCTGAACCGACGGTCCATCAGCACGGTGCGGATCTGCTGGTAGTCCGTCAGCAGCCAGCAGGGGTTGCCGTCCCAGAGGCTGAACCGGGCGCTCGCGCGCCGGTGGTTGGGGGGCGGGTCGAACGGGCAGCCGGCGGGGCGCGGGGCGGGCAGGCCGAGCTGTTCGGCGGTGGTCACCGGGCCACCTCCGCCAGGGTGATCGCACCGCCGGGGCAGAGCGCGGCGGCGGTGCGCAGCTTGGCGGCCAGCTCGGGGGCGGGGCGGTCCTGGAGCAGGACCACCAGACCGTCCTCGTCGCTCTGGTCGAACACGGTGGGGGCGGTCAGCACGCACTGGCCCGAGCTGCAGCAGCGGTCCTGGTCGACGGTCACGTGCACGGGGTTCCTCCTGAGCGCAGGCGGGAGGGGCGCCCCGAGCCTGTTGCCCGGGGCAACCAACGTTCCGTCACAGAACCTAACCCCGGCGGGTACGGAGCGCGCCGAGCGTTGAAGGGTTCACCTCAGAATGGCCGGATCCGGCCGGTCGGGCCCACTCCGGCTGCGCGCACCGGGCGCCGGGCGCTCAGCGCTCGGTGCGGGCCTGGGCCAGCTGCATCAGGTGGTCCGCCAGGGCCTGGCCGCCGGCCGGGTCGCGGCTGATCAGCAGCACCGTGTCGTCGCCGGCGATGGTTCCGATGATCTCGTAGACCTCGGCGGTGTCGATCGCCGAGGCGAGGAACTGGGCCGCGCCCGGTGGGGTGCGCAGCACCACCAGGTTGCCCGAGGCGGTGGCCGACACCATCAGTTCGCCGGCCAGCCGGGCCATCCGCCCCTCGCTGGCCGACTCCCCCATCGGCGCCCGCGGAGTGCGGTCACCGCCCTCGGCGGGGACGGCGTAGATCAGCGCGCCGTCCCGGTTGCGGATCTTGACCGCCCCCAGCTCGTCCAGGTCGCGGGAGAGCGTGGCCTGGGTGACCACCAGCCCGTCGTCGGCCAGCAGCTTGGCCAACTGGCTCTGTGAGCGCACGGGCTGACGGGTCAGCAGGTCCACGATCCGCCGGTGCCGGGCGGTGCGGGTCTGCGGGACCTGCGGGGTCGCACCGCCGGCGGGCTGGTCGGCTGGGGGAACGGTCATGATGATGATTCTTCCGGACGATCGGTCGGTATGCGCGGCCGGGTCGCCCCGCAGGGCGACCCGCCGGGATCGTGCTCGGTGCTCAGCCCTGGTCGGCCGCGAGTTCGCGCTCGACCTCGGCCAGGACCGCGGGCAGGGCGGCCAGGAACTCGTCCGCCTGCTGCTCCGTCAGGACCAGCGGGGGGACCAGCCGGACGGCGTCCGGGACCGCGGCGTTCACCAGGAAGCCGGCCCGCTGGGCGGCCGCCTGCACCTGGGCCGCGACCGGCCGGGTGAGCACGATGCCGAGCAGCAGCCCGGCGCCGCGCACGTGGGAGACCAGCGGGTGGCCGATCGCCTCGACGCCGCTGCGCAGCCGGTCCCCCACCTTGGTGACCTGGGTCAGCAGGCCCTCGGACTCGATGGTGTCCAGCACCGCCAGCGCGGCCGCCGCGACCACCGGGTTGCCGCCGAAGGTGGTGCCGTGCTGGCCGGGCTGGAGCAGCTCGGCGGCCGCGCCGTAGCAGACCACCGCACCGATCGGCAGGCCGCCGCCCAGGCCCTTGGCCAGCGTGACCACGTCCGGCTCGACGCCCGGCTCGGCCTGGTGGGCGAGCCAGTGCCCGGTGCGGCCGATGCCGGTCTGCACCTCGTCCAGGATCAGCAGGGTGCCGGTGGCCCGGGTGATCTCGCGGGCCGCCGCGAGGTAGCCGGCCGGCAGCGGGAGCGCGCCGTTCTCGCCCTGGATCGGCTCCAGCACCACGGCCGCGGTCTCGGTGGTCACCGCGGCCCGCAGCGCCTCGACGTCACCGAAGGCGACGTGGGTCACCTCGCCGGGCAGCGGCAGGAACGGGGCCTGCTTGCCGGGCTGGCCGGTCAGCGCGAGGGCGCCCATGGTCCGGCCGTGGAAGGCGCCGTCCAGGGCGACCAGCCTGGTCCGCCCGGTCAGCCGGCTGATCTTGAAGGCGGCCTCGTTGGCCTCGGTGCCGGAGTTGCAGAAGAACACCCGGCCCGGGCGCGGGTCCAGCGCGAGCAGCCGCTCGGCCAGCTCGATGGTGGGCTCGGCGGTGAACAGGTTGGAGATGTGGCCGAGCCGGCCGATCTGCGCGGTCACCGCGGCGGTGATCGCCGGGTGGGCGGTGCCCAGCGCGTTGACCGCGATGCCGCCGACCAGGTCCAGGTACCGGTTGCCGTCGGCGTCCGTCAGCACCGCGCCGCTGCCCTCGACCAGCGGCAGCCGGGGCGTGCCGTAGTTGTTGGTGAAGGCCTGCCGGTACCGCTGCGTCAGTTCCTCGTTGCTGCTCACGCCAGTCCCCCCAGTACGGTCGGCTCGTCGTCCGGGACGACCATGGTGCCGATCCCCTCGTCGGTGAAGATCTCCAACAGCAGGCTGTGCGGCACCCGCCCGTCCAGCACGCGCGCGGTACCCACGCCGGAGCGCACCGCGCGCAGGCAGCCCTCCATCTTCGGCAGCATCCCGCTGGCCAGGGTGGGCAGTATGGCCTCCAGCTCGGTGGCGCTGAGCTGGCTGATCACGTCGTCGGAGGCCGGCCAGTCCTGGTAGAGGCCCTCCACGTCGGTGAGCACCACCAGCATCTCGGCGCCCAGCGCGGCGGCCAGGGCGGCGGCCGCGGTGTCGGCGTTGATGTTGTAGACGTGGCCGTCCTCGCCGCGGGCGATGCTGGAGATCACCGGGATCCGCCCGTCGCCGATCAGCGCCTTGACCGCGCCCGCCTCGATGTTGACGATGTCGCCGACCAGGCCGATGTCCACCTGCTCGCCGTCCACCACCGCGTACCGCTTGACGGCGGTCATGGTGTGCGCGTCCTCACCGGTCATGCCGACGGCGAACGGGCCGTGCCCGTTGAGCAGGCCCACCAGCTCGCGCTGCACCTGGCCGGCCAGCACCATCCGGACCACGTCCATGGTCTCCGGGGTGGTGACCCGCAGGCCGTTGGTGAACGAGGACTCCAGCCCCAGCTTCTCCAGCTGCGCGCTGATCTGCGGGCCGCCGCCGTGCACCACCACCGGGTGCAGGCCGGCGTAGCGCAGGAAGACCACGTCCTGGGCGAAGGCGGCCTTGAGCGCCTCGTCGACCATGGCGTTGCCGCCGAACTTGATCACCACGGTCTTGCCGTGGAAGCGCTCCAGCCAGGGCAGCGCCTCGATCAGGGTCATCGCCTTGGGCAGCGCGGTGTGGTTGCGGGCCCGTTCGCCCTTGGGTGCGATCTTCATGCTGCGGTCCCCCGTCAGGTGGAGTAGGCGCTGTTCTCGTGCACGTAGTCGGCGGTCAGGTCGTTGGTCCACAACGTGGCGGCGGCGGTGCCCGCGTTCAGCCGGGCGGTGATGACCACCTGACGGTCCTTCATCGACACCAGGGTGCGGTCCTCACCGGTGGCCCCCGAGCGGCAGACCCAGACGCCGTTGATCGCCACGTCCAGCCGGTCCGGGTCGAAGGCGGCGTCGGTGGTGCCGATGGCGGCCAGCACCCGGCCCCAGTTCGGGTCCTCGCCGTGGATGGCGCACTTGAGCAGGTTGTTGCGGGCGATGGTGCGGGCGACCGTGACCGCCTCGTCCTCGGTGGCCGCGTCGACCACCTCGATCCGGATCTCCTTGCTCGCCCCCTCGGCGTCGGCCACCAGCTGGAGCGCCAGGTCGGCGCAGACCTGCTCGACGGCGGCCGCGAACTCGGCCTCGTCCGGGGTGACCCCGGCCGCGCCGGAGGCCAGCAGCAGCACCGTGTCGTTGGTCGACATGCAGCCGTCGGAGTCCACCCGGTCGAAGGTGGTGCGGGTGGCGGCGCGCAGCGCCCGGTCCAACTGCGCGCTCTCCACCGCGGCGTCGGTGGTCAGCACCACCAACATGGTGGCCAGGCCCGGCGCCAGCATGCCCGCGCCCTTGGCCATACCGCCCACCACCCAGCCGGCGCCGCCGGCCTGGGCGGTCTTGTGCACGGTGTCGGTGGTCTTGATGGCGATCGCGGCGGCCTCGCCGCCGGTCTCGCTCAGCTGCGCGACCGCCAGGCCGACGCCCGGCAGCAGCAGGTCCATCGGCAGCCGCTGGCCGATCAGCCCGGTCGAGCAGACCGCCACCTCGCCGGCGCCGATGTTGAGCTCGGCGCCGACCCGCTCGGCCGTGGCGTGCGTGTCCTGGAACCCTTCGGGCCCGGTACAGGCGTTGGCTCCACCGGAGTTGAGGATCACGGCGGCCAGCTGGCCGTCCTTCAGCACCTGCTGGGACCAGAGCACCGGCGCGGCCTTGACCCGATTGCCGGTGAAGACGCCGGCCGCCGCGAAGGACGGTCCGTCGTTGACCACCAGGGCCAGGTCCGGGGTGCCCGAGGCCTTGATCCCGGCTGTGACGCCGGCCGCCCTGAAGCCCTTGGCGGCGGTCACTCCGGCACTGCTGTGTGCTGTGTTGCTCTGTGCGCTCACGGCGCGACTCCGTTCACGGGAAGGCCCAGCTCCTCGGGCAGACCGAGGGCGATGTTCATGCTCTGCACCGCGCCGCCGGCGGTGCCCTTGACCAGGTTGTCGATCGCGCTGACCACCACGATCCGGCCCGCCTGCTCGTCCAGCACCACCTGCACCAGCGCGGTGTTCGCGCCGGCCACCGACTTGGTCTGCGGCCACTGGAGTTCGGGCAGCAGGTGGACGAACGGCTCGTCGTCGTAGGCCTTGTGGTAGGCGGCGCGGACCTCGGCCGCGCTCACCCCGGGTCTGGCCTTGACGGAGCAGGTGGCCAGGATGCCGCGGGACATCGGGACCAGGGTGGGGGTGAACGAGATGCTCACCGGCTCACCGGCCACCGCGCTCAGGTTCTGCGACATCTCCGGGGTGTGGCGGTGCACGCCGCCGACCCCGTAGGCGCTGACCGAACCCATCACCTCACTGCCGAGCAAGTGGGCCTTGGCCGCCTTGCCGGCCCCGGAGGTGCCGCTGGCGGCCACGATCACCGCCTCCGGCTCGGCCAGGCCGGCCGCGTACGCCGGGTAGAGGGCCAGCGAGACGGCGGTCGGGTAGCAGCCCGGCACCGCGATCCGCTTGCTGCCCATCAGCGCGGCGCGGTGGCCGGGCAGTTCGGGCAGGCCGTAGGGCCAGGTGCCGGCGTGCGGGGAGCCGTAGAACTTCTCCCAGTCGGCCGGGTCCTTGAGCCGGAAGTCGGCGCCGCAGTCCACCACCAGCACGTCCTCGCCCAGCGCCTGCGCCACCGCGGCGCTCTGGCCGTGCGGCAGGCCGAGGAAGACCACGTCGTGTCCGGCCAGCACCTCGGGGGTGGTGGGCTGCAGTACCCGGTCGGCCAGCGGCAGCAGGTGCGGCTGCAGCTCACCGAGCCTGGTCCCGGCGTTCGACCCGCCGGTCAGCGCGCCGATCTCCACCTGCGGATGCCCCAGCAGCAGCCGCAGCACCTCGCCGCCGGCATACCCGCTGGCACCGGCAACAGCGACTCGCAAGGCCATGACCGCTTCCTTCCTTCGGCCCCATGTGATGTGGCATGAATATACGCAACGCGGAACATTCATGCAAGGAGCGGAAGGAGCGGCCCCCGGCGGCCGGTGACCCGGCGCTCCACCTGCGGGTGGCGCAACGCAGGGGGGCTCAGTGGTCCGGCGACCGTCCGGATTTACCCGCGGTCAGCCGCCAGAGGCCGGCCACCTCGTAGTAGACGCCGTTGACGAGTTGCAGCAGCACCAGGGTGACCGGCCAGAGCAGCGCGCCGAGGCCGGGCACCAGGTCCACCGGCAGGGTGTAGGCCATCGCGATCCGCACCACGGCGTCCAGCAGCATCGCCACGCCCCAGATCGCGGTCGAGACCCGCCAGATCCGCCGGAAGGCCGGCTCGCGTTCCCACAGCACGTCCCAGGAGGTGCCGTCGGACCGGAACCGCCCCTCCAGCAGGGGGCGCCCGCCGTGGAAGAGCAGGGGACGCTCGGCCCTGATCGAGATCAGGAACCAGAGGCCGGCCGCGCCGCTCAGCCAGCCGTCCTTGGCCAGCATGAACCGGGGGCTGCCGCTGACCAGCGCGGCCGCGACCCCGAGCAGCATGATCCCGGCGACGAATCCCGCGGTGCCCGCCAGACTGCGGGTGCGCAGCCAGTGCACGGCTGTGGTGGACACCGGCAGGACGGCGCCGGCCAGGAGAGCGACGAAGACGCTGACGCCGGCGGCGCGCAGGCCGTAGTACAGCGCGATCGGAACCACGAGGTCCAGGAGGACACCGAGCAGCAGACGTCGGCGGCTCGGCCGCGGTGGCCCCTCGGAGGTCGCCGCCGGCGGCACATCGCGCGCGGTCACGACGGACTCCGGTCCGAGAAGGGCCAAGGTGGTGCGGGCACGGTCGTCCACCTCCGGGGCGGCCGCGGCATCCGCGCGGCCGATCGAGGACCCCAGGGTGATTCCGTGCTGGACGACGGCCAAACCAGGGGCCGCGTCAGCGGGCCGGCTTGGTGGCGCGCAGGATGACGAACTTGGGGTTCGAGCTGACGGTCTCGCAGTTCCCGAACAGCCGGCGCAGTTTCAGGTGGTAGCCCAGGTGGCGGTTGCCGACCACCCAGAGCTCGCCGCCCGGGCGCAG
This sequence comes from Streptomyces tateyamensis, assembly GCF_003205575.1. Lineage (GTDB taxonomy): Bacteria > Actinomycetota > Actinomycetes > Streptomycetales > Streptomycetaceae > Kitasatospora > Kitasatospora tateyamensis. Next base: position 23,200 of record NZ_PYBW01000081.1, read on the forward strand.
GGCGCGGCGGGCGCCGGTGAACATCCGCCAGGCGGTCGCGTCGGTGGTGGCCTGGTGCGAGTGGAACGGCGGGTTGTTGAGCACCAGGTCCACCGAGTCGGCGGGCACCGCCGACAGTGCGTCGCCGGCCAGGAACCGGGCCCGGGCGCCTGCGGGCGCGTTGGCGCGGAAGGTGGCCTCGGCCGAGGCGACGGCCTGGTGGGACTCGTCCACGAAGAGCAGCTCGGCCCGCGGGTCGGCCAGTGCGGCGGCGGTGCCCAGCACGCCGTTGCCGCAGCCCAGGTCGACCACGGTGGCCGGGCCGGACGGGGTGGGCAGGTGCTGCAGCAGGAAGCGGGTGCCGATGTCCAGGCGGTCCGCGCAGAAGACGCCGGCCAGGTTGGTGACGGTCCGTCCGGAGAGCGGTCCGATGCCGTCCGGCAGCGCGTACCGCAGCGGCCACGGGTTGGCCGGGCGGTCCAGGCCGGGCGCCGGGGTGCTGAAGATCAGGCGCGCCTTGCGGGCGGCCAGCGAGGTGCGGGTGGGGCCGACCAGGCGCTCGAACAGGTCGAGGGTGGAGGTGTGGATCTCGGCCACCATGCCGGTACCGAGCACCACGCTGTCCTGGTGCAGGGCGGGCGCCAGCCGGTGCAGCTGGTCCTCCAGCAGCGCCAGGCTCTTCGGCACCCGGACCAGCAGCACGTCGATCCGCGCGGGCGGCTCCTCGCTGGTGGTGAGCAGGCGCACCGAGCCCGCGGGCAGCCCGTTGCGCTCCAGGTTGGCGGCGGTCGCCCGCTGCCCGAGGTAGGAGTCGCTGATCTGCACCACCGGGGCCTGCCCGGCCAGCGCCGTGCTGAGCGCGCCCCAGCGGTCGCCGAGCACCACCACCGTGCCGGTCAGCGCCACCGGCCCGGCCGTCGGCACGGCCGGCACCTCGGTCTGGCCGGCCAGTTGGCGCAGCAGGTACTCGTCGGCGGCGTCCCAGGCGCGCAGTTGCTCGCGCGGGTCCTCCGGGAAGCGGGTGAGCCGGTACGCGCCCCAGGGGGTGGTGAAACTGTTCATCGTCCGCCCAGGCTAGCCGCTGCCGGCCGGGTGCACCGGCACCGGGCAGAGCGGTAGGCCGTGAAGGGGTGGCGGCGCCCGGGGTCTGGCGCCGGGCGGGCGCGGGCGGCACAGTGGCGGGATGCAGACTGCACTGACCGGGCCGGTGAGCCGGTGAGCCGGGAGCGGACGCTGGCCGTGCTGGCCGATCTGCGCGCCGAGGGCGCGGAGCTGGACGCCCTGGTGGCCGGCCTGGACGAGGCCGGCTGGACCACGCCCACCCCCTCCCCCGGTTGGGACATCGCCTACCAGGTCGCCCACCTGGCCTGGACCGACGAGTGGTCGCTGCGGGCCTGCCGCGATCCGGACGGGTTCCACCCTGCGGCCAACGAACTGCTGGTCGGCGTGGCCGAGTTCGAGGAGATCGTGGACCGGGCCGCGGCCGCCGGCGCGGCGCTGCCGCGGGCCGAGCTGCTGGCCCGCTGGCGGGCCGGGCGGGCCGCGGTGTCGGCCGCCCTGGAGGCCGTGCCGGAGGGCACCCGGCTGCCCTGGTTCGGGCCGCCGATGAAGGCCGCCTCGATGGCCACCGCGCGGATCATGGAGACCTGGGCGCACGGCACCGACGTGGCCGACGCGCTGGGCGTGGCCCGGGTGCCCACCGGGCGGCTGCGGCACATCGCGCACCTGGGCGTGCGCACCTTCGGGTTCGCGTTCGCCGCCCACGGGCTGGCGGTGCCCACCGACCCGGTGCGGGTCGAGCTGACCGGGCCGGACGGGCAGGTGTGGAGCTGGGGGCCCGGGGAGGCGGCGGACCGGATCAGCGGGCCGGCGCTGGACTTCTGCCTGCTGGTCACCCGGCGCCGGCACCCGGACGACCTGGCCCTGTCCGCCACCGGCCCGACCGCCACCGCCTGGCTCCCGGTGGCCCAGGCCTTCGCCGGCCCGCCGGGCGAGGGGCGCGCGCCGCTGCGGAACTGACGAACCCCCGGCGGGACGGACGTCCAGCAGGTCGGCGCAGCACGGCGGACTGACGGCATGTCATGTCCATCACAAGATCCACCAATGATCCGCCAGGGTAGCGCACCCGGGGTGGGGCCTGTGCAGGATTCCCGCAGTTCGGACCGATTGTACGAACGGCCAGGTATCCATGGGGGCGGAAAGGACGTCCCGTGATCTTCAGCCGGATACGGTCCCGCAGGCCCGCACCCGCACCCTCCCCTGCCACCGCCTCCCCCGCGCCCGGCTGTCCGCTGGGCCACACCGGGCTCGCCCCCAGGCCTGGCGCCGCCGTACCCGATCAGGCCCGCCGGCAGCCGCCGGCCGCCCGCGCCGCGGACTTCACCGACCCGGCCGAGGCCGCCGCCTTCGTCCGCCAGTTCCACGCCGAACAGCCGGGCGCCGGCGACCCGCAGCCGCGGCTGGACCAGGTGCTGGACGAGATCGACCGCACCGGCACCTACCGGCACACCCCCGAGGAGCTGGCCTTCGGCGCCAGGGTGGCCTGGCGCAACGCCGCCCGCTGCATCGGCCGGCTGTACTGGCGCAGCCTGGTGGTCCGCGACCTGCGCGAGGTGCACGACGCCGACCAGGTGGCCCAGGGCTGCTTCGACCACCTGCGGCTGGCCACCAACGGCGGCCGGATCCGCCCGGTGATCACCGTCTTCGCCCCGGACCGCCCCGGCCGCCCGGCCCCGCGCATCCTCAACGCCCAACTGGTCCGCTACGCCGGCTACCAGACCCCGGACGGCGGCCGACTCGGTGATCCGGCCGGCCTGCAACTGGCCGCCCGGGCCCGGGACCTGGGCTGGAAGCCGGGTGAGGGCCGGTTCGACGTGCTGCCGCTGCTGGTCCAGGAGCGGCCCGGTGACCGCCCGCAGTGGTACGAGCTGCCGGATGACACCACCCTGGAGGTACCGCTCAGCCACCCCGACCACCCGTGGTTCGCCGAGCTGGGCCTGCGCTGGTACGCGGTCCCGGCGATCAGCGACCAGACCCTGGAGATCGGCGGCATCCGCTACCCGGCCGCCCCGTTCAACGGCTGGTACATGGGCACCGAGATCGGCGCCCGCAACCTGACCGACGCCGACCGCTACGACCAGCTGGCCGTGGTGGCCGAGCGACTGGGCCTGGACACCAGCAACGACCGCACCCTGTGGAAGGACCGGGCGCTGGTCGAGCTGAACCGCGCGGTGCTGCACTCCTACCAGGAGGCGGGGGTGACCATGACGGACCATCACACCGAGTCCGAACGGTTCCTCAAGCACGTCGCCCAGGAGCGGCGGCTGGGCCGGCCGACCCCGGCCGACTGGAGCTGGATCGTGCCCCCGGTCTCCGGCGGCCTGACCCCGGTCTACCACCGGTACTACGACCCGGTGGACCCCTCGCTGCGCCCGGCGTTCGTGGCCCGCACCCCCTGGTGACCGGCCCGGTAGCCGGCCTGGCGGTACCTCAGCTCCAGCCCGTCCAGCAGTGACTCCACGCCGAGCTCGAAGGCGGCCGCGTCTACCCGGTCGCGCTGCTCGGCCAGCCGGTGCGCCTCGCCCAGGTGCGGGTACGCGCTGCCGTACACCTCCGCGTCCACCGGGAAGCCGGCCGCGAAGGAGCCCAGCGCCGAGCCGGTGACGAAGTAGCGCATCAGCGCGCCGATCCGGGTGGCCTGCCCGCGCGGCCAGCCGGCCTCGACCAGGCAGCCGAAGACCGCATCGGCCAGCCGCAGCGCGTTCGGACGCCGCCCCGGTCCCTGGGCCAGCACCGGGACCACGTGCGGGTGGGCGGCCAGGGCGGCCCGGTAGGACCCGGCCCAGTCGCGCAGCGCGGTGCGCCAGTGCACGGGGTCGCCGCCGAACATCGACAGGTCGACTTCGCCGACCACGCTGTCGGCGACCGCGTCCAGCAGCTCGTCCTTGGTGGCGAAGTGGTTGTAGAGCGAGGGACCGCTGACCGAGAGCTCGGTGGCCAGTCGCCGGGTGGAGAGCGCCTCCAGGCCGTCCGCGTCCACCAGTGCCAGCGCGGCCGTGACGATCCGCTCGCGGCTGAGCAGGGGGGTGCGGGGCCGGGCCATGGGTGGGGCTCCTCCTCTCGGGTGGCAGTGGTCCAGTGTCGCAGGCCGCCCCTTCCCAGACGGGTCCCGGGCGGGCTAGAGTCGAATAAACTTGCACCGCTAGTTTAAGCCCGTCGTTCAGCCTGGGAGGCCGACAGTGAACCTGGAGCTCACCGAGGAGCAGTCGGCGGTCCGGGCGCTGGCCGCCGAGTTCACCGACCGCGAGATCGCCCCCTTCGCCGCCGAGTGGGACCGGGCCGAGTCGATCGACCGCGCGGTCATCGGCAAGCTCGGCAAGCTCGGCTTCCTCGGCCTGACCATCCCCGAGGAGTACGGCGGCAGCGGCGGCGACCACCTCGCCTACTGCCTGGTCCTGGAGGAGCTGGGCCGCGGCGACTCGGCCGTGCGCGGGGTGGTCTCCGTCTCGCTCGGCCTGGTCGCCAAGTCGATCAACGGCTACGGCACCGAGGAGCAGAAGCGGCACTGGCTGCCCAAGCTCTGCTCGGGCGAGGCGCTGGCCTGCTTCGCCCTCACCGAGCCCGGCACCGGCTCCGACGCCGCCAACCTGACCACCAAGGCGGTCCGCGACGGCGAGGACTGGCTGATCAGCGGCGCCAAGATGTTCATCACCAACGGCAGCTGGGCCGACGTGGCGCTGGTCTTCGCCCGCACCGGCGGCAGCGATCCCGACAAGCGCGGCCACAAGGGCGTCACCGCCTTCCTGGTCCCCACCGGCACGCCGGGCCTGGAGCGCCGGGAGATCCACGGCAAGCTCGGCCTGCGGGGCCAGGCCACCGCCGAGCTGAGCTTCGACCAGGTCCGGGTGCCGGACAGCGCCCGGCTCGGCGCCGAGGGCAAGGGCTTCACGGTCGCCATGGCGGCGCTCGCCAAGGGCCGGATGTCGGTGGCGGCCGGCTGCGTCGGGATCATCCAGGCCGCCCTGGACGCAGCCGTGCGCTACGCCACCGAGCGCGAGCAGTTCGGCAAGCCGATCGCCTCCTACCAGCTGGTCCAGGAGCTGCTCTCGGACATCGCGGTCGACCTGGACGCGGCCCGGCTGCTCACCTGGCGGGTCGCCGACCACATCGAGCGCGGCCTGCCGTTCGCCACCGAGTCCTCCGTCGCCAAGCTCTACGCCAGCGAGGCGGCCGTGCGCGCGGCCAACAACGCGCTGCAGGTCTTCGGCGGCTACGGCTTCATCGACGAGTACCCGGTGGGCAAGCTGCTGCGCGACGCCCGGGTGATGACCCTCTACGAGGGCACCAGCCAGGTGCACAAGCTGCTCATCGGACGGTCCCTCACCAACGTCAACGCGTTCTAGCAACGCGTTGTAGAACGGAGCCCAACGCCGTGCGTCCCGTCTACTTCGCCGCTGCCCGCCGCACACCCGTCGGCAGGCTGCGCGGCGCGCTCTCCACGGTCCGCCCTGACGACCTCTCGGCCGCCGTGCTGCGCCAACTGCTCGCCGACGTACCCCAGCTGGATCCGGCCCGGATCGACGACGTCTACTGGGGCGCCGCCAACCAGGCCGGTGAGGACAACCGCAACGCGGCCCGGATGGCGGTGCTGCTGGCCGGCCTGCCCGACTCGGTGCCCGGCGCCACCGTGAACCGGCTGTGCGCCTCCGGCCTGGAGGCGGTCACCCTGGCGGCCCGCACCATCGCGGCCGGCGAGGCGGAGGTCCTGATCGCCGGCGGCTGCGAGTCGATGACCCGCGCCCCCTTCGTGCTGCCCCGCCCGGACGAGGCGCTGCCGCACCGGATCGAGACCCACGACACCCGGCTGGGCTGGCGCCTGACCAACCCGAAGATGGCCGAGCTGCACCACGTGCTCAGCATGGGCGAGACCGCCGAGGAGGTGGCCGCCCGCTACGGGGTGGGCCGCGAGCGGCAGGACGCCTTCGCGCTGCGCAGCCACCAGCGCGCGGCCGCCGCCCGCAAGGACGGCCACTTCGACGCGGAGCTCTTCCCGGTGGTCCGCCCGGACGGGGTGGCGGTGTCCCAGGACGAGTCGATCCGCGAGGACACCAGTCTGGAGCGGCTCGCCTCGCTGCGGCCGGTGTTCCGCAAGGACGGCACGGTGACCGCCGGCAACGCCTCGCCGATGAACGACGGCGCGGCCGGCCTGCTGCTGGTCAGCGAGGCCACCCTGGCCCAGCTGGACCTGGAGCCGCTGGGCCGCTACGCGGCCGGCGCCTCGGCGGGCGTGCATCCGGACGTGATGGGCATCGGCCCGGTCCCGGCCACCCGCAAGGTGCTGGACCGGCTGGGCTGGCGGGTCGGTGACGTCGAGGAGGCCGAGTTCAACGAGGCCTTCGCGGCCCAGGCGCTGGCCTGCGTCGACCAACTGGGCTTCGATCCGGAGCTGGTCAACCCGAGCGGCGGCGCGATCGCGCTGGGCCACCCGCTGGGCGGCTCGGGCGCCCGGATCCTCACCACTTTGCTGCACCGGATGCGCCGCACCGGCGCCCGGCGGGGCCTGGCCACCATGTGCGTCGGTGTCGGTCAGGGCACCGCCGTTCTCGTCGAGAAGGACTGAGGGAGTTTCAGCGATGACACGATTCACCGGCAAGGTCGCCGCGGTCACCGGCGCCGCCCAGGGCATCGGCGCGGCCACGGCCAAGCTGCTGGCGGCGGAGGGGGCCGCGGTCGCGGTCATCGACCTGACCGCCGAGCGGGCGCAGCAGACCGTGGACGAGATCACCGCCAAGGGCGGCACCGCCCGCGCCTACGGCTGCGACGTGGCCGACTACCAGGCGGTCGAGACGGTCTTCGCGCAGCTGGTCGCGGAGCTCGGCGGGCTGCACATCCTGGTCAACAACGCCGGGATCACCCGCGACAACCTGTTCTTCCGGATGCCCAAGGCCGACTGGGACGCCGTCATCACGGTCAACCTGACCAGCGCCTACAACTGCAGCCACGTGGCGCAGAAGTACTTCGTCGAGCAGCAGTACGGCAAGATCGTCTCGCTCAGCTCCCGCTCGGCGCTCGGCAACCGGGGCCAGGCCAACTACGCGGCGGCCAAGGCCGGCATCCAGGGCCTGACCGCGACGCTGGCGATCGAGCTGGGCCCGTTCAACGTCAACGTGAACGCGGTCGCGCCCGGGTACGTGGTCACCTCGATGACCGAGGCCACCGCCGCCCGGGTCGGCTCCACCCCCGAGGAGCACCAGGCCGAGGTGGCCGCCCGCACGCCGCTGCGCCGCCCGGGCCGGCCGGAGGAGATCGCCGCCGTGGTGGCCTTCCTGGCCAGCGAGGACGCCTCCTACGTCAGCGGGCAGACCCTGTACGTCAACGGCGGCGCCCGCTGACCGGGCGCCGGTGACCTGTCAGGCCCCGCGCTCCCCTGACGGGGCGCGCAGGGCCTGACCTCGTGTCACTTCGTCCAGTGCGGGCGCAGCGTGACGCTCAGGATGGTGCGGTACTCGGCCGGCTGGGCGGCCGGCACGGTGTAGAGGCGGGCCGGGTCGGTGCCGTAGGTCGAGCCGGTGGCCGGCAGCGGCTTCGGGGTCGAGTAGCCGGCGAACACCATGGTCAGGGTGCCGTTGTCGTTCTGCACCACGGTCGGGTCGTACACCCGGCCGCCGTAGTAGCCGGCCACGTCCAGGTCGTCGCCGGCCGCCCGGGCGGCCAGGGCCGAGAAGGTGTAGTCGGTGGAGAGCAGCTTCTGCGGGGCGGACCAGTTCTTCCCGTCCGCGGAGGAGGAGTAGAAGATCTGGTTGAAGGCGTCGCTGTCGCCGTCACTGGCGTAGGCACCGGACAGGAAGAGGCCGTAGCTGCCGTCCGGGTTGGTGATCACGGTGCCGCGCGAGCCGATCCAGCGCAGCACCGAGTCGCTGGTGCTGGTCGGGTCGCCCAGGCCGTTCACCTGGCCGAGGTCGGTGAAGTGCAGGCCGTCGGTGGTGTAGGCGGCGCGGACCACGGTGTAGTCCTCGTTGTTGCCGTACAGCGACTTGGGCTTGTTCTTGCCCTCGCCGATCTTGGCCAGCTGGGCGTAGGGCACGGTGGCGGCGCCGGGCGCGCCCACGTTGCTGCCCTTGGCCACGGTGCCGGTGCCGCCGGTGCAGCCGGTCAGGTCGGTGGCGTCGGCGCCGGTGCAGGTGACCTGGACGATGCCGTTCGGGGTGCCCAGGCTCACCGTCACGCCGGCGCCGGCCGCCGGCTTGAGCGCCGTGCTGTCGGCCACCGGCAGGGTGGCGGCCGGCAGCGTGACGGCGGCGGTGGTGGTGGTCGGGACGAAGTAGTCGACGATCTTCTCGGTGTAGAGCACCGCGGTGCTGCCCTTCGGCGCGCCCGGGTAGCTCGGCACCGTGCTGATGATGCCGTCGGGGGCGATCAGGCCGGAGGTCTGCTCGGCCCCGGCCGGGATCACCGCGTCGGCCGTGACCGGGTCGCCGGCCTTGACCGCCACGCCGCCCGGGGTGCGGGTGGTGCAGCCGGTGAACAGGGTGGCGGTGGCGGCGTTGTCGTTGCAGTCCACGGTGACGCCGTCCACCGTGAAGTGGCCCGGCTGCTCGAACTTGGCGGTGGAGCCGACCGCGATGCTCACCCCGTCGCCGCCCGGGCCGGCCGGCACGGTGACCGCGGCGGTCGCCGTGGTGCTGCCGCCCTGGCCGACCGGCTCGGCGGCCGGCAGGCCGGCCAGCGGGTTGCCGCCCTTCGGGTGCAGGGGGTGCACGATCATGTTGGTGCCCAGCCGGTCGCCCGAGGGGCGGGCCAGGGTGTAGAGCAGCTGGCCGTGGCCGGGGACCTTGAGCACGAAGGCGTGGCCCTGGCCGTCGTCGTTGGTGTTGCCGTCCGGGCACAGGCCGGCGTTCTGCTCCAGCGCCTGGCCGGCGAACTGCCAGGTGCGGCCGTGGTCCTCGGAGGTGGCGGCGACCACCGCCTCGTCACCGTCCTTGGGGCGGTAGTCGAACAGGCCGGTCAGCTTGTCGCCGCCGTCCTGGCTGGTGACGAAGGGGAAGTAGTAGGGCTGCATCGGCAGCGTGGTGCCCTCGGGCTGGCGCAGCACCGAGCCGGTCTCGGGGGTCGGGCCGCCGCTGGAGCAGTAGCCGGGCAGCGGGCCCGGGGTGCCGGTGAATCCGCTGGCGGCCGGCACCGAGCCGGAGCCGGCCGGGTCGACGGCCAGGTTGGGGTAGCTGACCCCGTTGACGGTGACGGTGTCACCGTCAACGGTCGGGTCGCCCTGGGCCAGGGTCCACGGGCCGTTCTCGACCCGGTCCACCCGCGGGGTGCCCAGGCTCCAGGTGAGGGTGCCGCGGTGACGGTGGTGGCCGTCCTGCTGGTCGCCCTGGTCGGCGAAGGAGGGTGCGGCATTGGCGGTGAAGGCTGCGACGGTGGTGACCGCGATGGCCGCGGTGGTCGCGAGACGGCGACGTGCCATGAACTGTTCCTCCCGGATCCGTCCCCGTGCTCCTTGCCGTGCCGCACGGGTCAGCGACCGATAGTGCAGGGGGCGGCAACTGTTGGGGAGGGGGATGGCCGAGAGTTCACGGGCCGTTCGTCGACGGTCCGTCACTCCTTATACGAATCTGACGGACCGGCAGGACCATTCGACGGAATTTGTCGGAGTTGTCGCGCAGGGTTGGCGCTCATGTCAAGACTCCGAAATGACTATAGCTCCATCGGCTCTCCACACGATGGGATACCCGGGCCGACTCCGTGTCGGCCATACCCTCCATCTGAAGGAGTTCCATGGGCACGACCCCCGCCACCGCGGGCCCCCGACGCTCCGTGACCACAAGGGCGCTCGCCCTGGCTACCATCGGGGCCACCGCCCTGACCTGCAGCCTGGTCACCGCTCAGAGCACGGTCGCCGCCGCCTCCGCCTTCCCCCACGTGGCCTTCAGGCTGCACCCGGCCTCCGAGGGGCACATCAACGCGACCGCGCGGACCACCCCGATCAGCACCAGTGACTGCGTCACGCAGATCGGCATCCACTGCTACTCGCCGCTGCAGTACCGCAACGCGTACGACCTGAACCCGCTCTACCAGCAGGGCGTCACCGGCAAGGGCCGGACCATCGTGATCGTGGACTCGTTCGGCTCGCCGACGATCCAGCACGACCTGGAGACCTTCGACAAGCAGTGGGGCATCCAGGACACCCAGGTCCAGGTGGTCAAGTGGGGCAACGTCCCCGCCTTCGACCCGACCAACGCCGACATGACCGGCTGGGCCGGCGAGACCACGCTGGACGTCGAGTACGCCCACGCGATCGCCCCGGACGCCCACATCGTCCTGGTCGAGACCGCGGTCGCCGAGACCGAGGGCGTGACCGGCCTGCCGGAGATGATGGACGCCGAGAAGTCCCTGATCAACAAGGGCGTCGGCGACGTCATCACGCAGAGCTTCGGGGCCACCGAGAACACCTTCCCGGGCTTCGACAAGGGTGACTTCTCCTCGCTGACCAACCTGCGCTACGCCTTCAAGGCGGCCGCGGCGCACAACGTCACCGTGCTCGCCTCCTCCGGCGACAACGGGGTCACCGACGCGGACAACAACAACAACCTGTACCCGTTCAAGGTCAACTCCTGGCCGTCCTCGGACCCGCTGGTGACCTCGGTCGGCGGCACCCAGCTGACCCTGGACAACGACGGCACCCGCACCGCGCCCGACGCGGTGTGGCACGACGCGTACGGGGCCGGCGGCGGTGGCGTCTCCGGCATCTTCGACCGTCCGCTCTACCAGATCGGCGTGGCCGGCGTGGTGGGCGACCACCGCGGCACCCCCGACATCAGCATGAGCGCGGCGGTGGACGGCGCGGCCTGGACCTACGAGTCCTACGACCCGACCCGGGTCGGCTGGCACCTCACCGGTGGCACCAGCGAGGCCTCGCCGATCTTGTCCGGCGTGGTGGCCCTGGCCGACCAGCTGGCGGGTCGCCGCCTGGGCCAGATCAACTACAACATGTACGTGCTGAAGCTGCTGCCCTCGCAGTGGAGCGGCATCAACGACGTGACCGTCGGCGACAACGGCTGGAACGGCGTGGCCGGCTACCAGGCGGTCAAGGGCTACGACCTGGCCGCCGGCCTGGGCACGGTGGACGGCTACAAGTTCGTCCACGCGCTCGCGGGCCGCTGAGCTCCGACGTCGTGACGTCGGGACGTTCTGACGGTCAGCTGTTCTGAGGTCGGGATGTTCTGGTGGGGCGGGGTACTTCCGGGTACCCCGCCCTTCGGCGTGCTCCGGCGCTACGCCGGGGCCTGGGCGCCGAGCCGCTGGGCGTAGCGCTCGGCCGAGCGGAGCTTGCGGTGGTCCGGGCCCGGGAGCTGGGCGCGCAGTTCGAGGATGGCGGGGGCGGTGCGCAGCGCCCGGACGGGGTCCGGGATCGCCCGCCAGCAGGCCTCGGCGTTGGTGGCCACCCGCTGCGTCTCCTCGTCCGCCGGGCCCCGGGTGGTCAGCAGGACCAGGGCCACCTCGTAGTAGAGCTCCGCTGCGGCGGCCGGGTCGCCGGCCAGGCGGGCCACGTGAGCCCTGACCTGGCGGACCATCAGGACCGGGGCCGCCACCGCGCCGTGGGTGGCGAGCAGCTGCTGCTCCAGGGTGAGGGCGAGCTCGGTGGCCGCCGCGTGGTCGCCGGCCTCGGCGGTGCGGGCGATCTGGGCGAGCGCCGCGCGGTAGTCCTCGGGCGTGGGGGTGGGGCCGGGCGTGGGGGCGGGGGTGACAGCCGGCTGCGGCGCCTTGCGCAGGTCCACCGGGTGCACCTGACGCACCGTCGGGGCAACCCCGGCCTTCAGCAGGGTGACCGGGCCGCGCTGCTCAGGGATCACGGGGACCACCGGCTCGGCAGGAACCACCGGCTCCACCAGCTCCACCGGGGAAGCCGGTTGGCGGACCACCGGCTCCGCCGGGCGGCCCTGGCCGGCCCCGCGGGCCGTGTTGCGGAACACCGGGCGGTCCTGTCCCGGGCCCGCCAGCACCAGCGCATCCGGCCGCAGCACCGAGTGCACCTGCCCGCGCAGCTGCTCGGGGCTCAGGACCGGCCCGCCACCGGGGCGGCCGCCGTGCAGGCACTCGACCAGCGCCCGGGTGAAGATGCCCACCTGGTCCGGGTCCGGGCTGACCACGGCCCACAGCGGCAGCCCCTCCCCCAGCACCGGCAGCTGCGCCCAGCAGGCGGCCTCGGCGCTCAGGTCGGCGATCACCAGGGTGTCCCGGTCGGCAGGCCGGCCGTGCAGCTCGGCCGCGATCGCGGCCCAGGCCAGCCCGTCCTTGTCACGCAGCGTCAGTTGCAGCCCGCCGCCGCGCTTGTCGGCCACCAGGTGGCCGCCCAGGTGCACCAGCAGCGGCCCGGGGTGCCGGGCGGCCGAACGCAGGTGCGCCAGCACGGTCTGCGGGTCGCCGGCCGTCGGCAGGTGGACCGCGTCCACCTGCTCAGCCGCCAGCAGGGTCTGCGGGGCGACCGCGGCGAGCAGGGTGGAGAGCACCGGGGCCGCGGCCCCCGTGCCGGAGCGGCCCCAGCCGCGCCGACTGCCGTACCCGCCCTCGACGGTGAGGATCCGTCCGCGCAGCCCGCCGCCGACCGAGACCCGCACCGGCTCGGCGCCGGGCTCCTCGGGCGCCGCGGCCGGCTCGACGGCCTCCTGCCGAGCGGCGGCCCGCACCGAAGCCGGCGCCCGGTACTCCGCCGGAACCGCGTCCTCGACCACGGGCGCCGCGCCGCCGTCCGAGGCCGGGAACCCCGTACTGTCCGCCAACTCCGGTCACCACCTCTGGATCCGCTGGTCCGGCAGCTGCCGATCCCCCTGTCCGCGCCACCTTACGGGGTCGGCTCAGGCCCCTTCCAGGCAGTGCCGAGCGCCTCGCCGGCCCGGGCCCCGCCGCCCGGCCCGGGGCGGCCGACTGCTTGACTGTGATCATGCATGCGATACAGCCGCTGCTGTCCGGCTTCGCACCGATCTGGCTGCTCACCGCCGTCGGTTACCTGATCGCCCGCACCGATCTGCTGGGCGAGCAGGCGGAGCTGGTGCTGAGCAAGTTCGTCTTCCACGTGGCGATGCCGGCCGCACTCTTCACCATGCTGGCCAAGGCGCCGCTGACCAGCTTCGCGAACCTGTCGATGCTGGCCTTCGGGGCCGGCACCCTGGTCGCCTCGCTGGTCGGCTGGGCGGCGGCGCGCTGGTTGTTCGGGCGCGGCATCGCCGACCAGGCGATCAGCTCGATGGCCTCGGGTTACGTGAACTCGGCCAACCTGGGCATTCCGGTCGCGGTGCAGGTGCTGGGTGACGCGTCGTTCGTCGGGCCGGTGCTGCTGTTCCAGGTGCTGCTGGTGACCCCGGTGATCCTCACCGTGCTGGACTCGGGGACCGGCACGGCCGACCTGTCCGCGCGCGGCCGGCTGATCGGCACGCTGCGGCTGCCGCTGCGCAACCCGGTCATCCTGGGCTCGGCGGCGGGCGCGCTCTGCTCCGGGATCGGCGTGCACCTGCCGGGGCCGATCGCCCACTCCGGCGAGGTGCTCGGCGCGGCCGGGGTGCCCACGGCGCTGGTCACCCTCGGCATGTCGCTGCACCGGCCGCGGGCCGCGGCCGAACCTGTGCCGGGCCGGCTGGTGGGCCCGCGCGAGGTGGGCCTCGCGGTACTGACGAAGAACCTGGTGCAGCCGCTGGTCGCCTTCCTGGTCGGCTCCGCGCTCCTGCACCTGCGGCCGCACCAGCTGCTGGCCGTGGTGATCTGCTCGGCCCTGCCGACGGCGCAGAACGTCTTCCTCTACGCCCGCCAGTACGGGCTGAACACCACGCTGCCGCGCAACTCGGTGCTGTGGTCGACCCTGGTCTCGATGATCACGCTCTCCACCATCGACTGGGCCCTCGCAGGGCACTGACCAGGCACGGAGGTTGTCCGGAGTTGATTGACCGACGGCTCACGGGGGTCGTGGTCAATGCCGACGGCCCATAGAACTGAGGCATGGAGTTCGGAATCCTCGGTCCACTGCTGATCCGCGACGAGTTCGGGGAGTACCGCGTGCCGGCGCCCAAGCAGCGGGTGCTGTTCGCCGCGCTGCTGCTGCGCCGCGGTCAGGTGACGGCACCCCAGGTACTCGCCCGCAACGTCTGGGACGGCGACCCTCCGCGCAACGCGAACGCGGCGCTGCAGACCTGCGTCATGCGGCTGCGCAAGAGCCTGGGCCCGGTCGGTGTCCGGGTCGAGACCCACGCCGGCGGCTACCTGGTCGACGTGGCCCCGGAGGAGTTCGACCTGCACCGCTTCGCCGACCTGCGCAACCGGGGCCTGGCCGCGCTGCGCGGCCAGGCGTACGAGCAGGCGGCGGCGCTGCTGGACGCGGCGCTGGAGGTGTGGCGCGGCGAGGCGCTGCTCGACATCCCCTCGGACGACCTGCGCCGCGAGCACGCCGACAGGCTGGCCGACGAGCGGCTCCAGGTGGTGGAGGCCCGGGTGGCCGCCGAGCTCCAGCTCGGCCGCCGCTCGATGGTCCCCGAGCTGCACGCCCTGACCGCCGCCCATCCGGAGCGCGAGCGGTTCTGGGCCCAGCTGATGACCGCCCTGTTCCGCGAGGGCCGCCAGGCCGAGGCGCTGGCGGTCTTCCAGCGGGCCCGCCGCCAACTCAACACCGAACTCGGCGTCCTGCCGGGCACCGAGCTGCGCGACCTGCACCAGCGCATCCTGCGCACCGACCCCCGCGCCCCCTTCCACCACCCGGACCACCCCCACCGCCGCCCGCGCGCCGAAGCCCTGGCGCTGCGCTAGCGCGACTCACGATCCCGGTGGGCCGGCCCGTCACGGGGGTGCGGGCCGGCCCACCTCCCCGGCTGCTCGGCGCAGGCCCGGCGGAGCGTCGAGCATCGGCGCCGAGGCCCTGCACTGCCACTGAGGGCCGCCGACGGCGCGCGACCGGCCGCAGCCTGAGCCTTGGACAATGGGGCCATGCGCATGCGAGAGGTCCGGATCGAAGAACTGCCCCTGCTCCAGGACATCGAGCGAGCGGCCGGTCGGTGCTTCCGCGACATCGGCATGCCCGAGATCGCAGACGACGAGCCGCTGCCGCTCGATGAGCTCGCTCGATACCAGCGGGCCGGGCTGGCCTGAGTGGCCGTCAACGAGGCTGATACTCCGGCGGCGTACCTCATCGCTGAGCCCGTCGACGGCAACCTGCACATCGAACAGGTATCGGTGCACCCCGACAACGCAGGCCAGGGCATCGGGCGATCGCTCCTGGACCACCTTGCCGAGCGAGCGGCAGCCCACGGCATTCCTGCCCTGCCCCTTACGACGTTCGCCGACGTGCCGTGGAACGCTCCCTACTACGCACGCTGCGGATTCCGCCCGCTCGACGACAACCTGCTCAGCCCCGGTCTGCTGGACATCCGTACGCGGGAAGCAGCGCACGGCCTCGACAGATGGCCGCGGCTGTTCATGCACCGAGCCGTGTGACGGTCCCCATCCGGCATCTGCCACGCGAACGGCATTCAGAGCATCCTCAGCCTCATCCGGGCCACTCGCCGACAGGTCGCAAGGAAAGCGAGTCCGTCAATCGAAGGACTCGGTACCGTCGTGCCCCGGACGGTGCGGAGTCCGCGCACCGTCCAGGCACTCAAGACCGCAAGAGTCCGACGACTAGCGACTACCGAACGTCACTGATGACCCGTCATCATTGCTCACCAGAGCCTGGATCCTTTCTCTCTGTGCCGCCGTCAGGCCCCCGAGAGGAGGTCGCGGAGCAGGGTGACGGTGTCCGGGTCCAGGCTGCGGCCGGTGCGGCGACTCAGGGCGTCCAGGCGGTTGACCGCCTTGAGCAGTTGGTCGCGGGCGCCGGCCGAGGCGTAGGCGTAGAACAGGTCGCGGTGCAGCAGTTCTACGTCCGGGGCCACCGCCAGGCCGCGGAAGATGGCGGCCTCGGCGCTGCGGTGGTCGCCGTACTGGAGGCGGCGGGCCGCCAGTTCGTGGGCGGTGTCGACCACGGCGGCCAGCATGTCCTGGCGGATCGCCTCCGCCCAGCCGTAGCCGGTCGTGTCGGTCTCGGCGAACGGCGCGCCCCGGACCAGGGCGAGCGCGTGGGCCAGGGCCGCGTCCGCGGTGGTGGAGGTGGACCGCATGCCGCGCCGGTACAGGCTGCGGAACTCGTCCCAGTCGCAGGTCACGGTCGGGGCGAAGGTGTAGCTGTCCAGCACGTCCTGGCGCAGGAAGGCCCGGCCGTCCGGGTCGGCGCCCATCCAGGCGGCCAGGTCGGCGAGCGAGGCCGGGGCGGTGGGCTCGGCGCGGGCGTGGTCCCCCGGGTCCAGGGCCCGGGCTGCGGCGGCCGGGTCGGCGCCGGGGTGCAGGGCCAGGTAGGCGGCGAGCTCGGTGAGCTTGGGCAGCGCGGCCGGGTCCAGCGGGCCGGGTGCGCCGAGCACGTCCACCGGGCCGAGCAGGCGCACCCGGGGGGTGGTGCGGATCGCGTGCGCCTCGGGGGAACGCAGGATGGCGAGCAGGTCGTCCGCGTCGGTCCGGGCCGGCCCGGCCGGCGGGGCCACCGGGACGGGGTCGGGCCGCGCGGGCAGCTGTGCCTCGGGCGCCGTGGGGGCCGCGGCCGCCTCGTGGGTGGGCGCGGGCTCGGGAGCGGGGGCGTAGTCCTCGGGCGGCCGCCGGCCGGGACCGGCCAGCTGCCCGAAGTCGCCGTCCGCCGCAGCCGGGGGGAACGGCACGAAGCCGTTGCCGCCCGCGGCGGGGAGGAGGTCAGGGCCTGCTGACTGCGGCTCAGCGGGGACAGGGTAGTCCGTCGCTGAGCGTGGGTCAGGGGTCGGGAGGGCGTCCGTCAGCGGGTCGGGGCGGTACTCGGGCTGCGGGCCGGCGAACGGGCCCGGGGCCTGGTAGTCCACCGGCGGGAAGGGGGCGCCCGCCGGGGCCGGGGCCGGGTCGAGGGCGGCGACGGGCTCGCGCGGCACCGGGCTGCCCGAGTTCGCCTGGCGGCCCAGGCCGTTGATCACGTGCAGGCCCGGGGGCAGCGCCGCCGCACCCGGGTTGACGGTGGCGAACGGGCTGGTCCCGGTGCTGATCAGGCGGGCGATCAGCTTCGGTCCGGCCTCCGGCGGCCCGTCCGGCAGCGAGGCGCCGACGAACGGGGCGTTAGCGGCGCCGACCCCGGCCAGCACCGGGACCGGCAGGTCGGCCGGCTCCAGCTCGTCGCCGTCGTAGGTCCAGGACGGGGCCGGCTCCTGGGTCGGTGAGGCGGCGGTGGTCAGCAGCTCGCGCCAGTGGCCGTACTGCTCGTCGGTCAGCCGCTGGAGCTGGAGCGCGATGTTGAGCCCGGGCAGCGTGGCCGGGCCGGTCGCGGGCAGCGTCCAGCGGGCCACCGGGCCCGCCCCGCGCTCGGGGGCGCGGGCGATGACGGCCAGGCAGGTGCGCGGCCGCCCGTCCAGCAGCCGGCCCAGCTCGGCCGGCACCTCGCCGATCGGCGGCTGGGCGGAGAGCACGATCTCGGGCACCCAGGCCTCGTCGGCCTGGCCGCGGCTGCGCGCCTCGCGCGGGTGGCCGGCGCCGATCCCCACCAGGGTGGCCCGGGCCCGGGCGGTGCGCGGGCCGAGCGCGGCCAGCGCGGCCTCCAGGGTGGGGTAGCGGCAGACCCGGTCGGCGACGGTGTCGGAGACCGGCAGGTCATCCGGGAACCCGATCAGGTGCAGGTTGAGCTTGTCCGCCAGCGGGCTGTGCGCCAGTTCCAGGGCGATGGTGCGCAGCACCGCACGCGCGTCGTCGGGGTGGCCGGCCAGGTGCAGCAGGCGGACCGTCTCCAGGTCGGCCAGCACCGCGGCACCGTCGGCGGCGGTGCCGAGGGTGACCAGCGACGGGTAGGGCGCGGGCACCTTGGCGGCCTGCTCGGCGGAGAGCAGGTCGGCGGAGTCGGCGGAGCACCACCAGACGGTGGAGGCGTGCGCGGCGCGGAACGGGGCGATCGGCGGGGTGCCGGTGGCCAGGTGCAGCTCGATGGTGCCGCCGCCGGTGACCCGGACCGCCGCGAGCGGGGGCAGCCGGCGACCGGTGCGGGCCACGTTGCGCGCCAGGGTGCGCAGCGCGCGGTTCAGCAGGTCGAGGCCGGTGGAGTTCTGCCGCGCCTTCAGCTCGGCCTCGAAGGAGGCGGCGGCGGGCTTGGGCATCGGGATCCGGTGCCGCGGCTTGCGGGCCCGCTGCTGCGCGCCGCGCCGCTGGGCCACCGCGCCGACCAGGACCGCGGCGAGCAGCACGCCGACCGCGGAGGCGGCCAACGCGCCGGTGTAGTCCTCCTGTGCGGGGGCGGCGTGCGCGGGCTTGGCGTGGGCCGGGGTCTGGCGGGCCGGGGCCGGCGTCTGCTGTGCCGGGGCGGGCGCCGACTGGGCGGGCGCCGCCGAGGGGACGGCCCGCACCGACGGCGCGGGCGGGGCGGGCGAGGGCGCCACCGGCCGGGGCAGCGCTGCCCGCGGGTGCGGCGCCGGGTCGGGGGTGTAGGTCTCGCTCGGTCCGTCCGGCACCGGCGCCGACTGCGGCGTCGCGGCGGGCGCGGGAGCCGGGGCGGGCGCGGCGGCGGCCGGCGTGCCCGGGATGTTCAGCACCATCCCGGGTTCCAGCATGTTCGGATCGGTCAGCCGCGCGCCGTCGGGCGCCTGGACGCCCTTGTTGGCGTCGAACAGCTGCGGCCAGGCCTGCGCGTCCCCCAGCTCGCGCTGCGCGATGGCGGACAGGCTGTCCCCCTCGCGCACCGTGACACTGGCGTGCCGGGCCCCGCCGCCCTGCGCGGCCGGCGGCGCGGGCGCGGCAGCGGCCGGGGCGGCGCCGGTGGCCGGGTCCGGCTTGGCGTCGGCGGGCATCAGCAGCTGCCAACCAGGCTGGATCGGGCGGTCCGCGTCGAAGGTGTCCCCCGAACTGTCCATCACCCGACCGGCGTTGAGCTTGGCGATCTCCTGCCACCGGTCGCCCGAGCCGAGTTGGTGCTCGGCGATGGACCAGAGGCTGTCGGCGGGCCGGGTGTCCTTGACCGTGTAGCTCGGCCGGCCCACCGGGTCGGCGGCCGGCAGTGCCGCGGTGGGCGCGCTGACGGGCGCCGCGGCCAGCGCCTGGTACCGAGGAGCGGCCGCGAGCTGGGCGGGCGCGCTGGCCGCGGTCAGCTGGCCGGGCCCGGCGGTGGCCGCGAACGCCCCGCCGGCCACCGGCAGGACGGCAATCACCGCACCGACCAGGCCGGCCGCCATCCGCTGGCTCCAGCCGAAGGCGGGGATCCGCCGCACCACCCGTCCGCGCAGCTGCGCGGGGACCTCCAGCAGCACCGCGAACGCGAAGCAGGCCCAGGCCACCCAGCCGATCGCCACCAGCGCCCAGAGGAACAGCCGTCCGTCGTCCGGCGTGGTCAGCAGCTCGCGCAGACTGCGGTGCCCCTCGCCGCCCATCGCGGCCACCACCTGGGTACCGTGCCACAGCAGCAGCGGCACCCCGCCGAGCAGCAGCGCGAGCAGCGCCAGCGCCAGCACCGCGCCGGGCAGCAGCCGCAGCGGGCTGCGCCGCCGGCCCAGCGGCGCCGGAACGGGCCGACGGGACCCGGCGGGCGCCTGCCCGTCACGTGAACTCCCCGCGCGGGCGCGGGCCTTGGTTCGTGGCGCGGCCATCAGGGGCCTCCCGGCTTGGTGGGGTCGGTGGCCAGCTTGGCGGTACCGTACCCCTGGACGGACAGGGTCGAGATGTTGAACAGCGAGAGCAGCGCGGTCCGGTAGTCCATGCTGATCGCGATGCTGATGCTGGTGCTGGTGGCGGCAGGCTCGTTCAGGCTGCGGCAGTCGATCTTGAGGTTGACGTTCTGCAGGCGCTGGTCACTGGTGAGGTAGGCCTTGGCGGCGGCACAGCCGGCCTGCTGGTCGATCCGGTAACCGGTGCCGCTCAGCAGGCTGTTCTGGTCGATCTCCTGCCCGCCGGCCCGGGCCGCCTCCTGGGCCAGCGAGTCGGCGAGCTCGATGGTCCGCAACTGCCCGCCCGCGTCCACCACGATGCCGGCGAAGGCGAGCATCATGCTCGCGCTGATCGCCACGAAGATCGAGATGGTGCCGCGCTCGCGGCCACCCCGATGGAACCTCACTTTCCCCTCCCCAGGGACCAGTTGGCGCTAACCGTGATACCGGTCGACGACCGAGCGGAACCCGCCCGTCAGCGTCCACGTTCCGGGTACCCGCACCGGCGACAGGTCACTCACCGGAACGTCACAATTGACGTTCACCACGACGACACCGACCTGCTGGGCAGGAGCCGGCAAGGTCAGCGGGTTGACCCTGACGTCCACCCGCGGCCCACCCACGCAGGTGACCCCGTTGCTCCGCAGCCACTCCTTGGCGGCGTCCTGGGCGGTGCCGATGACGTCGCCGCGCGGGTTCAGCGAGCCCGCGCGGGCGCCGGCCCGCGCTGCCGCCTCGATCGAGGCGGCAGCCTGCTGCGACTCCCCGGCGATCATCACCAGGGTGAACAGCATCAGGATCACCGGTGCCACCAGCGCCGCCTCCAGCGCCAGGCTGCCCCGCTCGCCGGCCCTCACGGCACGAACCGCTCGATCGGCGCCCGCACCCGCTGAGTGACCGTCAGATCGAGCCCGGGCGGCAGGAAGACCGGCTGGATGTGCACGGTGACCGTGATCACCCCGTTGGCCGTGTCGCGCTGCGGCCGGTCGACCGAGGGTGTGCCGAGCATGCCGTGGAAGCGGTCCAGGAACCGCGTCGCCGCCGCCGTCGCGTCGGCGTCGGTACCGTTGTACGCACGTCCGGCGTTGGCCCCCTCGCGCGCGGCGGTGAGGGCCGCACTCTCGGAGTACCAGAGCATCGCGGTCTGCACCACGAGCAGCACGAAGAACAGGATCGCCGGGAAGACGATCGCGAAACTGATGCTGAGGACCCCGCGGTCAGTCCCGCGCCCGTCCCCCCGGCGACCACGCATCAGCTGACGCTGATCGTGGGCACAGCGGTCGGGATGTTGTTCCTGGCGGTCTGGCCGAGCTTCATCACGGCCACCACGATGACGCTGGCAACTGCCACCACGACGACCACGATCAGCGCCATCTCGATGCTCAGCGCGCCGCGGTCGCCCTCGGCGTGGGCCGCCTTCGCCTTCGCCACGCGGATGCGCAGCAGCGCCGCACCGAGCTGGAGCGGCAGCAGCAGTGGGACCAGGAACAGCACGGCCAGGTTGCGGAGGTACTTCATGGGACGTTCTCCTCGGATGATGCGGGGGATGCGGGGGACGGCGGTCCGGTGGGCCGGACGGAGACTCAGAACACATGGAGCATCTGGTACAGCGCGGGGTAGACGATCAGAACGGTCATCAGCAGGGTGAGCGCTGCGCCGGGCGCCACCATCCGTTCGCTGTTGGTGCCGGCCTCGGCCAGGTCCGCGGCCAGCAGTTCGTCGCGCAGCGCCTTCGAGCGGGCCCGCAGGGTGTCGTACACGGCGGCACCGTCGGTGCCGGAGATCCGCATGATGTCCGCCACGTCCTGCAGCGGGCTCAGCCCCAACTCCTCTGCCAGCGCTCCCAACCCCTCCCAGGGCGGGACCCGGTCGGTGGCGGCGCGCTCCAGTGCCTCCTGGATCCGCCGGAACACCGTGCCGCGCCCGATCGCCGCGGCCCGCCGCATCGACTCGGCCGGGCCGTGGTCCGAGGCCCGCTCCAGCGCGACCAGTTCGAGGTAGGCCGCGATCGCGTGCAGGTACTCGATCCGGGCTTCCTTGGCCTCGCCCTGCACCAGCAGGTCCGGCAGCATCCAGCCCGCCGCCGCCAGCGCCAGGCCGACCGCCGCCGGCAGCGCGACCGGCGAGTCGAAGCCGACCAGGGCGGCCATCGCCGACAGGTAGCCGGGCAGCACCAGGCCGAGCAGCGCGAACATCAGCTTGTGCGCCATGAACCGGGCCGGCGTGCGGCCGATCAGCGCCAGCGAGCTGAGCGGCACCTTGGAGCCGGCGAAGGCCAGCGCCCGGTCGCCGAGCCGGTCGTACCAGTGCTCGGCCGCGGCCTGCTCGGCCAGCTGGTGCACCTCGGGCTGGCGGTGCAGCCGGTCCAGCGCCCGGCCCAGGTCCGGTGGCGCGGGCCGCAGTTCGGTGACCAGCAGGGCCAGCCCGCCGGCCGCCACCGCACCGGCCAGCACTGCCCACGGAGAGACGATCACCGGACCTCCTCGGCCAGTTCGGGCTCCGGCCCGGCCGGCACGTTGACCTTGCTGCGCCGGTCGGCCTCCAGCAGCCGGGGCAGGTGCTTGCCCGCGGCCATCGAGCGCATCCAGGCGATCACCGCGATGAAGAAGAGGGACAGCACCACCAGCACCCCCTGCCCGACCAGGGTGTGGTACGGGGCGGTGTAGCGGTCGTTGAACGAGCCGATCGAGACCACCCCCAGGATGATCATCACCAGCCAGCGGATCGTGGTGCGGTGCTTGGCCCGGTCCGCCTCGATCTGGCGGCGCTGGCGCACCTCGTCGCGGACCGAGTCGGCCATGTCGGCCAGCGCCCGGGCCAGGCCCGGACCGCTGTCCCCGGCCCGCAGCAGCAGCGCGGCGAGCACCTTGTCGGCGGTGGCGTCGGCCAGCTCGTCGGCGTACAGCCGCAGCGCGTCCTCCACCCGCCAGCGGGCCTGCAGCCGGGCCGCCAGCTCCTCCACCTCGCGCTGCAGCGCGACGGGCGCGGTGCGCCGGGAGGTGATCAGCGCCTGGTTCAGGCCGGTGCCCAGCAGCAGCACGTCGGACAGCCGCTGGGTCCAGTCGGCCAGCGCCTCCAGCCGGACGATCTGCCGGGTGTCGGAGCGGGTGGCGGCGAACAGCCAGGGCAGGCCGAAGACCAGCATCGGGATCAGGAACGCGGTCACCGGGATGCCGCTGAACAGCCAGGCCGGCGGGCCCAGCAGCAGGCTCAGCGCGACCTGGATCCGGCGCAGCCGCACCGTCCCCGGGTCGGGGGTCCCGGGCGCGCCGTACCAGAGCACGTGCAGCCGGCCGGCCAGCGGGCTCGGCGCGTGCGGCTGCTCGGCGGTGCCGCGCAGTCCGACCACCAGGGCCACCAGGCCGCCGGTGACCAGCAGCCCGCACAGGGCGAAGAGCAGCATCAGCGGACACCCCCGATCCGCAGCGAGAGCGGCGCCTGCCAACTGCCGTACGCCGACTGGAGCAGCCCGGCGTCGAAGCCGGCCCGGCGCAGGTCGTCCAGGCAGTTGGGCGGGGTGTGCGGCACGCCGCGCGGCTCGCCCAGGTCGGGGCGCGGGCCGAAGACGGTGTTCAGCGCCGGACGGCCGTTCTCGCCGAGCCCGGTGACCTCCAGCACGTGCGAGACGAACCGGTGCCGGCGCCCGCCGACCGCGGTCTCGTCCACCATGCTGACGTGCACGATCAGGTCGACCGCGTTGGCGGTCAGCCGGTAGGCCAGCGTGTCGGTCATGTGCGAGCCGTACTCCAGGCAGAGTTCGGCGATCCGGTCCACCACCATGTGCGGGCCGCGGGCGTGCAGGGTGCACATCGAGCCGCCCTCGCCGTTGGTCATGACGCGCAGCATCGGGACCACCTCGCCGGACCGGACCTCGCCGACGATGATCCGGGAGAGCGTCATCCGCAGCGCGGCCGGGATGAGTTCACCGATCGACAGCTCGCCGGCCGCCTTGCCGTCGATCCGCTCGCCGTTGCCCTCCCGGGCCTCCATCGGCACCACCTGGCGCAGGTGGCCCAGGGTGTGCAGCCAGAGCTCGAACTCCGACTCCAAGGTGCCGATCCGCTCGTCGGGCGGGATCTCGGCGGCCATCGCGCGCAGCATGCTGGTCTTGCCGACGCCCTGAGTGCCGGTGATCATCACGTTCTTCCGGGCCCGGATCGCCGCGGCCAGGAAGGCGGCCAGGGTGGAGTCCACGGTGCCGAGTTGGACCATGTCGGCGAGGGTGGCGGAGGCCACCCGGTGGCGGCGGATCGCCACGTACGGGCGCGGGGTGACCTCGGTCATCGCCTGCAGCCGCATCCCGCCCTCCAGCCGCAGCGCGAGGGTGGGGCTGGCGGTGTTCAGGCTGCGCTCGCCGCCGCCGTGCTGACGGGCCAGGTCCTGGAGCAGCTCGATCAGTTCGGCGTCCGAGTCGGCCACCGGCGGGACCTGCTTCAGCGGCTGGTGCACCCGGGAGACCCAGACGTCGTCGCAGCCGTTGATCAGGATGTTCTCGATCTCCGGGTCGTCCAGGTAGGGCTGCAGCCGGCCGGCCCGGAACAGCAGGTCGTAGACGGCCTCGGCGAGGGCGCGGTCCTGCTCGCGGGTGGGCGCGGCGCCGTGGGTCTGGGCGTAGGCGTCCGACCAGCGGGCCACCACCTCCTCGATCAGCGCCCGGCCGCGCTGGCGGCGGGTGGCCCGGTCGATCTCCAAGCCCGGCGTGGCGTTGGTCATCTTGGTGAGCTGCTGGTGCAGTTCGGCCGCCACCTGGCGCTTGAGCTCGCGCGCCACCTGCGGGTCGATCGCCGGCGGGGCCGGGGTCGGCGGGGTGGGCAGCACCGGCAGCGAGGTCGGTGCCGTACCGGCCACCGCACCGCCGGCCGCAGCCGGCACCGGGGTGCGGGCGGCGGCGGGCGGGGCGACCCAGCTCGGCACCGCGCCGGCCGAGGCCGGCGGCGGCGTCGCGGCCCAGGGCTGACCGCCGCCGGGCGGCGGGGCGAACTGGGTGGGCTGCTGGGTGAACTGACCGGGCGGCGGGCTGAACTGGCCAGTCGGCTGGGCGAACTGGGCGGGCTGGGGGGCCGACTGGGGAGTCGGCTGGGCGAACTGACCGGCCGGCTCGTTGAACTGACCGGTCACCCGGTCGAACTGGGCGTTCGGTACCGGCCCGGCGAACTGGCCGGCCGGCGCGGCCGAGGGGCGCACCGGACCCGGCACCAGGTAGTCGGGCTCCGGCTCCTCGGGCAACTCCGCCGGCCGGTCCCGCATCGGACTACCGCGCACGGAGCACCTCTCCCTGGGTCTCGTTGTCGGGGGCGGGTGCCGGGAACGGCTCGGGGGCCGCCGGGTGCGGCGCTATCCCCGCCAGCGGCGGCTGGGCGGCCCCGGGCCGCACCTGCACCGGGCCGGTCTGCGGCACGAACACCTGGCCCACCGGCGAGGCGAATGCCTGGCCGCCGTCCGAAGCGGTGCCGGCGGAGGCAGCGGAGGCAGCGGAGTTGGCGGAGACCGCGGTCTCCGCGGCGGCCGGCTCGGCCGGCCGGGTAGGCCCGGTCGGCGACCGGTAACCCTGGTACTCCGGCTGCTTGACCGGCTGCTGCTGAACCTGCGACTGCTGGAACTCGGGCTGCTGGTACGCCGTCTGCTGGTACGTCGTGGCGCCCTGGTAGGCGGGCGCGGCGCCCTGGGCCGGCGGCTCGTACACCTGCCCGGACGGCGGCGCGTACGCCTGCTGGTGCCCCCAGGCCGCCCCGGCCGCCGGGTAGCCGCCCTGCTGCGGCGCGCCCCAGGCCTGCGGCTGGTCCAGCGGCGGCTGCGCCTCCCGCAGCCGCGACTCCTGGTAGCCGCCCGCCTGCTGCTGGGCCGCCGACTGCTCCGGCCGCGGCTCGGCCGGGCGGGCGGGACGCGGGTCGAGCACCTCGCGCCGCCGGGCCACCGCCTCCAGCACCTTGTCGGCGGTGGTGCGCGCGGTCCGCATCAACTCCGAGCGCAGGAAACGCCGGTCGGTGCTGTCCCCGCCGTCCGAGAGCACCCGGGCGGTGCGCGGCGCGAACGGCAGCACCCCGAACACCGGCAGGCCCAGCTGCCGGCTCACGTCCGGTGCCGGGTACGGGCCCTCGGCCACCACCAGGATGCCCAGACCGTCGGCGCCGGTCCCGGCGCTCTCCAAGTCCTCGCGCAGCGCGGCCAGTCGGGGCCGGGCCGAGCTCAGGCCGCGCAGCGTGCTGCGCACCGTGGCGACCACCACGTCGGCGCGCCGGGCCAGCACCGCCCCGGTCCCGGTGGCGCCGTTGCGCCCGAGGTCCAGCAGCACGTCGTAGCCGGCCGGTTCGAGCGCGTGCAGCGCCTCGACCAGCGGCTCCCAGGTGTACGCGAGGCCCACCGCCTGGGCCGGGTCGGTCAGCCCGGGCAGCAGCAGGCGCTCCCCCTGGCCCTTGGGCGAGACGTCGATCAGCTGGTCCCAGAGCGCCTCGGCGAGCATCCCGCGCCGGTCCGCCACGGCCAGGTTGCGCAGCCCGTACACGGCCTCCACCCGGCCCTCCAGCGCGCCGGCCAGCGCCGCCCCGCCGTCCGGGTCGCACTCGACCAGGATCAGCTTGCGCCCGTCCGCCAGCGGCCAGGCCAGCAGCAGCGCCAGGGCCGAGGTGGTGGCGCCCGGCGCGCCGGTGCCGCCGGTCACCGCGATCACCGCCATCAGGAGCTCCCGGACCCGCTCGGGCTGGGCGAACCGGCCGGTGCGGCAGCGGCCTTGGGCGCCAGCAGGATCTGGAACCGGCCGGCGGCCGCCCAGTTGGCGAGCCGGGTGGCGTCGGCCACCGGCACCGCCACGTCGATCACCTGGCTGTCCCCGCCCTTGCCGAGCTGGGCCACCACCGCGTTCATGGTGGCGCTGGAGCCGACCGCGCTCTGGTCGCCGATCAGCACGATCTCGATGTGCTGGCCCACCTGGAGTCCGGCAGCAGGCAGTTGGGCGGTGTGCACCGGCAGGCCGACCTCCTGCATGCCGGGCTGCACCACCACCGCACCGGTCACGTCGCTGGCCAGCAGCAGGGTGCCGCGGTGCAGGTCGGTGGTGGCCCGCAGGCCGACCGCCCGGTTCAGGTCGGCGGCACTGATCGGGGCCAGCGCCGGATCGCTGGAGATCCGGGCCACCACCAGGTCGTTGGCGGTGATCGGCTGCCCGTACGGCACGTCACGGGCCAGCGCCAGGACGGCGATCCGCTGCCCGGTGCTGTTGTAGAGGACCGCGCCGCCCAGGCCGCCGGCGGCGATCAGCGCGACCGCCATGGCCACCATGCCGGGCCGGCGCCGCCGGGCCCGCAGCGAGCGCGTGGGCGCGACCGGGCGCGCCTCCCCCCGCCCGGGCGCGACGGGCGTACCGAGGGTCGGCGACGGGACGGTGCGGTTCTCCATCGGACGTTCGGCCTTTCCTGACGTTTCCTGGCGGACTGACGGTCTTTCGGATTCTGCGCTGACGGTAGGTCAGTTGAGGACTTGGAGCTGGTTGACCTGGACCTGGACCGGCGCTCCGGAGACCCGGAAGGTGATCCCGTCCCACCCGGTGACCCCCGTGTTCACCGTCCACACCTCGGTGGCCACCACCCAGAACCCGCCGCCGGCCATCGCGGAGGCGGTGGGCTTCGGCGCGGTGCTCGGCGGGGCGCCGCCGGCGGGCGAGAGCTCGCCGAACCTGGCCACGCAGGCGTCGGCGGGCGGGTGGTTGCTGTCGGACTGCCCGGGCACGAACTGCGTGCCGGGGCCCTTGCCGCCGAGACAGGTGACCACCTTCTCCTTGCCGCCCTCCTGGTAGCCCAGGTCCCAGTCCACCTCGGTCAGGGTGGCGGTGGCGGTCACGCTGATGGTGTCCAGGTTGACGGTCTGGCTCTGCGGCCCGACGTTCATCGCCAACTCGGCGTCGTTCTTGCCGCGCTCGTACCAGAGCCAGGCGTCGGTGCCGACCAGGGTACGCCCGGTCTTCGGGTCGACGTGCTCGATCGGGCGGGCGAACTGGAGCTTCTTGATCGCCATCTGGGCCACCAGACCGGGCGTGGGAGCCGGGCCGCCGACGTAGGGCGGCTTGTCGATCACGTCGGTGAAAGCCGCCTGCGGGTTGTTGTTCGCGTCGTAGCAGGTGGCCATGTAGACCGAGCCGAGGGTCTTGCCCTGCCAGAGCGGGTCCCCGGGATTTGGCTGCGGGTCCAGTGCCTGGAGGTAGCACCCGGCGTACTTGCTGGTCGTGTCGGTGACGAAGTACCCGCGGTCCGGGTCCCAGCACGGGTAGTCGACCCCGTGCCAGGTGCAGGGCTTGGCCGGGCCGCCGCCGCCCCCCGAGCCGCCGCTGCCGCCGCCGGTGGTGCCCGGCGAGCCGCTGCTGCCCGGCTGGTCGATCTCGATGCAGATCGCCAGCACCACGCACTGGTTGATCCCCCCGGTCGGGCCCGCCGCCTGCGCCGGGATGGTCGCTGCCGCCACCATCCCGCCCGCCAGCACCAGTTGTCCCGCCCGGCTCAGCATTGTCCTCAACATGTCCGGCCCGCCTCACGGTTGAACTCGAACACTTTCCACAAACCGGCATTGATCCGCAGTACCGCCTTGGCCCGATATCGGGTCAGGTGCTGCGGTGCGTCCTTGACCGACCCGGTGGCCGGATCACTCTGGTGCCACCCGGTGACATCCACGCAGTCCTCGATCACCGCGCTCTGCGGCGAGGCATTGAGATCGACCGAAGTGACCTGGGGGGATATCGCCGGCTGGCCGGTCATCACCAACTTGGCGTCACGCAGCCCGGCCAGACTCTGCAGCACGTTGGCGAGCGCCAGACCGTTGGAGTACACCCGGACCTGGGCCCCGTTCGGGTCCTCCCCGGAATACGCCTTCACCTGCGCCGCCCACCAGTCCTGATAGGTACTCAACACCACCCGGCCGACGGCCTGCTCGGCCCCGGCGGTCGGCGCCGGAGCCCCCCCGGCCGTCGCGCCGCCCGTCCCATTACCCCCACCGGGCGCCGCGGAATCACCCGGCGCCGCGGAAATCCCCGAATTCACCGAATCCCCAGTGGCACCACCGGCACCACTGATCCCGGAAAGGTGCTGGGCGCCGCCCGCCTGCCCGCAGCCGGCCACCGGAAAAAGGATGAGTGGAACCACCGCACCGACCCAGAGCGCCCGCAGGCGTGACACAGCCCCGTACCGGCCCATAGCCCCACCTAGTCGCGATTGCCCGACAGCTGGCCGAAGTTGGCAGAAAAGTTCCGCCTCGAGTGAACGTGTTGGCCCTGACCTTAGTCGGAAGCCGGATCCGTTGGGGCGCTTTCGCGCCAAAGGACAGCCAACAGTTCTTCGGAAACCGACAATCCGGCCAACGCCCCCCGCACGGCGGCCCGATTGCGCAGCCGCAGCCGACCACCCGAGGGGGGGACCAGCAGGCGGGCCTCGGTTCCTGACGCCAGATCACCCCAGGCCAGTTCGGCCGCCACGGCCGGGTGCGTCTCGGCCGGCCCGACACTGGCCGGGGCGCCCGGCACCCCGCGCTCCAGCACCCGCCCGAGCGCCCAGCTGAACGAGCCCTCGGCCCCCGGCAGGATCGCCGAGCGCCCCCGCCGCCCGCCCGCCCACGGCCCGACCCGCCCCCACAGCGGCACCCGCGAGTGCGCCAGCAGCTCGGCCGCCCCGTGGTCCCCGCTCGCCAGCGCCTCCCACACCGGCGGCGCCGCCACCAGGTCCACCAGCAGCAGCGACTCCTCCTGCCCGCCGTGGACCATGGTCGACACCACCCAGTCCCAGGCCAGCCCGCGCCGGTAGGCGTTGTCCGGGGTGCTGTCGGCGGTGACCAGGGCCAGCCGGCGCCCGCGCGGATCCAGCACCAGCTGCCCGAGCAGCGCGACCACCAGCCAGCGCCCCTCGCGCCGGGCCGCGTCGCGCAGCACCGTGAGCATCGTGTTGGCGTCTGCCCGCGGCGGCACCACGCTCACCCGGCTGGCCCGGTTGCCCGCGTCGAAGGCCACCGGCGGCAGCGCCTGGGCCAGCACCTCGGCCCCCCGGCCGGCCAGCGCCGAGCCGCCGAAGCCGCGCTCCGGCCCGCCGTCCGCCCCGATCAGGACCAGCTCCACCCCGCCCGACGTCTCCACCATGCCCGCACCCCTCCTGAATGGATCCGCCGCCATCGTCGCACTGGATCCGGCGACTGGACCCCGTTCTTCCGCTACTGCGCAGCTCTTGTTCATCCGCTGCTCCGCGGTGCTTCCGGGACCATGGGCCCTACTGGCCGGCCCGCTCGGGGCGCACCATCGTCCCTATGGACCAGGTGGACCGTATCGAGGAGCTGGACGAGGCCGCGTGCCTGCGGCTGCTCAGCACCGTGCCCATCGGACGGGTGGTGTACACCGAGCACGCGCTGCTGCGGGTGGTGCCGGTGGCGTTCCAGGTGGAGCCGGGCGGCCGGCTGGTGCTGGCGCTGCTGCCCGGCTCACCGGTGCTGCGGGTGCTGGACGGGATGGTCTGCGCCTTCCAGGCCGACCGGCTGGACGAGCACAGCCGGACCGGCTGGTCGGTGGTGGTGCACGGCACCGCCGCGGTGGTCCGCGACCCGGCCGCCCACGCCGAGCTGCTGCGCAGCGGCCCGCGCAGCTGGGTGACCGAGCGCGAGCCGGTCTTCGTCCGGCTCACCAGCGAGCTGTTCACCGGCCGCCGGCTGCACCCGCCGGCGGTGCGCGACCCGCTACCCCACGGTCAGGTGACCGGCGAGTAGGGCTACGCTCCGAGCCAACCAGCCCTGCCCCTCGAAGGAGCGCAGCATGACGGAGTTCGCCAGCCTCGACGAACTGGCCGCAGCGGTCGGCACCGAGCTCGGCACCAGCCAGTGGCACACCGTGACCCAGCAGCAGGTGGACCTGTTCGCCGAGGCCACCGGCGACCACCAGTGGATCCACGTGGACCCGGAGCGGGCGAAGTCGGGCCCGTTCGGCGGCCCGATCGCGCACGGCTACCTGACCCTGTCGCTGATCCCGCTGCTGGCCAAGGAGTGCTACAGCGTCGGCGGCGTCCGGATGGCGGTCAACTACGGCTCGGACAAGGTCCGGTTCCCGGCGCCGGTGCCGGTGGGCACGGCGGTGCGGGCCACCGCGGAGCTGCTCTCGGTCGAGGAGGTGCCGGGCGGGCGGCAGGCCGTGGTCCGGTTCTCCGTGGTGAGCGAGGCGAGCCCGAAGCCGCACTGCGTGGCCGAGACGATCACCCGGTTCTACCTCTGAGCACCGGCTGACGCGCGGTCGGCCCGGGGCACCGCGCTGCGGGAACGGACCTGACACGGCAGCACACCAAGATCCGACCTGACGCGGCACCACGAACCGGGACCGGACCTGACGCGTCAGTACACCGAGGTCGGACCTGACGCGGCACCGCGAACCCGGGCCTGATCGGCGGATCCACCGCGCCGGGGCCGGTTCGGGCCGGTAGTCTCCCGATCAGGTGTTGATCGTATTCGAGCGGGCCCCGGCGGCGCCGGGTGCCCGCTCGGTGTGGTGCCGCTGCCGTCCCCGCTCCTAGGAGGTGCCGTGTCCGGCTCCGTCCCCAGCGCGTCCCCCGTCTCCCGGCTGCGCGAGCTGGCGGCCGCCGGCTGGCGGCGGGTCCGCACCGAGGCGTTCGGCGCCGAGCCGACCGGTGCCCGGCTGGACCGGATCCGGCGCAGCCCCCAGTTCGCCGACGGCGCCTTCCGCAACCCCGTGCCGACCCGTCGCCTGGTCTACGAGCGGTCCCCCTTCGAGGTCACCCGGGCCCAGCTGTCCGGGCCGCGCGAGCGCCGGCTGCCGGCCCGCCCGATCCCGGTGCACCCGCTGAGCTCGGCCGAACTGGCCGCCGCGCCCGCCTCCGGACTGCGGGTCAGCTGGCTGGGGCACGCCACCGTGCTGGCCGAGCTGGACGGGCGCCGGGTGCTCTTCGACCCGGTGTGGAGCCCGCGCTGCTCGCCGTTCCCCGGGATCGGCCCCAGGCGGCTGCACCCGATGCCGATCCGGCTGGCCGACCTGGGCCCGGTGGACGTGGTGGTGATCTCGCACGACCACTACGACCACCTGGACATGACCTCGATCCGGGCGCTGATCGGCAGCGGTGCCCAGTTCTGCGTCCCGCTCGGGGTCGGCGCCCACCTGGAGCACTGGGGCGTGCCGGCCGCGCGGATCACCGAGCTGGACTGGTGGGAGTCGGCCGAGGTGGCCGGGCTCACCCTGACCGCCACCCCCGCCCGGCACTACTGCAGCCGCGGGCCGCGCACCAGCACCCACTTCCTGTGGGCCTCCTGGGCGGTGGCCGGGGCCGGGCACCGGGTCTTCCACAGCGGGGACACCGGGTACTTCGCCGGCTTCGAGCGGATCGGCGCCGAGCTCGGGCCGTTCGACCTGACCATGGTCCAGGTGGGCGCCTACTCGCCGTTCTGGCCCGAGGTGCACATGACCCCCGAGGAGGGGGTGCGGGCCCACCTGGACCTGCGCGGCGGGCTGCTGCTGCCGATCCACTGGGCCACCTTCAACCTCGCGCCGCACCCGTGGGAGGAGCCGGTCGAGCGGACCCTGGCGGCGGCCCGGGAGCGGGGCGCCGAGGTGGTGGTCCCCCGGCTCGGGGTGCCGTTCGAGCCCGCGGCGGCGCCTGCCGCGGACTACTGGTGGCGCGCGGTGACGGCGCTGCCGGTGGGTACGCCGGCCGGGCAGCCGGTGGGTGCGGAGCCGGTCGGTGTGGAGCCGGTGGCGCCGGTGGGCGCGGTGCCGGCCGCGGTGGTGCCGGACGTGGATGTGGACGTGGACCGGGAGGACGGGGTGCCGGCCTGAGCCGCTGTCAGGTCGACGCAGGTTACTGAGCGACCGCTCAGTAACCTGCGTCACTGTAGTCCGGACCACTCTCTGTCACTATGGCGCCGTGACCGACGCCCCCGCCGCCGACTTCCTCGACCTGCTGCACATCGAGGAACTCGACGAGAACCTGTACCGCGGCCAGTGCCATGCCGGCGCCCCGCTGCGCGCCTTCGGCGGCCAGGTGGCCGCCCAGGCACTGATCGCCGGCGGGCGCACGCTGGAGCCGGGCCGGCACGTGCACTCGCTGCACAGCTACTTCGTGCGGGCCGGCGACCCGACCCGGCCGATCGTGTACCAGGTCGAGCCGATCCGGGACGGCCGCTCCTACGCCACCCGCCGGGTGGTCGCCGTGCAGCGCGGCGAGGCGATCTTCACCCTCTCCGCCTCCTTCAAGCGGGCCGAGGAGTCCGCCGGCGACCGCCAGCGCACCATGCCCGAGGTGCCGGGCCCCGAGGAACTGCCGGACCCGTTCCCGGCCTGGGCCGCCGCCGACCCGGAGGACTTCCGCAAGGCGGCCGCGTTCCGCTCGCTGGACATCCGGTTCATCCCGCCGGACGCGCCCGGACTGCCGCCGCAGAGCCCCGGCGTGCCGCAGCAGTTCGTCTGGCTGCGCACCGGGACGCCGCTGCCGGACGACGACCCGCTGCTCCAGGTCTGCGCACTGACCTACCTGTCGGACCTGACACTGGCCTCCACCACCGCGCTCCACCTCCAGCCGCACCGGTTCCAGCGCAACGAGCCCGCCAAGATCCAACTGGCCTCGCTGGACCACGCGATGTGGTTCCACCGCCCGTTCCGCGCCGACCAGTGGCTGCTCTTCGCCCAGCGCAGCCCCTCGGTCTCCGACGGCCGCGGGCTGGCCCTGGGCGAGTTCTACGACCAGCAGGGCACCCTGGTCGCCTCGGCCGTCCAGGAGACCCTGCTGCGCGAACGCCGCCCGGCCGCGCCCCGGCAGGCCTGACGGGGTCGATTGACGGGGTCGGCTGACGGGGCGTCGGGCAGGGTGCCTGACGGCGCCTCACCCAGGCGGGTGAGGGTGCGTTACACTCCGTTCACCTGGCGTGACGGCAGGTCAGTTCGTGTGCCATGCTGACAGGCGCTCTGTCTCCTCGGCTCGAAAGCGGCCCGCCCCATGTCCGTCCAGACGGTCGCGCCCGGCCTCGGCCACCCCGGCATCAACAACGCCGGCACGGCGACCACGCCGGCCGGCACCCGGTGCGACTGCCGCCCTGCCGTGCTGCTGCCGATCTTCTTCTACGGACCGGCCATGCTGCGCCGCCGATGCTGACCGGGCACCGGCCGCCGCCCGGCCGGCCCGCCCCAGGGGTGCGCTAGCAGCTCGCTAGGGGGTCTCAGCTGCGGCGCAAGGGGCGCACTCGACGCTGTACGCGCCTTCTCGCGCCGCATGATCCAAACTGCCGCGTCTCCCCTGGCCGGCGTTCACCCGTGTGTAGTCATCGTTTAACAACCGACTGGAATGCTCACCATCATGGACGAATCGCTCTGCCCGACCCGCCCGCCGGGTCCCGACCTGCCGCCGGACGCCCCCAGGTTCCCGCTGCCCAAGCGGCACCGCCGGATGCTCGCCTGTGCCGCCGTGGCCGCCTCCGTCGCGCTCGGCGCCTTCGGGGTCGCCGCCACCGTGGAGACCGTGCAGCAGCGGACCGTCGTGGTCAGCGCCTCGCACTGAGGCACTCCTGTCGCACCGTCAGCTGTCTCGCCGTCAGCTGACGGTCGACGGCCCAGGGGTGGACGGCCGCAGGGGTCAACGGCCCAGGGTCGACCGAGGCCGTCTCAGCGCCGCGAGTGCCGCCCCGTGCCGGGAGCCGGGGCCAGGTCCAGTTCCGCGGCGTACCGCGCGGCCGGCGCGAGCAGCGCCCACCCCGTGCGGTCGGCGGTCCCGGACGGGCACGGGCCCGGGGCGATCAGCCGCATCCGGTGCAGCAGCGCCAGCACCTGGCGGCGGAACGCGGCCCGGTCCGCCAACTGGGCCCGGTCCGCCCCGTGCTCGTCGGCGATGTCCCCGAGCAGCCCGTCTATCAGGGCCTCCGCGATCGGCACCGCCACCGGCGTCGGCTCGTCCGGCAGCGGGCGCAGCTGGTCCACCAGGCGCTCCACCAGCAGCAGCGCGGTGTGCGCGAGCGGGTCGGGGCCGGGCAGCCGCAGGTCGGTCAGCTCGTCGGCCGGGTCCAGCAGCGCGAAGCCCTCCCGCCGGATCTCGGTGGCGAGCCCGAGGAATTCCGCGAACCCGGCCGCCTCGCGCTGCCGCGACTCCAGCAGCCACTCCCGCTCCAGCGCGGTCAGCTCGCCGAGCAGCAGCAGCGGCGACTCGGCCAGCCGCCGCCGCACCGCGACCGGGATGGTGGTGCGCGGGGCGGGTGGATCCTGCGGTCCGACCGGCCGGCAGCGCGCGGCCAGCGCGGCCGCCAGCTCCACGTCCACCCGGCGCCCGCTCCCGGTGCCCAGCTCCTGCTCGCCGGTGGGCCCCTGCTCGGCCACCGGCCCGAGCACCTGCCAATCGGTCAACTGCTCGACGGCGGCCCGCCAGGCCGCCTCCGTCACTGTCTCCGGCAGCCCGGCGGGTAGCGGCCGCGCCTCGGCCCACCACGGCGGCCCCACCAGCACCTCGGCCAGCGCACCGGCCAGCGCCGCGTACCGGTCCGGGGTGAAGCCGGGCAGCCCGCGCCCCTCCCCCTCCCCCGGAGCCAGCGGCGACTTCACCAGGCGGGCGAACCGCTCGCCGACCAGCAGCGGGTAGCCGAGCAGCTCGGCGAAGCGCTCCGTCAACCAGCGGGCATGACGCTGGATCAGCCCGAGCGCCTGCGCGCCCGGCCCGCCCGCGGTGACCAGCGGCCGGGCCAGCAGCAGCCGGGCGGCGGCCCGCCGCTCGGCGGCCTGACGCTCGGCCGCCTGCCGCTCCTGGTCGGTGGGCAGCGGCCGGCCCGCGGGCAGCGCCCCGGCCTCGCCCTTGCGGTGCCGGCCGCCCCCGCGCCGGGCGGAGGGCAGCACCACGGCGCCGGCCCGGCGCCGCTCGCGCCGCGCCCGGGGCGCGCTCCGGTGCACCGTCGGCCCGTGCCACCAGCTGACCGTGGCCAGGTCGGCGTCCGCCGGGCGGGGTGCGGCGCCGAAGTGCCGGGCGCTGTACAGGCCGAAGGCCTCGGTGAACAGCTCGTGCGCCTGCTCGGGCGCGAGTTCGGCGAAGCGGACGGCCAGTCGGCGCAGCTCTGCGGCGTCCGCCGCCAGGTCGCGCGGGGCCTCCGGGGGCGGCTGCGGGACGGCCCGGCGCAGCGTCAGGGTGGCGGTGGCCAGCCCGGTCTCGCGCAGCGCTCCGCCCCCGTTCACGCGCCCCTCCGCCGTGCTGCCGACTACGCCCGTCCGGGGTTCACCCGCCCCGGTCCGGGACCCGGCCTGCGAGTCCCGACGGGACAGCCTAAGGCACCACCAGGGGTGGGCGGCGCAGCCTCGGGCACGGCGCCTGGAGTGCTGGACATACGCGCGGGTAACAACCTCTTCCGGCCACCCCGGACCGTCCCCTATCGTGCCGGGCATGCCGAACCTGCCCGACGTGGTGCTGTGGTCGATACCGGCCTTCGTGCTGCTCACCGTTGTGGAGGCGGTCTCCTACCGGTTCCACCCGGACGCGGACGAGGTCGGCTACCGGTCCGGTGACACCGCGACCAGCCTGACCATGGGGCTCGGCTCGCTCTTCTTCGACGCGGGGTGGCGGGTGCCGATCGCGCTGGCGTACTCCGCGCTCTACGCGGTGGCACCCTGGCACCTGCCGGTCAACGCCTGGACGCTGGGGCCGATGCTGCTCGCCCAGGACTTCTGCTACTACTGGCAGCACCGCTGCCACCACGTGGTCCGGGTGCTCTGGGCAAGCCACGTGGTGCACCACTCCAGCCGGAACTACAACCTGTCCACGGCGCTGCGCCAGCCCTGGACCGGGGCCACCAGCTGGGTGTTCTACCTGCCGATGGTGCTGGCCGGGGTGCACCCGGCGGCGCTGGCCTTCTGTTCCGGCGTCAGCCTCGTCTACCAGTTCTTCCTGCACACCGAGCGGGTCGACCGCCTGCCCCGCCCCGTCGAGCTGGTCTTCAATACCCCGTCGCACCACCGGGTGCACCACGCCTCCCAGGGCGGCTACCTGGACCGCAACTTCGGCGGGATCCTGATCGTCTGGGACCGGCTGTTCGGCTCGTTCACGCCGGAGACGGTCCGGCCGGTCTACGGGCTGACGAAGAACCTGGAGTCCTACAATCCGCTTCGGGTGGCTACCCACGAGTACGCGTCGATCGCGCGTGACGTGGCGGCCGCCCGCTCCTGGGCCGACAAGGTCCGCCACCTCGCCAAGGGACCGGGCTGGCAACCCGCCGCGGCACCGGCCGCAGCCGCAGTCGCCGCCACGCCCGCGGTCCCGTCGATCAGCCCGGAGGGCACCACCGCATGCTGACCAGCCTCACCTCCACCGTCGGTACCCGGCTCGCCGGGCGGGCCAAGGGCCTGCTCACCGCGTTCGCCGCCACCTCCGCGGCGCACCTGGGCTCGCTGCTGACCGACACCCGGGTGGTGGAGCAGGCCACCAAGCCCGCCCTGATGCCCCTGCTGGCCGCGCACGCGCTCGGCGGCTCGGGCCCGGTGCCGAAGCTGCTGGCCCGGGCCCTGCTCGCGTCCACCGCGGGCGACGTGCTGCTCCAGGTCCCCGCCGAGCCGGCCTTCCTGGCGGGGATGGGCGCGTTCGCCGCGGCGCACGTCAGCTACATCGCGATGTTCGCCCAGCAGGGCGCGCTGACGGACCGTCGGCGCACCGTGCTGGTCGGCTGCGCGTACGCGGCCACCTGGGTGGTGATGCTCGGTCTGCTCTGGCCGGGTCTGGGCGCGTTGCAGGTCCCGGTGGCCGGGTACAGCCTGCTGCTGGCGGGCACGGCGGTGACGGCGGCCGGCCTGGGCCTGCGGGCCGGACTGGGCGGCGGGCTGTTCCTGCTCTCCGACACCCTGATCGCCACCCGCCTGGCCGGCTGGCGGCAGCTGCCGGGCCACGAGTTCTGGATCATGTCCACGTACATCGCGGCCCAGTACCTGCTGGCCACCGCGGCCCTGCGGGCCGAGGCGGCGCCGGCCGACTGAGCGGTCAGAGGTTCAGGTCCACCACGACGGGCGCGTGGTCCGAAGTCCCCTTGCCCTTGCGCGCCTCGCGGTCCACGTACGCGTCGCTGACCGCGGCGGTGAACGGGGCGTTGCCGTACACCAGGTCGATCCGCATGCCCCGGTTCTTCGGGAAGGCGAGCTGGCGGTAGTCCCAGTAGGTGTAGGGGCGGTCGTACTTGAGCGGGCGGGGCAGCACGTCGGCCAGGCCCGCCGCGCGCAGGTCGGCCAGGGCCTGCCGCTCCGGCTCGGTCACGTGGGTCTGGCCCTCGAAAGCGGCCACGTCGAAGACGTCCTCGTCGGTCGGGGCCACGTTGAAGTCGCCGAGCACCGCGAACGGGCGCTCGCCGGCCGCGTCCGCCGCGATGCCCTGACGGAGCGTCTCCAGCCAGTCCAGCTTGTACCGGTAGTGCGGGTGGTCCACCTCGCGCCCGTTGGGCACGTAGACCGACCAGACGCGGACCGGCCCGCAGGTGGCCGCGATGGCGCGCGGCTCCTGCTCGGGCAGCAGCGCGCCGTCGGCCAGGTAGCCCGGCTGGTCGGGCAGGCCGCGCAGCACGTCCGCGAGGCCGACCCGGGACAGGATCGCCACGCCGTTCCACCGCCCGGTGCCGTGCGCCTCGGTCTCGTAGCCGAGCGCCCGCACCTCCTCGTACGGGAAGGCGTCGGCGGCGCACTTGAGCTCCTGCAGGCACACCACGTCGGGCTTGGCGCTCTCCAGCCACTCCAGCAGCTTGGGCAGCCGCGCGGTGACGGAGTTGATGTTCCAGGTGGCGATGCGCAGGGTCACGAGCTCGGCCTTCTGCAGTCGGGCGGACGAGGGCGGGCGCTCCTGCGGGAACACCCGCCCTCGAATCTACCGCCGGCCGCCGACAGCCGGCCGCGTTCGCCGGCCCGGGTTCACGGGCTCGGGTTCACGGGGTCGGGTTCGCGAGGCCGAGGTCGCCGGGGACTGGTTCACGGCGCCGGGTGCACCACCGCCGCCGACCCGCCGCCGCGCCGCACCGGCTCGGCGGCCGCGATCCAGCGCCCGTCCGGCAGGCGCTCCACCCCGGTGGCCGCGCCGATCTCCGGATTGAGCGTGAACACCTGCCCCAGCGCCTCCAGCGCGGCCCGCTGCGGCGAGGCCAGGAAGGCCGGCTCGGCCTCGGTCGCCTTCAGGTTGCGCTGGCTGATCCGCGGCGCCGCGATCGCCTGCTCCAGGGTCAGCCCGCGGTCCATCCGGCCGAGCAGCACCTGGAGCACCGTGGTGATGATGGTCGCCCCGCCCGGCGACCCGGCCGCGAAGGCGAAGTCG
Source organism: Streptomyces tateyamensis (assembly GCF_003205575.1). Lineage (GTDB taxonomy): Bacteria > Actinomycetota > Actinomycetes > Streptomycetales > Streptomycetaceae > Kitasatospora > Kitasatospora tateyamensis. The sequence goes on from NZ_PYBW01000081.1 coordinate 62,141, forward strand.
CCGTCCTTGAGCACCACGGTCGGCGAGATCGAGGAGCGCGGCCGCTTGCCCGGGCCGGGCAGGTTGGGGTCCGGCACCCCGGGGGTCAGCGGGGCGAAGGAGAAGTCGGTCAGCTCGTTGTTGAGCAGGAAGCCGCGGCCGGGCACGGTGATGGCGCTGCCGCCGGTCTGCTCGATGGTCAGCGTGTACGAGACCACGTTGCCCCAGCGGTCGGCGACCGTCAGGTGGGTGGTGTTGGTGCCCTCGTACGGCTCGCTGACGGCCGGGCCCGCGCCGGCGCAGGTGCCCGGGTGGTACGGGTCGCCCGGGGCCAGCGGGCTGGTCTGCGCGTGCTCGGGGTCGATCAGGCAGGCCCGGCCGGCCGCGTAGTCCTCGGAGAGCAGCTGACGGCTCGGCACCTGCTGGGCGGCCGGGTCGCCGACCCAGCGGTTGCGGTCGGCGAAGGCGATCCGGGTGGCCTCGACGAACCGGTGGTAGTACTGGGTGTCGTCCACCCGGGACAGGTCACCGGTCTCCTGCAGCAGGTTGAGCGCCTCGCCCACCGCGGTGCCGCCGGAGGAGGAGGGCGCGATCCCGTACACATCGTAGGCGCCGTACTCGACGTGGGTCGGCGCCTGCTCGTGCACCCGGTAGGCCGCCAGGTCCGCGGCGTCCAGCTTGCCGGTGCGGACCACCCGGGTGCTGGCCGGGTCCACCGGCGGGTGCTGGACGGTGCGCACGATGTCCGCGCCCAGGTCGCCCTGGTAGAGCGCCTTGGTGCCCTCGCGCCCGAGTTCGCGGTAGGTGCCGGCCAGGTCCGGGTTGCGCAGCAGCGAGCCGACGGCGGGCAGCGTGCCGCCGGGCAGGAAGAGCTGACGGGTCGCCGGGAAGTCCTTGAACCGGTCCTGGTTGAGCGCGGTCTGGTTCTGGAAGGTCTGGTCGACCACGAAGCCCTGGTCGGCGATCCGTTCGGCGGGCTCGAGCACCTCGCCGAGCGGGCGGGTGCCCCAGCTGTTCAGTGCCTGCTGCCAGGTCGCGGCGGTGCCCGGCACGCCGACCGAGCGGCCGCTGGTCACGGCGTCCGCGAAGGCGAGCGGCCGGCCGTCCTCCAGGAAGAGCGAGCTGTCGGCGCTCAGCGGAGCGGTCTCGCGGCCGTCCAGGGTGTGCACCCGGCCGGTCGCGGCGTCGTAGTAGACGAAGTATCCGCCGCCCCCGATCCCGGCGGAGTACGGCTCGGTGACCCCCAGCGCGGCGGCCGTGGCCACGGCGGCGTCCACCGCGTTGCCGCCGTGCTTGAGCACCTCCAGGCCGGCAGCGGTGGCGTCGGCGTCCACCGAGGCCACGGCGCCGCCGTAGCCGACGGCCTCAGGCACCTTGGGCGGGGGCGCCGCGGCCTGGGCCGGCGCCACGGTGCCGAGGGCGGCGGCGGCCAGGGTCAGCGCGAGAGGTAAGGAGAGGCGGGCCGGAATGCGCATGGGAGAAGTCCTCCTGGGTCGGCGTCAGATCCCTTCCCTACCCAGCGGAAGGGCGGGTCGCACTGCCTGCCGGCGCTTCCCGGGGTTGCTCGGCGCTGCTCGGTGCTTCCAATGAGGTGAACCGGGGCGCGGGCTGCCAGCGGTGCGGCCCGCCCGCGACCAGACTGGTCCAACGGGTACGGCGGACGGAAGGCACGGCACGCATGCGGCGGATGCGGAACGAGCAGCTGGAGCACGACCGCCAACAGCGCGTCAGCCGCCTGCGCGCCCAGCGCGCCCAGGCTCGTGCGGCCGCCGAGCAGCACCGGGCGGCCGGGCGCCGGGCCGAGGCCGGCGCCCGCTGGCTGGACGGGCGGCTGCCGTTCCTCGACGCGGGCAAGGGGCTGCTGCGCAAGATCTTCCCCGACCACTGGTCCTTCCTGCTCGGCGAGCTCGCCCTCTACAGCTTCGCGCTGCTGATGCTCACCGGGGTGTACCTGACCTTCTTCTTCAAGCCCGCCATGCGCGAGGTGGTGTACTCCGGCAGCTACGCCCCGCTGCGCGGCCTGCGGGTGACCGAGGCGTACGCGAGCACGCTGACGATCAGCTTCGACGTGCGCGGCGGCCTGCTGATCCGTCAGCTGCACCACTGGGCGGCCCTGGTCTTTCTCGCCGCGATCGGGGCGCACATGATGCGGGTCTTCTTCACCGGGGCCTTCCGCCGCCCGCGCGAGATGAACTGGCTGATCGGGCTGACGCTCTTCCAGCTCGCGCTCGTCGAGGGCTTCGCCGGCTACTCGCTCCCCGACGACCTGCTCTCCGGCACCGGACTGCGCACGGCCCAGGGCTTCATGCTCGCGGTCCCGCTGGTCGGCAGCTACCTCTCCTTCTTCGCCTTCGGCAGCGAGTGGCCGGGCCAGGACATCATCCCGAGGCTCTACACCACCCACGTGCTGCTGCTTCCCGGGCTGATGCTGGGCCTGGTGACGGCGCACCTGATCCTGGTCTTCTACCTCAAGCACACCCAGTGGGGCGGGCCGGGACGCAGCGGGCGCAACGTGGTCGGCCAGCCGATGTTCCCGCAGTTCCTCGCCAAGACGGGCGGGCTGGCCTTCATGGTCTTCGGCCTGCTGGCCCTGCTCGCCGCCGTGGCCCAGGTCAACCCGATTTGGAACTACGGCCCCTACCGCGCCGACCAGGCCTCCACCGACGCCCAACCGGACTGGTACATGGGCTTCCTGGAGGGCGCGCTGCGACTGATGCCGGGGACCGAGACCCAGGCACTGGGGCACACGATCTCCTGGAACCCGCTGATCCCCGCGGTGCTCTTCCCCCTGGTCCTCTTCATGGCCCTCTACGCCTACCCCTTCGTCGAGCAGTGGATCACCGGCGACCGCTCCGAGCACCACCTCTGCGACCGCCCCCGCAACCGCCCCACCCGCACCGCGATCGGCGTCGCGGGCCTGACGGCCTATGCCGTCCTGCTGCTCGCCGGGGCCCAGGACATCGTGGCGTACAAGTTCGACACCTCGGTCAACACCCTCAACTGGACCCTGCGGATCGCCCTCTTCGTCGCCCCCTTCCTCGCCTTCCACCTCACCCGCTACCTCTGCCTCGCCCTCCAGTCCCGCGACCGCACCCGCCTCACCACGGGCACCCCCACTGGCTTCGTCCACCAGTCCGTCGAGGGCGCCTTCCGCCAGTCCCACGACCCCCTGACCCCCAGCCAGAAGTACACCCTGACCCTGGACCCCCCACCGGCCCCCCTCGCCCCGGCCGACCCCTCCCGCCGCGAACGCGTCCGGGCGGCCCTGAGCGACTGGTACTACCGCGACCGGGTGCACTGAGCGGCGGCCACGGCTGCCACTCCCCCAGATCGGTTCCGCCCCATCCCGCCTACCTACTCCGGAAGAACCAACGTGTAGTTCGGCGGACCACCGAACTCGGGCTTCTCCCGCTCACCGGGTGGGATGAGGACCGCCCCCTCGGGCACCGGGCACCGCGAGATCGAGATTCCCAGCAGACAACCCTCACACCACAGCGCTGCCGACCCGGCATCAGCACCGGGTCGGCCTCTGGCCACTTCCAGTGGATCAGTCACGTGTCCCCCGAGTTCTCGTTTGCCAGGTGCCGTCCGATCCAGGTGGCAAGGTCGGCCCCGAGGCTTCCCCTGGCAATCGGCGCCATCCCCCAGCGACTCCGCCGCGCCCCGCAGTTCGGGCCCCCGGTGCAGAAGCGCAGCCAAACGCGACCGTACGTGGTAGAAAATGTGGCGGGATCTGACGATCAGTCATGATCCTTATGCTACTTGCCACCGACCGAGCGGAGTGGCTACCGGTGGACCAGTTGGACCTGGCCGAGCGGGTCGCGCTGCTCGCGGACGGGGCCGGCGCCGATGCTGTCGCCGAGTCGGTGCGGCGGGCGGCGCGGCGGGCTCGGGCGCCGTTGGGCAGGGTGGCGGTGATGGGGGGCAGCCGGGTGGGCAAGAGCCGGCTGGTGGCCGTGCTCGGCGAGGGTGGCTGGGCGGAGCTCGCCGGGCTGGAGCTGGTGGACACGCCCGACTGGGAGACCTGGCCCGACCATCCAGAGACCGCCGCGCTCGCGCGCCTGGTGGCCGACTGCGACCTGCTGGTGGTGGCCACCGAGGCCCGCCGGGCGCTGCCGTCCACCGAGCAGGCCCGGCTGCGGGCGCTCGCCGCGCAGCCGCAGACGCCTCCGCTGCTGGTGCTGGTCACCAAGCTGGACGAGGTGGAGGACGAGGCTCCCGAGGTGCTGCTGCGGGTCCGCCACCTGACCCGCACCCTGGCACCCGCCGCCCAGGTGCTGCCCGCCCCGCAGCAGCCGCCGGTCGACGACCAGCTCGCGCAGGCCCGGGCCGTGCTGGCCGCGCTGGCCGGTCCCCGGGACCGAATAGCGCGGCGGACCGTGCGCCGTCACCACCAGCTGGCCGACGTCTGCCGGTTGATCGCCCAGGCGGCCGAACGGGCGCTGGCCGAGGCCGAGCGCGCCGAGCCGGTGCGCCGGCAGGCGCTGCAACTGTGGCGCGCGCAGCGGGAGATCGCCCGGGTCCGCTGGCTGACCCTGGCCGCCGACCTGGACAAGCGCTGCCAGGCCCTGCTCAACCTGCTGCGCGACGAGGTCGAACGGCGCCGGGTGGCCTGCGCGGCCGAGCTCGCCGGAGCCCTCGCCGAGGGGCCCGACGCCCGCGCCTTCATCCGCCTGGTGGCCGTGCCCCGGGTCGAGGAGCGGCTGCAGGAGCTCCAGGACTCGATCGGCGAGACGGTCCGTGAGGCCCTGTCCCGGGACGCCGACTGGCTGGGCGCGACCCTGCTGGCCGACCGCCCCGGCGAGAGCGGCGCCCCCGAGCTCGCCGGGGCGTCCCCGGTCCCCGACCTCGAACGCGGCCACGCGCTCGACTCACGGGCCGCCCAGCACCCGGACGGCTGGGACCTCTCCCGGCTGCCCGACCTGCTCGGCTCCGCCATCGAGACCCTGCTGGCGCCGCACGTCAGCGATGCCGTCGCGCACCTGGCCGGCTCCGCGGGCACCGCGCTGACCGGCAGCGCCGTCTCGCTCGGCAACGACCAGCGGCTAGAGCGCGTCATCGACGACCTCGAACACGTGGTCCGCTCGACCTTCGCCGCCCGGCTCGCAAGCACCGAGGAGCGGGTCCGGCTGGCCTACCAGCAACTCGCCGACCGGGCCCACCGGCGCGACGAGCAGTGGTGGCAGCTGAACACCGCGGCGCTGTCCGCACCGCCCGAGTCGGTCCAGCACTGGCAGGGCCTGGCCGGCCACGCGGCCACGCTGGGCGCGCTGGTGGACGCCCGACTGGCAACTCTCGAAGGAGCGTGACGAGCGTGAGGAGCGCCATGACCGGCAACGGCGGATCCGAGTCCCCCGGCAGCCACTTCGACGGGTGGAACACCAGGGTCAGCGAGTTGCGCGGCCTCTACCTGCAGATCCAGGACATCGCCACCGATGCCGAGTCGCTGCTGGGCAGCCCGGCCACCAGCAGCAGCCGGCTGGGCCGGCTGGCCAGCACCGGCAGCGTGCTGGAGCGCGAGACCTTCCGGGTGATGGTGCTCGGCGAGTTCAGCAGTGGCAAGAGCACGCTGATCAACGCGCTGCTCGGCCGGAAGCTGCTGCCCACCAAGGCGAACCCCGCCACCGCCTTCACCACCCTGCTGCGCTGGGGCGAGCACGAGCGCGCCGAGCTGTACCGCAACGCCGACCGCACCGGCGGGGTGACGGTGACCACCATCGAGGAGTTCCAGCACGAGGTCTCGCTGCAGCTGGACGCCGACGGCGCCTCCCGCGAGCCCTCGTTCGCCCTCGCGGTGGTCTCCCAACCGCTGGACCTGCTGCGCCGCTCGGTGGAGCTCGTCGACTCCGCAGGCCTCAACGAGAGCCCCACCCGCGAGCAGGTGACGCTGCAGTTCCTGGAACAGGTGGACGCCGTCCTCTTCGTCACCGACGCCAGTCGCGCCTTCAACATGACCGAGACCGACAGCTACCTCGCCCACGTGCGCCGGCTCGGGCACCGGCAGATCTTCTACGTGGTCAACCAGTTCGACCGGATCGACGAGGACGAGCAGGCCGAGGTGATGGCGCGGTGCCGCCACTCGGTGGCCCGGTTCGGCGACAGCGGCGGGCCCCTGGGGGACAACGTCTTCTTCGTCAGCGCGAAGAACGCCCTCAAGGCCCGGCTGGCGCAGAACGAGGCCGGTGTGCGGGCGTCCGGGATCGTCGAGCTGGAAAAGGCCCTGGAGACCTTCTGCATGCTGGACGCGGCCCGGGTGAAGTTCGTGCGGATCGGCGAGTTCCTGCGGGAGAACGCGATCGGCCTGCGCCAGCACCTGCAGGAACAGAGCGGCATCCTGCTGCGGTCGACCGCCGGGCTGCGCGAGTCGCTCGAACAGAGCCAGGCGGTACGGGACGCGCTGCGCCGCAGCATCCGGGAGATCCGCGAGGTCATCGACCGCTGGATCGAGGACATGGAGGACCAGATCCGCTCCCGGGTCGCCCTCTTCCTGCAGGAGCTGGCCGCGGAGGTCCCCGGCTGGCCGATCGCCACCAACCCCTCCCGGTCCACCGTCGGCCGGCTCTTCCCGGTGACCAGGTCCGGGCGCGAGGAGTACGCCAGGAAGCTGGGCGACAGCTACACGATCACGCTCCAGCGCCGGCTGCAGCTCTTCGCCAAGGGCACGCTGGAGGGGGAACTGACCAAGCGCCAGGAGGAGCTGGGCCGACAGCTCACCCCGCTGCTGCAGCACCACGAGGCGGCCTTCGCCGACCTGCGCACCGACCTGAGCGGGGTGCGCATCGAGCCCGCACCCGACTTCCTGCTGCGCACCTTGGCGCTCTCCATCGGCTGGGGCGAGTCCGGCCGCACCCGTGCCGAGGACATCCCGCTGCCCTACCGGCCCGGCCCGATGCTGGGGGTGGGCACCGGGGCCGGGATCTTCGGCGTCGCTGGCCTGGCCGGGCTGCTCAGCCTCGGGGTGGCGATCCCGCCGCTCGGCGTGGTGCTGGGCATCGGCGCGGCGGTCGGACCGCTGGTGGCTCTCGGCGCTGCCTGGCTCTCCGAGGACAAGCTGCGCGCCAAGGCCACCGAGCAGTTCGCCGCCGCCCTGCTGGCCTCGGCCCCCCACACGGCCAAGGCCTACGCCGAAAGCCGTGCCACCAACCTGCGCGAGGTGTGGCACGGCATCGCCAACACCTTGGAGAGCAGCCTGGAGGAACTGGTCGACGGCGTCCAGCGCACCATCGACGCCTCCCGCCTGGACGAGCAGCAGAAGCAGCACCTGCGCGACGCCCTCTACGCCCACGAGCAGCGGCTCACCACGATCGAGAAGAGCATCGGCGACTTCCTGCGCCCCTACGTCGCCGACCGCCTGGCCGCCGGGGGCGGTGCCTGACGCCACGTCACCTGCCGCCCGGCACGCGCCGCATGTGCCCTGCCCCAGAGGATCTCCACGGCCCGCCCGACCGCTTCCGCTCCGAGCCGGGCAGCGGACGGCGGGACCGGACACCTCCGCGCCGGGCTGCGGGGACCCGCCGCAGCCCCGTTCGTCGATCGTGGTCGGGCGCGGATGTCCGGCGCCCCCGGCGGTCCCGGTCACGGCATGCAGGCCCGGCATCGACGCCGGCCGCTCGAAGCTAACAGAGCGCCAGAGCCGAGCGCCAGGACTCCCGGGAATTGTCCGCTCTTCAGGGCGTGTACCACCGTTCGGGAGACGGTTCCGGTACACACACCGATCATGCTGGACGAAACGGGCCTATCCGCGGCATTCGGGGCGCATTCCGTTCACGATCCCAGATTGCGAGACGCCCGAGTTGATTCCCAAGGTTCCCCGGAGACCGTCAACTACCAATACGGTAGACTGAACTGACGAGACATCAGCAACTTCGGCAGTGCACCCGGCGGGAATCCACCACTTCCGCGGAAGGGTTCGGGTGGTAACTTTGCGGAGCTGGTGTGTGGCGCCGTGTACGTCGACGAAGACGGCGACGGTCGCCGCTTTGTCGGACACCGGCGCCCATCTGCTGCGCTCGGCCGAGCTCTCGCAGCTGCTTGGCATCGGGGCGGCCGACTGGTCGCGGTTCGCCCGGAACTGGGACGACCTGACCCTGAACCGCTTCATGGCCGGCACGAGCCGTACCGGCAGGAGAGCTACATCAACGCGCTCAACGGCGGCGTCGAGCGCGTCTTCGACCCGCTGACCGAGCAGTTCAGCGGCGATCCGCTGCTGCGCGAGCTGCTGGTGCTGCTCGGCCGGATGTTCAGCGCGGTGGACGGCACCCCGGTGTGGAACATCAAGCTCCACCCCTACCGGATCACCGCCGGCGAGCAGGTCGGCCACCCGGCCCCGGAGGGCCGCCACCGCGACGGCGTCACCTTCATCACCTCGCTGCTCATCTCGCGTACCAACGTCGAGGGCGGCGAGAGCGGCGTGTACACCGACGAGGACGAGCACCTGCTCACGGTGACCCTGACCGAGCCCGGCGACCTGCTGCTGGGTGACGACGCCCGCACGACGCACTCCGTCACCCCCGTCCGCCCGGTGGACGGGTCCGCGCCCGCGCACCGCGACGTGCTAGTGATCGCCTACACCGCACGCTGATCCCCGCCTGCCCGGCGCCCCTCCCCCGCCCCGGCGGCCGGACAGGCGGCCGGGCCGCAGGCCGCACCCCGAAGGCCCCGGCGCTCCACGCCCCAGCTCGCAGGAACGGATGACATGACCGGACACCCCCGCGCCCCACGTCTGTGGTTGGTCGACCTCCTAGTGGTCCTGGTGGCCGTGGTGTGGGGTTCGAGCTACCTGGCCACCAAGGAGATCGCCACCGGCGAGGCCGTGGTCGCGCTGCTGGCCCTGCGCTTCCTGGCGGCCCTGCCGTTCCTGGCGTTCCAGGCCGCGGGGAAGCTGCGCGGCCTGTCCCGCGCCGAGGTGCGGGGCGGCGCGGTGCTCGGCGCGGTGCTCTCCGTGGTACTGCTGCTGGAGACCTACGGGGTGGTGTACACCTCGGCCACCAATGCGGGTCTGATCATCAGCCTGACGATGGTCTTCACCCCGCTCGCGGAGGCCGTGATCACCCGCACCCGGCCGCGGCCGGCCTTCGTCGCGGCGGCCGGCACCTCGGTCGTCGGCGTGCTGCTGCTGACCCAGGGCTCGGGGCTCACCGTGCCCCGGCTCGGCGACCTGCTGATGCTGCTGGCGGCGGTGGTCCGCACGGCGCACGTGCTGGTCATGCACCGGCTCAAGTCGGTCCGCCACACCGACTCCGGCGTGCTGACCTTCGTGCAACTCGCCACCGCGGTGGTGGTCTTCGGCATCGCCTCGCCGCTGGCCGGCCACGCCCCGTGGGCGCTGGCGGCGGCCTTCGGCACCAAGCAGTGGCTCCTGCTGGTCCACCTCGCGGTGATGTGCACCCTGTTCGCCTTCCTGGTGCAGATGTGGGCGGTCCGCCGCACCTCGCCGTCCCACGTCAGCCTGCTGCTGGGGACCGAGCCGATGTGGGCCGCCGTGATCGGCGTCGCGTTCGGCGGGGACCGGCCCGGTGTGGCCGGCGGGGTGGGGGTGGTGCTGGTGCTGGTCGGCATCTGGTGGGGCCGCCGGGAGGCCCCCGCCGCCACCGAGCACGCGGCGCCGCCGCAGGCCGAACAGGTCCTGCAGGCCGGCTGACGAGCTGGGACGGGACCGCTCACCCGCCGCACAGCGCCAGAGTGGACCTCACCGAGCCCGGGTACTACAAGGCGCTGAAGAGCAAAGTGCGGACCTTCAGCGCCGCCCCGGCGCTGTTCTATGCGGCCAGCAGCTTCCTGGTCCTCGGCTCCGCGTCGGTGGCCGCCTCCGGCGCCCGGCCGGCCCGGCGGCGTTCGTCCGGCTCTGCGACGCGGTCCGAGGTGTCCTGAAGGTTGGGCTTCCCTTCCACGGCTGCGCGCGCCCGTCATGGCTACGGACGGGCGGCCGACGCCCCGGTCAACTTCCCCGAGCGCAGCTCCGCGAGGAAGGCAGCCCAGGCACCGGCAGTCACAGTGAGGGCGGGCCCGTCCGGGTCTTTACTGTCCCGGAGCGGGACCAGGGCAGAGAGATTGACGGCCACCTCGACGCACTCGCCGCCGTTGCTGCTGTAACTCGACTTGAACCAAGCGGGATCGGTCATGTCCCGATTCCTACCCACCCCAGGCGCGAAACCTCACACCCCTGCGGTGAACTCCCCCGCCCGCACACGCGCCACGAACTCCGACCACGCATCGACAGTCAACGCGAGAGCCGGACCCTGCGGGTCCTTGCTGTCACGCACCGGAACTATGCCAGGCAGGTTGGCAGCCACCTCAATACATGCGCCGCCGTTGCTGCTGTAACTCGACTTGAACCAAGCGGGCTCGGTCACTGAAGTTCCTTTCGTACCTTGCTGATCAGCGCCACGGATGCGCCCTGCGACAACGCCTCCACTTGTAGCTGATGATAGGCCGTCAGCAGCGGTCGCACCGCGTCGGGATCACGCTCCACCTGGCCACGCTGAGCAGACTCTGCATAGCTGAGGACCGTGCCATTTCGCTGAGTCAGCAGGTAGACGGGCAGATCCAGGCTGCGGGCCTCTCCCATCTCGTACGGAGCTACCTGAAGGACCGTGTAAGGGAGCTCGGCGAACGCGATCAAGCGATCCAACTGCGCCGTCATCACATTTTGGCCGCCGACCATCCGGCGCAGGCAACTCTCATCCAGCACCGCATGAACGAATGGCGCCGGATCCTCCGAGAGCCTGGCTTGCCGCTCCGCGAGCACCGTCAAACGCTCCCGTGCCTGATCCTCGGTGATACTGCCCCGTCGAACGGCTCCGTCTGTGATCGCCCTCGCATACTCCGGTGTCTGCAGCAGTCCAGGAATGATCCCCAGCTCGAACACCCGCAGCTCCACCGCCCGTTCCTCCTGCGCCAGGTAGTCCGCGAACCCGTGCAAGAGCGAGGTCCGGCGGATGTCCCAGAACAGGTCTACGAACTTGCTGCCTGTCTCGTACACCTGGTCAACTCTTCGCGCAAAACGGGGAGTAGGCGGCTTGCGGCCGGTCTCCACCGCTGACACGTGCGTGCCCGAGTACGAGAGCTGACGCCCCATCTCCTCCTGCGTCAGGCCCAAGCCCTCCCGCAGCTTGCGGAGTTCGGCACCGAAGGTGTGGCGCGGCGAGGTCTCGGGGTTCAACTCCAAGCGATTCAAGGACCGTTCTCCGTTCTCCCCTGACACGTTGAAGGCTCTCTCCTCCAAGCGGAGAGTAGATGTGCTCCCGGTAGTGACTCGACTACCCAGCGGAGCGACGCCACCGACTATGCGGCATCCGTCAACCCCCGTCATCACCTTCCCGGAACATCGGTCCACCCAGCCGGGTGGAGCCGGGAGCGCGCCCGCCACGCGGGGCGCGCCATCTCCACGCGAGCCCCGTCCACGCCGGTGGTCCAACTACCCCATCCACCAGCAAAGGTGACATATCCCCATGACCCAGAGCCAGAGCCAGAGCCAGATGACCCTGCGCGTCTACCGCATCGCCCCCGGCGGCGAGCGCACCGAGCTGAGCAGCACCGAAGTGGCCGCCGGCCAGCCCTACGAAGCCCCCCGCACCACGCTGTTCGAGGAGCCGTGCCGGTGCGGGCGCTGTCAGCAGTCCGCGGCGCTCGCCGCCCTCCCCGGGGCCGAGTTGCCCTCCCCCACCCCGGCCCCCGGCTGCGCCACCTGCGCCGACTTCCACGCCGAACTCCGGGTGGCCCAGGCCCGCACCTCCGCGTGGTCCGACGTCCGGGTGCTGTGGCGCCGTCACCTGGCGGCCGCGCATGCCGTCGCCGACTGCCCAGGCCCTACCATCGTGCGATGACCAGCCAGCCGTTCCTCTACGTCGTCGTGTGCGCCTCCGGGATAGCCGGCGGGGTGGGTGAGCTGATCGGGGCGGCCCAGCGGCAGGGGTGGCGGGTCGGGGTGGTCGCGACGCCCAATGCGCTCGCGTTCATCGACCAAGCGGCCATCGAGCAGCAGACCGGCTATCCGATCCGTTCTGCCTGGCGCACCCCCAGCGCTCCGGCGCCGCTGCCGCCCGCCGACGCCATCGCCGTGGCGCCCGCCACCTTCAACACCCTCAACAAGTGGGCCGACGGCCACGCCGACACCCTCGCCCTGGGCATCCTCACCGAGGCGTACGGGCTGGGCATCCCGGTGGCCGTGCAGCCGTGCCTGAACGCGGCCCAGGCGGCGCACCCGGCCTACGCCTCCAGCGTGGCGCGGCTGACGGCCATGGGGGTGCGGTTCGGCGACTTCGTTCCGGGCAGCGCGCCGGGCGACTACAACTGGACCGCTGTGCTGGACCTGTTGCGCCCGAGTCCGGCATTCGGGCAAGGGTAGACACTGTCTACTACCCGCTGGTAGACACGTCCCGTGCCCGAGCAACCCCCGCTGCGCGAACGCCTGGTCGATGTCGGTGTCGAACTCGTGCTCGCCCACGGACCGGTCGGCCTGCGGGAGATCGCCCGCCGGGCCGGGGTCTCGCACGGTGCGCCCAGGCGCTACTTCCCCACCCACCACGCGCTGCTGTCGGCGATCGCCGAGCGCGGGTACCAGGAGCTCGGGCGCCGCTTCGCCACAGCCCAGGCCACGACCACGACCACGACCACGACCGACGATCCCCGCGCCCAACTCGCCGCCTACGCCCGGGTCTACGTGGGCTACGCGCTGGAGTGCCGCGGGATGTTCGAGCTGATGTTCCGGCACGACCTGCTCGGCGGCGGCCAACTGGCCTCGGGGCTGACGCCCTTGCGCGAGTCCACGCTGCCGCTCTTCGAGCAGCTGGTGCGCCTGGTGCAGCGCTGCGGGGTCACGGAGGCTCCCGCCACCGCCGCCGCGCTGTGGTCGGCCATGCACGGCATCGCGCAGCTGTGGACCTGGGGCAGCCTGCAACTCGTCCTCGGCGGCACCGGATCCCAGCGCCTCGACCAGCACCTCGACCAGCACCTCGACCAGCGCCTCGACCAGCTCGTCGAGACGGTGCTGGCGGCCCACCTCACCCCTGAACCTGGAGGCACCATCCCATGACCGGCTCCCGCGTCCTGTCCTTCGGCCACTACCAGCCGGCCAAGGTGGTCACCAACGCCGACCTCGCCGAGCTGGTCGACACCAGCGACGAGTGGATCCAGAGCCGGGTCGGGATCAAGACCCGGCACATCGCCGACGAGCACGAGACCGTCCCCTACATGGCCGCGCAGGCCGCCACGAAGGCGCTGGCCACCGCCGGCCTGAGCGGGGCCGACATCGACCTGGTGATCCTCGCCACCTGCACCGCCGTCGACCGCTCGCCCAACATGGCCGCCCGGGTGGCCGCCGCGATCGGCGCGCCCTCGCCGGCCGCGATCGACGTCAACACGGCCTGCTCCGGCTTCCCGCACGCGCTCGCGCTCGCGGACGCCACGATCAAGGCGGGCTCGGCGACCAAGGCGTTGGTGATCGGGGTCGAGCGCCTGAGCGACTTCACCGACTGGACCGACCGGCGCACCTGCGTCCTGGTGGCCGACGGGGCGGGAGCGGCGGTCGTGGTGGCCGCCGAGGAGCCGGAGATCAGCCCGGTGGTCTGGGGCTCGGTGCCGGAGATGGGCGACGCGGTGCGGATCGAGGCGCCGAGCAACACCTTCGCCCAGGAGGGCCAGAGCGTGTACCGCTGGACCACCACCGCGCTGCCCAAGGTGGCCCGCCAGGTGCTGGAGCGGGCCGGGGTCCAGCCGGAGGAGCTGGGCGGCGTCATCCTGCACCAGGCCAACCTGCGGATCATCGAGCCGCTGGCCCGCAAGATCGGCGCGGTCAACGCGGTGGTCGCGCACGACGTGGTGGAGTCGGGCAACACCTCGGCCGCCAGCATCCCGCTGGCGCTGTCCAAGCTGATCGAGCGCGGCGAGATCGCCCCCGGCTCGCCGGTGCTGCTCTTCGCCTTCGGCGGCGGCCTGTCCTACGCGGGCCAGGTCATCCGCTGCCCCTGAGCACCCCGGCCACCGCTCGCCGGGGTCGACCCCGCGGCCGACCCCGGCGGCCCACCCCGCAGCCGGCCCCGGCGGTGAGCCGACCCCGGCGGTGGCACGGTGTCAGAGGTGCAGCGCCACGTCCTTGTGCTTCTCCCGCAGCTCCGGCGGCAGCGGCTTGGCCTTCGACTTGGCCACCGCCACCGCCCGGGCCGCGTGGAACACCTCGACCGGGTCGCCCTGCTCGGACCAGACCGGGGTGCCGCACCACGGCCCGATCAGCCGGAACTGCTGCAGCGCCGCCTCGTACAGGCCGGCCTGTAGGAGGTAGCGCGCCAGCAGGTGCCGCAGCGTTGGGAGGTTCTCCTCCTCCGCCGGGACCAGCGCCAGGGCGTCCGCGACGGCCAGCAGCCGCTTCTTCGCCGCGCCACCGGACGGCAGCGCGGTGCGCCTCTTCTCCAGCTCGGTCAGCGCGTGCAGGTAGATCCCCGCGAGCGGGCTGCCCGCCGGCGCGCCGTCCATCGCCCTTTCGGCGAAGCCCAGCATCTTCGCGTCCGAGCCGAACCACTTGGCGCACCAGTACTGCATGCCCTGCCAGTGGCCCTCGTAGTGGTGCGGGGCCCGGGCCACCAGGCCGTCCCAGAGCGGCTGGAAGCGGTCCGGCCGGTACTGCGCGCCGCGCGCGGCCGTCACCATGACCACCCAGGGTGCCGGGTTGCGGGGGTCCAGGTGGGCTGCCCGCTGCGCCGCCTCGATCGCCGCCGGCAGCAGGGCGCGGAACTTCGCCATGTTCGCGGCCGGCACCTCGTGGGCGTAGCCGCTGCCCCGGATCGCCCAGGCCTGGTGCACCATCAGGTCGGCCGCCAGCGCGGCCGCGTCACAGCTGCTGGGCACCGCCTCGCGCCAGGCGGTCAGCCACCCGTCGTCCCGGCGGGCGATCGACCGCAGCAGCTCGAACCGCGACCAGTGCTCGTCCCAGTCCCCGTGGGCCGCCTCGAGGTGCGCGGCGGCGGCGCGCCAGTCGCCCGCCCAGGCGGCGTCCGCGACGGCCTGCGACTGGCGGCACGCGCGGTCGGTGGCCGGCGGGCCGGACCGGGTCGGGTCCAGGGCCTCACGGGGCGCCAGCCCGTAGGCCGCGGCGTCGAACGAGGCCGGCGCCGGCTTGAAGGCCCTGGGCGCACGCTTCGGGCGGTAGATCCCGGTGCCGCCGCTGCGGGTATTGCGTATCAGGATGACGAGAATGACGCCGAGGATCGGCAGGAAGTGTGTCACGAGTGAAGATCATGCTGGTCGGCGCCGCATTGGGCAATGGCCCGGGGCTAACCCCGTCGCGCGTACTGGAAGACGAACCCCGCCACCCCCGGCGCGAGCACCCCGAAGCCGATCAGCGCCAGCCAGAGCCCGTACACGACGCCCAGCGCCAGCACCGCCGCCCCGGCGGCCGTCAGCAGGGGGTAGCTGCTGGCCGGCGCGAAGAAGTCCAGCGGGCCGGTACCTGATGCGATGTCGGCCGACGGGTCGTCAGCGGGTCGCGGGCCGCGTTTGACGTGCTGCGCCCAGCAGAAGACGGCGACCAGCGCGGACATCAGGAAGGCGACCACCAGCGCCGCCTTCCCGGCCGGTTCGTGGGCGAACACGCCGTAGACGGTGGCGGTGACTGCGAAGAACCCCGCCACCCCGGTGAACAGCCAGGCCTCGGCCTTCACGAGCGCTCCTCCTGCGGCTCCAGGACGGCCCGGCTGTGCGCCGGGTGGTGCAGGTCGAAGGCGGGGCTCTCGGACCGGATCCGCGGCATGGCGTGGAAGTTGTGCCGCGGCGGCGGGCAGGAGGTCGCCCACTCCAGCGACCGCCCGAAGCCCCACGGGTCGTCCTCGGTCACCCTGGGCGCGTACTTGGCGGTGCGCCAGACGTTGAACAGGAACGGCAGGGTGGACAGCCCCAGCACCGCGGCACCGACCGAGGAGACGGCGTTCAGCGTGCTGAACCCGTCCGAGACCAGGTAGTCGGCGTAGCGGCGCGGCATGCCCTCGGCCCCCAGCCAGTGCTGCACCAGGAAGGTGGTCTGGAAGGCCGGGAAGAGCAGCCAGAAGTGCACCTTGGCGAGCCGCTCGTCGAGCAGCCGCCCGGTCATCTTGGGCCACCAGAAGTAGAAGCCGGCGAAGGTGGCGAAGACCACCGTGCCGAACAGCACGTAGTGCAGGTGGGCCACCACGAAGTAGCTGTCCGAGACGTGGAAGTCCAGCGGCGGCGCGGCCAGCAGCACCCCGGTCAGGCCGCCGAACAGGAAGGTGGTCAGGAACCCGATCGAGAAGAGCATCGGGGACTCGAAGGAGAGCGAGCCGCCGATCATGGTGCCCACCCAGTTGAAGAACTTCACCCCGGTGGGCACCGCGATCAGCAGCGAGGTGAGGGAGAAGAACGGCAGCAGCACCTGTCCGGTGACGAACATGTGGTGCGCCCAGACCACCGCGGAGAGCGCGGTGATCGCGATGGTGGCGCCGATCAGGCCGCTGTAGCCGAAGATCGGCTTGCGGCTGAAGACCGGCAGGATCTCGCTGACGATGCCGAAGAACGGCAGCGCCACGATGTACACCTCCGGATGGCCGAAGAACCAGAACAGGTGCTGCCAGAGCAGCGCGCCGCCGTTGGCGGGGTCGAAGACGTGCGAGCCGAGCCGGCGGTCGGCCTCCAGGGCGAGCAGGGCGGCGGTCAGCACCGGGAAGGCGAGCAGGGCCAGCACCGAGGTGAAGAGCACGTTCCAGGTGAAGATCGGCATCCGGAAGAGCGTCATGCCCGGGGCCCGCAGGCAGATGATGGTGGTGATGAAGTTGACCGCGCCCAGGATCGTGCTCAGGCCGGCCACCACCAGGCCCATGGCCCACAGGTCGCCCCCGGAGCCGGGGCTGCGCACGGGGCCGTTCAGCGGCGCGTAGGCGAACCAGCCGAAGGCGGCGGCGCCGTTGGTGGTGAAGAAGCCGGAGACCACCAGCAGGCCGCCGAACAGGAAGACCCAGTAGGTGAAGGCGTTCAGCCGCGGGAAGGCGACGTCCGGGGAGCCGATCTGCAGCGGCATCACCGCGTTGGCGAAGCCGGCGAAGGTCGGGGTGGCGAAGAGCAGCAGCATCAGGGTGCCGTGGATGGTGAACAGCTGGTTGTACTGCTCGTTGGTGAACAGCTGCAGGCCCGGGCGGGCCAGCTCGGCCCGCATCAGCAGCGCCAGGATTCCGGCGAACAGGAAGAAGCCGAAGGCGGTGGCCAGGTAGAGGTTGCCGATCACCTTGTGGTCGGTGGTGGTCAGCCACTCCAGCACCCGGTTGCCCCGGCGCAGCCGGACCGCGGTCGGGTCCGCCGCCGGCTCGGCGAGCTGCGTCATCCGACCTCCTGAGGGCCCCGGGAACGTTCGGTGACCATGCAATCACCGAACGGCACGAGTACCGCTCAGGCGCGCTCGCCCGAGGCCCCGCTCAGCCCACCCCGGGCCTGGGCCGGGCCCGCCTCGGCCCCCGATACCGGCTCAGCTGAGCTCGCCTCAGGCCCGCTCGACCCGGGACCGCTTGACGGTGCGGAACCGCCGGGCCACCGCCCGCGCCAGGTCGGCCGCCCCGATCAGCCCCGCCTCGTTGCCCAGCGCGGCCGGCACGATCTGCGCCTCGGGCCGGAAGCCCCGCCCGGTCAGGGTGCGCCGGTAGGCGTCCTTGGCCGGGCCGAGCAGCAGCTCGCCGGCCGCCGAGACGCCGCCGCCGACCACGAACCGGCCCGGGTCCAGCGCGGCGGCCAGGTTGGCCAGGCCCACGCCCAGCCAGGTGCCGATGTCGTGCAGCAGCTCGACCGCCATCGGGTCGCCGTCCCTGGCCGCCTCGGTGACCAGCGGTCCGGTGATCGCCGCCACCTCGCCGCCGGCCCGGGCCAGCAGCGGCTCGGCCACCAGTGACTCGGCGGCGGCCAGCTCGCGGGCCTCGCGGACCAGCGCGTTGCCCGAGGAGTACTGCTCCCAGCAGCCCCGGTTCCCGCACGGGCAGCGGTGACCGCCGGGCACCACCTGCATGTGGCCGAACTCGCCCGCCAGGCCGTACCGGCCCCGGTCCACCCGGCCCTGGCGCACCACGGCACCGCCGATCCCGGTGCCGAGCGTGATCATCGCCAGCAGGTCCTCGCCTCGCCCGGCGCCGAACCGCCACTCGGCCCAGGCCGCCGCGTTGGCGTCGTTCTCCACCACCACCGGGAACTTCAGCCGGTCGGTGAGCGCCTCGCGCAGCGGCTCGTCGCGCCAGTTCAGGTGCGGGGCGAAGAGCACCCGGGAGCGGTCGGAGTCCACCCAGCCGGCCGCGCCGATGCCGACCGCGTGCACGTCGTGCCGGTCGGCCAGCTCCAGCACCAGCTCCACGATGGTGTCCTCGACCACCTTGGGGCTCTTGCTCTTGTCGGGGGTGTCGGTGCGCAGTTGCTCGACGATCTTCCCCTCGCCGTTGACCACTCCGGCGATCACCTTGGTGCCGCCGATGTCGATGCCGATGGTCGGCAGCCGCAGCACGCCGGCGGGCAGCGAGCGGCGGCGGTCGGCGGCGAACCGGTCACCGCGCCCGGAGCGGCCGAGCAGGGCGGGCAGGACGGGCTGGCCGCTGCGGCCGGTGGACTGCGTCACAGGCGCGACGATACGCCGCCGGGGCTGCGGTTTCGCTGCCGGGATCCTGAGTGTTGGCCGAGTGGGTGTGCCCGGTACGTCCGGTCAGGTGACAGACTAGGGGGCGCTCACACCGGGGATTCTCATGAACACGTGATCTTCCTCTCAGGTTTCCGGAGATCTCCGTGGAAACCGATCACGCGTTCATGTCGTCCCCGTAGTCGTGTAGGCGACACGGCCGTGTCACCGACACAGGCAGGTAGGCAACGCAGGCATGTGGGCAGCACGGCCCCAGGCAACACAGTCATGTAGGCAGCGCACCGGCCCGAGCGGGGTCCGGGCGGACGGCGACGCGGGACGAACGAGAAACAGATGCAACTGACAGGCCAGCCCTTCCTGATCCTCACGATCATCCTGGTCCCGGTCTCCATCGCGGTAGCGCTGCTGCTGTGGGGCCGGGTGAAGGGCCCCAAGCCGCTGCAGGCAGCGGCCCGGCTGGCGATGCTGCTGTTCTGCCAGGCCACCGCGGTGACCATGGTCTTCGTCATGGTCAACAACGCGAACCTGATCTACGGCAACTGGGACGACCTGCTCGGCTCGGACAGCCACGTCCGCTCGGTCTCCAGCCCGCCGGCCGCGGCCGCCGATGCCGGCAAGCCGGGCAACGACGGCAAGCCGGCCCCCGCCAAGGGGGTGCAGAAGTTCAAGCCGGTGGACGATCCGCTGGTGCCGAGCGACGTGCAGACCACCGACCTCAAGGGCCAGCTGTCCGGGGTGGACGGCGAGGTCAACGTCTGGCTGCCGCCGCAGTACAACGACCCGGCGTACAAGGACAAGAAGTTCCCGGTGGTCGAGCTCTTCCCGGGCTTCCCCGGCTCCTCCAAGACCTGGTTCGGCTCGCTGAAGGTCTCCGACCAGCTCAAGCCGCTGATGGCGAGCGGCCAGGTGACTCCGTTCATCCTGGTCTCGCCGCGCACCCAGCTGATCAGCACCACGGTCGACACCGGCTGCGCCGACGTGCCGGGCAAGGTCAACGCGGACACCTGGCTCTCCCGGGACGTGCCGCAGATGGTGCTGGACAACTTCCGCGCCGACCCGTCGCCGGACCGCTGGGCGGTGGCGGGCTACTCGGCCGGCGCGCACTGCGCCGACCGGATGGCGCTGCTGCACCCGGACCGCTACCGCGCCGGGATCAGCCTGTCCGGCTACAGCAACCCGGGCGCCGAGAACCTCGCGCTGACCGCGAAGGACCCGAAGCTCAAGGAGACCGCCAACCCGCTGTACATCCTCCAGCACGCCGCCACCCCGCCCAAGACCGCGCTCTACCAGAGCGGTGACAAGGGCGACGGCTACGAGGACGGCCAGGCGCTGGCCGCCGCCGCCAAGGCGCCCACCGCGGTGACCGTGGTGGAGACCAACGGCCCGCACACCCCGGCGCTGTGGCGCCCGATGCTGCCGGACGTGTTCAAGTGGCTGAGCGGCATCATCCCCGCCCAGCACTGACGGCCCGTCAGCAGGACCTCGGACCCCGGCCCGCACAGCGGACCGGGGTCCCGCGCGTTGTGCTCCACCCGGGTGGCCTCGGCCGCCGCACCGGCGACGCTCCCCGGGCCGACCGTGATCACCGCCCCTACGATCGGACATGACCAAGCAAGGAGCCGGCCGAGCGCCGGGCGGCCTGCTGCGCCGCACGGGTGAGTGGTGCGCCCGGCACCGGGTGACCGTGATCGTGCTCTGGCTGCTGGCGCTGCTCGGGGTGATGGTGGCCAACCAGGCGGCCGGCGGCACCTACTCGGACGACTTCTCGCTGCCGGACACCCAGTCGGGCCGCGGCCTGGCCGTGCTCAAGGCGCACGACCCGGCGGCCGGCGGGACCGCTGCGCAGATCGTGCTGCACTCCGCCCAGTCGCTGACCGCCGAGCAGGGCCAGATCGCCCAGACGGTCGGCAACCTGCAGGCCCTGCCGCACGTGCTCTCGGTGCAGAACCCGGTGCCGCAGGGCGCCCAGCCGCCGGCCGGCCCGACCACCGGGCCGCTGTCCAGCGACGGCCGCACGGCGTACATCACCGTCCGCTTCGACTCCAACCCCACCTCGCTGGGCACCGACTACCTGCAGCAGGTGGACGGCGCGACCGCCGACCTGCGCGCGGCGGGCGTGCAGGTCGAGTACGGCGGCGCGCTTGGCGAGCTGGCCCGGCCGGTGGCGGACGACCGCACCAGCGAGGCGATCGGCTTCGCGGTGGCCATCGTGGTGCTGCTGATCGGCTTCGGCAGTGTGATCGCGGCCGGACTGCCACTGGTCACGGCACTGATCAGCGTGCTGGCCGGGCTCAGCTGCCTGGGCCTGCTGGCGGCCGCGATCACCTTCGCCAGCGTCTCGCCGACCCTGGCCACCATGATCGGCCTCGGGGTCGGGATCGACTACGCCCTCTTCCTGATCACCCGTCACCGGCAGAACCTGGTGGACCGGCTGGACCCGGTACGCAGCGCCGGCCAGGCCGCCACCACCAGCGGCCGGGCGGTGCTGGTCTCCGGCTGCACGGTGATCATCGCGCTGACCGGGCTCACCGTCTCCGGGGTCGGCTTCATCGCCAAGCTGGGCCTGGCCGCGGCCGTCACCGTGGTGACGGCGGTGCTCGGCGCGCTCACCCTGGTGCCGGCCATGCTCGGGCTGGTCGGACGGCGGATCGACCGGTACCACGTGCGCCCGCCGGTGGCCGAGACGCCCGCGGACGCCGACGGCGCGGCGACCGGCGGCTGGCACCGCTACGCCCAGCGGGTCGAGCGGCGCCCCTGGTACTTCCTGGTCGGCGGGGTGGTGGCGATCGCGGTGCTGGCGATCCCGCTCTTCTCGATCCAGCTCGGCCACATCGGCGACGGCGCGGACCCGACCAGCTTCACCGACCGGCGCGCCTTCGACCTGATGTCGGCCGCCTTCGGCCCGGGCTCCAACGGCCCGCTGACCGTGGTGGTGGACCAGAGCGCCGTCCCGCAGGGCGACCGGTCCGCGCTTTCCGCCAAGCTGACCGCTTCGCTGACCGGTGTGCCGCACCTGTCCAGCGCCACCCCGGTGCAGACCACCTCCGACGGCCAGGTGCTGATCAGCACGGTCTACTCCACCAACGCGCCGCAGGACCACGCCACCACCTCGCTGGTCAACGACCTCAAGGAGCACGTGCTGCCCGGTGCGGTGGCCGGCACCGCGGCGCACGGCTACGTCACCGGGGTCACCGCGGCACAGGTCGACTTCCTGGACATCGTGGCGGCCCGGTTGCCGCTGATCATCGCGGTCGTGGTGGGCCTGGCCTTCCTGATCATCCTCGCGGTCTTCCGCGGCCTGCTGGTCGCGCTGAAGGCGGCGGTGCTCAACCTGCTGTCGATCGGCGCCTCCTACGGCGTGGTGGTGGCCGCCTTCCAGTGGGGCTGGCTGGGCCCGGCGCTGGGGGTGCACGGCAAGGTGCCGATCGAGAGCTATGTGCCGATGATGATGTTCGCCATCGTCTTCGGCCTGAGCATGGACTACGAGGTCTTCCTGCTCTCGCGGGTGCACGAGGCCTGGATCCGAACCGGGGACAGCCGGGCGAGCGTGGCGCACGCGCTGGAGATCACCGCCCGGGTGATCACCTGCGCCGCGCTGATCATGGTCAGCGTCTTCGCCGCCTTCGTGGTCAGCGACAACATCGTGATCAAGATGATGGGCCTGGGGCTGGCGGTCAGCGTGCTGATCGACGCCACCGTGGTCCGGCTGCTGCTGGTGCCGGCCGTGCTCACCCTGCTGGGCGCCCGGGCCTGGTGGACGCCGCGCTGGCTGGACCGGATCATGCCGCACATCAACGCCGAGGGCGGCGAGGCGGACTGACGGCTACTCAGACGGCCCGGTCAGGCCAGTTCGAGGGCCAGGTAGAAGTCCACCCGGTCCTCCAGTCGGGACAGGTCGCGTCCGGTCAGCTCCTCGATCCGGCCGATCCGGTAGCGCAGCGTGTTGACGTGCACGTGCAGTTGGGCGGCGCACCTGGTCCAGGAGCCGTCCGAGCGCAGGAAGGCCTCCAGGGTGCGGACCAGGTCGGCCTGGTGCTCGATGTCGTAGGCGATCACCTTGTCCAGCAGCCGGCCGCGGAAGGCGCGGCGCACCTCGTCGGGGACGGCGGCCAGCAGCAGCACGTGCGAGGCCAGCTCCTCGGGGCCGGCCACGCAGACCCGGCCGACCCGGGCGGCGGCGATCCGGCGGGCGTGCCGGGCCTCCTCCAGCGCGCCGCGCAGCCCGCCGGCCTCGGTGGCGGGCGCCGAGACGCCGAGCGTGATCCGCCCCTCCGAGCCCAGGCCGGCCTCCAGCGGGGCCAGCAGCTCGCGCAGCGCGTCGGCGGGCACCGAGGCGTCCAGCGCGGGCAGCACCACCACGGCGCCGCTGCCGGCTCCCGCGATCAGCGCCCGCTCCGAGGTGTCGGTCAGCGCCTCCTCCAGCACGGTACGCACCGTGCCGTCCGGCAGCCCGGTGCCCTCGGCGCTGAGCACCAGCCAGGAGGCCTCGCCCTGCTGCTCGGTGGGCACCGCGCCCTCGTAGCGGGCGGCCATCGCGGCGGAGGCGTACAGGGTGCGGCTGATCTCGGCCGGGTCGGCGTCGCGCTGCAGCAGGGTGAGCACCTCGTCGGCGAGCCGGCGGCGCAGTCGGCGGCCCTCGTCGCGGCGGCTGCGCTCGGCGGCCACCAGGCGGGCCAGGTTCTCGGCCAGCTGCTGGCGCTTGACGGTCCATTCGGTCACGTCGCCGGCCACCGCGAGCATCCAGTCGGCCAGCGGCACCTCCTGCTCGGGCTGCCCGGCGGCGGGCAGCAGCGAGTAGTTGCCGGAGACCAGGCGGGCCCGGTGCGGCGGGCGGCGGCGCTGGCGCTGGGCCGCCAGGTGGGCCCGGACCAGCTGGTCGCGGTCGGCGGCGCCGAGGTGGTCGGCGGGCCCGGCGATCACCCGGCCGGTGGGGGTGAGCACCCAGCAGTCCAGGTCCAGGTCGCCGCCGAGCAGGTCGAGCACCGCGTCCAGGCCGCCGGCGCCGGCCGCCTGGACCAGCAGCCGGTGCCGGTCCACCAGGGCGGCCAGGTCGGCGGCCCGGTCGGCGGAGACCTGACGGCCGATGAACTCGGTCAGGGTGGCGAAGGCGATGTCGTCGGGCACCGCCAGCAGCGGCATCCGGTGCCGCCGGCAGGCCTCCACCAGGTCCTGCGGCACCGGGCCGACCTCGGCCTCGCCGGCCGCCAGCGCGACCGCGCCGCCGGAGGCCAGGGTGCGCACGAAGCGCTCGGAGTCCTCCGGCGAGGTGCGCCAGAGCATGCCGGTGAGCACCAGCTCGCCGCCGTGCAGGTAGCGGCCCGGGTCGTGCAGGTCCGTCGTCATCACACCGCTGACCTGGCGGTCGAGCTCCTCCTCGGCGGCGAGCAGGCGCAGTCTCGGGGCGCCGGGGGCGAGCAGGTCACGGACGCGCATCCGCTGACTCCTTCGTCTGAACGGTGGGTGACCGGTGGGTGTCGGGGGGACAGTGTGCCCGATGGTGGGCGGTTCGGTGTTACGTATCAGCGGGGTGCCGGGTCACGGGGCAATTGCCCGGTCGTCACGGCCGGATCACGGTCGCAAGGGGCGGCTGGGGCTCCGCTCAGCAGGGCGTTCGCGCCCTTTAGACGAACGTACAGGATGCCGGGTGGCACTGGTGTACGGGCTTCATGCCATCAGTGACTGCCTCCGAGGTGTCGGACGGCGGTTCACTGGCCACACGCCGCCGGACCCACCCCGGTGACCAGGACGCGAAGCCCCGGCAACGAGTCCGCAAAACCGGAGGTACGACTTTCCGCACCGCAGCGCCGTTCGGGCGAGGCAGCGGGGATTCCGGGCACCCTGCCCAAAGGTTCGATCGGCGACGACTTGAGGAGACACCCGCATGGAGTTCCTGCGGCCCGCTACCTGGGACGAGGCGCTCGCGGCGAAGGCTGAGTACCCGACCGCGCTGCCGATCGCCGGTGGCACGGACGTGATGGTCGAGATGAACTTCGACGTGCACCGGCCGTCCGCGCTGCTTGACCTGAACCGCCTCACCGAGTTGACCGAGTGGACGATCGAGGGCGAGGTCGTCAAGCTCGGCGCCTCGGTCCCCTACTCGCGGATCATCGACGAGCTGTCCGGGCCGCTGCCGGGGCTGGCCCGGGCCGCGCACACGGTCGGATCCCCCCAGATCCGCAACCGCGGCGGTGTCGGCGGCAACCTCGGCGGGGCCTCCCCCGCCGGCGACTCGCACCCGGCGCTGCTGGCGGCCGGCCGCGACGTCTTCGTCGAGGTCGCCTCCCAGGCCCGCGGCACCCGGATGATCGCCATCGACGACTTCTACGTCGGCGTGAAGCGCAACTCCATGGAGCCCGACGAGCTGATCCGCCGGGTGCACATCCCGGTCGCCGACGGCCCGCAGGAGTTCTCCAAGATCGGCACCCGCAACGCGATGGTGATCGCGGTCGCCGCCTTCGGCTTCGCGCTGCACCCCAAGAACCACACGGTCGGCACCGGCATCGGCTCGGCCGCCCCCACCCCGCGCCGCGCGGTGGAGGCCGAGGAGTACCTGCAGGGCGTGCTCGCCGAGCGCGGTCTGTGGGAGAGCGGGGCGCTGCTCGGCACCGAGGTGATCCAGCGGTTCGGCGAGCTGGTCAAGGCCGCCGCGTCCCCGATCGACGACGTGCGCGGCACCGCGGACTACCGCCGGCACACCCTCGCGGTGATGGCCCGACGGACCCTCACCTGGTGTTGGAACGACTACAGCAAGCAGATCAGGAGCGCGGCATGAGGGTCACTTTCACCGCCAACGGCAAGCCCGTCGAGGCGGACGACGTGTGGGAGGGCGAGAGCCTGCTCTACGTGCTGCGCGAGCGGGTCGGCCTGCCGGGTTCCAAGAACGCCTGCGAGCAGGGCGAGTGCGGCTCGTGCACGGTCTACCTGGACGACGTGCCGGTCTGCTCCTGCCTGGTCGCGGCCGGCCAGGTGCAGGACCGCCAGGTGCGCACCGTCGAGGGCCTGGCCGACGAGGAGAGCGGCGAGCTCGGTCTGGTCCAGCAGGCGTTCATCGACGCCGGCGCCGTGCAGTGCGGTTTCTGCACCCCGGGCCTGCTGGTGCAGACCGACGCGCTGCTCGACCGGGACCCGCAGCCCAGCGACACCGACATCCGCGAGGCGCTCAGCGGCAACCTGTGCCGGTGCACCGGCTACGAGAAGATCATGGACGCGGTGCGGCTGGCCTCCGCCCGCACGTGCCAGAAGGCGGGGACCCAGGCATGAGTGCGCGGACGATCGCGGGTCAGAAGAACCTGCAGGACATCAACCAGGCCTCCAAGGACGGCATCGGCGGCTCGCCGCTGCGCCCGGACGGCATTCTGAAGGTCAAGGGCGAGTTCGCCTACTCCTCCGACCTGTGGCACGAGGACATGCTCTGGGGCATGGCGCTGCGCTCGCCGCACCCGCGCGCCAAGATCATCGGTGTGGACATCTCCGAGGCCCTCAAGACCCCGGGCGTCTACGCGGTGATGACCCACGAGGACATCCCCGGCGCGAAGTTCTACGGCCTGGAGATCCGCGACCAGCCGGCGCTGGCGATCGACAAGGTCCGCTACCACGGCGAGGCCATCGCGCTGGTCGCGGCCGACCACCCGGAGACGGCCCGCCGCGCGGTGAAGAAGATCAAGGTCGAGTACGAGGTGCTCACCCCGATCACCACCGAGGAGCAGTGCCTCGACCCGGAGACCTACGGGTACGTGCACGAGCCGCACGAGTACAAGTCGCACGGCTACGGCAACATCTGCCACGAGCAGAAGCTGGTCTCGGGCCTCGGCGTGACCGACGAGGTACGGGCGCTGGCCGACGTCATCGTGAGCGGCGAGTACGAGGTCGGCATGCAGGACCAGGCCTTCCTGGGCCCCGAGTCCGGCCTGGCGGTGCCCGCCGAGGACGGCGGCATCGACCTCTACATCGCCACCCAGTGGCTGCACGTGGACCGCGAGCAGATGGCCCCGGTGCTCGGCCTGCCCGAGGAGAAGGTGCGCCTCACCCTGGCCGGCGTCGGCGGTGCCTTCGGCGGCCGCGAGGACATCTCGATGCAGATCCACGCCTGCCTGCTGGCGCTGCGCACCGGCAAGCCGGTCAAGATCGTCTACGCCCGGGACGAGTCCTTCTTCGGCCACGTGCACCGCCACCCGGCCAAGATGCGCTACGAGCACGGCGCGACCCGCGACGGCAAGCTGGTCTTCGCCGACTGCCGGATCGTGCTGGACGGCGGCGCCTACGCCTCCGCCTCCCCCGCGGTGGTCGGCAACGCCGCCTCGCTGGGCCACGGCCCGTACGTGATCCCGAACGTGAAGATGCACGCCATCGCGCTCTACAGCAACAACCCGAGCTGCGGCGCGATGCGCGGCTTCGGCGCGGTGCAGGCCGCCTTCGGCTACGAGTCGCAGATGGACAAGCTCGCCGAGGCCCTCGGCATGGACCCGGTCGAGCTGCGCCAGCTGAACGCGATGTCGGAGGGCGACTACATGCCCACCGGCCAGCAGATCGACTCGCCGGCCCCGGTCGCCGAACTGCTGCAGCGGGTCAAGGACATGCCGCTGCCGCCGCCGCTGGACCTGACCGACCTGGACGTGCGCCAGCTGCCCGGTGCGCTGTCCAACACCTCGCACGGCGAGGGCATCGTGCGCGGCATCGGCTACTCGGTCGGCATCAAGAACGTCGGCTTCTCCGAGGGCTTCGACGACTACTCCACCGCCCGGGTCCGCCTGGAGGTCATCGGCGGCGAGCCGGTGGCCATGGTGCACACCGCGATGGCCGAGGTCGGCCAGGGCGGCATCACCGTGCACGCCCAGATCGCCCGTACCGAGCTGGGCGTGGAGCAGGTCACCATCCACCCGGCCAACACCGAGGTCGGCTCGGCCGGTTCCACCTCCGCCTCGCGGCAGACCTACATGACCGGCGGTGCGGTGAAGCTGGCCGCCGAGGCGGTCAAGCAGGCGCTGATCGAGAAGGGCCGCAAGCGCTACGGCTGGACCCAGACCGACCTCGACCTGGTCGGCGGCAAGGTGGTCTCCGAGTCGGGCGGCGCGCTGGTCTCGATGGTCGACCTGCTCGGCGACGAGGCGATCGACCTGACCCGCGAGCACCACCACCGGCCCACCCAGGCCTTCGACAAGGAGACCGGCCAGGGCTTCGGCCACGTCCAGTACACCTTCTGCGCCAACCGCGCGGTGGTCGACGTGGACGTGGAGCTGGGCCTGGTCAAGGTGGTCGAGCTGACGGCCGCCCAGGACGTCGGCAAGGCGCTCAACCCGCTCTCGGTGGTCGGCCAGATCCAGGGCGGCTGCACCCAGGCGCTGGGCCTGGCGGTGATGGAGGAGATCATCGTCAAGGACGGCAAGGTCCGCAACGCCTCCTTCACCGACTACCTGATCCCCACCATCCTCGACACCCCGCCGATCCCGGTGGACGTGCTCGAACTGCCCGACCCGAACGCCCCGTACGGGCTGCGCGGTGTCGGCGAGGCGCCCACGGTCTCCGCCACCCCCTCGATCGTGGCCGCCATCCGCCAGGCCACCGGGATCGCGCTCAACCGCATCCCGGTCCGTCCCGAGCACCTCACCGGGACCCTCTAGTACCTCCCCGGGGCGGCGGTCACGTCTTCCCCCGCCGCCCCGGGGCTGCTCCACCCGCTCCACCCCGCAAGGCCCGCTGCCTCTCCCACGCCGGGGCTCTGCAGCGGTGCGCACCACCCCACGCACCGCAACCCGCACACCGTGTGCGCCAGTGAGTCGAACAAGTCCCCCTGCTCCGTCCTCCGCGGCGACAGTCAGGTCGGCTCGCCCACCCCAATCCCCTATGAACCTTGGGAGTGGACATGACCCGGATCCCCACGGAGCCCGGCACCACTGAAAGAGAAACCGTCGAGACCGGCACCCCCACGCCGGCGGCGGCAGCTTCGCCGAAGAACGCTCTGGACCTGTACTTCAAGATCTCCGCCCGGGGCTCGACCTTCGGCAACGAGATCCGCGGCGGTCTGACCACCTTCATGGCGATGGCCTACATCGTCCTGCTCAACCCGCTCATCCTGAGCGGCGCCGACGTCACCGGCGCCAAGCTGAGCCACGCCCAGCTGACCACCTCCACGGCGCTGGCCGCGGCCGTGGTGACCATCGTGATGGGCGTGGTGGGCAACGTGCCGCTGGCGGTCGCCGCCGGCCTGTCGGTCTCCGGCGCGGTCTCCGCGCTGGTGGTCCCGCACACCACCTGGGCCCAGGCCTTCGGCCTGTGCGTGATCTACGGCCTGCTGATCGTGCTGCTGGTCGTCTCCGGCCTGCGCGAGAAGATCATGAACGGCATACCGCTGCCGCTCAAGCACGCGATCACCATCGGCATCGGCCTGTTCGTCGCGCTGATCGGCCTGCACAAGGCCGGGTTCGTGATGAGCGGCGGCCCGACCCTGGTCTCGCTCGGTCCCTTCGGCGAGCTGACCGGCTGGCCGGTGGTCTGCTTCGCCTTCACCCTGCTGACCATCTTCGTGCTGCTGGCCCGCAACGTCCGCGGCGCGATCCTGATCGGCATCGTGGCCGGCACCGTCTTCGCCGTGGTGGTCAACACGGTGGCGCACATCCCGACCAAGGCCTGGGGCAGCGCGGCGCCGACCTGGCCCGGCAGCCCGGTCTCCGCACCGGACTTCGGCCTGTTCGGCCACGTGGACCTGTTCGGCGCCTTCGGCGGCAAGGGCCTGGGCGCGATCAGCGCCTCGGTCGCGGTCTTCACCCTGGTGCTGGCCGGCTTCTTCGACGCGATGGCCACCATCATCGGCGTCGGCACCGAGGCCGGGCTGGCCGACTCGCAGGGCCGGATGCCGGGCCTGTCCAAGGCGCTGTTCATCGACGGGGCCGGCGGCGCGATCGGCGGCCTGGTCGGCGCCTCGGGCCAGACGGTCTTCGTCGAGTCCGCCACCGGTGTCGGCGAGGGCGCCCGTACCGGCCTCGCCTCCACCGTGACCGGCGGCATGTTCGTGCTGATGCTCTTCTTCTCGCCGCTGGCGGGCATCGTGCCGGTCGAGGTGGCCGCGGCCGCCCTGGTGGTGATCGGCTCGATGATGATGAGTCAGGCCCGGCACATCGACTGGGCGGACCGCGAGGTGGCCATCCCGGCCTTCCTCACCTGCACCCTGATGCCCTTCACCTACAGCATCACGGCCGGCGTCGCCGCCGGTGTGATCTCCTACGTGGTGATCAAGGCGGGCAAGGGCAAGTGGCGTGAGCCCGGCCCGCTGATGTGGGTGCTCACCGCAGTGTTCGTCGTGTACTTCGCGCTCACTCCGGTCAAGGAGTGGCTCGGCGTCCACTGAGTCCCGGCCCCGGTGCGCCCTGCTGCGCACCGGGGCACTCACCCTCGTACCCTCGCAGTGAAAGCAGGAGCCGCCATGCAGGACATCGCCGAGCAGTTGCAGGCCTGGCACGCCGCGGGGCGTTCCTTCGCCGTGGCCACCGTGGTCGGCGTCTCCGGCAGCGCCCCGCGCGACCCGGGCGCGGCGCTGGCCGTGGACGCGGTCGGCGAGGCGGTCGGCTCGGTCTCCGGCGGCTGCGTCGAGGGGGCGGTCTACGAGCTGTGCCGGGAGGCGATCGAGTCCGGGCAGCCGGTGCTGGAGCGGTTCGGCTACAGCGACGAGGACGCCTTCGCGGTCGGCCTGACCTGCGGCGGGATCCTGGACGTCTTCGTGCAGCCGGTGGTCCCCGGCGCCGACGCCGGGCTGGACGCCGGGATCAGCTACATCGCCTCGGGCACTCCGGTGGCACTGGCCCGGGTGGTGGAGGGGCCGGACGCCCTGCTCGGCGCCACCGTCGCGGTGACCGCGGACACCCACCACGGCGCGCTCTCGCCCACGGGCCCGAGCATGACCGGTGCCCTGGAGCGCTCGCTGGTCGCCGAGGCCCGGGCGATGCTGGACGCGGGCCGCACCGGCAAGGTCACGCTGGCCCTGGACGGGCGCCCGTGCGACCCGACGGCCGCCGCGACCGTCACCTTCTTCGTCGAGTCCTACGTCCCCAAGCCGCGGATGCTGGTCTTCGGCGCGATCGACTTCGCCGCCGCGGTGGTGCGGATAGGCAAGTTCCTCGGCTACCACGTGACGGTCTGCGACGCCCGCCCGGTCTTCGCCACCGCCCGGCGCTTCCCGGACGCCGACGAGGTGGTGGTCGACTGGCCGCACCGCTACCTGGACACCCAGCTGGCCAAGCTGGACGGCCGCAGCGTGCTGTGCGTGCTGACCCACGACGCCAAGTTCGACATCCCGCTGCTGGAGCGGGCGCTGCGGCTGCCGGTCGGCTTCGTCGGCGCGATGGGCTCGCGCCGCACCCACCTGGACCGCAACGCCAAGCTGCGCGAGGCCGGCCTGACCGAGGCGGAGATCGCCCGGCTGCGCTCGCCGATCGGCCTGGACCTGGGCGCCCGCACCCCGGAGGAGACCGCGGTGGCGGTGGCCGCCGAGATCGTGGCCGGCCGGCGCGGCGGCGGCTGCCTGCCGCTGTCGGCCGGCACCGGCCCGATCCACCACGACCTGGCCCGGGCCGCCAAGCGCTCGGGCGCGGGTTTCCGGGTGGCCTGACACCCCTGGAAACTGGCCTCGGGGCCCCTGGCGGGCGGCCCGGCGACCCCTGCTCCCCCACCGGTCCCGTTCGAGCGCAGCGCTCGAACGGGATCTTCTTCTTTCCCCCGCTGGCCACCGGAGGCCGCCGCATGCCGCATGATGTGCCAGTGCAAAACGCAGATCCGTTCGGGTACGCCGAAGACGCCGGCCCGCCCTCCCGACCCGCGCCACCACCCTCCGAGGCCGACCTGGGCCAGGCGGTGGCCGCCGCCCAGGCCGGTGACGAGGAGGCGTTCAGACAGGTGTTCCGGACGGTGCAGCCGCTGCTGCTGCGCTATCTGCGGGTACTCGTGGGGGATCCGAGCGACGCCGAGGACATCGCCTCGGAGGCCTGGCTGCAGATCGCCCGCGACCTGCACACCTTCCACGGGGACGGGGACGGTTTCCGCGGCTGGGCCGCCACCGTGGCCCGGCACCGCGCGCTGGACCACCTGCGGGCCAAGCGCCGCCGCCCGACCGCGGAGCTGCCGGAGGAGTACCTGACCGAGCTGGCCGCCGAGGACGACACCGAGGGCACGGTGGTCGCCGCCGACGGCACCCGGCGCGCCCTCGAGCTGATCGCCGCACTGCCCAAGGACCAGGCCGAGGCGGTACTGCTGCGGGTGGTGCTGCAACTGGACGCCGAGAGCGCGGCCCAGGTGCTGGGCAAGCGGGCCGGCAGCGTGCGGATGGCCGCGCACCGGGGGCTGCGCAGGCTGGCCAAGCTGCTCGAGGCCCCGGTGCCCGCGGTGCCGGGCCAGCGGGTGGAGCGGAGCACGAAAAACCCGTCCCTCGGTGTGACGAAACCGGGCGCCTCGACGCTGAAGGACATGAGATGAGCACCAACCGATCCGGTCGGATCGACCGCGCCGCCGCCGAGCGACTGCTCGCCGGCCCCGCCGTCGGTGCGCAGGGCGGACAGGGTGCCCTCGCCGACCTGCTGGCGGCCGCGGCCGCCCCTGCGACCGAGGCCGAACTGACCGGCGAGACGGCCGCCGTGGAGGCGTTCCGCGAGGCCGTCCGGCTCGGGCCGCCCACCGCGGGCGCCCTCGGCGCACCCGCGCGCCCGGCCCGCCGCCTGGTCTCCCGCCGCCGTACCAGCGCCCGCCGCACCGGCGTGCGCGCCGCGGTGGCCGCCCTCGCGGTGACCGCGCTCGGCTCGGTGGCGGTGGCCGCCGGCACCGGCCACCTGCCCGAGGTGCTCGGCGGCGCCGGGCAGCGCACCGTGGCCGACCCCTCGTCCGGCGCCGTCACGGCACCGAGCGCCACCACCCACCCCGCCGTGCGCCCCACCGGCGCGGCCCCGGCCCGCACCGGACCGGCCGGCGGCAGCAGCACCGCCGCCGCCGCCACCGGCGGTACCGCGACCGGCAGCAGCGCGGCTGACGACCTGGTCCCGCTCTGCCGACAGTGGCGCGGTGCCGACAACGACTCCCGGTTCGAGCCGCTGACGCGCGCGGCGGGCGGCTCGGACCGGGTCCCGGCCTACTGTGCGGCCCTGCTGCTGAAGGCGGCGGGCGGCGACCAGAGCCCCGGTGCCACCCCGGGCGACGGCGCCGGCCAGGGCCGTTCGGACCCCAGCGACGGCACCGACCCGCAGCACTCGGCCACCGCGGACCCGGGCAAGCCCGACCCGGCGGCCACCGGGCACGGCAAGCCCAGCCCGTCCCCGGACCCGGGCCGGACCAAGAACGGCAACCACCCGAGCCCGACCGGGACCTCGGAGCACGGAAACAGTTGAACGCTCTCCGGTCCGCAGCGGGCCGGCCGAGGGGGGCTGACGGGCCGTCAGCCCCCCTCCTTGCTCCCCGTGCCGCCGCGCGCGATGGTGGAGGGACAGGACCGGATACCACACGAAGGGCGGTCCGACCATGCGTACCCTGCTGCAGGTCGAGTTGGACACCGAAGCGTCGAACAAGCTGATCAGCAACGGCGAGCTCCAGCAGACCATGGGTGAGCTGATGGGCACCCTCAAGCCCGAGGCGGCCTACTTCTACGC
The DNA here is from genome assembly GCF_003205575.1 of Streptomyces tateyamensis. GTDB lineage: Bacteria > Actinomycetota > Actinomycetes > Streptomycetales > Streptomycetaceae > Kitasatospora > Kitasatospora tateyamensis. The sequence goes on from NZ_PYBW01000081.1 coordinate 95,345, forward strand.
GATGAACGGGCACCGCGCGATGACCCTGGTGGTCGACCTGCCCGACGAGAGCTCGATCGTCACCGCCTGCGAACCGTTCTGGCTCACCCTGCAGGCCCGCGTCACGGCCGTGCCGTGCATGAACGCCGATGACCTGACCAGCGGTCTCGGCCGGCTGCCGCGCGCCTGACCGGCCACATTCGTCGAACGCCGCGCCGGGTCGCCGTCCGCGGCTTGGGCCTTCCGGGTGACCTCTCGTCGCGCTGCGTGTAGGGTGCTTTGAAGGGTCGAACGCCGACCCGGCCAACCTCATATCGTTCGACCGAAGTTGTAGAGTTCCGGGGGATATCTTGTCATGCCCTTGACATGGGCGTTCAGAGGCGCTACCAGTCCCCCGGAGGCCAGATGTCCAATCCGCTGCTCCACCTCCCCGGTTCCACCGGCGAGCATCTGCTGCAGCAGGAACACGGCACCACCGAGCGGGCCGAACGGTTCTACAGGGAGCAGGTGCTGGACCACCTGAACGCCCGGATGCGGGAGTTCGTGGCCCGCCAGGAGATGGCCTTCGTGGCCACCAGCGACGCCGACGGCGAGTGCGACGCGACCTTCCGGGCCGGTCCGCCCGGCTTCCTGCACGTGATCGACGAGCGGACCCTGGCCTACCCCGAGTACCGCGGCAACGGCGTGCTGGCCAGCCTCGGCAACATCACCGAGAACGGCCACGTCGGCCTGCTGCTGGTCGACTTCGTGCGGGACCTGATCGGCCTGCACATCAACGGCCGGGCCTGCCTGGTGGACGACGCCGCCCTGCGCCGCACCGTGCCCGGCCTGCCACAGGAGACCGTGCCGGGCCGGCGCGCCGAGCACTGGGTGCTGGTCGACATCGACGAGGCCTACATCCACTGCGCCAAGCACATCCCGCGCCTGATCCCCGCCCCGCGCACCCGCGCCTGGGGCAGCGACGACCAGCGCCGAAAGGGCGGCGACTTCTTCGGCGCCAAGGCCGTGGCCGGACAGGCCACCTGACCGATCATCACCTCTCACGGGAACTGCGACCAGACGCCATCATGACGGATACCAGCGAACCCGACGACCTCACCCTGCTCCGCTCCAGCTTCGCGCTGGTCCAGGAGCACGGCGACAAGCTCACCGGCCACTTCTACGCCACCCTCTTCCTGCACCACCCCGAGGTCCGCCAGCTCTTCCCGCCGGCCATGGACCTCCAGCGCGACCGGCTCTTCCGGGCGCTGGCGGGCGCCGTGCGGATGATCGACCGGCCGGAGGAGCTCGGCACCTTCCTGGCCCAGCTGGGCCGCGACCACCGCAAGTACGGGGTGCTCGCCGAGCACTACGCGGCGGTCGGCGACGCGCTGCTGGCGACCCTGCGCAAGTACGCCGGTGAGGCCTGGAACGACCGCCTGGAGCAGCTCTGGGCATCGGCCTACCAGCAGATCGCGGCCGCGATGAGCGGGGCCGCCGAGGCCGAGGCCGGCCACACCCCGCCGTCCTGGCTGGCCGAGGTGGTCGGGCACGAGCTGCGCACCCCGGACGTGGCGGTGCTCACGCTGCGCCCCGACGCCCCGTTCCCGTTCCGGGCCGGCCAGTACACCACCGTGGAGACCGCCCGCTGGCCCCGGGTCTGGCGACCCTACTCGATCGCCAACGCCCCGCGCCGGGACGGCCTGCTGACCCTGCACGTGCGCGCGGTGCCGGCCGGCTGGGTGAGCAACGCGCTGGTCCACCACACCCGGGTGGGCGACGTGGTCCGGCTCGGCCCGGGCCGCGGCAGCATGGTGCTGCCGGAGCGCCCGGCCCGCCGGGTGGTCTGCGTGGCCGGCGGCACCGGGCTGGCGCCGATCAAGGCGTTGGTCGAGGAGATGATCGCCCGGCACCGCCCGCTCACCCTGCACCTGTTCGTCGGGGTGCGCCGCGAGAGCGAGCTGTACGACCTCCAGGCACTGCGCCAACTGGCCGGGGTCTTCCCGCGGTTGCTGCTGGTCCCGGTGGTCTCCGAGGAGATCGGCTTCGCGGGCGTGCAGGGCCGGCTGCCCGAGGTGGTGCCCGCCCAGGGCCACTGGAACGAGCACGAGATCTTCGTGGCCGGCCCGGACGACATGGTGGTCTCGATGGTCGAGCAGCTGCACCGGGCCGGCGTGCCGGGCAACCGGCTGCACTACGACCTGTCCACCACGCTGGCCGAACTGGACATCACCTCGGGCCTGCTGGACCAGGCGGCGGTGAACCGGCCGTCCCGCGAACCGAGTCAGCGGGACGGCCGGTGAACACGGCGCCGGCCAAGAGGCGTTGCTGCGCTATCCGGCGTTGATGCGGGCAGCGCGGCGCAGCAGGGCGGGCGAGAGGCGGCCGAGCAGGCGGGCCGCCTTGGCCTCCACGGTGACCGGCACCACCGGCCGGCCGGTCCGCACCGCCTTGACGATCTCGGCGGCCACCTTCTCCGGCGGGAAGCCCCGGCGGGCGTACATCTTGGACACCCGGGCCTGCTTGGCGGCCTGCTCGGCCGAGTCCAGCCCGGAGAAGGTGGTGGTGCGGGTGATGTTGGTGTTCACGATGCCCGGGCAGATCGCGCTCACCCCGATGCCGTGGTCGGCCAGTTCGGCCCGCAGGCAGTCGGAGAGCATCAGCACCGCGGCCTTGCTGGTGGCGTAGGCGGCCAGCACCTTGGACGGCAGGTAGGCAGCGGCCGAGGCCAGGTTGACGATGTGTCCGCCCTGCCCGCGCTCGGCCATCAGCGCGCCGAACGCCCGGCACCCGTGGATCACGCCCCACAGGTTGACGTCCAGCACCCGCTGCCACTCCTTCTCGGTGGTCTGCAGGAAGGTCCCGGAGTGGCCGATGCCGGCGTTGTTGACCAGCACGTCCGGCACCCCGTGGGCGGTGGCCACGGTCTGCGCGAAGGCGTCCATCGCGGGGCCGTCGCTGACGTCCACCCGGTAGGCGTGCCCGGCCCCGCCGAGCAGGGTGACCAGTTCGGCGGTCCGCCGGGCGGCCTCCAGGTCCAGGTCGCAGACCACCACGGTGGCCCGCTGCTCGGCGAAGGCCAGCGCGGTGGCCCGCCCGATCCCGCTGCCGGCGCCGGTGACCACCACCAGCGGACCGCCCGCCGCGGCGGGCGGCTCGCCGCGCTCGATCCGGGTGGTGAACTCCCGCACCAGCGAGGCGACCGCGGGCGCCTGGTCCAGCAGCCCCGACCAGTGGGTGGCGTTCAGCTCGCGCCGGGTCAGGTCCGGCACCCAGCGCTCCAGCCCCTCGCTGAGGAACGGGCTGACGTAGCGGTCCCGGCGCAGCGTGACCAGCTGCACCGGCACCCGGGTCGGCCGCTCGCGCGGGTGGCGCAGCGCGGGGCGCATGTTGGCCCGGTACAGCTCGATGCCGCGCACCGCGTCCTGACGCAGCGTCGCCTGCGGGTGCCCGGGGCGCGGGCTGACCTTCTCCAGGTCGCGCAGCACCCGCGGCCAGGCCCGGGCCAGGCCGAACTTCCAGACGCCCGGCGCCAGGTAGGGCAGGTGGAAGGCGGTGATGTACCAGGAGTGCACCCCCTGGACCAGCAGCTGGCGCAGGTGGCGCGGGGTGGGCCGGCGCAGCCGGTGCCGGATCCAGTGGCCCATGTGGTCCAGGCAGGGCCCGGACATGGTGGTGTAGGAGGCCAGCCGCCGCTCGGCGCCGGGCTCGGTGACCGCCTCCCAGGACTGCAGCGAGCCCCAGTCGTGCGCCACCACGTGCACCGGGCGGTCGGGGCTGACCGCCTCGGCCACCGCGAACAGGTCGCGGGCCAGCAGCTCCAGCCGGTAGCCGGCCCGATCGGCGGGCACCCCGGACTCGCCGGCCCCGCGCACGTCGTAGCGGACCACGTGGTGGTCGGCGGCCAGCTCTTCGGCCACCTCGTCCCAGACCCGGTGGGTGTCCGGGTAGCCGTGCACCAGCAGCACGGTGGGGCGCTCGGGGTCGCCCTGCTCGAAGACCGCGAGCTCGATCCCGGCCGAGGAAACGGTCCTGCGCGTGACGGTCATGCGGCGGCCCCCTCAAGGCTCGTCCAGCGCCGCACGTGCGGCAGGTCCTCGTCCAACCAGTAGGCGTCGTCCTCGGTGACCACCAGCAGTTCCTCGAACTTGATGCCGGTGTCCCTGAGGCCGATGTGCGGCTCCACCGCCCACAGGCCCGGGGTGGGCGCGTGACGCGAGGAGCGGCCGTCGGCCCACAGCGGGGAGCGCCCGTGCAGGCGCTCGCTGATCAGCTCCCGGCCCAGGGTCTGCAGGGTGCGCAGGCCGAAGCCGAACAGGTTGACCCCGGCCGGGGCCCGGCTGGTGTTGCGGGTCACCTGGTGGCCGATCACCCGGCCAGGGTAGACCTGGTGGCGGTTGTCGTACCCGTGCGCGGCGATCTGCGCGTCCACGGCGGCGTAGATCTCGTCGAGCGGCCGGCGGGCCCGCACCTCACGCAGGATCAGGTCCCGGTAGACCTTCAGGTCCTGGGCCAGCCGGTCCCAGACCGGGTTCTCGCCGACCTTGCCGCCGTAGCCGATGTCGGCGGTGTAGCCGTCCACCACGGGGGCGCAGTCCAGCACGTACGGCATGCCCTCGCGCAGCACCCGCCCGCCCGCGAAGAACTGCAGCGGGGTGTGGAAGTGCCGGAAGGCGGTGCGGTCGCCGAACCAGGCGAACGGCACGTGGAAGAAGTCCTGCACGCCGGCGGCCACCAGGGTGCGGCGCAGCCTGGCGGTGGTCTGACGCTCCGTCACCCCTGGCTCGATCCAGGCCGCGACCTGCTCGGCGCAGTGGTAGGCGAGCTGCTGGACCTCGCGGAACCGCGCCAGGTCCTGCTCGGTGTACTTGAATCCGGTCATCGCGGCTCGACCTCCAGGACCAGGGTCTCGCCCTCGGCGGCCCGCGAGACGCAGGGCAGCAGGGCGCCGGCCGCGCGCTCCTCGGCGGTGAGGCGGCGGTCGCGGTGTTCGGGGGTGCCGGCCAGCAGCTGGACCTTGCAGGTCCCGCAGAAGCCCTGGTGGCAGGAGTAGGGCTGGTCGGGGTCGGCCTCGCGCAGCACGTCCAGCGCGGACCGGTCGGCGGGGACCGGCAGGGTGCGGCCGCCGGGGCCCAGTTGCAGGGTGAACGGCCGACCGTCGGCGATCGGGGCCGCGCCGAACCGCTCGAAGTGCAGCGCGGTCGGCCGGCGCCGGGGTGCCTGCCGGCCGGAGGCCGGGGGCCCGTCCAGGGCGTCCAGCGCCTCCTGCACGGCAGCCAGCATCGGGGCCGGGCCGCAGCAGTAGACGGCACCGCCGGCGACGGCCCGGGCCAGCAGCTCGGCACCGGTGGGGACTCCCCCGGCGAGCAGGGTGACCCTCCCCCCGCCTCCGGCCGGGGGCACCCCCGTCGCGGCCAGCGCCGTCAGCTCCTCGGTGAACGGCATCGAGGCCCGGCTGCGCCCGGCGTGCACCAGGTGCCAGTCCAGGCCGCGGCGCTGCGCCTCGCGGGCCATCGGCAGCAGCGGGGTGATGCCGATCCCGCCGGCCACCAGCAGCACCTGGGCCTCGCCGCAGAAGGCGAAGCCGTTGCGCGGCCGGCGCGCCGTCAGGCGGGCGCCCAGGTGCAGCTCGTCGTGGATCTCGACCGAGCCGCCGCCCCCGCCGGTGATCCGGCGCACCGCGATCCGGTAGCCGAACCGGTCGGCGGGGTCGCCGCAGAGCGAGTAGTGGCGCTGCCGGCCCGAGGGCAGGGTCAGCCGCAGGTGGGCGCCGGGCTGCCAGGCGGGCAGCGGGGCGCCGGCCGGGTCGGCCAGGTGCAGCTCGACCACCTCCTCGGCGACCGGGCGGTGGGCGGTGACCACCAGGGTCAGCGGGGCACGGCCGCGGCTCTCGGGGCGGCGCGGGCTGCGGCGCAGCAGCGGGGCGCCCATGGCGGGGCTGTAGGCGTCGCCGAACCGGGTCAGGAAGGCCATCAGCCGGTCGGCCTGCGGGCGGCCGTACAGGTCCGGGGGCGGGTTCTCCAGGTCGTGCCGGGCGTCCCGGCCGAAGGCCAGGGCGGGCGCGGGGTCGGTGGCCCGGGTACGGGGCGCGGCGGGCTTCTTGGCGCGTGGTGTCATCGGGTGCCTCGCTCGGGTTCAGTGCGCGCCGGCGGCGGCGCGGGCGGCGGGCGAGCCGGCCAGGTAGCTGAGCGCCTGCGCGCTGGAGCCCTCCTGGGTGGGGTGGTAGCCGGGCTTGAGGTAGCGGATCCCCGAGCGCAGCGACTGCACCGGGTCGGGCAGCATGCCGCGCCGCGCGACGTGCCAGGCCGCCTTCCAGCTCGGCTGGACCCGCCCGTCCAGGCTCGGGTCGGCGGCCAGCAGGAAGCGCACGCCGCGCACCCACAGGTGGACCAGCAGCGGGCCGCCGAGCAGCATGCCGCGCACCCGGCGCAGGTAGCCCGGGTCCAGGTGCACCAGCAGGTCGAAGGCGACGCTGCGGTGCTCCACCTCCTCGGCGCCGTGCCAGCGCAGCAGGTCCAGCATGGTCGGATCGGCGCCGGCCCGGTCCAGGCCGGGCGAGTTGAGCGCCCAGTTGCCCAGGAACGCGGTGAAGTGCTCGATCGCCGCCACGAAGGCGACCCGCTCGATCACGTTCTCCCGGCGCCGGCGGGCCGTCAGCCGGGGCTTGGGGCCCAGCACCCGCTGGAACAGCCAGGCGATCTGGCGCACGTACGGTCGCGGGTCCAGGCCCTGGGCCAGCAGGTGGTCCAGCACCTGCTGGTGCGCCTCGGCGTGGATCGCCTCCTGGCCGACGAAGCCGAGCACCTCCTCGCGCAGTTGCTCGTCCCGGACCAGCGGCAGCGCCTCCTTGAACACCTCGACGAACCAGCGCTCGCCCTCGGGCAGCAGCAGGTGCAGCACGTTGATGGTGTGGGTGGCGAACGGCTCGTCGGGGATCCAGTGCAGCGGCAGCCCGGTCCAGTCGAAGTGGACGTCACGAGGCTCCAGCACGAGGTCGGTGTGCACCTCTGGGACGGTTCTGGGCATGGGGGAACCTCCTGACCTGCGGGGGGTGGCGGCAGGACCTCAACCTACTGGCGGGTATGCCCGGTTACAAGAGTTTGGACCCTCCTTATCGACAGCACGTCTAATAGTTCCGGCCCCCGCCGGCTCCGGTCGCGAGCCGCGGCGGACCCACCTACGGTGAAGGCGCCGGTACTCTCCGGCACCGAGAGGAGCGAGCAGTGATCACAGCACGTGACATCATGCACAGCGGCGCCCAGTGCGTGAACGGTGACCAGTCCCTGATGGATGCCGCGATGATGATGCGGGACAAGGGCGTTGGCGCCCTGCCCATCTGCGGCCCGGACAAGCGCCTGATGGGCATCATCACGGAGCGCGACATCATCACCCGATGTATCGCCGAGGGCCGGGACCCGTCCGCGATGAAGGCCCGGGACCTGGGCGGCCACCTGCACTGCGTGCGCGCCGACGACGACCTGGGCACCGTGCTGAAGAAGATGGAGCAGCACCAGATCCGCCGGATGCCGGTGATCGACAACGACCAGCTGGTCGGCATGATCACCGAGAAGGACCTGGCGATGGGCCACAAGATGGCCAAGGGCGTCACCGACCAGCAGATCATCGACTTCATGGACTCGATGTTCGTCAAGCACTGACGGCCGGGTACGCAGCTGCGGGCCGGATCCCCCCGACGGCGGGGGATCCGGCCCGCAGGCGCGTGCCCGGCCTACTGCTGGAAGGCGGCCGTGAACTGCTCCAGGCCGCCGCTCGCGGCCGCGATCACCGCGTGGTGGTGGTAGTCGCGGGTGTGCACGATCCGGCCGCCGCGCGCCCGGACCAGCTGGATGTTGGGCGCCTCGAAGGTGCGCCCGGACGGCAGGTGGCGGCCGACGTAGTCGAACTCGGCGATCACCACCTCGGGATCCGCACTCTGGTGGATCACCAGGTTGCGCACCGTCAGCTCGTACGGCGGGTTGCCGCCCAGCTCGTCGAACCGGGCCTGCAGCGCGGCCCGGCCCACCATCCGCTTCGGCTCGAACGGCGAGAACGGCACCTCCACCACCGCGTCCTCGGCGTACAGCTCGGGCGTCTGGGACCAGCGGCCCGAGGTGATCCGGTCGATCAACTCCTCGAAGAGCTCGCGCGCCGTGGCATTGTCGGACATGGTTACCCCCAGATCGACGACAGAGGGGTCGCCTAGAATCGGACTGGCGACTCCGGTTACGACGATACGGACTGGCGACTCCGATTGTCCAGGGGCAGAGAGGGTCAGTGGTGAGCACGGATCAGGCGCGCCCGCTGCGCGCGGACGCGGCGCGCAACCGCGCCCGACTGCTGGACGCCGCGGAGGAGGTGTTCACCGCGCGCGGCACCGGGGTGCGGACCGAGGAGGTCGCCAAGGCGGCGGGGGTCGGGGTCGGCACCCTGTTCCGGCACTTCCCGACCAAGGAGGCGCTGCTGCAGGCGGTGCTGGTGCGCCGGATGGAACGGCTCGGCCAGGAGGCCGAACGGCTGCGCGGCGAGCTCGGGCCGGGCGAGGCCTTCCTCGCCTTCTTCGCCCTGGTGGTGGACGCCTCGCCGAGCAAGAACGAGTTCGCCGACGCCCTCGCCGCGGCCGGGGTGGACGTGCGCGAGGCCACCCAGGAGGCCGGCAAGGTGGTGCTGCAGGCCGTCGCCGAGCTGCTCGCCGACGCCCAGCGGGCCGGCCGGGTCCGCCCCGACCTGGGCGTCCCGGAGGTCACCGCGCTGATGGTCGGCGCCAGCCGCGCGCTGGAGCACCTGGACCCGCAGGACGGCCCCGCCCGGCGGCGCGCCGTCGAGGTGGTGCTGGCCGGACTGGGAGCCGGGTAGGCCCCTTGCGGGGCGGGCCTCAGACCGCCATCGCCAGCATCAGCGGCGCCGCCCGGTCGGCCAGCAGTTCGGCGGCGGAGCGCAGCCGGTGGGCGTGCTCGGCGGGCATCGACATGGCCAGGCAGCCGATGGTGGAGCCGGCCGTGACCGGGACGGCCGCGCAGACGGTGCCGAGCGCGTACTCCTGGAGGTCGAGGACCGGCACGGTGGCCGGCTGGCGCTCCAGGCGGTGCATCAGCTGCTCGGCGTCGGTGATGGTGCGCGAGGTGAGCCGGGCGATCGGGTGGCGGGCCAGGTGGTCCAGCCGTCCGTCGTGGTCCAGCTGGCTCAGCAGGCACTTGCCGATGGCACTGGCATGCGCCGTGGCCCGGAAGTCCACCCACTCGTGCACCGCCGGCGCGTGCTCCGCCGCCGCCACCGCCTCCACCCGCAACTCCCCCTCGTGGTACCGGCTGAAGTACACTGCCGCACCCAACTCGTCGCGCAGCTCCGCCAGTTTGTGCTCCAGCCGGATCCGGATCAGCTGCTCCCGGTTGGCCTGGCCGAGCATCGCGAAGGTGCCGCCCAGCACCCAGCCGCCACCGTCCAGTTGCAGGTAGCCCTGGTCGCAGAGGAGGGTGACCAGCTCGCGCACCACGGGCTCGGGCAGCTCGGTGTCGCGCACCAGATCGGTCAGCGCGACCCCGTAGGGGTGGCGGTCGGCGGCCTCCAGCAGCCGCAGCGCCCGCAGCAGCGAGGCGTGCGGGCCCGGCTGCCCCTGTGCCAGCGTGACCTGACGACCGTGACCGTGCGTCGGCATGGCCCTCCCCTTCCGCCGCTTCCGGCCGCATTGCGAAAAACCCGTCGCCGCCGCCGGCCAGACTATCCGTCAGCCCCCTTGCCGAGGCGCAGGATCCACGCGAATGGCGGACCTGACGGATATTGGCCGAATGGCATATGCCAGACGATCCGCCTCCGGGGCCGCCGCGTCAAGAACGCCTCCCCGGTTGCCGGTCCGAGCCGCCGGACACGGCGACGGGCCCCTCCGCTGTCCGCGGCGGGGCCCGTGCGAGGGTGGGTCAGGCAGTAGCGGTGGCTCAGTTCTCCTCGGCGGAACGGAGCTTGGCGACCGCGGCGGCCAACCGCGAGCCGTACTCCGGGTCGGCCGCGTGGAAGTGCGCCAGGTTCTTCTCGATGACGTCCTCGCGGCTCACCTGGGACAGGAAGCCCGCCAGGTTGTCGATCAGCCGCGACTTCTCGGCCTCCGACATCAGCCGGTACAGCTCGCCGGCCTGGAAGAAGTCGTCGTCCTTGGTGTGGGCCGGCGTGGTGTAGGTGCCGGTGTAGCCGTTCAGCGCGACCGGGGCGGCCAGCGCGCTGTCCGTCTGGCTCGGGCCGTCGTACGAGTTGGGCTCGTAGTTCTTGCCCCGGCCCGACTTGTTGACGGCCCCCAGGCCGTCCCGGCCGTAGTTGTTCACCTCGGTGGCCTTCGGCGCGTTCACCGCGAGCTGGGTGTGGTTGACGCCCAGGCGGTAGCGCTGGGCGTCCGCGTAGGCGAACAGGCGGCCCTGGAGCATCTTGTCCGGGGAGGGGCCGATGCCGGGAACGAAGTTGTTCGGCGAGAAGGCCGCCTGCTCGACCTCGGCGAAGACGTTCTCCGGGTTCCGGTTCAGCACCAGGCGGCCGACCTTGACCAGCGGGTAGTCCGCGTGCGGCCACACCTTGGTCAGGTCGAACGGGTTGAAGCGGTACTCGGCGGCCTCGGCCACCGGCATCAGCTGGACGTACAGGGTCCAGGACGGGAACACGCCGCGCTCGATCGCCTGGTGCAGGTCGCGCTGGTGGCTGTCGGCGTCGCCGCCCACCACCTCGGCGGCCTGCGAGCCGTCCAGCGAGCGGATGCCCTGGTTGGTCTTGAAGTGGTACTTCACCCAGAACGCCTGGCCGGCCTCGTTGACCCACTGGTAGGTGTGCGAGCCGTAGCCGTTCATGTGGCGGTAGGAGGCCGGGATGCCGCGGTCGCCGAACAGCCAGGTGATCTGGTGGGTGGCCTCGGGGGCGTGCGCCCAGAAGTCCCACACGTTGTCGGCCTCGGTGACGCCGGTGAACGGGTCGCGCTTCTGCGAGTGGATGAAGTCCGGGAACTTCAGCGGGTCCTTGATGAAGAAGACCGGGGTGTTGTTGCCGACCAGGTCGTAGTTGCCCTGGGCGGTGTAGAACTTGAGCGCGAAGCCGCGCGGGTCACGCACCACGTCGCAGGCGCCCAGGTTGCCGGCCACGGTGGAGAAGCGCAGGAAGACCTCGGTGCGCTTGCCGACCGCGCCGAGGAAGTCGGCCTTGGTGTACTGGGAGACCTCGTCGGTCACCTCGAAGTAGCCGTAGGCGCCGGAGCCGCGGGCGTGCACCACGCGCTCCGGGATCCGCTCGCGGTTGAACCGGGCGAGCTTCTCCAGCAGCTGCTGGTCCTGGATCAGCAGCGGACCGTACTCGCCGGCCGAGGCCGAGTTCTGGTTGTCGGCGACCGGGGCGCCGGACTCAGTGGTGAGGATCTTGGACATGGGGGTCCTTCAGGTACGGGAGGGTAGGGCAGGCAGAGAGAAGTGACGCCCCGTCAGGGACGGTCAGACACCGAGCAGGCGCCACACCGCGGCGGCGCGGCGGGAGGTGTCCGCACCGTCCGGGCCGTCGGCCGGCTGCAGTGCCGCCACCGCGGCGGCGGCCTGGGCGGGGCCGGCCAGCGGGCGGGCCGCGGCCAGCGCCCCGGCCTCGGCGGCGGTCAGCCCGGCGCCGGTGAGCGCGGCGGCGGCCTCGGCGGCCGGCAGGGCGTCGAACCAGCGCAGCGCCAGGGCCGCGCGGCCGGACTCGGTGAGCCGACCGGTCAGGCGCAGTCGGGCCACCCCGCCGTCCGGGTACACGTTGAACCGCACGTGGGTCGCCGGGCGGCCGGCCGCCAGCCGCAGCCGGTGCCGGGTGTCGGGCTGCAGGCGGGTGCGCGGCAGCAGCTCGAACCAGCCCGCAGTGTCGGTGGCCGGGTCGCCGCCCGAGGAGGCGTCGTAGCCCTGCAGGTCGGCCCAGCCGGGAGCGTTGGCGACGAAGTGGCTCGTGTCCACCTCGACGGCAAGGACCTCGCCGCTCCCGGCCAGGGCGATCTGCACCCAGTCGTTGGCCTTGTCGCGCCGACGCCGGGTCTCCCAGCCCTCGCCCATGACGGTGGCTCGGCCGGGAGCGTTCAGGTTGTGCGGGGAGGAGAAGTAGCGGTCGGAGGCCGCCTCGGCGACGCCGCCGAACTCCTGCGCGGCCAGGTCGAAGGTCAGTCCGTCCAGGTCGCGCGGGTCGGGCAGCACCTCGCCGTAGACCCGCAGCCGGGCCACGCCGCCGTCCGGCCAGATGTTCAGCCGGACATGGGTGTACCGGGTGGTGTCCGCGACCTCGAACTCGTGGGCGGTGTCGCCGCGCAGCGGGGTGCGGGGCACCAGGTCGGTCCACTCGGCGTCGGCCAGCTCGGCGACCGAGGGGTGGCCCGGTATCGAGGCGCCCTGGACCGAGCCGGACTCCGGGTAGTTGCCGGTGAAGTACGCGGTGTCCACGATCACGCCGTGGATCCGGCCGGCCACCCCGAGCCGGACCACGGCCCAGTCGTGGTCCTCGTCGGTGGGGTGCGGCTGGTCGGCACCGGTGCCGCGGCGGCGCCGGCTCTCCCAGCCGTCCATGATCTGGCCCTTGTGGCCGAAGGTGTGCGGACGGAACTCGGCGGGCTTGGCGACCAGCAGGTTCTCCGCGTCCGCGAAGGTGTCCTCGTTGGTGGCCACCACACCGGCGCCGAGCAGCCGGGAGGCGAGGTTGACCAGCTCGGTGAACGGAGCCGCAGGGGTCTGACTGGTACTCATATCGCTCCTCAGCAAGGTCAGCGGGTACGAAGGATCTGCTGCCCGAACGGCTGCCCGGCCGTGTCCACCACGCGCCCGCGCAGCCAGGTGGTCCGCACCACGCCGGTCAGCTTGCGGCCTGCGTACGGGGTGACCGGGTTGCGGTGGTGCAGCCCTGCCGGGTCGACGGCGAACTCGGCGTCCGGGTCGAAGGCGACCAGGTCGGCGTCGCAGCCGACCGCGATGGCGCCCTTGGTGCCGGTCAGGCCGACCAGCTCGGCCGGGCCGCCCGCCATCCAGCGGGCCACCTCGGTGAGCGTGTGCCCACGACGCCGGGCTTCGGTCCAGATCGCCGCCAGGCCCAGCTGCAGCGAGGCGATGCCGCCCCAGGCGGCCGCGAAGTCGCCGCTGCCCCCGAAGCGTTCCAGCAGCTTCAGATCGGGGGTGGAGGGCGAGTGGTCGGAGACGATCCCGATGAACTCGCCGTTCGCCAGCGCCGCCCAGAGCCGGTCCCGGTTGGACTCGTCGCGGATCGGCGGGCAGCACTTGAAGGCCGTGTCGCCGTCCGGGACCTCCTCGGCGGCCAGGGTCAGGTAGTGCGGGCAGGTCTCGGCGGTCACCTGGACGCCGTCCGCCCGGGCCCGGGCCAGCAGCGGCAGCACCGCCGCGGAGGAGACGTGCAGGATGTGCACCCGGGCGCCGGTGCGCCGGGCGGTGTCCAGCAGGTGCGCCACCGCCGCCGTCTCGGCGTCGTCCGGGCGGGAGTTCAGGAAGTCGCGGTAGTGCGTGCCGGGCACCTGCGGGGCGGCCGAGAGCACCGCCGGGTCCTCGGCGTGGATGATCGCCAGCGCGCCGATCCGGGCCTGCTCGGCCAGCGCGGGCTCCAGCTGGTCGCGGTCCAGGTGCGGGAACTCGTCCACCCCGGACGGGGCCAGGAAGCTCTTGAAGCCGAACACGCCGGCCCGGTGCAGCGCTTCGAGCTCACCGGTGTTGTCCGGCACCGCGCCGCCCCAGAAGCCCAGGTCGACCCAGGTCTGGCCGTCGGCGGTCTGCCGCTTGGCATCCAGCCCGGCCACCGTGGTGGTCGGCGGGATCGAGTTCAGCGGCATGTCGATGATCGTGGTGACGCCGCCGGCCGCGGCCGCCCGGGTGGCGGTGGCGAAGCCCTCCCACTCGGTCCGGCCCGGCTCGTTGACGTGCACGTGGGTGTCGACCAGGCCCGGCAGCAGCACGGTCTCGCCCAGGTCGGTCAACTGCGCGTCGCCCACCAGCAGCGAGCCGTGCGCCGCGATCTGCTCGATCCGGCCGTCCCGGACCAGCACGTCGGCCGGGCGCTCACCGTCGGGCAGGACCACGCGCCGGGAGCGGATCACCGCGGTCGGCTGCTGCATCAGGGGCCTCCGGAAAGGGTGTTGCGGTGGGGTGGCTCGGAGCCTAGGCCCGCCTTCAACAAAACGTCAATGTAGGAAAATACGAGGAGTCTCAGTCGGACAGCAGGTCGCGGGCCAGCGTCTCGCCTGCCAGCTCGGCCAGCTCGCCGGCCCGGGTCAGGCTGTCGCCGGCCTCTTCGGCCAGGTCGGTGAGGGCGTAGGCGGCGGCGAAGCCGGCCGTGCGCCACTCACGCTCGCCCAGTTCGAGCCGGCCTGCCACCGCGGCCACCGGAACCCCCGCCCCGGTGGCCGCCGCGGCAACCCCGGCGGGGGCCTTGCCGTGCAGAGTCTGCGCGTCCAGGCATCCCTCACCGGTCACGACGAGGCGCGCCCCACGCACTGCCTCGTCGAAACCCAGCAGTTCGAGCAGGAGCTCGATGCCGGGTCGCATGGTGGCGCCGAGCAGCGCCAGGGCGGCGAATCCCACCCCGCCGGCCGCCCCGGCCCCGGGGGCCTGGCGGACGTCGCGGCCGGTGCTCTCCTGGACCAGGTCGGCCCAGCGGGTCAGCCCCGCCTCCAGCACCGCCAGGTCCGCCTCGCCGGCCCCCTTCTGCGGGCCGTAGACCGCGGCCGCGCCGCGCGGGCCGAGCAGCGGGTTGTCCACGTCGCAGGCGACCACGACCTCCACCCCCGCCAGCAGGTCGGCCAGCACGCCGGGGTCCAGGCGGTGCAGCCGGCGCAGGGCCGCACCGCCGGGCGCCAGTTCGGCGCCCTCGGCGTCGTACAGGCCGACCCCGAGTGCCTGGACCATGCCGGCACCGCCGTCGGTGCAGGCACTGCCGCCCAGGCCCAGGACCACCCGTTCGGCCCCCAGCGAGACCGCCTTGGCGATCAGCTGGCCGACCCCGAAGGAGCCCGCCGCCAGCGGCGCGGTGCGCCCGCCGGGAAGCTGGCTGAGGCCGGAGGCCTGGGCCAGCTCGACCACGGCGGTCCGGCCCCGCAGCGCGAGCGCGGCGTCCACCGGCAGCCCGGTGGGGCCGGAGACCTTGGCCGGCACCCGGGTGAACCCGGCCGCCAGGGCGGCGGCCAGGGTGCCCTCGCCGCCGTCGGCCACCGGGAGCTCGCGGACCTCGACGCCGGGGCGCACCCGGCGGATTCCGGCGGCGATCCGGGCGGCCGCCTCGGCGCCTTCCAGGGTGCCCTTGAACTTGTCGGGAGCTACGACCACATGGCCCTGGGTGGGGGTGGCGGGCATGGTGGGCCTCACTTCCGAGTCGAACCGATGGTGCGTCAATCCTGCATGTCCGGGGGCCGCTCAGGCATGGTGCGACCCCCTCCCCGCCGTTCCTCCCGTCCCGCTTCCGACGTACGGGAGGCTCCCCTCGGCGAAGGAGGGGGCCGGGCGGCTCACCCGGGTACGACCGAAGTACCCGGGCATGCCGCCGGTTGGACGGCCGACGGTGGACGGAAGAGCCCCGGCCCTACCGTCGGCCGCGAGGTGCCCTCCTGGTGACGCGGGCACGACCGGACAGGTACACGCCACCAGGAGGAGTTTCGGAGTGCTACTTGACCTCGCGGCCCGCCAGGCGCTCGACGCCGCGCAGCAGGGCCGAGTGGTCGAGCGACCCGTCGCCGTTGGCCCGGGCCGAGGCGACCAGCTGGGCCACCGCCGCACCCAGCGGCAGCGGGGCGTCCACCGCGCGGGCGGCGCTGGTGACGATGCCCATGTCCTTGTGGTGCAGGTCGATCCGGAAGCCCGGGGCGAACTCGCGGTTGACCATGTTGGCCTTCTTGCGGTTCAGCACCGTGGAGCCGGCCAGGCCGCCCGCGAGGACGTCCAGCGCGGCCGGCAGGTCGACGCCGGCGTTCTCCAGGAAGACCACGGCCTCGGCCACGGCCTGGATGTTGATCGCCACGATCAGCTGGTTGGCGGCCTTCACGGTCTGGCCGGCGCCGGCCGGGCCGACGTGGATGACCGTGGTGCCCAGCGCGTCGAACAGCGGCTTGGCCTCGGCGAAGTCGGCGGCCTCGCCACCGACCATGATCGAGAGCACCGCCTCGATCGCGCCGGCCTCACCACCGGAGACCGGGGCGTCCAGGGTGCGCACGCCCTGCGCCTTGGCGGCGGCCTCGACCTTGATCGAGGTCTGCGGGGTGATCGAGGACATGTCGATCACCAGGGTGCCGGCCTTGACGTTCTCCAGCACCCCGCCCTCGCCCAGGATGACCTGCTCCACGTGCGGGTCGGCCGGGACCATGGTGATCACGACCTCGGCGTCCTTGACCGCCTCCGCGATGCTGGTGGCGCCGTGGCCGCCGGCCGCGACCAGCGCGTCGATGGCACTCTGCTCGAGGTTGAAGCCGGTCACGTGGTGGCCGGCGTTGACCAGGTTGACGGCCATGGGCTTGCCCATGATGCCGAGGCCGATGAAAGCGATCTTGCGGCTCATCGCGTCGTTCCTTAAAAAGTGACGGGGGGTTACTTGGCGGCGCGCAGCTCGCGCGGCAGCCAGTCGAAGCTGTCGGCGCTGACACCGGAGGCGGGCTTGTACTCCAGGCCGATCCGGCCCTGGTAGCCCGCGGCGGTGAGCCGGGCGAGCAGGTCCTCGAAGTCCAGGCCGGCCGTGCCGGGCTCGTTGCGGCCCGGGAAGTCGGCGATCTGGACGTGGCCGAACTTGTCGGCGTACTGCTCGATCACGGCGGGCAGGTCCTCGCCGTTGACGGCCAGGTGGTAGAGGTCGCAGAGGAACTTGGCGTTGCCCAGCCCGGAGGCCGCGTTCACCCGGTCGACCAGCTCGCAGGCGGCCGCGGCGGTGTGCAGCGGGTAGTCCGGGGCGTCCACCTTGTTCAGCGCCTCGATCAGCACGACCGCGCCGATCGAGTGCGCGGCCCGGGCGGCCAGCACCAGGTTCTCCAGGGCCAGTGCGTCCTGCTCGGCCGCGGCCACCCCCTCGACCCGGTTGCCGACCAGCGCGTTGAGCGCCTTGGTGCCCAGCGACTCGGCCAGCCCGATGCTGACCGGGATGTTCTCCCGGAACCGCTCGCGCTCGGCCGGCACCGACAGGGTGCCCTTGGCGCCCTTGGTCAGGTCGTCCAGGAAGTTCAGGCCGGTCAGCTGCACGCCCGCATCGGTGAAGGCCTTGCGCAGCGCGTCCAGCTCGGCCTCGGCGGGGGTGTGCTCCGCGCCGAACGGCCACCACAGCTCGGCCGCCGTGAAGCCGGCGGCCGCGGCGGCGGCCGGGCGCTCGAGCAGCGGGAGCTCGGCGAACAGGATCGACAGGTTGATCGTGAAGTTGTGCCCGGAAGCGGCGCTCACGTCCATCACCTTTCACTCTTCCGACATCGCAACTTCCATCATGCGGAAGAGGGATTCTGTCTGGTGGAATCTTGCCTGCCTCCTGCGGAGACTGTCAAGAAGTCTGCAACAGTTTGTTGAAGCTGCCTCGCCACTGCTCCGCGAGACCCCCGCTGACCAGCGCCTCGCTACAGTGAGCGGGTGCGATTGATGGTGGAGTTCACGACAGAACCGTTCGAGCTGGTCAACTTCCCGGACCACGCGGTGGCCGCGCGCAAGGCGGTGGACGAAGCAGGCCTGGCCGTCTCGGTCGGCCCCTTCGGCACCACTGCCGAGGGCGGGGCCGAGCAGGTCCTGGCGGCGGTCACCCGGCTGCTGCACGACACCCTGGACGCCGGCGCCAGCCGGATCTCGTTCCAGATCAGCGTGGTCCCGGACCGGTCCGCGGACCCCGACACCCCCGAAGGAGTGGGTACGCAGTGACCGATGCCCTGGAGCACCCGCTCACCGTGGCGATAAAGCCGCTGCTGGACGCCGTCGGCGCGACCGCCCTCGCACTGGGCGAGGCCAAGCCGGACGACGTGGTCCTGGACTGGGAGGGCGAGCCGGCCGTTGCCATCCGGCTGCCCCACCTGAGCAGCGCACTGGACCGCCTGCTGGCCGAGATGACCCGCCAGTTCGACGGCCGGCCGCTCACCGAGCTGGACCGGCTGGAGAAGCAGCGCGTCGTCGCCCTGCTGGAGGAACGCGGCGCCTTCACGGTGCGACACGGAGTGGAGACGGTCGCCTCCGCCCTGGGCGTCAGCCGCTTCACGGTGTACAACTACCTGAACCGGCAGGTGGACGGCCCGAAGAGCGGCTGACCGGGCCAGTCTTTCCGACCGACGGATCCGGACACACTTGGCGGATCACACACGAAGTGGACCGGAGTCGACCCGCGGTTCGAAACGTAACCACCAAGGCTTCAACAAAGTGTTGACGAGTGGGGGTGGTGGACCTAGTTTTTTCCGGTGGCACCACTTCTCAGGAGGTCCACCCGTGACCAACCACCCCCACGCGTCAGTCGACGCGACCGGCGCCCTGGCGGCGCTGGCGGCGACGGACTCCGCCGACCTGGAAAAGCTCCTCCTCGAGGTCTGCTCCAGCCCCAGCTGGGCCGCCGACGTGGCGGCCAGCCGGCCCTGGTCCGACCGCGGGGCACTGCTGGCGGCCAACGCCGCCGCGATGGCCCGCCTGACGACCGCCGACCTGGCCGACGCCATGGCCGGCCACGCCCGGATCGGCAGCCCCAAGGCGGGCGACGCCACCTCCGAGCGCGAGCAGGCCGGCATCCAGGGAGTGGACCGCGCGCTCCTGGACGAACTGCACGGGGCCAACGCCGCCTACGAGGCGAAGTTCGGCCACGTCTTCCTGATCTGCGCCACCGGGCGCACCGCGGCCACCATGCTGGCCGCCCTGCGCGAGCGGTTCCCGAACGACCCGGCCACCGAGGCCGAGATCGTCCGCGGCGAGCTGCGCAAGATCAACGACATCCGCCTGGGCCGTCTGCTCGACGAGCCCAGCTGACCGGCCGTCAGCTTCCTGACGGCGAGTCACTTCCTGCCACCAGTAAGGTCATTCACGCCATGACTGGCATCTCCACGCACGTGCTCGACACCAGCCTCGGCCGCCCGGCCGAGGGTGTCCCGGTCGAGCTCGCACTGTTCACCGAGGGTGGTTGGAAGGTGCTCGGCACCTCCGCCACGGACTCCGACGGCCGGGCCAAGGACCTGCCGGCCGCGGAGGCGGGCTCGGTCGTCCGGCTGACCTTCGACACCGCCGCGTACTACGCCGCACGGTCGGAGCAGACGCCGTTCTTTCCCGAGGTCTCGATCGTCTTCACGGTCGCGCCCGCGCAGCACCACTACCACGTGCCGCTGCTGCTGAACCCCTTCGGTTATTCCGTCTACCGCGGAAGCTAGACAGTCCAGATAGGAGCCGACGATGGCCCACGTGCTCGGTCAGAACCAGTACGGCAAGGCCGAGAACCGGATCGTCCGGGTCTACCGTGACAGCACCCGTCACGAGATCAAGGACCTGAACGTCTCGGTCTCCCTCCAGGGCGAGTTCGAGGACGTCCACCTCACCGGTTCGAACGCCAACTGCCTGCCCACCGACACCACCAAGAACACCGTCTACGCCTTCGCCAAGGAGTACGGCATCGAGTCGGCGGAGGCCTTCGGGATCCTGCTGGCCCGCCACTTCGTCGAGGACACCGAGCGCGGTGTGGTGCACAGCGCCCGGATCCGGATCGAGGAGTACACCTGGAACCGGATCAAGACCCCGGACAACACCTCCCGGTTCATCGGCTCCGAGGAGGTCGGCCACTCCTTCGTGCGGGACGGCGGTGAGGTGCGCACCTGCGAGGTGGTCTACGACGGCCGCACCGACACCGTCCAGGTGATCTCGGGGCTCAAGGACCTGGTCGTGATGAACACGACCAACTCCGAGTTCTGGGGCTACATCAAGGACAAGTACACCACCCTGCAGGAGGCCTACGACCGGATCCTGGCCACCCAGGTGACGGCCCGTTGGAAGTTCTCCTACACCGGCCGCGACAACGAGCCGCAGCCCAACTGGAACCGCTCCTACCAGCACGTGCGCCGCCACCTGCTGGAGGCCTTCGCGGAGACCTACTCCTACTCGCTGCAGCAGACCCTGCACGCGATGGGCACCCGGGTGCTGAACAACCGCGCCGAGGTGGACGAGGTCCGCCTGGAGCTGCCGAACAAGCACCACTTCCTGGTCGACCTCTCGCCCTTCGACCTGAAGAACGAGAACGAGGTCTACTACGCCGCGGACCGGATGTACGGTCTGATCGAGGGCACCGTGCACCGCGAGGGCGTCGTCCCGGTCATCCCGGTCGTCTGACCCGCGGTCACCGGCACCACTCGCCCGAGGGATTCTCGCTCCGCCGTCCCGCCCTCGGGACCCCGCTCCACCTCGACGGCGGTGATTCCCTGGCCCGGGTCCGCGCGGCCCGCACCCGTCGGGTCGGTCCATCTCCCCGACCCGCCCCCGGTGCCGGCCGCGCGGTCCCGCCGCGCACATCCCCCACATCCCCCTAGGAGTCACCCATGGCAGTGCTGCCGCCGTCCGCCGACCAGCGGATCGTGATCGAGAACGCCGCCATCGCCACCGTCGACGCCAACGACACCGAGTACGCCCGCGGCCACGTGGTGATCAAGGGCAACCTGATCGAGTCCGTCGGGGCCGGGCCCGCGCCGGCCTGGCTGGACAACGTGGTGCGCCGGATCAACGCCGAGGGCCACCTGGTCACCCCGGGCCTGGTCAACACCCACCACCACTTCTACCAGTGGATCACCCGCGGCCTGGCCCAGGACAACATCCTCTTCGACTGGCTGGTCGCGCTCTACCCGACCTGGGCCCGGATCGACGACCAGCTGGTGCACGCCGCCACCCTGGGCTCGACGGCCGCGCTGCTCAAGTCCGGCTGCACCACCGCCAGCGACCACCACTACGTCTTCCCGCAGGGCGGCGGCGACATCCTGGGCGCCTCGATCGAGGCCGTCCAGCAGCTCGGCATGCGCTTCACCGCGCTGCGCGGCTCGATGGACCGCTCCAAGAAGGACGGCGGCCTGCCGCCGGACCACGCGGTGGAGAAGACCGAGGACATCCTGATCGCCTCCGAGGCGGCGGTGGACCGCTGGCACGACGCCTCCTTCGGCTCGATGCTGCACGTGGCCATCGCGCCCTGCTCGCCGTTCTCGGTCTCCACCGAGCTGATGCGCGAGGCGGCCGTGCTGGCCCGCCGCAAGGGCGTGCGGCTGCACACCCACGGCTCCGAGACGGCCGAGGAGGAGCAGTTCTGCAAGGAGTTGTTCGGCATGGGCCCCACCGACTACTTCGAGTCCACCGGCTGGCTGGGCGAGGACGTCTGGATGGCGCACTGCGTGCATATGAACGACTCCGACATCGCCAAGTTCGCCGAGACCGGCACCGGCGTGGCGCACTGCCCCTCCTCCAACGCCCGCCTGGCGGCCGGCATCGCCCGGGTGCCGGACATGGTCCGGGCCGGCGTCCCGGTGGGCCTGGGCGTGGACGGCACCGCCTCCAACGAGTCCGGCGAGCTGGGCACCGAGCTGCGCAACGCGCTGCTGATCAACCGCCTGCACGGGCGCCCCGACGCGCTCACCGCGCGCGGCGCGCTGCGGCTGGGCACCATGGGCGGCGCCCGGGTGCTGGGCCGCCAGCACGAGATCGGCTCGCTGGAGGTGGGCAAGCTGGCCGACCTGGCGCTGTGGAAGGTCGACGGGGTCATGCACTCCTCGATCGCCGACCCAGTGGCCGCGCTCACCCTGGGCGCGCTGCCGCCGCTGACCGCGCTGTTCGTCAACGGCAACGCGGTGGTCGAGAAGGGCCTGCTGACCACCGTCAACGAGGACCAGATCGCGCTCACCTGCGCCCGCGCCGCCAAGGAGCTCGCCTCGCGTGGCTGACAGCCGGTCGGCTGACGCAGCGCGGCCGGCCGGCCGCCGCGGCAGCTGACCTCCCATGAACTCCGGGCCGCCCAGGGACGGTGCGTGACCCGGACTCCGGTCCGTCCCCCAGTGGGGTGGCGGCCGGACCGCGGCCCCGGATCCACGGCGAGGATCCGGGGCTGTGGCGTACCGTCAGGCGGGTCACTGTGGAAAGGTTTGCGGTGCGATCACCGTCTCCCCGAAAGAGATCCGTATGACCACCGTGGGGCCGGTGCTCCCCGCTGCCCGCACGCCCGCCGACCTGCGCCGGGCGCTGCGGCGGGCGGCGCGCCACCCGGTGGTCCTGGCCGCCGTGCTGGCCGGCGTGCTGCACCTGGTCTGGGCGCTGGTCCTGGCCAACGACGCGGGCGACCTGGCCGCGCAGTACGCCTGGACCGACTTCGCCCGCCGGCACCCGGACTCGGCCTACAACCTGTCCTGGTACGGCGGCATGCACACCGCCTCGTACAGCGTGCTCTCGCCGTACCTGATGGGCCTGTTGGGGGTGCGCACCACGGCGGTGCTGGCCGGCACCGGCTCGGCGGCGCTGGCGGCGCTGCTGCTGGTCCGCTCGGGCCTGCGGCGGCCGCTGGCGCCCGCGCTGTGGACCGCCTTCGCGCTCTGGTGCGACGTGGCCTCGGGACGGGTGACCTTCGCCATCGGGCTGCTCCTCGGGCTGGCCGCCGCCGTGCTCGCCTTCACCACGCGCGAGCCCCGGCTGCGCCGCACCGTGCTCTTCCTGCTGGCCGCGCTGGCCACCCTGGGCAGCCCGGTGGTCGGGCTGTTCCTCGAAGTGGCTGCCGCCGCCCTCTTCCTGACCGGCCGTCGGCGCGACGCCTACCCGCTGGCCGCCTCGCCGGTGCTGGTGGTGGCCGGGACCTCGCTGCTCTTCCCGTTCCAGGGCCGCCAGCCCTTCGACTGGTGGACCGCCGCGCCGGTGGTGGCCACCGCGCTGGCCGCCGCCTGGCTGGCCCCGGCCCACTGGCGGGCGCTGCGCTGCGGCGCGCTGGTGTACGCGGCCGGGGTGGTACTGGTCTGGCTGATCCCCTCGCCGGTGGGCAGCAACGTGGAGCGGCTCGCCCTGCTCTTCGCCGGCACCGTGCTGCTGGCCGCCCTGCTGGAGGACCGCCCGCCCCGGCGGCGGGCGCTGACCCTGGCCGCCGGCTGCCTGGCGGTGGCCGTCTGGCTGGCCGGGCGGACCCTGGGCGACCTGCTGGTGACGGTGCCGGTCACGGCGCCGGCCCGGGACGGCCAGGCGCTGATCGACGAGCTGCACCGGGTGGGCGCCGACCGCGGCCGGGTCGAGGTGGTGCCGCTGGCCTCGCACTGGGAGGCCAGCGGGGTGGCCCCCTACGTGGACCTGGCCCGCGGCTGGAACCGGCAGGCGGACGTGACCCGCAACCCGCTCTTCTACACCGAGGCCAAGCTCTCCCCCGCCGACTACCACGCCTGGCTGCTGCGCTGGGGAGTGGGCTACGTGGCGCTCTCCGACGACCGGCCGGACGACGCGGCGGTGGACGAGGCGGCGCTGGTGACGGCCGGTCAGTCGTGGCTCGCACCGCTGTGGCGGCACGGCAGCTGGCAGCTGTTCCGGGTGACCGACGCGGCGCCGCTGGCCGACCCGCCGGCCGTGGTGCGCGAGGCCGGGCCGGCCGCGCTGACCGTGGAGGTGCCGGCCCCGGGCCCGGTCCGGCTGCTGCTGCCCTGGTCGCCCTGGCTGGGTGTGCAGGCCGGGCAGCGGACGGGCGGCGGCTGCCTGAGCCAGCTGGGCGACTGGACCCAGCTCTACGCCCCCGCCCCGGGCACCTACACCATCACCGGCCGGTACTCCTTCGGCCGCTCGGGCCACTGCCCGGAGCCGGCCGGCGCCACGGCCCGCTGACACCGGGAGCCGGGACCCCGTTACGCCGTGAGCCGTGACGCCGGACGGCCCGCCGAGGGATCCTCGGCGGGCCGTCCTGGCGGTGCTGACGCGGGGTCAGACCTTGAGGGTCCGGATCGCGGTCGGCGCGTGGCCGGGCTCGGTGGCCAGCTCCTCGAACTCGGTCACGTTGCTCATGTCGACGGTGCGGCTCATCGAGATGTTGGTGATCCGCTCCAGGATCGCCTCGACCACCACCGGCACCTGGTGCTCGGCCGCCCACTTCTTGGCCTGCTCGAAGGCGGCGCCCAGCTCGTTCGGGTCGGTGACCCGGATCGCCTTGACGCCCATGCCCTCGGCGACCTTGACGTGGTCGACGCCGTAGACGCCGAGCTCCGGGGTGTTGATGTTCTCGAACTCCAGGTTGACCTGGAAGTTGATGTCCAGGCCGATCTGCGCCTGGCGGATCAGGCCCAGGTAGGCGTTGTTCACCAGCACGTGGACGTAGGGGACCTTGTGCTGGGCGGCGACCGCCAGCTCCTCGATCATGAACTGGAAGTCGTAGTCGCCGGAGAGCGCGACGATCGGGGTCTGCGGGTCGGCGGTGGCGGCACCGATCGCGGCGGGGATGGTCCAGCCGAGCGGGCCGGCCTGGCCGCAGTTGATCCAGTTGCGCGGCTGGTAGACGTGCAGGAACTGGGCCGCGGCGATCTGCGAGAGGCCGATGGTGGTGACGTAGCGGGTCTCCGGCCCGAAGGCCTTGTTCATCTCCTCGTACACCCGCTGCGGCTTGATCGGGACGTTGTCGAAGTGGGTGCGGCGCTGCAGGGTAGCCTTGCGCTCCTGGGCCGAGGCGGCCCAGGCGGTGAAGTCGGGCAGCCTGCCCGCGGCCTTGAGCTCCTTGGCGACCTCGACGAACAGCTCCAGCGCGGCCCTGGCGTCGGAGACCACGCCGTAGTCCGGCGGGAAGATCTTGCCGATCTGGGTCGGCTCGATGTCGACGTGCACGAACTTGCGGCCGGCGGTGTAGGCGTCCAGGTTGTAGCCGGTGTGGCGGTTGGCCCAGCGGTTGCCGATGCCCAGGACGAAGTCCGACTCCAGGAAGGTCGCGTTGCCGTAGCGGTGCGCGGTCTGCACGCCGACCATGCCGGCGCTCAGCTCGTGGTCGTCCGGGATGGTGCCCCAGCCCATCAGGGTGGAGATCACCGGGACGCCGGTCAGCTCGGCGAACTCGACCAGCAGGTCGGTGGCGTCGGCGTTGACGATGCCGCCGCCGGCCACGATCAGCGGGCGCTCGGAGGCGAGCAGGAAGCTCAGCGCCTTCTCGGCCTGGGCCCGGCTGGCGGCCGGCTTGTAGACCGGCAGCGGGGTGTAGGTGTCCGGGTCGAACTCGATCTCGGTCTGCTGCACGTCGATCGGCAGGTCGATCAGGACCGGGCCCGGGCGGCCCGAGCGCATCAGGTGGAAGGCCTGCTGGAAGACGCCGGGGACCTGGGCGGCCTCCAGCACGGTGGTGGCGGCCTTGGTCACCGGCTTGGCGATGGAGGCGATGTCGACCGCCTGGAAGTCCTCCTTGTGCAGCTTGGAGACCGGCGCCTGGCCGGTGATGCACAGGATCGGGATCGAGTCGGCGATCGCGGAGTAGAGGCCGGTGATCATGTCGGTGCCGGCCGGGCCCGAGGTGCCGATGCAGACACCGATGTTGCCGGCCCTGGCCCGGGTGTAACCCTCGGCCATGTGCGAGGCGCCCTCGACGTGGCGGGCCAGCGTGTGGCTGATGCCGCCGCCCTCCTTGAGCGCCTTGTAGAAGGGGTTGATCGCGGCGCCGGGCACACCGAACGCGACCTCCACGCCTTCGCGCTTCATGATCTCAACTGCCGCGCGGGCGGCGGTCATACGAGGCATCGGGTTACTCCTGCGTCGGCTCGGTACCGCTCCATGTTTCCATGATGCGGAATAATGCTTCTAGGATACGGAAATCACGGTAGGCGGCGGCCGGAGCGGGCGTCAAGGCCTCCGAGGGCCCATCTTCAACAACTCGTTGAAGAGACACCATTGGCGATCCCACCAGGAGGCCGCCCCGATCCGGGGCGCAATCCCCACGGAACCGACCAATCGCCCACGGAGCACCCGGGCCCGGGGCGGGCGGCATGACCCCAACGTGCCGGGCACGTTCGTGCCACCCCTGAACCGGTGACACCACCGGCGCGGTGAGCGAGGCTCAAGACATCGGAAGAACGCCCCGGGTGGCCGGCTTCCGACAATCCGACTCGTCTCCCGTCAGGGGTGGAACTGCCATGCCTCGATTCGCCGCTCTCCTGCTGCTCGCCGTGCTCGCCGTCGGCTTCGGGACCGGTGCCGCCGGCCTCGCCGACTCCGGCGCCCCGCACCGCACGGTGGCCTCCGACGGATACGGCTGGGGCTCGACGCCCCAGACCCCGTGATCTGCCCCACCTCGTGAAACTCTTGAGGAGTCACGTTGTCCGACTTCGCAGACAGCGCAGGCATCGGCCTGCTGGTCCGCACCTACCCGGCGGAGCTGGTCGACTCCGCGGTCGCCGCCTGCGGGCGCACCGAGCGCCGCCGCCGGGTGCTGTCGGCCCGCATGATGGTCTACTTCGTGCTCGCCATGGCCCTCTTCTCCCCCGCGCCCTACCTTGACGTGATGCGCCGCCTGACCACCGGGCTGCGCTGGGGCGGGCACTGGGGGGAGCAGCCGATCCCGAACAAGGCGAGCATCTTCCAGGCCCGCGAACGCCTGGGCGCCGGCCCGCTGCACGCGCTCTTCCGCACCTCGGTGCGCCCGCTGGCCTCGCCGGACACCCCGCAGGCCTACTGGCGCGGCCGGCACCTGCTGCTGCTCCAGGAGGAGCAGGTCGAACTGCCCGAGACCGGGGGCGAGACACCCCGGCTGCGGATCGCCGGGCTGGTCGAGCAGGGCAGCGGGGCGGTGCTGGACGCCGTCTTCCTGACCGGCGAGACGCCCCGGACCCTGCTGCGCTCGGCCGGGCCGACCAACCTGCTGCTGGTCGACGGGCAGCCGCTCGACCCCGGACTGCTCGCCACGGCGACGGCCTGCGGCGTGCCGCTGGTCTGGCGGCTGCCCGCGGTGCGGATCGTCCGGCAGGGCGAACCCTGCGCCCCGGACGGCTCGTTCCGGGTCCGACTGGGCCACCAGTTGCTGCGGGTGGTCGCACCCGACACGGTCACCACCCTGCTCGACCCGGGCTTCGCACCCGCCGCCGAGCTGCGCCACCTGCTGGCCCGCGGCGCCGAGCAGCACGGCGCACTGCGGGACGCGCTGCTCGGCGCCTACGGCCGGAACGGGCCGCTGACCAGCCGCACCAGCGAGGGGGTGCGCCAGGAGGTCTACGGCCGGCTGCTGGTGCACTACGCGATCCGGCAGTCGATGCAGTACGCCTGTTCGGCGCCGGAGCGGCGCGGGGCGGGCCGGATGCCCGAATTCGCCCGATAATTCCCGGCAGAAAAGCGGCCCGGCCCGCGATGACGACCGCTAAACAAACGGCATGGCCGGGTGCGGCGAAGCCCCGTAAATTTTCTGTTGTCGGCAGGGAGCACCGCCCGGGAAAACCGGGAACCTGCCGGAAGGAAATCCCACAACGGAAAAGGAAACACCATGCGCTTCAAGGCTGTCATCGGTCTCGGCGTCGCGGCCGCAGCCCTCGCCACCCTGGGCCTGGCCGGCACCGCTTCGGCCAGCTCGGTCACCCTCTACTACAACTCGGGCTACCAGGGCGAGTCGGTCACCTTCTACGGCAACGTGCCGAACCTGGGTGTCTACTCCTTCCCGTCCAAGGGCAGCGTCAAGAACAACGCCGCCTCGGCCTGGAACAACGACTACAACACCGTCTCCATCTGGTACAACTCCAACTACGCGGGCGTGCGTGACGTCATCGCCGGCTACAGCGGCAGCGGCAACCGCCTGGTCAACACCTACAACGAGGACGCGTCGATCAGCTTCTCCTGACGCACCGTCGGCCGGCCGGCCGGGGCTCGACCCCGGCCGGCCGCCGCCGAACCCCATCCTCCCGACCAGGAGTTGACCCAAGACCATGCCCAGTCGCCCCCGCCTCCTGCCCGCCCTGATCGCCGCCCTGGGCTCCGCGGCCGTACTGGCCTCGGTCTCGGGCTGCTCGGGTGCCGCCGATGCCGCGGTCCCCGCGCCGGCCGCCACCCCCACCGTCCTGAACAGCGCCGCCCTGCACCTGCCCACCGACGACTACCAGCTCTCCCCCGAGGCCACGGCCCGGCTCGGCCGGGCCACCCAGCTCGTGGTCGGGCAGTGCATGAAGGGCTACGGACTCTCCGTCGACCAATCCGTGGCGGGCGCCAAGAGCGCACCGGCCACGGCGACGGAAATGCGCTACGGAGTCACCAATCCGGAACAGGCGAAAACCACCGGATATCATTTCGGACCGGCGGACGAGGGATATCTTCCGCCGTCTGCCGCACCCACCGGGCCGCCGCCGAACACCGATCCCGAATACCAGCAGGTATTGCGCGGGAACGGCACGCCGGGCACCACCGAGGGAACCGCCACGACCTATCACGGCAAGAATGTGCCGGCCGGCGGCTGCGTCGGCGAGATGCACACGAAGCTGCAGGCCGGCGCGACCTTCCTCGGGGTCGCCGCCCTGGTGCGGCAGATCGACAGCCAGAGCTTCACCGAGGCCATGAAGACGCCGGCCGTGCAGGCCGCCTTCCAGTCCTGGTCCAGCTGCATGCTGGCCAAGGGCTTCCACTACGCGACCCCGATCGACGCGGTGAACGACAAGGCCTTCCGCACCGACACCGCGAGCCCGACCGAACTGGCGACCGCCCAGGCGGACGTGGCCTGCAAGCAGCAGGGCAACGTGGTCGGCGTCTGGTTCGCGGCCGAGGTCGACCGCCAGCACGCGCTGATGCAGCCGCACGTGGGGGAGCTGAAGACGATCAAGATGCAGATGCAGGACCAGGCGGCCGCGGTCGCCGAGGTCCTGCAGGCGGCGGGCCAGTAGCCGCGCGCCCCGCCCCGCGATCCGCAGCCCCGCAGGCACCGGTACCCCCGCCGGTGCCTGCGGGGCTGCCCCGGTTCGGCGGGCGGCGGGTGCCGTCAGGCGGTGCGCCCGATGCTCGCCAGGTAGTCGCGCCAGCCGCCGAACTCGGTGATCTCGCGGTGCACCCCGCGCTCCAGCTCCCCGCGGGAGAGCAGCATCGAGCAGCAGGCGGTGCCGTCGGCCAGCTTGATCACCCCGAACTCCAGCTCGCGCGGCTCGCCGGGCAGCAGGACGTCGCGCAGCAGCTCCAGGCTCAGCTCGTACAGCTCGCCCTCGATCGCGCTGTCCACCGCCGGGTCCGGGTGCAGGCCGGGGCAGACGTCGCCGATCGAGAAGAACCGGTAGCCGGGTGCGGTGCGCACCGCACCGAGGAACGGCGCGTCACCCAGCACGTGGTGCAGCTCGCCGCCGCGCATCGCCTGGCCGTTGAGGAACATCCGGACCGTCAAAGGAACTCCTTGGAAGAAAAACCGTACGGTCCACCGGGGCGCACTCGCCGCGGTGGACCGTACGGTTTGGCGATAGTCCGTCAGCCGAGCAGCGCGTAGCCTGGCAGCGTCAGGAAGTCGACGAAGTCCTCGGCGAGCGAGACCTGCTCGAAGAGCCCGCGCGCCTCGGCCCACCGGCCGGCCGCGTACGCCTCGTCGCCGAGTTCGGCCCGCAGGCCGTCCAGCTCCTGCGAGACCAGTCGGCGCACCAGCTCGGCGGTGGCCTTCTCGCCGGTGTCGGCCAGCACCACGCCGTTGTTGATCCACTGCCAGATCTGCGAGCGGGAGATCTCGGCGGTGGCGGCGTCCTCCATCATGTTGAAGATGCCGACCGCGCCCAGGCCGCGCAGCCAGGCCTCGCAGTAGCGCAGGCCGACCGCGACCGCGTTCTGCAGCCCGGCCTCGGTGCAGGAGCCGCCGGCCCCGGCGATGTCCAGCAGCTGGGCCGCCGTCACCTGCTCGGTGGACCCGGGGTTCTCCTTCTGGTTCGGCCGCTCGCCGAGGACCGCGTCGAAGCTGGCCCGGGCCACCGGGACCAGGTCGGGGTGGGCCACCCAGGAGCCGTCGAAGCCGCCGCCGGCCTCGCGGTCCTTGTCGGCCTTGACCTTCTCCAGCGCCGCGGCGTTGACCTCGGGGTCCTTGCGGGAGGGGATGAAGGCGGCCATTCCGCCGATCGCGTGCGCGCCGCGCCGGTGGCAGGTCTGCACCAGCAGGCGGGCGTAGGCGGCCATGAAGGGCGAGGTCATGCCGACGCTGTTGCGGTCCGGCAGGATGTACTGCTCGCCCGCGTCGCGGAAGTTCTTCACGATCGAGAACAGGTAGTCCCAGCGGCCGGCGTTCAGCCCGGCGGCGTGCTCGCGCAGCTCGTAGAGGATCTCGTCCATCTCGAAGGCGGCCAGGACCGTCTCGATCAGCACGGTGGCCCGGATGGTGCCGTGCGGGATGCCGAGCTCGCGCTGGGCGTGGGTGAAGACCTCGTTCCAGAGCCGGGCCTCCAGGTGGCTCTCGGTCTTCGGCAGGTAGAAGTACGGGCCAGAGTTGGGGTCCGCCTCGCCCTTGGCCAGCAGCCGCGCGGCGTTGTGGAAGAAGTACAGGCCGAAGTCGAAGAAGGCGCCGGCCACCGGCACCCCGTCCACCAGCAGGTGGCTCTCGTCCAGGTGCCAGCCGCGCGGGCGGACCACCACGGTGGCCAGCTCGGCGGCGGGCTTGAGCTTGTACTCCTTGCCCTGCGGCGAGGTGAAGTCGATCCGGTCCTCGAAGGCGTCGATCAGGTTGACCTGGCCCGAGACCACGGCCTGCCAGGTGGGCGAGGTGGCGTCCTCGAAGTCGGCCAGCCAGACCTTGGCGCCGGAGTTGAGCGCGTTGATCACCATCTTGCGGTCGGTGGGACCGGTGATCTCGACCCGGCGGTCCTGCAGCGCCCGCGGTGCGGGGGCGACCTGCCAGTCCGCGGCGCGGATCTCGGCGGTCTCGGGCAGGAAGTCGAGGGTGCCGGCCGCGGCGATCTCGGCCCGGCGGGTGTGGCGGCGGGCGAGCAGTTCCTGGCGGCGCCCCTCGAAGGCCCGGTGCAGGCCGACCACGAAGGCGACCGCCTGCGGGGTGAGCACCTCCTCCGAGCGGGGAACGCGCGGACCGGCCAGGGTGACGACCGGAGCGGCGGCGGCGCCCGGGGCGGTCCCCGGCCGAGAGCTGGAAGATCCCTGGCTGGAAGATCCCTGGTCGGTAGCCATGGGCTGGACACTCCTTGGACGGTTGAACTCTGTAGGGAGCCGCGGTAGCGGCTTCCCTCGGTACCGACCCACCTACTGGCGAGTTGGATTCTGTAAAGTGGAGACTAGTTTCCGCGATACAGAATTTCAACGGTTTGTTGAGTGGATCGCCGGGACTCTACTCCTCCCCCGACAGCGAAGGGAACGCCGGTGGCCAGCACCCCCGCCCCCGACCGAAGCAGTGGCAGCGTGCAGTCCGTCGAGCGCGCCTTCCAGCTGCTGGAAGCCCTCGCCGACGCCGGTGGCGTGGCCACCCTCAGCGAACTGTGCACCAGTTCGGGCCTGCCGATGCCGACCATCCACCGCCTGGTCCGTACCCTCGCACAGCAGGGATATGTCCGCCAGGACACCGCGCGGCGCTACACCCTGGGTCCGCGGCTGATCCGCCTCGGCGAGACTGCCAGCCGGCTGCTCGGCAGCTGGGCCCGGCCGTACCTGGCCGAACTGATGGAGGCCACCGGGGAGACCGCCAACCTCGCGGTGCTGGAGGGCGGCGAGGTGGTCTACGTCGGCCAGGTGCAGTCCCGGCGCTCGATGCGGATGTTCACCGAGGTCGGCCGCCGGGTGCAGCCGCACTGCACGGGGGTCGGCAAGGCGCTGCTGGCCCAGCTGGCCGAGGGCGAGGCGCGCGGCGTGCTCGGCACCCAACCGCTGCCCGCGCACACCGAGTTCACCGTCACCGATGTCGACGCGCTGTTCGCCCAGTTGGCCCACGCCCGCGAGGTCGGCTACGTGGTGGACGACCAGGAGCAGGAGATCGGCGTGCGCTGCATCGCGGTGGCGGTCCCGGGCGCACCGACTCCCACCGCGCTCTCGGTCTCCGGCCCCGAGGCCCGGATCCGGGCGCTGGAGGAACAGGCGGGCGGCGCGGGCCTGGTGACGGTGATGCGGCAGATCGCCCAGCGCCTCGGCGCGGCGCTCGCCGCCTGATCGCGGGGGCGCCTAACCTCGCCCCATGAAGCGCAACTGGGTGCTCGCCCTCCCGCTCGCCGGTGCGCTGGTGCTGGCGGCTCCGGCCGCGGCGGCCGCACCGCGCGCCACCGGCGCCGACCTGTTCGTGGTGCAGCTCGAGCCGGACCCGGTGGCCCCGGGCGGCACCACCACCGTGCACGCCTTCGTGGCCAACAAGGGCCCGGGCCCGGCCGGGGAGTTCACCGTGACGGTCCGGGTGCCGGCCGGCGCCCGTGCGGTCGGCCCCTACTTCCCCGACAACTGCAGGGCGGACGAGGACGGGCGCCGGGTGCGCTGCACCTTCGGCGCGGGCCTGCCGCCGCAGCGCACCGCGACCGCCCTGGTGCCGGTCCAGGTCTCCGACGAGGCGTCAGGGACTCTGCGCGGCGGGCGGGTCACGGTGCACAGCAGCGGTGACCCGGATCCGGCGAACGACTCGGCGTCCTACGTGATCCAGGTCAGCTGACGCTCGGTCAGCGGTACACCCGCACGTAGTCGGCCGCGAAGCTGATCGGCGCGGAGCCGGCCGGGCCCGGGTGGTACTGGCCGGCGGTGACGGACAGGTTGAGGATCAGGTTGGCCGACCAGTTGGCGCCCACCCCGGTGCCGTCGGAGAACACCTTGACCCCGTTGACGTACCAGTCCACCGAGCTCGCGCCGTAGTAGGTGCCGATGGTCACCCACTGGCCGGCCCGCACGCCGGACGCGTCCGTGTAGTACTTCTGGCCGCCGTTGACGTGGTTGGTCAGCTCCAGCAGGTTCGGGTTGTCCGGGTGGTACTCGAAGGAGTCGATCTCGCTGCCGCCGTTCTGCCAGGTCCACAGCGCCGGCCAGGCACCCGAGCCGGTGGGCAGCTGCACCCGGGTCTCGGCGTAGTCGCCGGTCTTCACCTTGAAGTTCTGGCTGGTGCCCTCGGTGGTCAGCAGCCCGGTGGTCCAGGCCTGCTTGCCGTTCTCCAGGGTGTGGCCGGAGGGCTGGGCGGTGAAGGTGGCGGCGCCGTTGGCCACCTTCACGTCGGACGGGTCGAGCCAGTCGAGCTTGTTGTCGTCCGGGTTGTGGGTGCCGTACTTGTAGGAGCTGCTGGTCGAGCTGTTCCAGCGGCTGCCGTCCAGCGGCCCGTTGAACTCGTCCGACCAGGTCAGCGACTTGCCGGGGATCGGCGAGCCGATGCTCGGGGTCGGGGTGGGCGTCGGGGTCGGGGTCGGGGTCGGCGCCGGAGTGGGCGTGGGGGTCGGCGTGGGGGCCGGGGCCGGGGCCGGGGTCGCGCCGGCCACGGTCAGCTGCTTGCTCGGCAGGTTGTGCCAGGCGCCCGCCTGGTCCTGGTAGTAGCCGAAGACGGTGTACGTGCCGGCCGGGAAGGTGCGCGCGCCGGTGGTCAGCGAGAAGCCGGTCGGGCAGAGCTGGACGTTGCCGCGCGAACCCGGGAAGTCCAGGTTGTTGCCGGCCGCGTCCCGGACGCCGACGCCGACGCTCTGGACGGTGAAGCAGGAGCTGGCGTGCACGGTCAGCTGGGCGCTGGTGGCAGCCCCGGGAGCGGTGCTGGTGGGGGTCAGCCGGTCCTGGCTGACAGTGGGGGCCAGGCGGCCCGGGTTCCAGGACCAGGCGTGGGCCTGGCCGACCATCGGCACCGCGAGCAGGGCGGTGGCGCCGGCCAGGACCCCGAGGCGGGCGGGCGTGGCGGAGCGGATCATGAGCGGTCCTCTTGCGACGCCTGCGGAGTTAGCTGTCGGGTTCGGGCCGCAAGTGGCCCGGCCGCGCGGGCGCGGCTTCACCCCGAGCCGGACCGCGCTCACGGGCTGGAGCGGGGTACGGCGAAGTGCTGTGGGTCCCCCGCTCCTGCCTGTACCGGTGTGCTGTGGGAGCCGGCCGACGGGCAGGCAGGACTCGGCGTCCCGGCGGCTGGGCCCGCCGGGAGCCGGCGGACAGCCTTCAGGCTAGGCAGCTGGGAAGATCGTCATCAACGCGATCTGCCTCACATCCGTGCTGTTCAGCGCGGTCCGGTCGGCTGGCCGGAGCGGTTGGGGGTCGGTTCTTCGGCGCGGTCCGAGGCGGCCGGTCAGCGCGGTCCGGCCCGCCAGGCGGCCGCGGCCGCCACCCGGCTGTGCACCCGCAGCTTGGTGTAGGCGTGCTCCAGGTGCTTGTCCACGGTGCGGGCCGAGACCTCCAGCCGTCGACCGATCTGACGGTCGGTCAGTCCCTGCACCAGCAGGTCCAGCACCGCCGCCTCACGCCGCGTCAGCCGCACCGGCGGCGCAGGCGGCACCGCCGGCGCGGGCGGGGCCAGCCGGTCCAACGCGTGGCTCAGCCGGGCCCGCAGCAGCTCGGCCGATTCCAGGTCGGCCGAGCTGAAGTCGCTGCCGCCGCGGTGCACCACCAGCGCCACCGTGCGCCGCCCGGTCGGCGCCCAGCCGGCCGGGAAGGCCATCGCCAGCTGGTGCTCGGCCCCGACGAGGCGCAGTGCCTCGTTGTAGGTGCCGAGCCGGTGGTACTCGGTGCGCGACTGCAGGTCGGAGCGGCGCACCGGGAAGCCGGGGCCGGTCAGGTCGGTGTGCCGGAAGAGCGGATCGGCCGCCGCGTGCCGGTAGAAGCCGGCCATCGCCTCCGGGGCGAACAGGTCCACCGGGGTGTGCACCGGGGAGCGCCCCGCCGGGGTGCGGACCGACCAGGTCAGCCCGTCCCCGGGCACGGTGCGCAGCAGCAGCGGGAGCAGCGCCGGCAGCAGGCTCTCCTCGTCGGCGGCGTCGAGCAGCAGGTCGATCACCGCGCAGATGCGCCGCAACCCGGCCTCCCCGGACACGCTCACTCTTGGAGCCTGCGCCTGTGGGGAGACCGGGTCAAGCCGGGCCCCGACAAACCCGGCCGGCACCGCCCGGCCCAACGCGAGCGGCTGGTGGGACGGCTCAGCGGCTGGCTGCGTAGACCCGGTTGACCGGGCTCTCGGCGGCCAGCGTCCAGTGGTGCAGCCCGGCCCGGTCGGCCAGGTCGCGCATCGCCTCCTCGCCGGCGTGGTTGCCCATCGCCATCGGCCCGTGCTGGGCCAGCGCGGCGGGCAGGCAGACCGCGACCGAGGCGGAGACCACGGCGCGCCCGATCGGGTTGGCGTTCGCGGTCACGTCGGCCGAGACGTTGGGCTCCACGATCATGCAGGAGCCGTCGTCCGCCAGCGCCTGCTGGGCATGGCTCAGCGCGCCGCCCGGGTCACCCATGTCGTGCAGGCAGTCGAAGAAGGTGATCAGGTCGTAGCCGCTGCCCGGGAAGTCCTGGGCGGTGGCCACGTCGAAGCGGACCCGGTCGCCCATGCCCTTCTCCTGCGCGATCCGGCGGGCCTGCTCGACCGAGGGGCCGTGGAAGTCGAAGCCGTGGAAGCGCGAGTTGGGGTAGGCGTCGGCCATCAGCATGGTCGAGTAGCCGTAGCCGCAGCCCACGTCGGCCACCTCGGCGCCCTCGACCAGCTTGCGCTCGGTGCCGTTCATCGCGGGGATCCACTCCGGGACCAGCGCCCCGGTGTAGCCGGGGCGGAAGAACTTGGCGGTGCCGGAGAAGAGCGCGCCGCTGTGCTCCTCCCAGCCGACCCCGCTGCCGGTGCGGAAGGCCTCCATCAGCGCGTCCTCGGTGCCGTACAGCGCCTGCAGCATGGTGTAGAAACCGGCGCAGTAGGTCGGCGCCTCCGGGTCGGCCAGCACCGCGGCGTGCTCGTCCGGCAGCAGGTAGCTGTCGGCGGCCGCGTCGTACTCGACGTACTCGCCGGCCACCTGGGCGGCCAGCCACTCGCGCAGGTAGCGCTCCTGCAGGCCGGTCTTCGCCGCCAGCTGGGCCGAGGTCACGGGTCCGGCACCGGCCATCGCGGTGTACAGGCCCAGCCGGTCGCCCAGCGAGGTGCACAGTCCGGCCACCGCGGCTCCGCCGTCGGCCACCACCCGCTCCAGGAACTCCATCATCCGTTCTTCGTCCACAGGCATGCGGACCGCCTCCTCCTTCACGCGGGTCCTCGCCACTCCCCCACTCCAGCAGAACGCGAACGTCCCGGGCCATACGGGATTCTCCGTAGGTCCGGGACGGGTAACGCCAGTCAGCTGTGCTGCAGGACCAGCTCCTCCTTGAGAGCGGCGCGGATCTGCTCGCGCAGCTCAGGGCTGTCGGTCTCGCCGTGCACCGAGACCGCATGCTCGGTGGCGGCACGGACGACCTCGTCCTCGGTGCCGGTGATCACCAGCGAGCAGTTGTTCTCGCTCGGCCACTCCCGGCAGTCGGCGACCTTGCGCATGATCGACCTCCCGATCCGCCTCGCCGCCGGGCCGCCGGCGGGCCACCCACCGGCCCGGGGACCGGCGCGCGCCGGTGTGCGGGCGTGTCGCGGAACCATTGTCCCTCCGCGCCGCCGGTCGGATAGTTTGGACCTGCTCGCCCACCCGCTCCGCCGCGCGTCAGGAGAACTCCGCCAGCCATGACCGAGACCGCTGCCCTGCCCGGCTTCGCCGGCCGGACCTACCTCTTCGAGGTCGACAACGGCGCCGCCTTCCGCAACACCTACTCCGCCGACGGCAAGCGGCTGCGCTGGGAGGGGCTGGGCGAGTCGGCCGGTCAGTGGCTGGACGTCGAGCTGCACGTGGCCCAGGTGGCGCCGCAGATCTGGTTCGTCAGCTGGACCGAGGACAGCGGGCTCACCATCAGCCACGTGATGGACCTGGGCGCCATGACGGTGCGGGTGTTCTGGACCTACGAGGGCGAGGGCGGCCGGGTCGGCGAGCTGCACACCGGGCGGCTGCAGCAGGTGGGCTGAGGCCCGGTCAACTGACGTTCCCCCAGGGGCCCGACCGCACTGTTCTCAGGGTCCTGCGGGCTGGGGGTCCTGCGGGTTAAGGTCCGCGCGCCCTACCTCTCGCGGCGGGAACCCTCTGAGCGGACCGGGCTCGCGCCTCCGGCACGCCTGGGCGCACCCTCTGCCACGCCGGGGTGCACCCGGTCCGGCTCAGGCGCGCCAGGCCACGGCGAAGGCGCGGGCCGGGTTCTGGCGCAGCATCAGCTCCACCGCCTGCTCGCCCAGGAGCCGGGTCAGGCGGGGCCGCAGCCCGGTGAGCAGGTGCGGCATGCCCGGGCCGTCGGCGCTCACCGAGCGGGCCGCAGCCGTGGTGGTGTCGCCGCCGAGCAGCAACTGGTGGGCGTGGCCGGCGCCGACGAGTTCGGCGAGCAGCTCGGGCAGCCGCCAGTCGGTCGCGTGGTTGGCGCGGGACGGGCCGTCCACGGCCAGGTAGGCGCCGGCGGCGGCGAGCTCGCGGACCAGGCCGGCGTCGGGGGCGCGGTTGAGGTGCCCCAGGATCACGCTGCTCGCGGGCACCCCCAGCTCGGTGCAGAGCAGCGTGAGCACCTCGGCGGCGGCGCTGCCGTGCTCGTGGTGCACCGCGATCGGCGCGCCGGTGGCGTGGTGGGCGGCGGCGGCCGCGTGCAGGGTGGCCGTCGCGTGCGCGTCGAGGCGGTGGAAGGCGCCGGCCACCTTGATCAGGCCGGCCCGGACCCCGTCGGTGATCCCCTCGGTCAGCTCGGCGGTGAACAGCTCGGCCAGCGTCTCCATCGCCGGCAGCCGCTCGTAGTGCGCCGCGCGGTGCAGGCCGGTGGCGGCCACCAGGTGGACCCCGCTCTCGCGGGCCAGTCCCGGCAGCTCGCCCGCGTGCCGGCCCAGCCCGTGCGGCGTCCACTGCACCACCGCGCGCCCGCCGGCCGCCCGGAAGGCGGCCAGCTCGGCGGCGGCAGCCGCCCGGTCGTCCAGCTCCTGGCCAGGCAGCAGGGCGCTGCGGAAGAACAGGTGGTCGTGCGCGTTGCACAGGCCGAACTCGGCGGGGTCGAGGTCACCGAGCACGGTGCGGATCAGCTTCACTGCGCGTCCAGCCCTTCGAAGGTCGCCGCCGCCACCCGCAGCGCGGCCAGCGCCTTCGGCGCACCGATGTACGGCGCCTGGTGCACCAGTACCTCCACCACCTGCTCCCGGCTCAGCCCGACCCGCAGGGCGCTGCGGATGTGCCCGGTCAGCTGCGGGTCCACCCCGCCGAGGACGGCCAGGGTGGCGATGTTCACCAGCTGGCGCTCGGCCGGGGTGAGCCCCGGGCGCTGGTAGGTGCCGCCGAACAGGCTGGTGACGATCCAGTCCGGGAACCCCGGGGCGATCCGCTCCAGCGCGGGCAGCGCGGCGAGCTGGGTGGCCTCGTCCTGGTACTCGTCCAGGGTCCGGTAGCCGGCCGCGCGGTCGACCACGGCCGGGGTGAGGGAGGTTTCGACGGTCATGGTGCCGCCCTTTCTCTGACACGGTTGCTGCCGCAGACTGTACATACTAGTAGGTACAGAGCACCAGAGGCGGCCCCCTGAACGTGCGCGGGCATCGGCACCGACGTGCACCGACGCCGCCGAAAAAGGCTGGACAGCACGGGGGGAAGGGACGATAGGGTGCCGGAATAGTTGAATCTTCATGCGTTGTTGTCCGGGCCGGTAGTCCGAATACACCGAAGGGAGTCAAGACCGTGAAAGCCCTCTCCCCCGCCGAGGAGTACGCCCGGGCGCAGCTGTTCTTCGATGCCAAGGCCTACGCGGACGCGGCTCTCATCCTGGAGCCGCTCGTCACCGCCGAGCCCGGGCAGCTGGCCGCCCGGCTGCTGCTGGCCCGCAGCTTCTACCACTCCGCCCAGCTGAACCGCGCCGCCGCCGAGCTGCGCCGGGTCCTGGAGCAGGATCCGGCCGAGAGCTACGCGCACCTGATGCTCGGCCGCACTCTGGAACGCCAGGGCCACCCCGACCAGGCCCGCCCGCACCTGCGCCTGGCCGCCGCGATGACCGACCCCGGCGCCTGACCCGGCCGTCCCCCACGAACCGCCGCCCGCCCGCACCCCCACGCGGGCGGGCGGCTCCCTGGGTCCGCGCCTGCGGCTACTGGAACAGCAGCCGCAGGGCGAGGCCTGCGATCAGGGCACTGGCGAGCAGGGCGGTGGCCAGGCGGGCGCCGGGGGTGGTGAGGAGGCGGCCCAGGACGGAGCCGCCGGTGGCGAGCAGCAGCTGCCAGGAGGCCGAGGCCAGGAAGGCGGCCAGCACGAAGAGGGTCGCGCTGCCCGGGTGGGCCACCCGGCCGCCGAGGACCAGGGCCGCGAAGTAGACGACGGTGGCCGGATTGAGCAGGGTCAGCCCGAGCAGGGCCAGGTAGGCGCGCGAGGGGGAGGCCGCCAGCACCGAAGGACTGGTGCCGGCACTGCGGCGGGCAGCCCGGGCGGTCCGCGCGGCGATCACCAGCAGCACGGCAACGGCCGCCCAGCGCAAGGGAGTCGACACCGGCTCCAGGATCTCCACCAGCCCCTGGCCGCCGAGCACGGCAAGCGCCGCGTACACCCCGTCGGCCGTCGCCACCCCGAGTGCGGCGGCCGAGGCGACCCGCCAGCCGGCCCGCGCGGCCAAGCCCACCAGCAGCGCGCCGATCGCACCCACCGGCACCGCGATCCCGTAGCCGGCCCACAGGCCGGCCAGCAGCGCGCCCGTCACGGCGCGGCGGGTATGGTCCGCTCCGGCGAGAAGGCGGTCTGCTGTCGGCGCGCGGCTTCCGCGTGGCGGCGGGTGAGCGGGCGCGGTGGCAGCGTCGTGGTCATGCGGGACATGCTGCTCGCGGGAGCACGGGCGGGGCAAACGGTTTTGGCGGGTCCGCTACAGCTCCCCCCGACCGCCTCCGGCACTGCTCACTGCCCTCGTTCGATCCGCTGCTGGTTCTCCACCAGGCGCAGGCACAGGTGGCGCAGTTGGGCCAGCTCCTGCGGGGTGCAACCGTCGAACAGGGCAGCCATGGCGCGCCGACTGGGCTCGCGGAAGGCGGCGAGCCAGTCCTGGCCGGCCACGGTGAGGTGCACCCGGACGGAGCGGCGGTCCTGCGGATCGGCCCCGCGGGCGGCGAGCCGCTCGCGCTCCAGGGTGTCCACCAGTCCGGTGACGTTGCGCGAGCTCACCCCGCCGGCCCGAGCCAGCTCGCCGATGCTCAACCCCTCGGCGCCGGCGCTGCTCAGGCGCACCAGCACGTCCAGCGCTCCCGCGCTCACCCCGCGCCCGTCAACGCCCTGCCCCCGCAGCCGCTCGACCGCCTGCGCCGCCGACCGCACCGCCGCCGCCGTCTCCAGGGCGAGCGTGTCACCCCCTTGCGTGAACACGCTCATCGCCGACCGGACGGCGGGGGCGTAGCGGTGGCCGTCGGGGTCGGTGGGATGGGGGGCGGACATTTATATACCTCATTCTTAGTTGAATATCACTCTAGCCGATCTCACGCTCCGTGAACAGTGGCAGGCCATCAGGGGCGGTTTCGTGGTGAACAGTAGACGGAGCGTCACCGCTGGGCGAGGAAGACCAGTTCCTTGCCCGGGCGATCCGGGGCGTCGCGGACCTCGCGCAGTTGGTAGCCCTGGGCGGCCAGGTCGGCGGCCACCTCGTCGCGACTGCGGAAGCGCAGGGTCGAGTCGGAGATCAGCCGGCGGCCGTCGGCGGCGAAGGCGTAGTGCCATCGAAAGCTCACCAAGGGGCCCGACACGTCGAGGAGTTCGACCCAGCTCTCCACCGCGCCGAAGTCCGGGAGCTCGGTGACCCGGTAGGAGTCGGCGCGGTTCCACTGCTCCCAGGCGCGGCGGGCCGGGTCGCGGGTCTCGAACACCAGGTGGCCGCCGGGGCGCAGGGCGTCGTGCGCCCCCGCGAGGGTGGCCCGCCACTGGGCGGGGTCGGTGATCTGCTGGGCGGTGTTCGCCGTCATGGTGGCGAGGTCGGCCTGGAGCGGGGGCAGCGTCGTCGCGTCACCGACCAGCCAGCGCACCCGCTCGGCACCGGGCTTGCCCCGGGCCACCTCGACGGACGCCGCGGCCGGGTCGACCCCGACCACCGCCACCCCGAGCTCCGCGAGCAGCAGCGCGAAGACCCCGGTCCCGCAGCCGATGTCCAACACCCGCCCGGCGCCGAGCTGTTCGGCGATCTCCAGGTAGGCGGGCAGGTCGCCGCGGTCGGGGTCGAGCGGGTCGTAGAGCGCTGCCAGCAGCGGGTGGTCGAACTCGTTGGCCATGGCGCGACCGTACCCGCCGACGCCGCTCGACCACCCGCGGTTTTCCCTTACCGGCCACCGGCGTTGAGCAGCAGGCTGGGCGTGCAGGTCAGGATGCTGCTGCCCTGCTGCGGGCGGTTGTGGGGGATCGCGTTCTGGGTCGCGCGGGTGAGGATCCACGACTTCAGGGCAGCCGGGGGCAGGCCGCCGCTGGCGGCCTTGTAGAGCGCGGCGACGCCGGCTGCCGTCGACCGCCATCGGCACCGAGCCGCCGTCCCGGCGGAGCCGAGGCTCCGCCGGGACGGCGTGGGACTCCGTCACATCGCAGTGGCACGGTCACGTTCCGTCACTTCCGAGAAAATCGCTCGATCGTTCGATTTCGACTTGAATCTTGGCGAACGAATGTTCGATCCTTGACCTCGTGGCCACCCCCGTACTTCTCCCGCACGCGGCGCCGGCGCCGATCGAGGGCGGACCGGTGCTGGGCGGGCTGCTGCCCGGGATCAAGCGGGGCACCGCGGTCTCCGTGGCGGGGGACGCCGGCCTGCTGCTGGCGCTGGCGACCGGGGCCGGTCCGGAGCGGGACGGGTGGTGCGCCGCCGTGGGGCTGCCGGAGCTCGGGCTGCTCGCGGCCACCGGGTACGGCATCGACCCCGGCCGGCTGCTGCTCGCCGACCGCCCCGGCCGGCAGTGGCCCGAGGTGGTGGCCGCGCTGGCCGGCGGGGTCGAGGTGGTCCTGCTGCGCCCGCCCGGCGAGGTGGCTCCGCAGCTGGCGGCCCGGCTCGGGGCGGTGCTGCGGCGCACCGGGTGCGTGCTGCTGGTGGCCGGCGACTGGCCGGGGGCCGCGCTGCGGCTGAGCGTGCGGCGCAGCCGCTGGGTGGGTCTGGGGGCGGGGCACGGCCTGCTGGCCGGGCGGCAGGCCGAGGTCCTGGTGGAGGGCCGGGGCGCCGCCGCGCGCGGGCGGTCCGGGTGGCTCTGGCTGCCCGACGAGCACGGCGTGGTCCGTGCGCTGACCCCGGCCGAGCAGGCCGAGGCGGACGGTACTCGGGGCGGCGCCCTCGCGCCCGCCGCGGTCGGGGTGGGGTCCGGCGGGCAGCCGTCGGGCGACGCGGTGGGGCGGGGCCGGCTGACGGCGGTGTGACATGGCTGGCGACGAGAGCGGCGCGGCGCGCGTCCTGGTCCTCTGGTACCCCGACTGGCCGATCACCGCCACCGGCGGGG
Source organism: Streptomyces tateyamensis (assembly GCF_003205575.1). Classification (GTDB taxonomy): domain Bacteria; phylum Actinomycetota; class Actinomycetes; order Streptomycetales; family Streptomycetaceae; genus Kitasatospora; species Kitasatospora tateyamensis. Next base: position 137,573 of record NZ_PYBW01000081.1, read on the forward strand.
CCGCGGCGGGCGAGGTGGCGGTGGTCGCGGACGGCCGGGTGCTGGCCTGCTCCGACGGGGCCCGGCTGGCCGGGGTGCGGCGCGGCCAGCGGCTGCGGCTGGCCCACCGGCTCTGCCCCGAGCTGCGGCTGCGCGAACGGGACCCGGCGGCCGAGACCCGCCGGTTCGAGCCGGTGCTGGCCGCCGTCGAGGAGTTCACCCCCCGGGTGGAGGTGCTGCGCCCCGGCCTGTGCGCGCTCGCGGTCAAGGGGCCGGCCCGCTACTTCGGCGGCGAGCAGGAGCTGGCCGCGCTGCTGTACGAGCGGCTGGCCGAGCTGAGCCCCGAGCCCGGGCCCGACCGGGCCGGCGACTGGGGCGGGCCGGCCCGCCCGCCGGAGCAGCAGCCCGCGCCGCAGACCCCGCTGCCCCGGATCGGCATCGCCGACGGCGTCTTCGCCGCCGTGCTCGCCGCCCGGGCCGAGGTGCTGGTCCCGGCCGGCCGCACCGCGGAGTTCCTCGCCCCGTACCCGGTCGGCGTCCTCGCCGACCAGCACGGCTCCGATCAGCAGGGCGCCGGGCGGCAGAGCGCCGACCGGCAGCTGGCCGAGCTGCTGGTCCGGCTCGGCCTGCCCACCCTCGGCGACCTGGCCCGGCTGCCCGTCCACGCCGTGGCCGACCGGTTCGGCCCCGCCGGGCTGGCCGCGCACCGGCTGGCCCGCGGCCTGGAGGCCCGGCTGCCGGCCACCCGCGGGCCGGGCCCGGAGCTCGCGGTGGAGCAGCTGTTCGACCCGCCGGAGCTGCTGGCCGAGCCACTGGTCTTCGTCGGCCGGACGCTGGCCGAGCAGTTGCACCAGCAGCTGGCCGGCGCCGGCCTGGCCTGCCGCCGGGTCTCGGTCGAGGTGAGCTGCGCGGACGGCAGTTCGGCGGCCCGGCTCTGGCAGCACGAGGGCCGGCTGCCCCCGGCCGCGCTGGCCGAACGGGTGCGCTGGCAGTTGCAGGCCTGGCAGACCTCGGGCCAGTTCGGGCCGACGGCCGGGGGGTTCACCGCACTGCGGCTGGTCCCGGACGAGCTGGTGGCCGACCACGGCCGGCAGCTCGCGCTGTGGGGGCAGGCGCTGGCCGCCGACCGGGTGGAGCGGGCCGCCGCCCGGGTGCAGGCGCTGCTCGGCTACGGCGGGCTGACCCGGGTGGAGCGGGTCGGCGGGCGCGGTCCGGACGAGGTGCTGGCCAGAGTGGTCTGGGGCGAGGAACCGGAGGCGCCCGCCGACCGGGACGCGCCCTGGCCGGGCCGGCTCGGCCACCCCGCGCCGGGCTGGGTGCCGCCGGAGCCGGTGCCGGTGACCGTGCTGGACGCGGCCGGGCAGCCGGTCGGGGTGACCGGTCGGGCCGAGGTCTCGTCAGCGCCCACCCAGCTGGTGCTGGCCGGCCGGATCTCGGTGGTCACCGCCTGGGCCGGGCCCTGGCCGGCCGTCGAGCGCTGGTGGGACCCGCAGCGGGCCCGCCGCCGGGCCCGGTTCCAGGTGACCCTGGCCGACGGGCGGGCGCTGCTGCTGGTCCTGGAGGGCGGCGCATGGGCGGTGGAGGGCGCCTATGCCTGACGCGGCGCCAGTCCGACGCACCCTCAGCAACCATCAGTAGCGACGCACCATCAGCACGTGTGTACCGAGCAAGGACCCCCGCACCATGGGCTTCGACAGCCAGCACCACCTCTCCTGGCCCCAGTTGCGCCACCGGATGACCGTCCCGGCCGGCCGGGACGCCGCCGCGCCCGAGCCGCCCCGCACACCCCCGGCCCCGCCGCCGCGCCCGGACCCCGCCACCGTGCTGCCCTGGGCCGAGCTGCACGTGCACTCCGCGTTCAGCTTCCTGGACGGCGCGAGCGAACCGGAGGACCTGGTCGCCGAGGCCCTGCGGCTGGGCGTGGAGAGCCTGGCGGTGACCGACCACGACGGCCTGTACGGCGCGGTCCGGCTCAGCCAGGCCGCCGCGGGCACCGGCCTGCGCACCGTCTTCGGCGCCGAGCTCGGCCTGCGCGCGGCCTCCGGCCTGCCCGGCGAGCACCTGCTGGTGCTGGCCCGCTCCCCCACCGGGTACCGCCGGCTCTCCGCCGAGATCGCCGCCGCCCAACTGGCCGGCGAGGGCAAGAACCGCCCGGTCTACGCCTTCGACCGGCTGGCCGGGGCACACGGCGGTGAGTGGGCGGTGCTCACCGGCTGCCGCTCCGGCCGGGTCCGGCGGGCCCTGCGGGACGGCGGCGAGGGCCCGGCGCTGCGCGAACTGCTCGAGCTGGCCGAGGCGTTCGGCCGGGAGAACGTCTTCGTCGAGTTGATCGACCACCGCCTGCCCGGGGACGACCCGCGCAACGACCGGCTGGCCGCGCTCGCCGCCCGGGCCGGCCTGGCCACCGTGGCCTCCAACAACGTGCACCACGCCACCCCGGGCGAGGGGCGGTTGGCCCAGGGGCTGGCCGCGCTGCAGGCCCGGCGCACCGTGCGGGAGGCGGCCGGCTGGACCAGGGCGGCCGGCACCGCGCACCTGCGCTCGGGCGTCGAGATGGCCCGGCGGCTGGCCCGGTTCCCCGGTGTGCTGGCCGCCACCGCCGCGCTCGGGCGCGACTGCGCCTTCGAGTTCGCCAGGCTGACGCCCCAGTTGCCCGGCTTCCCGGTGCCCGAGGGCGGGACCGAGTTCGGCCTGCTGCGCGAGCTCACCCTGCGCGGCGCCGCGGCCCGCTTCGGCACCGCGGCCGAACACCCCGAGGCCCACGCCCAGTTGGCCAAGGAGCTGGACGTGATCGAACGCCTGGAGCTGGCCGGCTACTTCCTCATCGTGCACGACCTGGTGGAGTTCTGCCGCACTACCGGCATCTGGTGCCAGGGCCGCGGCTCGGCCGCCAACTCGGCGGTCTGCTACGCGCTGGGCATCACCGCCGTGGACCCGATCCGCTACCAGCTGCTGTTCGAGCGCTTCCTGAGCATGGAGCGGGACGGCCCACCCGACATCGACCTGGACATCGAGCACCGCCGACGCGAGGAGGTGATCCAGTACGTCTACCAGCGCTACGGGCGCGGGCACGCCGCCCAGGTGGCCAACGTGATCACCTACCGCCCCCGGCTGGCCCTGCGCGACGCAGCCCGCGTACTGGGGTACCCAATGGAGCAGGTGAACGCCTTCTCCCGGCAGGTGGACTTCTACGGGCCACCGGGCGAGGACGCGGTGATCCCCGCCGACGTGCTCGAACTCGGCGCCCAACTGCACGGCCTGCCGCGCCACCTGGGCATCCACTCCGGCGGCATGGTGCTCACCCGGGAGCCGATCGGCCAGATCTGCCCCACCGAATGGGCCCGGATGCCGGGCCGCTCGGTGCTGCAGTGGGACAAGGAGTCCACCGCGGGCGCCGGCCTGGTCAAGATCGACCTGCTCGGCCTGGGCATGCTCTCCGCCCTGCACGACACCTGCGACCTGGTCGCGGCCCACCACGGCCGCCGGCTGGACCTGGCGAGCATCCCGCCGGATGACGCGGCGGTCTACGAGATGCTCTGCCGGGCCGACACGGTGGGCGTCTTCCAGGTCGAGTCGCGGGCCCAGATGTCCACCCTGCCCCGGCTCAAGCCGCGCGAGTTCTACGACCTGGTGGTGGAGGTCGCACTGATCCGCCCGGGTCCGATCCAGGGCGGCTCGGTCCACCCGTACCTGCGCCGCCGGGCCGGCCAGGAGGCCCCCGACTGCCCGCACCCGCTGATGAAGCGGGCCCTGGACAAGACCCTCGGGGTCCCGCTGTTCCAGGAGCAGATGATGCAACTGGCCATCGACTGCGCCGGGTTCACCGGCGCCGAGGCGGACCGGCTGCGCCAGGCGATGGGCGCCAAGCGGTCCCACCAGCGGGTGGCCGAGCTGCGCCAGCGGCTGCTGGACGGGATGGCCGAGCGCGGCATCCCGGCCGAGGTGGCCGAGGACGTCTTCACCAAGATCGAGGCCTTCTCCAACTACGGCTTCCCGGAGAGCCATTCGATCAGCTTCGCCTACCTGGTGTACGCCAGCGCCTGGTTGAAGTACCACTACCCGGCCGCCTTCACCTGCGCGCTGCTGGCCAACCAGCCGATGGGCTTCTACTCCCCGCTCAGCCTGATCTCGGACGCCCGCCGGCACGGGGTCACGGTCCACCCCGTGGACGCCAACACCAGCGCGGCGGGCCCGAGTCTGGAGGGGCCCGGGGACGCCCCGGCGATCCGGCTCGGCCTGGCTTCGGTGCGCGGGCTGGGCGAGGAGCAGGCGGCCCGGGTGGCGGCCGGGCAGCCGTACCGGGACCTGGAGGACTTCGCGCACCGCACCGCGCTGCCGGCCCCGGTGCTGGAGGCGCTGGCCACCGCCGGGGCGTTCCGCTGCTTCGGACTGACCAGGCGTCAGGCGCTCTGGGCCGCAGGTGCGTTGGCGGTACGCCAGGCGGGCGAGCTGCTGCCGGGCAGCACGCCGGGCACCGAGGCGCCGGAACTGCCCGCGATGACGCCGGTGGAGGAGACCATCGCCGACCTGTGGGCGACCGGCGCCTCGGCCGACAGCCACCCCGTGGAGCACGTGCGTCCGGCGCTGCGGCACATCGGCGCGGTCACCGCCGAGCAGCTGGCCGGCCTGCCGCACGGCCAGGAGCTGATCATCGGGGGGCTGGTGACACACCGGCAGCGGCCGCCGACGGCCGGCGGGGTGCTCTTCCTCAGCCTGGAGGACGAGACCGGGCTGATCAACGTGGTCTGCAACCGCCCGGTCTGGGAGCCGCACCGCCGCACCGCCCTGGACCGGGCCGGCCTGCTGATCCACGGCCGGCTGGAGCGCAACCAGGGCGCGGTCAACGTGGTCGCCACCCGGATCTCACCACTGCGGGTGGCGGTGGCCTGACCGTTGACTACGAGGCGCTGCGCAGCAGCAGCGCCGAGACCGGGACGAAGCCGCCCGCCCCGCCGGTGGCCGGGTCCTCGCCGGTGCTGCGGCGGATCATCGCGCGCGCGATGCGCTGCGCCTGCGCCTTGGCCCGCTCCGCCACCGGCCCCTGGTGCCGGCCGTCCACGGCGGCGGCCCACAGCTGCACCCAGCGCCCGTAGTGCTCGGCGGTCAGCGGCAGCGCGGCGTGCGGAGCGAACAGGTTGCGCCGGTACTCGCCCGAGCGCAGCAGCGCCACGGCCCAGAAGTCGGCGATGTGCGGCAGGTGGGCCACCAGGTCCATCCCCGCGAACCGCGGGCCGATCAGCGGGTCGGCGAAGGCGGCCGCGTAGAACCGGCGCAGCAGGTCCACCAGGTCCGCGCGGTCGGTGATGTCGGGACGCATCCGGATACCCCTCCTCGCCGGTGCCGGGCCTCCACCGTACTAGGCCTGTTTCAGAAGTGGCGCCGTCGCGGCCGCTGCTACGGGCGTGAGGACCAGACCGGGCACTCGACGCGGTGGGTGGTGAGCATGACGACGGTGCCGCCCTCCGTCACCTTTCGGGTGAGGACGACCTCGCAGCAACTCACGGTCCGGGGCCGGCGAGGCACGAAGCCTTCCAGCCCGCTCCGATCGTTCGGGTCGTCCTGGAGGAGCGGCAGGTCGCGGTCCGGGGTCTCGGTGTCCTGCCACCGCGGCGCATCCCCGGAAAGGGTGGAGATCGATCGGCCGGACCGCTCCCTCGGGGTACCTCGGCGGGGAACTTGGTCGACGGGGACCCCGAGGGAGCGGGCTCGTGCGTGCAGGCGTCGGCGGTTGCGGCGTTCGGACATGGCACCACCCTGCCCGCCCGACCTTCCTCCGCGCCACTCACCCCGGGGTCGGCCACCGTGTCGCCGAGGCGGGCGAGCCGGGGGCGCTCGGGCAGTTTCCGATGCGAGCAGTACTTGCCGCATGGGAAAGTACCTGCTACTTTCCCTATAGGAAAGTACTGGCGCGAGGAGGAATGCCATGGACAGGCCCAGCCCCGCCGAGGCCCGAGAAGCGCTGGCCCGGGCCCGCCAGGCCCGCCTCGACAGCGCCGACGCACTCCGCACGCCCTGGTGGCTGTGGGCCGCACTCGGCGCCGTCCTGGCACTGTTCGCCGCCGCCAACGACTTCGGTTCCACCGCCCAGGAGGTCGCCGCCCTCGGGCTCGGCGCCCTCGCCGTCGCCTGGGTCGTCGCCGGGCGTCGCAGCCCCCGCGTCGCCGCAGCCGCCGGCGCCCTGCACCGCAGCGCCCTGCCCGGGTACGCCTGGCTGCCCGTCCTGCTGATCGGGCTCGCTTTCGGCGCCGTCCAGCTCTTTGCCGGACCTGCCCTGCGCCGCCTGCTGACCGGCTCCGGTATGCCCGCCTGGGTCCGCGACCATCCGTACACCGCCTCGGCTCTCCCGTACGCCGTCTTCAGCGTCGCCGCGGGCCTGCTGATCAACGTGGTGGTGCGCCGGACGGCTCGTCGCGTGGCGGCCCGATGAGCGCGACCGGCCGGCCGGCCGGCGGCGCGCCCGACGCCCTCCTCGGCCTGGAGCAACTCCTCCTGGACCCGACCAGGTTGACCATCGTCTCCCTGGTCTCCGCCACCACCTGGTGCGAGTTCGCCTTCGTCCGTGACCAGGCGCGGCTGAGCGACTCCGCCCTGTCCAAGCAGCTCACCACGCTCGACAACGCCGAGTTCGTGGAGATCCGCAAGGGCCACGTCGGCAAGCGGCCCCGCACCTGGGTGCGGGCCACCGCGGCCGGCCGGGAACGGCTGCGCGCACACCTGGCCGCCCTCCAGCAGATCGCGGACCGCGCCCAGCAGGCCGCCGCGGATCACCCCGAGGCCGAGGCGAACCCGACCGGGTGATCCAGGTCCGGGGCGGGCAGCGCGCACCGTGGGGACGGGACAGCCCGTAGGCTGCTCGGGTGATCGAACTGGTGATCTTCGACTGTGACGGCGTACTGATCGACAGCGAGCCGATCGGTGTCGAGGTGGACAAGGTGGCGCTGGCGGCGCTCGGCCTGCCGATGGGCGAGCAGGAGATCGTCGAACGGTTCGTCGGCCTCTCGCACCGGGCGAAGACGGCGGCGCTGGAGCAACTGCTCGGCCGCAGCCTGCCCGCCGACTGGTGGGAGGAGTACCGGCCGCTGCACACCCGGCTGACCGAGGAGCGGCTGGCCCCGGTCGAGGGGATCACCGCGGTGCTGGCCCAGCTCGGCCTGCCCGACTGCGTGGCCTCCAACAGCAGCCACCGCTGGCTGCGCCGGGGCCTGGGTCTGACCGGGCTGTACGAGCGGTTCGCCGGGCGGATCTTCAGCGGCGCCGAGGACGTGGCCCGCGGCAAGCCGGCCCCCGACCTGTTCCTGCACGCGGCCCGCACCTTGGGCGCCGACCCGGCCCGCTGCGTGGTGATCGAGGACAGCCCGCACGGCCTGGCCGCGGCCAACGCGGCCGGCATCCCCGCCTTCGCCTACACCGGCGGCGTCAACCCGGCCACCCGCCTGACCGGCCCGGGCCGGGTCCTCTTCGACGACATGCGCAAGCTGCCGGAACTCCTGGCCGCCCACCCGGGCCCAGCAGCAGCGTAGTCCCCCCGCGAACTGGCAGGATGGCGGCCATGAGCTACCTCGCGGCCGACTCCCGCTACGCCTCGATGACCTACCGCCGCGCCGGGCGCAGCGGCGTGCAACTGCCCGCCGTCTCGCTCGGCCTGTGGCACAACTTCGGTGACTCGCAGCCCCTGGAGGTACAGCGCGCGGTCCTGCGCCGGGCCTTCGACCGCGGGGTGACCCACTTCGACCTGGCGAACAACTACGGCCCGCCGTACGGCTCGGCGGAGAAGAACTTCGGCCACCTGTTCGCCCAGGACTTCCGCCCGTACCGGGACGAGCTGTTCATCGCCAGCAAGGCCGGCTGGGACATGTGGCCCGGCCCGTACGGCGACGGCGGCAGCCGCAAGTACCTGCTGGCCAGCCTGGACCAGTCGCTGGGCCGGATGGGCCTGGACTACGTGGACGTCTTCTACTCGCACCGCTACGACCCCGGCACCCCGCTGGAGGAGACCATGGGCGCGCTGGCCACCGCGGTGCGCCAGGGCAAGGCGCTGTACGCGGCGATCTCCAACTACCCGGCCGAGCAGCACCGCGAGGCGGTGGCGATCCTGCGCGAGCTGGGCACCCCCGCGCTGCTCAACCAGAGCGCCTACTCGATCCTGGACCGCCGGCCCGAGCACGAGGGCGTGCTGGACGCGGTCGGCGAGACCCAGACCGCGCTGATCGCCTACTCCCCGCTGGCCCAGGGCCTGCTGACGGACCGCTACCTGAGCGGCCAGGTGCCGGCCGGCTCGCGGATGTCGGTGGGCCACTTCCTCAAGGAGCAGGCCCTCACCCCGCAGAAGCTGGAGCAGCTGCGGGCGCTGGCCAAGGTCGCCGAGCGGCGCGGCCAGAGCCTGGCCCAGCTGGCGCTGAGCTGGGTGCTGCGGGACGAGCGGGTGGTCTCGGTGATCATCGGCGCCAGCAGCGTGGCCCAGCTCGACCAGAACCTCGACGCGCTGGCGGCCGGACCGCTGACCGCCGACGAGCTGGCCGAGATCGACCGGCTGGCCGGCTGATCCGGCAACGGACCGGGCCCGGCCGCTGCTGCTCAGCGGCCGGGCCCGGACGGATTCGACTGACGGTGCGTCAGCCCTGGTTGAACGGAACGTACTTGTAGCCGACCCGGCGCACCGTGACGATGCTGGCGCGGTGACCGGCGCCCAACTTGCGGCGCAGCCGGGCCACGTGGACGTCCACCGTGCGGCCGTCGCCGACGTGGCCGTAGCCCCAGACCGTGCTGACCAACTGGTCGCGGGTGTGCACCCGCTGCGGGTGCTGGGTCAGGTGGGCGAGCAGTTCGAACTCCAGGTAGGTGAGGTCGAGCAGCTCGCCGTCCACGTGGGCGGTCCGGCGGTCCGGGTCGACCGAGATGCCGTGCGGACTCGGGGTCGGCGCGGCCACCGGACCGGCGGCGGGCTCGGGGGCGGCGGCGGGCACCAGCACCAGGTAGCCGACCATCGGCCGGTCCCCCTGCGGTGCGCCGTACTGGGCGAGTGCGGACGGCGGCAGGGCCGCCACCACGGTGGCCCCGTCCGGCAGTGAACCGTGCAGCTCGGGGGCGATCGGGGCGTCGGGGACCAGCTGCAGCGGCGGATTGGGCACCGGGCGCAGGTGCGGGGTGGACAGGAGGGGCGGGGTCAGAATGGCCGTCGAGGAGGACATGAGGCAGCTCTTTCGCGCGAGAACGTGTGGGTGGACGTCGTCTGCGCGTCGGTAGGACTCTGCTGTCCGCACCGCGATCGTCAGGGCCCGGGATACTGCTGGGGGCCGATCAGCGGTGCGCGAGCCGGGACGCGCGCTGCGCGCCCGGACAGATCTGGTCGAAGAGGTGCGGCTGCCGGGACGGCCAGAACGGCTCGAGGTCCTGACGACCTCGGCTCGCGTCCACGGTGGTAGGCATGGCCCCCATTCAACCAGATCCCCGCGCCCCGGACCATGCCCGACGGCCTGTCAGCCGACTCGGCGCCGGGCCGCCGCGTGCTCCACCAGCCGCACCAGCACGTCCCGCGAGTCCTCCCGGCGGCGCGCGTCGCACAGCAGCACCGGCACCTCGGGGTCCAGGTCCAGTGCGGACCGCACGTCCTCGGCCGCGAAGACCTCGGTGCCCTCGAAGCAGTTCACCGCGATCACGAACGGGATCCCGCGCTGCTCGAAGAAGTCCACCGAGGGGAAGCAGTCGGCCAGCCGCCGGGTGTCGGCCAGTACCACCGCGCCCAGCGAACCGCGCGCCAACTCGTCCCAGACGAACCAGAACCGGTCCTGCCCCGGGGTGCCGAACAGGTAGAGCGCGAGCCCGGGCCGCAGGTCGATCCGGCCGAAGTCCATCGCCACCGTGGTGGTGTCCTTGCCCTCCACCCCGACCAGGTCGTCCAGCGGCCGACCGGCCTCGCTGAGCCGCTCCTCGGTGCGCAGCGGCCGGATCTCGCTCACCGAGCCGACCATGGTGGTCTTGCCCACCCCGAAGCCGCCGGCCACCAGGATCTTCAGCGAGATCCCGCCGGGCAGCCGGTTCCCGGCCTCGCCGGTCGGGCCGCCCGGGCCGGCGGTACCAGCCGTGCCGTCAGAGTGCGCGGAGGCCATTGATCACTTCCCGGAGCAGGTGCTCGTCCGGCAGTTCGGCGAGCGGGACAGGGCGGGTGACGTCGATCAGCTCGGCGTCGTCGAGGTCCCCGAGCAGCACCCGGACCACGCTGACCGGCAGGTCGGTGTAGGAGCCGAGCTCGGCGACCGAGAGCGGCTCGTCGGCGCACAGGTCGAGGATCGCCTGGTGCTCCGGATCGAGCACCGGTTCGGGCAGCAGCGGGTCACGGTCGGCGGCGGACCTGGCCGAGACCATCGAGATCAGGTCGAAGTAGCCGTCACCGGCCGGGCGGGTGCGACCGCGGGTGAGCGAGAAGAGCCGGACCATCGGGCCCGCCTCGTCGTCGTACCAGCGGTCGGCCGGCTGCCCGGGCACCGCCGGCCCGGTGGCCTCGGACGGCGCGTCCGCCGACTCCACCGGGTCGTCCTCGGGCGCTCTGCCGCTCATCCGGCCGGATTCCGCGGTTCGGCGGCCAGGTGCTCCCCGACCCGCTTGACCAGCAGGGCCATCTCGTAGGCGATCTGGCCGATGTCGGAGTCGGCATCGCTGAGCACCGCCAGGCAGCTGCCGTCACCGGCGGCGGTGATGAACAGGAAGGCCTCGTCCAGCTCCACCATGGTCTGCCGCACGCCGCCCACGTCGAAGTGCCGGCCGGCGCCCTTGGCCAGGCTGTGGAAGCCGGCCGCCACGGCGGCCAGGTGCTCGGCGTCCTCCCGGCCCAGGCCCTGCGAGGCGCCGGTGGCCAGGCCGTCGCTGGAGAGGATGACCGCGTGCCGCAGCGACGCGACCCGCCCCACCAGGTCATCCAGAAGCCAGTTGAGGTCGCCGGACGGCTGGGTCATTGCGGTCATCGATCAGGATCCTTCCGCTGGTGCGGGTGGTGCTGGGCTTGGTGCGACCGGCAGTGCCGGGGGTACGGGGGACGGCGCGAGGGCGCGCCGGGTGGCCAACGGGGGCGGGGCGTAACCGGCGGGCCCCGCTGACGGGATGTCGGGCGCCGGGACCACCGGGCCCGGCTCGGCCCGGCCGCGGCTGAACCCGCGCTGGAAGGAGCTGAACGCGGCCCGGGCCTCCTCCGGCGAGCGCTCGCGCGCCGCCGCGGCCCGCTCGCCCTCGGCCGGATCCACCGCGGCGGCGCGCAGTTGCGGGGCGAGGTTGGCCTGCCGCACCCGGCGCGGCAGCAGGCCGCCGGCCACCGGACCCGGCACCTCGGCGCCCACCGCCGGGTCGACCGGCGGCGCGTCGGCCACTGGCGCCCCGTCAGCCCGTGCCGCGTCAGCCCGTGCCGCCTCCTCGAGCCGCCGGTGCCGACCGGAGCCCTCGGGCGGCGGCACCAGGGTCGGCCCGCCCGACCGCCGGCGCGGCAGCCCGC
>NZ_PYBW01000082.1:0-4339 GCF_003205575.1 Streptomyces tateyamensis
CGCGATGAGCACCCACCCGGGGAAGAGCCGGGAAACAAAAATGCGCCTGCGATACATCAGCAGGCGCACACAAAGTTCATGGGAACCACTACTGCAACTAGGACGACTCTAGCAGGCTCCGGCCCACATCGGTGGAACATTTTTCTCCGGGTTCCGCAAAACCCCTCCCCCGGGGCCACCTGACCTGAGCCGACGGCCGGTCAGTGCGACCTCGGTCACAAGCCCGGTTCCTCGGGATAGGAGGGGACGTCGTAGCCCTGGTCACGGAGCCACCGGCAGGTCACCGCGGCCCGGTAGCCGCTGTCGAAGGAAGGGAAGGAGTCGTCGGGCTCCTCCGCGGGCCGGACGTCCTTCTCGTCGCTCTCCATCTGCTGGACCACGGCGTCGGCGATCCGGGCCGCCGTGTCACCACCCAGGTCGCCCCTGTCCCGCCAACGGGTCAACTGGTCCTTGGCCCGCCGGGCCAGCCGGGCGCTCTCGGCGGCGTGTTCCGAGCCGACCGCGGCAACCGCCGCCTCATTGGCCGATCGCAGCCATTGGCCAAGGCAGTCGGTGATGACCTGCTGGGCGAAGGCGGCCCGCCACTCTTCCCGCTGCCGGTAGTCATCCGTCATACCTGCAGCCTACCGAGAACGGGCGACCGACAGCCCCTTTCTTGCCATTTCGCGCATGGCCGGCGTCGGGCCGCCCTCACCTGCGGCCCGACGCTGCGGACCATACGGCTGGTCCGGCCGGTAGAGCGGTCAACTCAATTCGAATGCTTGCTTGTTGCTCCGACAGGAGGCCTGGGAAAGCGGGCCGGGCGCTTGAGCTTCCCGGGCAACGAAGCCCGGCCGGCCCGACCCGGACGGCCGCGGCCTGCCGCAGCTTCACGTACCGGCCCACCCGATCGAGCGAGTACGAAGGTGACAGGAAGTCATATTCCGCCGGTACACCTGCGTGTTCGCCGGTGGAAACCGAGGCGGCTGTGGTGGAGTTGGGCCATGGCACGGGCTGAGCGAGAGCCTCACAGAGGTGCGGCGGAGCGGGCCGAGGGGGTCGGCGAACGACTGGTCGACGCACTGCTGGAACGGGCGCACGAAACGCCGCCGCAGCTGATCGCTCCGCTGCTCGCCGAGCAGGTCCGCCTCCTGGGAGGCCGGGACGTGTCGATCCTGCTCCAGGACCACGAGCAGCTCATGCTCCTTCCGCTGCCCGGACCCGGCCTGATCACCGAGGGGCCCCACCCGATCGACGGCTCCCCGGCGGGCACGGCGTTCCTGAGCGCGGCGTCCACCGAGATCCCGCGGGGCGCCGGCCGACGGATCTTCCTCCCGCTGCTGGGCGGCGCCGGGCCGGTGGGCGTGCTGGCGCTGACGCTGGACACGGTGAGCGGGGACGACCGGCGGGTGCTCGGCCGGCTCGCCGCCCTGGTGGCCGACCTGATCGCCACCAAGGGCGGCTACACGGACCAGTTCTCCCTGGCCCGCCGCAGCAGCCCGATGTCCACCGCCGCCGAGATCCAGTGGTCGCTGCTGCCGCCCCTGACCATGTCCACCCCCGAGGTGGAGGTCGCCGGCATCCTGGAGCCCGCCTACGAAGTCGCTGGGGACAGCTTCGACTACGCGCTCAACGAAGACGTCCTGCACGTCGCCGTGATCGACGCGATGGGTCACGGGCTGGACGCCGCGGTGATGGCCACGGTCGCCATCGGGGCCTACCGGCACTCCAGGCGCGCCGGGGTGGGGCTGGCCGAGATCTACGCCTTCATGGACTCCGCCATCGCCGACCAGTTCGGCGTCGAGCACTTTGTCACCGCCCACATGATGCAGCTGAACGTCAGGTCGGGCCTCCTGCAGTGGGTCAACGCGGGCCACCCGGCGCCGCTGCTGATCCGCCATCACGACGTCGTCCAGCAACTGAAGGGCCCCACCACCCTGCCGGTCGGCTTCGGCGGGGAGCAGCCGCAGATCAGCGAGCAGTCGCTGCGCCGCGGCGACCGCGTGCTCTTCTTCACCGACGGCCTGATCGAGGAACACCTGTCGGGCGGCGAACAGTTCGGCGAGCAGCAACTGATCGACGCGGTCACCCGGATCGGCCCCACCGGCGGCGGCGTGCGCACAATGGTGCGCACGCTCTCGCAGACGCTGAAGCGCGAGCGCGGCGGGATCACCAGCGACGACGCGACGCTCTTCCTCGTCGAATGGCGCGGCGGTACCTGAAGCTCCCGGTCAGGCGGGCACGGGCTTGGCGCCCGGAAGGAGGGACGGCCCGCGGGGTCAGGTGGGCCGGGTGCCCGGCGGTGGGGCCTGGGGGCTGTTCGGCTCGGGGGCGGGCAGCGGCCAGGCGGGTTGGGCGAGGTGGCGGCGCAGGGCGTCGAGCCGGGCGAGGTGGGTGTCGAGGGCGGCGATGACGCCGTTCGTGGCGGCAGCCACTCGCCCTTCGAGATCGTGGATCCGGTCCAGGAGGTCCTGCCAGCGCTCCTCGGCGTCGGTGTCGGGCGCGGCGTCGGTGTCAGGCGCGGCGTCGGTTGCTGTCATCGCGGAGCCGGGTGGTGTGGTGGGTGAGGGCGTCGAGGCGGGCGGCGAGGTCGCCCTGGCCGGCGCCGAGGTAGGGGCGGACGGCTGCCAGGGGCTCTATCAGGTCGGCGGGGTCGGTGGTACCGAGCGCCGCGGTGAGGGCGTCCTGGGCGGGGCGGGCACTGGGGGCGAGTGCGGTCGTGGTGAGCCGGGCGGCGAGGACGCGCAGTTCGGCGGCGTTGTCGCGGGCCCAGGCCGTCACGGTGCGTTCGGCGGCGCGGCGGTCGCGGACGGCCTTGACGCGTTCTGCGCCGGTTCCGGTGGTCCGCCTGCTGGTCCCGGCGGGGCGCAGCCGCAGGTAGCGGTTCTCGGCGGCCTGGCGGCTGGCGACGCCCATGGGGTGGGCGAGGTCGGCCCAGGTGGCGCCGGCGTTGCGGGCGTTCTCGACGAGTCCGGCCTCCCAGCCGGCGAGCTGGTCGCGGAGTTCGCGCAGCAGCACCAGGGCGGCCAGGGCCGGTGCGGGGCCGGATTCCTCACGGTCCTGGGCAGCGGGCGGCGGGGTGGCACCGGGGGCCTGGGCGGTGCGGACCGCGTCTTCGATGGCGGCCAGGGCCGCGGCGGCGGCGAGGAAGGAGGCCGGTTCGGCGGGCGTCTTCGGCCCGGTCGCGGGTGCCGTGGGCTTCTCGTGCATGGTGTCACTCTAACGATGACGACTGGGGTTTGTCATCGGATGGATGACGTGTTAGAACGGTGTCAGGTGAAAGCGCACTGGCACCCTTTGATCCCACTTGGAGGTGTTTCGCGATGCTGTTGCGCACCGACCCGTTCCGCGAGCTGGACCGTCTGACCCAGCAGTTCCTCGGCACGAGCGGCACGTGGTCGCGTCCCACGCCGATGCCGCTGGACGCGTACCGCGCGGGCGAGGAGTACGTGATCTGCTTCGACCTGCCCGGGGTCGACCCGGAGGCGATCGACATCGACGTCGAGCGGAACATGGTGACCGTCAAGGCCGAGCGCCGACCGCGCCACCAGGGCGAAGAGGTGAAGTGGGAGCTGTCCGAGCGCCCGCTCGGCGTCTTCTCGCGCCAGGTCATGCTCTCCGACACGCTCGACCCCGAGGGCATCTCCGCCGAGTACGACGCGGGCGTGCTGACCCTCAAGATCCCGGTCGCGGAGAAGGCCAAGCCCCGCAAGGTCACCGTCGGCCACAGCGCGGGCCGCAAGCAGATCCGGGCCTGACCCGCCCCCGCCGCCCTCCCGCGCCGCCCCGAAGCTCCCCCACGGGGCGGCGCGGGGACGCCCTCGCCACCAGCACTCCCCCGGCCCACCCGCCGCGCGCGGGCTCCCGGCCGACCGAACCGGAGCTCGCCCGGCCCCTGCCCGGGGTCGCCCGCCCTGTCGCCCGACTGCTGCTCCGCTTCACCGGCCCCCCGCCTGGCCGCGGCCCGCTGACCGCACCGCCCAGGCGCCGGCCCGGGGCCGGTCCGCTCCTCTCCCGGAAGGAGGACCCGCGGTGACGCTTCGATGGGAGGCGTTCCTGGACAAGGTCCAAGAACGCGGTGAATACGACACGCCCGAGGAGGCCGAACGCGCCGCCCGCGTGGTGCTGGCCCTGCTCGGTGCCCACCTGGTGGGCCAGGTCCGCGCGGACCTGGCTGCCCGCCTGCCCGAGGCCATGGCCCTGATCCTGCTCAATCCCCTCGAGGCCGCTGAACCGCTCAATCCCGACCGGTTCGTTCGCGCCACCGCGGCCTGGATCGAGGGCGCCACCGAGACCACCGCCCTGTGGGACATCGGCGCCGTCCTGTCCACCGTCGCGGACGCCACCGGCGACGAGCTCA
>NZ_PYBW01000082.1:4423-70362 GCF_003205575.1 Streptomyces tateyamensis
CGCCCCGTCTCGCCCCGCCTCGCCCCGCCCCGCCGCACCCTTGCCCATGCTGCCGCGCCGCCCGCGCGACCCCGACTCCGGAAGGCCGCCCGCCATGATCCGCTACCGCCGCCTCCTGCACCAGGTCCGCACCGGAGGCCGCTACCCCAGCGACGAGGAGGCCGAACGCGTCCTGGACGCCGTGCTGGCCCTACTCGGTTCCCAGCTCACCGGCGAAGAACGCTGCGACCTGGCCGCCGTCCTGCCCGAGCGGGCCCGCGCCGTCTTCACTGCCCAGATCCCGCTGCCCCACCCCGTCACCGCCCCCGCCTTCGTCGACACCCTCGCCCACACCCTGGGCACCAGCCTCACCACCGCCCGCTGGGACGCCTCCTCCGTCCTGGCCGCCCTCACCACTCTCACCGACGACCACCTCACCGACCGTCTCCTCGCCCAACTGCCCCGCGGCTACGCGCTGCTGTTCGGCCGCGCGGACCTGGCCGCCGCCGCCTGAAGCAGCGGGCCCGGTCCGCGAGCGCGGGAGCAAGACCGGGCCGGGCCCTCACAGCCGGTGACGCAGCCCCCTGGACGCGGCCGCGGCCACGGGCCCCGGGACAGGCTCGCGCACAGACGCCTCTCCTGGCTGGAAGGGAGCCTCCATGTCCCCCCGGCACGGCACGCACTTCGAGAACACCAGTGTCCCGGCGCCGCTGCTGCGGATCACCACCACGACCATCCGCGACACCGCCCAGATCCTCCACCTGCACGGCGAAGTCGACCACGACCAGCGCCGACCGCTGGAGAGCGCGCTCGAGCGCGCCGTGGCCGAGCGCCCGCCCCTGCTGGTCGTCGACCTCGCCGGCCTCACCTTCTGCGACTCCACCTGCCTCAACGCGCTGCTCAGGGCCCGGATCGCCGCCTGCGCCGCCGGCATCCCCCTCGTGCTGGCGGCGCCCCCTGCCCAGACCTGCCGACTGCTGGAGATCACCGGTGCCGACGACGTACTCACCATCCACGACAGCGTCCGCGCCGCCCTGGCCGGCACCGAACCACGGGTCGGATGAGGTGTGGCGAGCCATGGAGAGCCCCCGGCGCTACGCGGTCACCCTGCCCGGCCCGCCCGGCCGGCACGTGCCGCCCGAGGTCGTCGTCGTCCACCTCACCGGCGAGTTCACCACTGCCGGGGAGCCGGTGTACGCGGATGAGGCGGGCGCCTTCCGGGTGGCGGTCGCCGGAGAGGCGGCGAGGCCGCTCACCGCGCTGCCGGGGCCCGGCCGCCACACCTGCCTTCACGCGGTGCCGCTGCCCTGACGGGGTACTGGCTGCCCGCTACAGCGCCACCGGCTCGGGTCGGCCGGCGTGGTCGATGTTCTCCTCGACCCAGTTGCGCAGATGGTTGAGCGGGACCGCGGCACTCTCGCCGAGCGGGGTGAGCGAGTACTCGACGTGCAGCGGCACGGCGGGGTAGACGGTGCGGTCGAGGATGCCGAAGTCCTCCAGGCGGCGCAGGGTCTGGGTGAGCACCTTGGGGCTGACCCCCTGGAGTTTGCGCTGGAGTTCGCCGAAGCGCTGCGGGCCGTCCTCGAGCGCGCCGATGGCGAGGGCCGACCACTTGTTGGCGAGCAGGTCGAGCAGGGCGCGGCACGGGCACTGGGCGGCGTAGACGTCGTGGTGCGCGTGCTGGCCGCTCGGGCAGGTGGTCGTCATGCGTGGGCTCCTCACCAGGTCACTTCCCGATGGGAAGTACTGAACCTTGAAGGTAACTATACCCACGGGGATAGCGTCGTCGACGTCGAGGGAGGGCCCGCCAACGGCCCTTCGCAGAGTGCTCTTTCAGGAGATGACGCATGTCCGCAGACATGATGCGCGCGGTGGTCCAGGACGCTTTCGGCGGCCCGGAGGTGCTGCGGGTCGAGCGGGTGCCGCGCCCGGTGCCGCTGCCGACCGAGGTGCTGGTGCGGGTGCACGCGGCCGGGATCAACCCGGTGGACTGGAAGACCCGCGGCGGCACCGGCATGGCGGGCCTGCTGGGCGAGCCGCCGTTCACCCTGGGCTGGGACGTGTCCGGGGTGGTGGAGGAGGTCGGCTTCGGGGTGACCACGCTGAAGGCCGGCGACGAGGTCTACGGGATGCCGTGGTTCCCGCGCGTCGCGAACGCCTATGCCGAGTTCGTGACCGCGCCGGCCCGCCAGTGGGCGCGCAAGCCGGCCACCCTCGACCACGTGCACGCGGCCGCCGTGCCGCTGGCGGCGCTGACGGCCTGGCAGGCCGTGGTCGACACCGCCCAGGTCACGGCCGGTCAGCGCGTCCTGGTCACCGCTGCCGCCGGCGGGGTGGGCCACTTCGCGGTGCAGTTCGCCCGCCACCTGGGCGCGCACGTGATCGCCACCGCCAGCGCGGCGCGCCACCCCTGGCTGGCGGAGCTCGGCGCCGACGAGAGCATCGACTACACCGCCACCCGCTTCGAGGAGGCCGTCAAGGACGTCGACGTCGTCATCGACCTGGTCGGCGACGACGTCGACCGCACCAGCACCCGCTCGCTGACGGTGCTGCGCCCCGGCGGTCTGCTGGTCGCCATCCCGGCCGGCGTTTCCCCGGAGCTGGCGCAGGCGGCGCAGGCGGCCGGCGTGCGGGTCACTCCGTTCCTGGTCGAGCCGGACGGCGCCGCGCTGACCACGATCGCCGCCCTGATCGACGCCGGCCGGATCGCCGTCGAGGTGGCGGAGACCTTCCCGCTGGAGCAGGCGGGTGCGGCCCACACCCGCGGCGAGGCCGGCCGCACCCGCGGCAAGCTCGTCCTGACCGTCGCCAACTGACCTCCCTCGCAAGAGGTTTGAAGTCCGTCTTCATCCGCGTCACCCGCGCAACCCCCACGCCCGGCTCACCGCTGCGGTGGGCCGGGCGACAGCAGCGCCACCGCACAGGAACGCAGGAGACTGTTCATGACCACCGACGCACTTCAGAAGTCCGGCCCGACCGGCTCGATCACCCAGGGCGCCGCCGGCGCGCTCATCGCGGCGGTGCACGCGGCGGCCGCGCGGATCGGCTTCGGTGCGGCGGTCGCCGTCACCGACCAGGGCGGGCACCTGATGGCCTTCGACCGCGCCGAGGGCGCACCCTTCCTCACCGTCGAGGTCGCCCTCGACAAGGCCTGGACGGCGGCCTCGTTCCACACCCCGACCCACGTGTGGAACGACTACCTGGCCAACCCGCGCGTCGCGCCCCTGGCCGGCCACCCGCGCCTGATGGCCGTCGGCGGCGGCTACCCGATCATCGAGGACGGCCGGTGCACCGGCGGTCTCGGCATCTCGGGCGGCACGTACGAGCAGGACCAGCAGGCCGCCGAGGAGGCCCTGACCTCCCTCGGGTTCGAGCTGCCCGCGGGCTCTGACTGACCATCGGACGGTCGGTCCGACCGGCGCTGCCCGGTCGGACCGACACCGGCACGACGCCTCCGGCAGGCGGTTCCTGACGCCGACCTGCCCTCCAGGTGCATTGACACGTCGAGAGCACACTCCCTAATCTGGACAGCGTCCAGATCGATGGTTCCGCACCTCCGCCTTCCCTGAGAGAGGCACCGCCGTGGCCACCACACCGACAGCGAAGACTCCGCCCGCGAGCAAGGACAGGCCCACCGGAAAGGACAGCCGCCGGGGCAACCCCCGGCTCAACTGGACCTTCATGGCCGTGTTCTCACTTGCCGTCACGGGCTACTTCGTCGGCCAGTACGCAACCGCCGGGCTGCAGACGCTCGGCGCTCAGCACGTCGGGCTGGCGAGCAACTACGCCCAGCGTGCACTGCCGATCCAGCTCGCCTTCTACCTGCACATCGTCTTCGCCGGAGTCGCCCTGTCCGTGGGGCCGTTCCAGTTCGTCCGGGCGATCCGCCGACGGTGGCCCACGCTCCACCGCTGGATCGGGCGCACCTACGTCCTCGCCATCGCGGTCGGCTCGGTCGCGGCGTTCGTGATGTCGTTCGTCAGCCAGGCCGGGCTGGTGGGCCTGTTCGGCTTCGGCAGCCTCGCAGTGCTGTGGGCGTGGACCACCTACCGCGGCTACCGCGCGATCCGCGGACGCGACGTGGCCGAGCACCGGGCCTGGATGATCCGCAGCTTCGCCCTGACCTTCGCCGCCCCCACCCTGCGGCTCTGGCTCGGCCTGCTCATCGGCGCACAGGCTCTGGTCGGCAGCCATGCGACGGACCAACAGATGTTCGACAACGCGTATGCCGCCGTCCCGTTCCTGTGCTGGCTGCCCAACATCGTCGTGGCCGAGCTCATGATCCGCCGCCGCAACCTGCCGGGTCTGCGCTTCTCCTCGGGCGCCGGACAGGTGCGCTCCCAGGTCCGGGCCACCCCCGTCCCGGAATGAACTGCTGGCCCGAGGTGAGTGTCCGTGCCAAGATCGACGGCATGGCCACTCGTTCGACGCGCACCCGCTCCAGCTACCACCACGGAGACCTCCGGGCCGCGCTCGTCGGGGCCGGGGCCGAGCTGGCCCGCACGGGCGGCCCCGAGGCGATCGTGCTGCGGGAGGTCACCCGGATCGTGGGCGTGGCCCCCAACGCGGTCTACACGCACTTCGCAACGCTGGCCGAGTTGAAGTCCGCGGTCGCCCAGCACGCCCTGCGCGAGATGGCCGCCGCCATGCTGTCGCACCTCGCCCAGGTCGAGGAACCCGCCGACGCACCGGGGGCGGCCGAGGTCCACCTGCGCGAAGTCGGCCGCGCCTACGTGCACTTCGCGCTCGACCAGCCCGGCCTGTTCCGGATCGCCATGGACGGCAATCCCGACGGGGTCGGCACCCCTGGACGCGGCGAGAAGCAGCGGGACTTCGCGAGCGAGGACCGCCCGAAGCCGGACACGCTGCTCATCGCAGCCCTGCGGCGCCTGACCGAGGCGGGCCTGCTTCCGGCCGAGGAGACGGACGCGGCCGTCATGGCCAGCTGGGCCACCGTCCACGGCCTGGCCACCATCCTGCTCAACCTGCAGCCGTTCAGGTCCGCCGCCGAGCGCGAGGCCGCCGTGGACGCAGGCCTGCACTACCTGCTGCGGGGCCTCACCAGCCGCACCTGACGCTGCTGGTCGGCCTCACCGGCCGAGGGTGCCGGTGGCGCCCGCACCGCCCTCCGCTGTGCGGCGGGACCCGACCCGCCGTCATCCCTGGGGCCTGTGTCTCGTTCTGACCCAGCCTTCGGGGATGCACCTCTCGACTGCTGTGCCCGGACTCGTTCGCCGGCCGGCGGGGTATGCCTCCTCAGAAGATGGACCAGCCGGTGACGGTGGTCAGGGTGTCGAGGGCGGTGATGCCGGCGATGGAGTTGCCGTGGGCGTCCAGCGCGGGGCCCCAGGTGCACAGGGTGCAGCGGCCGGGGATGACGGCGATGATGCCGCCGCCCACGCCGCTCTTGGCGGGCAGTCCCACGCGGTGGGCGAACTCGCCGGCTGCGTCGTAGGTGCCGCCGATCAGCATGACGGCGTTGACGCGCTTGGCCTCACTGCTGGTGAGCAGGCGGGTGCTGTCCGCGCGCAGGCCGTGCCGGGCCAGAAAGCCGGCGGCCAGGGCCAGATCGCGGCAGTTCATGGCGAGGGAGCACTGCCAGAAGTAGTGGTCAAGAACGTCGGGAACGGGGTTGTCGAGCCTGCCGTGGTCGGCGAGCAGGTGGGCCAGGGCGGCGTTGCGGTGTCCGTGGCGGCTCTCGCTCCAGGCGACCTCGGCGTCGAAGTCGATGCGGGGGTTGCCGCTCTCCGCGCGCAGGAAGTCGCGCAGGGTGCCGCGGTCGTCCCCGGTGAGGGTCAGCAGCCGGTCGGTGACCACCAGCGCCCCGGCGTTGACGAACGGGTTCCGCGGGATCCCCTGCTCACGCTCAAGCTGCGCCAGGGAGTTGAACGCCGCGCCCGAGGGTTCCTTGCCCACCCGGCTCCACAGCCTCTCGCCGTCGGCGGCCAGTACCAGGGCGAGGGTGAAGACCTTGGACAGCGACTGGATGGAGAACGGCACCTGCCAGTCCCCGGTCCCGCGCGGCACTGTCCGCGAGTCGGTGTCCGCGATCGCCAGGCCGAACCGGCGCGGGTCCACCGCGGCCAGCGCCGGGATGTAGCTGGCGACCCGCCCCTGCGCCAGCGCCGGCCGGACGGCGCGGGTGATGCGCTCGAACAGGTCCCGATCGTCCATGTCACCCCCGTGGGCGGGACGCCGTTGTCCCTGCCGGGGACCAGCATGCGCCGGGCCGCCGGATCGGGGAAGGGCGCCTGGACGGGGCACGAGGCACTGCCGACCGCGCTATGGTGACGTCAAGGCACGATGCACAAACCGAAAGTGACGGGCTCTCGGATGCTGAAGCACCTCCTCCCGGCCCAGGAACCCGCTGGCGCACCCTCACCCGGCTCGGCAAGCTACGCCACCGAGTTGACGCCGTGCGTCATCGTCGTCAAATGCATGGGCCGCCGCTACCGGGCCACCGGGGCCGATGGAACGCTGACCATCACCGACGTCACCGACATCACCCGACCCGTCTGCCTCGGCGCTGCCCACCTGGACGGCGCCGGCACCTGGCAGGTCCGCACCGCACGCCGCAGCTGCCGCACGCCGGCCCGAGACCTGTCGGACGCAATCGCCCTGCTGCACGAAATTGCCTGGCCGACCCGCACCCCGTGGCCGCAGGCGCCCAGCTGACGCGCTGTGACACGTCCAGCGTTTCCCTCATGCGAGGGCGCTGCCGGGAACGGGTCCTGCCGCCCCCGAGGTCGGCAGCGCGGCGGTCCGCCGTAGCGTTCGTACCGAAGGCGCTTCACGAGGCGTATTCGTCCGAAATCTCGGTGGCGTAGTTCTTCCACAGCGGTTTCATGGTCTCGGCGTTGACTGGCTGCCCGGAATCGATCATGGCCTTGAAGTCGCGGAAGTACTGCACGTACAGGTCCGGCGTGAACGTGTTCAGCATGACCGCGTTCTCGTCGCCGACGTTGGCGAACGTGTGCGGCGCCCCGGTCGGCACGATGACCCAGGTGCCCGGCCCGGCGTCGTACTGGTCCTCGCCGACGGTGAACCGGAACGTTCCCGCCAGCACGTAGAAGCCCTCGTCGTGCTGGGCGTGGCGGTGCTGCAACGGGCTCGGGGTGCCCGGTGGAATAGTGACCTCGGCGAACCCCAGCCGGTGGTCGGTGTGCTCGCCGTTCTCCAGGATCCGAATCTGCTGCGCCCCGCTGCCGAGGATCTCGCCCTCACCGGGGCGGACGATGTTTACCTTCGCCATGACGTTCCCATCTATTGCCGGCCTTGGTGCCCACCATCCTGTTCCGGGCCGGCCGTGCGCGTCTTGGTCGCCCGTGCACGGTTGCTGGTTACCAGTGCACGGGCGTTGTAGCCGTACGTCAGCTTGAAGAGCTTGCTGAAATGGGCGGGATCGGAGAATCCCCACCGGGCGGCCACGGCGGTGACCGTACGTCCGCCTCCGGTCAGCTCGGCCCGGCAGCGCTCAAGGCGGCGACGGCGGATCAGGGCCGCTACGGTGAGCGGCTGATCCTCGAACAGCTTGTGCAGCCGGCGCACGGACATGTGGTGGGCGGCGGCGATGCTGGGCGGGGACAGATCGGGATCAGCCAGCCGGGCCTCGATGTAGCCGGAGATCCGGTCCCGCAGCCGCTCGTCCGGAGCCGGTTGTCCGTCGCCCAGCCGGGCCTCCAGCGCGACCGCGATCAGCTCGACGACGGCCGCCGCCGACCTCAGCGCCTCCGCCTCGCGGAACTCGGTCGCCGAACGCGCCAACTCCCGAGGCAGCACGGAGACGAGAGCGCCCGGACCGTGACTGCCGTCGATGCGTGCGCCGATGAGCCGGTCGATCTGCGCGGGCCGGATCCGGAGCTCCCGGCGCGGAACCAGGATGGTGACGTGCGCCGCGGCGGTGCTCTCGAACCGGATCGAACGCGTGGGATCGAGCAGCACCAGGTCGGCCGGCCCGAGTTCGGCATCGTCGCGCCCCTGCTTGATCCGCGTCCGGCCCCAGGTCATCACCTTGATCGCCAGGTTCTCGCCGTCGCAGGCGGCGCGCTCCCGCCCGATGCAGGAGCTCTCGGGCGTGGTGAGGGAGACCAGCCGCAGCGGCCCGAGGTTCCGGGTGGCGATCCGGCCCTGGAAGTCGGCCCCGGCCAGCTTGTTGACAAGCGGAGGAAACCCGCTGGCGGCCAGCTCCGCCTGGAACGTCTCAAGGTTGCCGTTCACCGGCCAACGATAACGCCGACACTCCGGTTGGGGCACGAGAGTGCCTTGGCGGACGAGTCTGCCGCGTCGGTGCCGGGTGATGTTCACGCAGGCTTCGTCGGTGGGCAGGGCGAGTGGTTCGTGCAACTCGCGTTCGGGTTCCCGCTCAGGCGAGTCCAAACAGCCAGTCACCCGGAAGCGTTGACCGCCCGGGTTCGGGGAACCCGTCCTGGCGGCCTGACCGACGCTCATGCGACGTGCAGACCCGAGGAGTTCCCCCCAAGGAGGCAGATCGCCGTGTTCCGCCGCCCCAGCCGGAGAGCCACTCCGGACACCCAAGCACCCGCACCCGCACCCGCAGGCCGCCGGCTCCCCTGGTACGTCGGCCTGCCGATCACCCTGGCCGCGATCGCCGCGGTCCTGCTCGCCTCGGCCTCGCTCCACCTGCTGCCGGGCCTGCCCGACCCGTTCGCCGAGAAGACCACCGACCGCAGCCAGCCGGTGCTGCTCAAGTCCATCCAGGACATGAGCCGCTACACCGCCGCCAGCGGCAACTTCCAGCTGGTGGTCGACCTCGACCACGAGGCCGCCTTCCTGCCCCCGGGCCTGCTCGGCCACCGGACGCTGTACGTGGCGGCCGGCAGCGTGGAGGCCTACGTGGACCTCGGCCAGGTCTCCGGCTCCGGCGTATCGGTCTCCGCCGACCGGCGCAGCGTCACGATCTCGCTGCCGCACGCCCAGCTGGGGCAGGTGGCGCTGGACCCCAAGCAGTCCTACGTCTACTCCCAGGAGCGCGGCCTCTTCGACCGGATCGGCGACTTCTTCTCCGGCAACCCGGGCAACCAGCAGCAGGTGGAGCAGCTGGCCTCCCAGCGGATCCAGAACGCCGCGAAGTCCTCGGGCCTGCTGGAGCACGCGGAGCAGAACACCAGGAACGCGCTCCAACAGCTGCTGCGCTCGCTCGGCTTCACCACGGTGGACGTGCACATCGGCTGACCGAGGCGTTCGGGTGGGCGGCCGGCCGCCGCGATCAGCGCTTCCGTCATGCGAGGACGGGCGCGCACGGGACGACTCCTCGTGCCGATCCGGCAAGACGAGTCGTCCCGGACCTCCGGCTGGCCCCGTGGCCCCGGGCCTTCGGCGCCACGGGGCCACGGGGCCACGGGGCCACGCAGTGTCAGCTCGCGTGCTGATAGGCCGGGTAGGTCAGGTACCCCGCGTCGCCGCCCTGGTACAAGGTGGCCTCGTCCACCGGGGCGATCGGCGCCCCCAGCCGCAGCCGCTCGACGAGGTCGGGGTTGGCGATGAAGGCGCGACCGAAACTGATCAGTTCGGCGCCCAGCCCCAGCCAGTGGTCCGCCTCGGTCCGGCCGGTCTGCTTCGGCCCCAGCGGGAACGTCGGGTTCACGATGAGGGTGCCCGGCCAGGCACGGCGCAGGTCGAGGAGCACCTCCTCCTCGGTGGTGGCCTCGAGATGGACGTAGGCCAGGTCGAGGCGGGCGAGCTCGGCCAGCAGGGCGGCGTAGAGCTCGGGCACGTCCTCCTCCGCCACTCCGAAGAAAGTGCCGCCCGGGGAGAGGCGGATGCCGGTCCTGACGGAGCCGACGGCCTCGACGGTGGCGGCCGCGGCCTCGACGGCGAACCGGATCCGGTTGGCCACCGAGCCGCCGTAGCGGTCCGTGCGCAGGTTGGCGTTGGAGGAGAGGAACTGCGAGATCAGAAAGCCGTTGGCGCCGTGCAGTTCCACGCCGTCGAACCCGGCGTCGACGGCGCGGCGGGCGGCCTCGGCGAACGACCGGGCGTGCTCGGGCACCTCGGCGGTCTCCAGCGCACGGGGCACGGGCATGGGCTGGGGCCCGGTCGGGGTGAACACCTCGCCGGTGGCGGGGACGGCCGAAGGCCCGACGGGCTGGTACCCGGTGGTGTCGGGGTGCGAGACCCGCCCGCCGTGCATGATCTGGGCGAAGATCCGTCCGCCGTTGGCGTGCACCGCCGCGGTCACCGGGCGCCAGGCCGCGGTCTGCTCAGCCGTGTGCAGCCCCGGCGTCCCCGGATTGGACTGCCCGATCAGGCTCGGCTGCACCCCCTCGGTCACGATCAGTCCGGCCGTCGCGCGCTGAGCGTAGTACGTCGCCATCGACGGGGTCGCCAGACCGCCGGCGGCGGCCCGGACCCGGGACATCGGGGCCATCACCACCCGGTTGGGCAGGGTCAGTTCACCAAGCCGATGGCTGTCGAAAAGGGTCGTCACCGTAGGGCTCCTTCGTGCACCGCGGCGCCCGTCCGTCGGGCACTGCAGCTACGCTAAAACCTGACATTGACGTCAGAGGCAAGCTGTGTGGCGCAGGTCACGACCAGGAGGACGGCATGCGGATCGGGGAGCTCGCGGCACGGGCCCGAGTCAGCGTCAGGTCCCTGCGGTACTACGAGGAGCAGGGGCTGCTGACCAGCACCCGCAGTCCCAGCGGGCAGCGGCACTACACCGACGGCGAGATCGAACGGGTCGGGTTCATCCAGCGGTTGTACGCCGCAGGCCTGTCCAGCCGCACCATCGCCGAACTGCTGCCGTGCGTCGATTCGCCGAGCACCGAGAACTCCGACACCGCGCTGGAACGGATGGCCCAGGAGCGCGACCGGCTCTGCGACCACATCGCCGAGCTGACCCGCACCAGGGAGGCGCTCGACGCACTGATGGCCACGGCGCGGGCCCACCGGGAGACCCTGCCCCCGCCGGCGACTGCCGCCCGGGCCTGACGCCCCGTCACACCGGCCGGCGGTCCGGTGCGACGGCCGCCTTCCGCTGCGCATCCGTGCCTGACCCTGGCAGGGGCAGGCACGCCCGTGCGGTCCGCCCAATACTGAACGGCATGACCGCTCAATCCCACGGCGCTTCGGTGCTCGGCGAGTTCCGGTCGAGCCGGCGCGCCCAACTCACCCCCGCCGCCGTCGGCTTGCGGGACTACGGCGACCCGTCGTCGTCCGGGCCGGCCGCCCTTGCGCCCTCCTGAACTCCGCCGACCTCCTCGCGCGAAGCATCGCGCGGCGCCGATCGGCGCTGCACTCCCCACCGAACGAAAGAGACCGAACGTGCCCACGACCACGCTTTACACCACCCAGGCGATTTCGACGGGCGACGGCCGCAACGGCCACGTTCGCACGCCCGACGGCATCCTGGAGGCCGACCTGACGGTCCCCAAGGAGATGGGCGGCCCCGGCGGCGAACAGACCAACCCGGAGCAGCTGTTCGCCGCCGGGTACGCGGCCTGCTTCCACAACGGGCTCCGGCTGATCGCGGCCGGCCGGAAGACCCCCGTGCCCGGGTCGACGGTCACCGCCGAGGTGAGCCTGCTCTCCATCGACGACGGGCGGTTCACCCTGGCGGTCGGCCTCACCGCGCACCTGCCCGGCCTCGACCAGGCCACCGCCGACCAGCTCCTGCGGGACACGCACCAGGTCTGCCCCTACTCGAACGCCACCCGCGGCAACATCGAGGTCACCCTGGCCGCCACCGTCTGACCCGACGACACCACCCCGGCGGGGCCCGGCCACCAGCGGTCGCCGGGCCCCGCCGGGTCGATGCGGGACGCTCCCCCGCCGATCACGGGGTCCGCGGCCGGGCGTCGATGACGGCACATCGGTGCTTCCCGTTCTCCAGGGACACCAGCTCGGCGAGCTCGGCGGAGTGGGCAGCCAGGACGTCGGCGCCGCGCAGCAGCAACTCGCCGCGCTCGGACGGGGCACGCCCCCGCCAGCGTCGGAGGAACGCGGCGTGCGCAGCCCGCTTCGACGAGCTTCACCGAGCGAGGTCCGGTGCGACGCGCGCGGATTGCTCCCGGTCTTCAGCGCTCCATCATCCGCATGCCGGCCTCGTTGTGGGTGTCGCCGGCCGCCGGGGGCATGCTGCTGAGCCGGGCGAGCTGGTCGTCGGTGAGGCGGACCGAGTCGGCGCCGGCGTTCTCCTCGATCCGGGCCACGCGCCGGGTGCCGGGGATGGGCGCGATGAAGTCGCCCTGCTCCAGCAGCCAGGCCAGCGCCACCTGCGCAGGGGTGGCGCCGGTCTCGGCCGCGATGGCGGCGACCTGGTCGGCCAGGCGCAGGTTGTGCTCGAAGTTCTCGCCGGTGAAGCGGGGGTTGTCGGCACGGAAGTCGCTGGGGTCGAACTGCCCGGTGGAGCGGATGGTGCCGGTCAGGAAGCCGCGTCCCAGCGGGGAGAACGGGACGAAGCCGATGTTCAGTTCGCGCAGCACGGGCAGGACACGGGCTTCGGGGTCGCGGGTGAACAGCGAGTACTCGGACTGCACCGCCGTGACCGGGTGGACGCCGTGGGCGCGGCGGATGGTGTCCGGGCCGGCCTCGGACAGGCCGATGTGCCGGATCTTGCCCTCGGCGACCAGCTCGGCCAGCGCGCCGACGGTCTCCTCGATCGGGGTGCCCGGGTCGACGCGGTGCTGGTAGCAGAGGTCGATGTGGTCGGTGCCCAGGCGCTTGAGCGAACCCTCGACGGCGGCGCGGACGTTGGCCGGGCTGCTGTCCGGGCCGCTCTCGCGGCCGGTGTGGGAGATCAGGCCGAACTTGGTGGCGAGCACCACCTGGTCGCGGTGCCCCTTGAGGGCCCGGCCCACCAACTCCTCGTTGGTGTAGGGACCGTAGACCTCGGCGGTGTCGATGAAAGTGATACCCAGGTCCAAGGCGCGGTGGATGGTGCGGATCGACTGCGCATCGTCGGTTCCGGCGCCGGTGTAGCCGTGGGACATGCCCATCGCTCCCAGGCCGATCCGGGAGACGTCCAGGTCGCGCAGCTTGAGGTGCTTCACAGTGGTGTCCTTTTCGTTCGACGGTCCGCCCGCAGTGCTGCGGGCGTCCGGGTCGTGGTGCCCCGGCTACCCGCGTACTCGCGTGGGATTCACTCTCCAGGGTTCGCCCGCCCTCGGCCCGCAGGGCGGGGCGTGTCGGAAGCGAGCGGGCCGATCCGCAAGCCGTTGGGGCTGAACCCAGCCACGGCTTCACATATTTGAACATAAACGAACCGAACACCACGCCACGGCCGCAGAGCCACGGTCTCGCCTTGCCCATTCCTGGGATGCTGATGGGGACCACAGGCGCATGGCCGAGCAATACCTCCTATGTATGCCGCCATAGTTGTGTGCGACCTCTTGACCGACTCCTCCCGACAGAGCATGCTCTCGGACTGTTGAGGCGCGTCGACTATGCGGTTGCTCGGACGCAACCATGGCGTACCCCCACCCTATTGCTCCTATGTATGGATAAGTGCCGCCCAATACCGCACAGAAGGAAGAATCAAACACAAGTCAACATAGTGGGCAGACAGGGCCGTCGCGCTTCTCGCCCGCCGTGGCCCACGTCGGGCAGGCGCCCGGGACGGCTCGGCAGCAGGTCGGCGGCCGGCGGGCCGCCTCCGGCTCCCTCGCCCAGCAGTGGACCCGGAACGGCAGCACCCACCCGCATCCCGTAGGAGCACCAATGCCCTTGTTCCGTTCCAGATCCGTCAGCCTCCGCGACACACTCCGTGCACTCCGAGCACTCGGCACCCTCGGCGCGCTTCTGTGCGCCGCTGTGGCCGCACCCGCTCCGGCATCCGCCGCAACCCCGACCGTGCTCTACGTGTCACCCTCGGGATCGGGGAGCACCTGCTCGGTCAGCGCTCCCTGCACTCTGGACAGCGTCAAGAGCCAGGTGGAGTCCCTGACCGCCGGGATGGCCGCGGACATCGACGTCTACCTCCGCGGCGGCACGTACCGACTGTCCCAGGCGTTCAGTCTCGGGACGCAGGACTCCGGACAGAACGGCCACAAGGTCGTCTGGGCCAACTACCCTGGCGAAGTCCCGGTGCTGAGCGGGGCCCAGCAGGTCACCGGGTTCTCGCTCTACGACAGTTCGAAGAACATCTACCGTGCCGCCGTACCGGTCGGCACGCAGAGTCGGCAGTTGTTCGTCAACGGGGTGCGGGCGCAGCGAGCACGCGGGCCGCTGAACCCCGCCGGCTTCACCCTCTCCGGGTCCAGCTTCACCACCGCCGACTCCTCCTACGCCTCGTTCACCGACGCCGCCTCGGTGGAGGTGGTGGACGACAACGCGTGGAAGCAGATGCGCTGCCCGCTGGCGGGCATCACCGTGCCGAGCGGAGGCGGCTCCAGCCTCGACGTCGACCCGACCTGCTTCCGGAACAACAACACCGCGGTACCCAACCGGCAGTTCCCGTTCAACGGTGCCGGACTGCCTGCCCTCAGTTCGATCAGCTACGTCGAAAACGCCTATCAACTGCTGGACTCGCCGGGCGAGTTCTATCTCAACAGCTCGGCGGGCTTTGTGTACTACATGCCGCGCGGCGGTCAGGACCTCAGCACGGCGGATGTCGAACTGCCCACCCGCGAGACGCTGTTGACCTTGAACGGCACCCCGGGCCACCTCGTCCCGGTCAACGACACGGATCCGTCCATCACCTACAACGGCTCGTGGTCGTACTCCTCCGCGCGAGCCGTGGGCGACCTCTACGACGACGTGCACTCCACCACGGTCAACGGCGACTCGGCGAGCTACACCTTCACCGGCACCGGGATCGACGTGCTGTCGGAGGCCAACACCGACGAGGGCGGCATCGACGTCTACGTCGACGGCACCAAGACCCAGAGTGTTTCCGCCGCCGGCACCTCCCGGCTCGCCCAGCAGGTCGTCGCCTCCGTCGGTGGCCTGTCCAAGGGCCGGCACACCGTCAAGCTGGTCAAGACCTCCGGGACGTTTCTGGTCCTCGACGGCTTCACCGTGGTGCCGGACGCGGTCACGCCCGCGCTCGACATCACCTTCCAGGGCCTGACCTTCGCCTACACCACCTGGATGCTGCCCGCGACGGCCGGCTACATCGACAACCAGGCCGGCGTGCTGTGGGACCCCAGCCACGCCGACGCCCCGACCCGCATCCCGGCCGCCGTACAGGTCCACCGCAGCTCGAACATCACCTTCGCCGGCGACGAGATCACGCACACCGGCGGCACCGGCATCGACCTCGCCGACGGCACCCAGAGCTCCACGATCACCGGCAGCTTCATCCACGACACCTCCGGCGGCGGCGTCTCCGTCGGCGAGGTCGACGACTACTACCTCACCGACACCGGCCGGATGACCACCGGCGACACCGTCTCCGAGAACTGGATCGACCACGTCGGTCAGGACTACTCCGACGCGGTCGGCATCTGGGCCGGCTACACCCGCAACCTCGCGATCTCGCACAACGACATCGGCCACACCCCGTACTCCGGCATCTCGCTCGGCTGGGGCTGGGGCTACGCCTCACCGTGCTCCATGCAGTCCGCCCAGCACCTGGCCTCCTGCCGCCACGGCACCATCTACGCCGGCGGCAACCAGATCCTGGACAACCACGTGCACGACGTGATGAACATCCTCTACGACGGCGGCCCGATCTACACCAACGGCGGCCAGGGCAACGACGGGAGCACCTCCGTGCTCGCCGGCAACCTCGTCGAGGTCACCAACCACACCAACAACAAGCTGTACCAGGACGAGGGCAGCTCGTACTGGAACACCTACGACAACGTCGCGCGCATCGGCGGGGGCGGCTGGATCGGCATGTGGACGCCGACGATCCACGACATCAACATCCACGACAACTACTCGGACACCTCCGCCTACAACAACCGCGGCACCAACATCACCTTCAACCAGGCCACCATCGTCTCCGGCGGCGCCTGGCCCCCCGCCGCCCAGGCCGTCATCGCCGCCGCCGGCCCGGACGCCGGCTACCGGCCGATGACCGGCCGGATCGACGACGACGACACCGCAATCTCCTACACCGGCAGTTGGACAGCCAACGGCAACCGCGGCCTGGGCGACTACGACGACGCCGTGCACGCCACGCAGGCCGACGGCGACAGCGCCTCGCTGACCTTCACCGGCACCGGCGTCTCGGTCGTCGGTGAGAGGAGCAGCGACCAGGGGCAGGTCGAGGTCTTCCTCGACGGCACCTCCAAGGGTCTGTTCGACACCAGTTCCACCACCCGCCAGGCCCAGGCGGTCGTCTACAGCACCAGCGGACTGAGCGCGGGCAGCCACACGGTCCAGGTCGTCAAGCGCAACGGCACCTGGTCCACCCTGGACGGCTTCGAGGTCACCGGCGTCCACAACGACACCGACCCCGCCATCACCTACACCGGCGCCTCCTGGCAGTACTACCCCAGCCGCGGCTTCGGCGACTACCAGAACGACGTCCACGCCGCCGCGGCGAACGGCGACTCGGCCACCGTCACCTTCACCGGGACCGGCATCAGCCTCGTCACCGAGACCAACAGCGACGAGGGCACCCTCGCCGTATCCCTCGACGGCGCCGCCAAGGGCACCGTCAACGCCAACGCCACCAGCCGCCACGCCCAGCAGACGGTCTACGCGGTCAGCGGGCTGCCGATCGGACGGCACACCCTGACTCTCACCAAGACGGGAGGCACCTACCTGGTGATCGACCGGTTCGACACGCAGTAGCCCGCCCGCGGCGGCCGTCCGGTACACCGCTCAAGCAAGGCTTGTCCTGTAGCTGCCCTCGCATACCCGCGAGGGCAGCTACAGAGGTCGGAAACGGAGTGCAGCAGGGCGGCTCTGCCTGGCATACGGCCCGTGATCCGGTCACCGGGTGCTGCGGGTCCGTCGACGGCAGCTCAGCGATCGGCATCGGCGAGTGGTCCGGCCGTGGTGACAACTCCGGTCCACCAATCCGGTCGATCGGTGGGCTGCCACGAGACATCCAGCTCTCGGTGGGTCCCAGCCCAGCTGCCCTACCCGGGCTGCTGGTCGAACGTCAGGACCGTGACCGTCGGGCGGCGCTCGGCGATCGGCGGGACAGCCAGCGCCAGGGGTAGCAGGGCTCCCAGCATGCCGCGGCCGCCCGATGGCCGCACGTCGCGCACCGAGGCCACCGCCGGGTCGGCCGTGCGCAGCTTCTCCCGCTCGCCCGCGTCCATGCCCCACGGCATCGGCGGCGGCGTGTACCCGTGGTGCCGCAGCTTGCCCTGGACCGCCAGGCGGCTGAACCAGCGCGGAATGCTGTCCAGTACCAGGCTGCCGCCGGGGAAGGCCCGGGCGCAGGAGGCGATCAGGGCCCGGACCTGATGCGGCGGCAGGTACATCAGCAGGCCCTGGGCGGTGATCAGTACGCCGTGCGCCGGGTCGACCTCGGGCTGCCAGGCCGGGTCGGTGGCCGAGCAGGCCAGGTAGCGCTGGCGCGGGCCGGGCGGGAGGAGGTCGGTGCGCAGCGCGACCATCTCCGGCAGGTCGACGGTGAGCCACTGGGCCCGGCCGTTGTCGATCCGCCAGTACTGGGTCTCCAGGCCCTCGCCCAGGCAGACCACGGTGCCGCGCGGGTGGCGGGCCAGGAAGTCGGACACCTCGCAGTCGAAGCAGGCCACCCGCAGTGCCTGCAGCTGGGACTGGAAACCGCCGGCCGGCCCGAACCGCTCGGCGAAGGGGTAGTCGATCCGGTCGACCAGCTCCACCGCCTGGGGGTCGTGCAGCACCGCGTCCGCCCGGCGGGCCTCGCCGGCCCGCTGGTAGAGGGTCCACAGCGCGGTCTCGGGCACATCGGCCAGCTCGACGGCGAGCGTGCGGGGCATCCGGTCGTCTCCTCGGGGTCGGTCCGCCGCTGATCGGTGGGCTGGAGCTGACAGTACGTCACCCGATGCTGAACGCCCCGGCCGGCGGCACCGGGGACGGGCGGGCGTCGGCGTCGGTCACCGGGTCGGCGGTGCCGGTCAGGCGGCGCAGCTCGGGGCCGTCGACCAGGCGGGCCGGGAAGGGATCGCCGGCCAGCCGGCGGGTGAGTGCGGCGGCGGGCAGCTCGCGGTGGGAGCCGACCAGCAGCAGGTTGCCGAACCGGCGCCCGCGCAGCACCGAGGGCTCGGCGAGCAGGCAGGTGTGCGGGAAGACGGCCCGTACGGTGGCGGCCTGGGCGCGGGCGAAGTCCAGCGGGGCGCCGTCGGCGAGGTTGGCGGCGTAGACGCCGTCGGGGCGCAGCGCGGCGGCGGCGAGCCGGACGAACTCCACCGAGGTCAGGTGGCCCGGGGTGCGCGAGCCGCGGAAGACGTCGGCGACCACCAGGTCGTGGCCGCCCGGCTCGGCGGTCGCCAGCACCTCGCGCGCGTCACCGACGGTGACCTCGATCCCCTGCCCGTCCCACGGCAGCACCTCGGCGACCAGTTCCACCAGCGGCCCGTCCGCCTCGCCGACCAACTGGCGCGAGCCCGGGCGGGTGGCGGCCAGGTAGCGCGGCAGGGTGAGCGCGCCGCCGCCCAGGTGCAGGACGGCCAGCGGCGCGCCGGGCGGGGCGACGGTGTCGGCCAGGTGGCCGAGGCGGTGGGTGTACTCGAACTCGAGGTGCTGCGGGTCCGTCAGGTCCACGTAGGACTGCGGGGTGCCGTCCACGGTGAGCAGCCAGCCGCCCGGGCAGTCCAGGTCGGGCATCAGCTTGGCGGTGCCGAAGGCCGTCTCGCGCAGGACCGGCAGCGGCTCGGCGGGGTCGTTGGGCATGCCCGCAGCTTAAGGGCGCGGCATGACGCCGTGGCACGAGGCCATGGCAGCACCCCGTGGCACCGGGCCGCAGCCCACGACGTTCCCGCGCAGCACCGTCCGGCCTGCTGTCAGACCGTCAGACCGTCAGAGCTTCAGGCCGTCAGGCCGTCAGGCCGTCAGGCCGTCAGACCCGTCAGAGCTTCAGGCCGTCAGGCCTTCAGACCGTCGCCGGGAAGTAGGCCGCGAGCCACCGGTCCAGCTCGGCGAAGACCTGCTCGCGCGCCTCGGGCCCGGACAGCACCAGGTCGTGCATGCCGCCCTCGATCCGCACCGTGGTCACGTGCCGTCCCAGCTTCGGGGCCAGCGCCGCGATGTCGTCCGCGCGCAGCACGGCGTCACGGCGGTGCAGCGCCGGGTCCCAGCTGGTGGTGGCGATCGAGGCGGTGGAGGCCATCAGCAGCACCGGCACGTCGACCGCCAGCCCCCGGCGCACCTCGCGGTGGCCGCGCTGGATCGCCGCCAGCCAGCCCGCGTAGAGCGGGAAGCCCTCGGCCGGCTTGAGCGCCAGGTCGAAGTCCCACTCGCCCTTGTGGTCGCGGTGCAGGCTGTGCACGTAGTGCGGGTTGAGCGTGCTGGGCAGCTTGCGCAGGCCCCCGGCGAGCCGGCCCAGCGCGCCCACGGCCGGCGCGCCCAGGGTGCGCAGGACGGGCGAGGTGGGCATCGACAGGAACGGGCTGTTCAGGAAGAGCCCGTCCACCAGCCCGCGCCCGGCCCGCCGGTGCGCCCAGAGCGCGGCGACCAGCCCGCCGGTCGAGTGTCCGTCGACCAGCAGGCGGGTGTGCCCGTCCAACTCCCGGATCACCCGCACCGCCTCGTCCAGCTCCTCGTCGTACGCGGCCAGGTCGCGCACGAAGTTGGGCGACTGGTGCGGGCGCAGCGAGCGTCCGTACTTGCGCAGGTCCAGCGCGTAGAACGAGAACCCGAGCGCGACGAAGTGGTCGGCCAGGTTGGTCTGGAAGAAGTAGTCGTTGTACCCGTGCACGTAGAGCACGGCCCGCTGCGAACCCGGGACCAGCCGGCGGACCAGGGTCGCGGTGACGGCACCTTCGTCATCGGCCGCCAGCGGCAGTTCGGCCGCCTCGTACGGGGCACCCAGGATGTCTTCTCGGAACTCCACGTCTGCCGCACCCAACTCTCTGCACCGAGCCGCCTTCGGCTGGACCGC
The DNA here is from genome assembly GCF_003205575.1 of Streptomyces tateyamensis. GTDB lineage: Bacteria > Actinomycetota > Actinomycetes > Streptomycetales > Streptomycetaceae > Kitasatospora > Kitasatospora tateyamensis. The sequence continues at coordinate 24,351 of NZ_PYBW01000082.1, forward strand.
CACCGACCATACCGGCCAGTAGCCTGTAGCGCGGCACCGACCCGGCGCAGTGACGCCGCCTCAGTCCCCTGCCGGTGCGGGTTCGCCCAGTCGGCGGCCACGCAGCACCGAGACGATCCCCAGGGCGGCCGCACAGACCGGCACCGCGAGCAGCGCGCCGACCATGCCGGCCACCCCCGATCCGGCCACCACCGCGAACATGATGGTGGCCGGGTGCAGCTCCACCGTGCGGCTCTGGATCACGGGCTGCAGCACGTTCCCCTCGATCGCCTGCACCGCCAGCACCACGCCGAGCGTCCACAGCGCCTTGGTGAGCCCGCCGTCGGCCAGCGCGACCAGCACGGCCACCGTGCCGGACAGGAAGGCGCCGATGAACGGGATGAACGCGCCCAGGAAGACCAGCGCCCCCAGCCCCGCAGCGCCCGGCACCCCGAGGATCACCAGGCCGACGGTGATGAACAGCGCGTCGATCAGCGCGATCAGCGTGGTGCCGCGCATGAAGCCGGCCATCGCGGCGAACGCCTGCTGCCCGCAGGCCACCACCAGCTCGGCCCGTTCGGCGGGCAGCACCGAGCGGACCAGGTCGGCGGTCCGGTCGCCGTCGCGCAGGAAGAAGAAGACCAGCGCGAGGGCGAGCACCCCGCCGGTGATCAGCTCCACCGCGATGCCCAGGCCGGAGAGCACTCCGCTGGCCAGGTCGGTGAAGAGCGAGCCGCCCACCGAGCTGCCGGAGCCGGCGGCGGTGGTCAGCGACTGGTGGATGCGGTCGCCGGTCGGGCCCAGCCAGCCGGCCAGCTTGGTCCCGGCCTCCTGGAGCGACCTGGCGATCTGTGGGGCAGTGTGCACCAGCGAATTGGTGAGCACCGCGATCACCGTGCCGACGGCGGCCACCAGCACCACGCAGGTCAGCGCGGCCGCCGTGCCCCGCCGCAGGCCGCAGCGGACCAGCCAGGGCATCACGGGGTGCAGCAGCGCGGTGCCGAGCAGGGCGATGACCAGCGGCACGGTGGCCGCGCGCAGCGCCACCAGCGCGTAGACCACCAGGCTGCCGACCGTGATGGCGAGCACCACGACCACGGCCCAGGCGACTGCGGCGCGGGCGACGGGCGGCAGCATCTGGAACGGGCGGCGCGGGTCGGTCCCCGGGGCGGGGGCGGACTCCGGCACGGGGCCGGGCTCCCGTGTGGGTCCTGGTTCCACCCTGCCTCCCCAGTTGACGGATCTTCACTCCCTAGGGGCCATCTCAGCATATCTTCTGACGGTCCGTCTCACACGAAGCTTCGCCGACGCCCCGTCACTCTGGCCCCACCCGACACACCCTGCGCCTGCGCTGCCCTATGCCCCGTCGGCCCGCTGCTTCCCCTGCACGCCCTGCTCTCCCAGCGCCTGGGCCGCTGCCCGGACCACCTCGCCCGCCAGCTCGGCGAGCGCGGGCGAGTCGAGCTTCCACTGCTGCCAGTACAGCGGCACCTCCACCGCCCGCCCCGGCACCAGGTCCCGCAGCTGCCCCCGCACCCCGCGCGCCGCCACGTGCAGCTCGGGCAGCAGCCCCCAGCCCAACCCGGCCACCACCGCGTCCAGGAAGGACTCCGAGGCCGGCACGTGGTGGCGCACCCCGCCGCCCGTGCCGGCCGGGTCGAGCTCGCGCAGGAGCCTGTCCTGCAGGTCGTCCCGCCGGTCGAAGACCACCACCGGCGCCGCCCGCAGCAGTGCCCCGATCGCCCCGTCCCCGCCGCACCACCGCTCGGCGAAGGCGGGGCTGGCCATCGCCCGGTACCGCATCCGCCCCAGGCCCCGCACCGAGCACCCCTGCACCGGGGCCGGCGTCGCGGTGACCGCCGCCATCACGGTGCCCTGGCGCAGCAGCCGGGTGGTGTGCTCCTCGTCCTCGCGGTGCAGTTCCAGGGCGACCCGCCCCGTCCGCCCGATCCGGGTCAGGGCCGGCAGGAACCAGGTGGCCAACGAGTCGGCATTGACCGCGACCGACACCCGGGCCGGCTCACCCGACTCCGGCAGCCCGAGCTCCGCGGCCGCGTCCTGCTCCAACCGGGCGACCTGGCGGGCGAACCGCACCACCACCTCGCCGGACTCGGTCAGCCGCACCGGCTTGGAGCGCAGCAGCAGCACCCGCCCGGTCCGCTGCTCCAGCGCCTTGATCCGCTGGCTGACCGCGGACGGGGTCACGCTCAGCGCCCGCGCCGCCGCCTCGAAGGTGCCCTCGTCGACGGCCGCGAGCAGGGTCCGCACCTGGTCGAGCGGCAGCTCGGTCATCATCATGACTGCTAATGATACGTAAGAATCTTTAGCTGGCCTGGCCGGTTGCTGCCTGCCTACCCTCGCGGTGTGCAGACACCCCTGATCGCCGCGGCCGCCGGGCTGGGCACCGGACTCTCCCTGATCGTCGCCATCGGCGCGCAGAACGCCTTCGTGCTGCGCCAAGGCCTGAGCCGGCGTCACGTCCCGGCGGTGGTGGCCATCTGCGCCGCTTCGGACGCGGTGCTGATCGCGGCCGGGGTGGCCGGGATCGGCAGCCTGGTGCGGGCCTGGCCGACCGCGATCACCGCACTGGCCTGGGTCGGCGGCACCTTCCTGGTCGGCTACGGCCTGCTGGCCGCCCGGCGCGCGCTGCGCCCCGCCGGGCTGGATGCGCTGCGGCAGACCGCCCCCGCGCTGCGCACCGCCGTGCTCACCTGCCTCGCCCTGACCTGGCTCAACCCGCACGTCTACCTGGACACGGTGCTGCTGCTCGGTTCGGTGGCGGGCTCCTACGGCCGCGACCGCTGGGCCTTCGGCGCCGGGGCCGCGCTCGGCAGCGTCCTGTGGTTCACCGCCCTCGGCTTCGGCGCCAGGCTGCTGGCCCGCTTCTTCGCCCGCCCCGCCTCCTGGCGCGTGCTGGACGGCGTGATCGCGGCCACCATGACCTCGCTCGGCGTCCTGCTGGTCGCGGGGCAGTGACCCGCCTACAGGTCGCGGGGCAGTGACCCGTTGGCCCTGACAGGGCCGGTCGCAGCTGCCCACCCATCCGCCGAGGGCGCCGTGCATACGAGTGATAATCGAGCCGCAACCAGCAGTTAAGATCCATTCAGGCATGCGGCACACGAACAACGCTGTGCAACGGCCGCCAGGTGTGGGGGGAACCATGCAGATCCGGTTCGGCATGTCCGGGGGCACGGGGAGGGGACGACCGTGCTGAGGACCGAGCATGCCCGCCCCGCGCCCACCGGCGCCCCGGCGGAGCAGGCACCGACCGCCCCGCCGGTCGCGCCCTCGCAGTCTCGGCGCCCGTGGTGGCGCCGGGGGCGCTGGGAACTCCTGCTGCTGGTCTACGCGGCCTACGACGGCAGCCGACTGCTCGCCAGCAACAACCTGGTGCAGGCCCAGCAGCACGGGCAGGACCTGCTCTCCGCCGAACGCGCCCTGCACCTCAGCCCCGAACTCTGGCTCAACCGCGCCTTCACCACCCACTCCTGGCTCGGCGTCCCGGCCGACTTCGCCTACGCCACGCTGCACTACGCGGTCACCGGTGCGGTGTTGTTCTGGCTCTGGCGCTTCCGCCGCGCTGCCTACGCCCACGCGCGCAACTGGCTGTTGGTGACGACCACCCTGGGCCTGGCGGGCTTCGTGGCCTTTCCGACCGCGCCGCCGCGCCTGCTGGACGGCTCCGCGGGATTCGTCGACGTGCTGGCCCAGCACGCCTCGATCGGCTGGTGGAGCGGCGGAGGCGGCGTCCCCAAGGGGCTGGCCGAGATGACCAACGACTACGCGGCGATGCCGAGCCTGCACGTGGGCTGGGCCCTGTGGTGCGGGCTGCTGCTCTGGCGGTACAGCCGCAACCGGGTGCTCCGCGCGCTGGGCCTGCTCTATCCGGCGGCCATCGCCGTGGTGGTGGTGGGCACGGCCAACCACTACCTGCTGGACTGCGTGGCCGGTGTCGCGGTGACCGCACTCGGCCTGTGGGCCACCGGTCTGATAGCCCGTCTGGGCACCTGGATCACCGCACGGCGGGCGGCCGACTACTCCTGAGCCCGGACCCCGGCGTCCCGCCAGGCCATCCGGTCCCGCGCGGTCGTGCCCCGGTTCGGGTTCGAGGAACCGATCTGAGCCCCGGCCGGCCAGGGCCTGTCTGACAGATGATCACCTGCTCCGTCAGCGGGGCCGGTGCTCTGATCAGCATCCGCACCACCCGGACCACGCGTCACCCGTACGGCTCGATTCTGCGCGCAGAGCCCGGGTAGGGGACGGCCCGTCCATCCCCGAGAAGCGTCCTGGAGGCATCCATGCCCGAAGTGAACGGCCCCTACAAGCCTGGCACCCCCTGCTGGATCGAGCTGATGGTCCCCGACCAGCAGGCGGCCCTCGACTTCTACTGCGACCTCTTCGGCTGGCAGGGCCAGGTGGGCCCGCCGGAGCTGGGCGGCTATGCCGTCTGCACCCTCAAGGGCAAGGCGGTCGCCGGGATCATGAAGGCGATGAACCCGGACGGGACGGTGCCCGATCCGCTCCCGCCGACCGTCTGGACGACGTACCTGGCGACGGACAGCATCGACACCACCGTGAAGGGCGTCACGGACGCCGGTGGCACGGTCGTGGCGGGCCCGATGGAGGTCATGGACCTCGGGCGGATGGCTGTGGTCGCTGACCCGACCGGTGCCGTCGTCGGTCTGTGGCAGTCAGGCACCTTCGGCGGCGCGGGCATCGTCAACGAGCACGGCGCCCTCATCTGGAACGAGCTGATCACCGCCGACCTGCCGGCCGCCTCCGCGTTCTACTCCTCCGTCCTGCCCGTCACCACGCGCAGCTCCGAGATGCCGGGCGCCGAGGGGTACATCGAGTTCCAGGTCGACGGGCGCGCGGTGGGCGGGATGATGGACCTGTCCGCCCTGCCGCCCGGTACGCCGCCGCACTGGCAGGCGTACTTCCACGTGGACAGCGTCGACGAGGTCCAGGATGCCGCCGTCCGCGCCGGTGGCAGCGTCCTCGCTCCGGCCTTCGACATGGCGGCCGGACGGATGGCGGTCCTGGCCGACCCTCAGGGCGGCAGGTTCTCCGTCATCACGGCGAAGGCCCCGACGCCCCCCGCCTGACGTCACCTGGGCGCCCCGGGCAACACGACCCCCGGGCGCCCTCACTGCGCTCCTGCCCCGACAGCCGCCCTCCTGTCAGTGGGCGCGCGGCTGCTCGGGCGGGCCCAGCGGCGGGCAGGCCGGCGGGGCCGCGGCGAGCGCCAGTCCGCCCTGCGGCACCAGGCAGAGCAGCGCGAGCGCTCTCCCAGCGCCGCCAGGGTGCCCGGCCCGGCACCGGGGAGCGCGGCGCAGGCCTGGCCGAAGGCATGCTCCGGCGGAGCGGGCGCGAGCCACCCGCCCGTCACCCGGGCGGCGGTCAGCGCACCGCAGCGGGCCGACCGCGGGTGCGGCCGCCGCCGGGGTCAGTCCGCGACCACGACCTCATGGACCGTCAGCTCCGGTGCGGCGAAGGGCAGTACCCGCTCCGCGGCCGCCTCGGCAGCGGAGCGGGTACTGCGCTCCCACGGGGCGAAGGGCTCCAGGTGGACGGTGGCACGGTCGCGGGCGCGGGCCAGCCGCCACCGCCCGGCCACGAAGCCGTCGACCAGGATCGTGCCGCGGACGATGCCGTTGGGGCCCATCACCGCCCGGCGGTAGGCGTCCGGCAGGATCCGGGCCCGGTCGGCGTGCGACAGCAGCGCGTTGTCGAACGGGGCGAGCAGGCGCACCGGGACCGGGGTGGCCTCGTGGGGGCGCGGGGCGTCCGGCAGGTCGTAGAGGGTGCGGCCCCGGTCGTCGCGGAACTCGGGCAGGTCCAGGCGCTTGACGGCGGGGCCCAGCCTGGTCAGGCCGGACCACTTCTGCACGTCGGCGACACTGGCCGGGCCGAAGGCGCGCAGGTAGCGCAGGATCAGCTCGTCCGGTTCGGGGGCGGCGCCCAGGGGAGCGCCGAGCCACTGCTCGGCGGTGGTGTGCGCGGCCGCCCCGCCGGTGCGCCACAGGCCCCGCGGCGGGACCTGGACCAGCGCCAGCCTCGCCCGCAGCACCTGGGCGAGCGCGGCCGGGTCACGGTCGGGGAAGTCGGCGGCGAGCAGGGTGCCGAGTTCCTGGAAGGTGCGCGGTTCGGCCTCGACCAGCGCGCGGCCGCGGGCGACCACGGCGTCCAGGTCCAGGCCCGCCAGCAGGGCGGCGCGGTTGCGCACACCCTGCTCCAGCACCGGCTGGAAGAGGGTGCGCCAGCGCAGGCAGTCGGCGGCGGAGACCAGGTGGATGGTGCCCCGTTGCAGGCCCAGCCGCACCGCGCTCCGGTCGACCAGCAGCGCGTCCAGCTGCTCGGGGGCGAAGTCCGGCAGCCGGCTCCACAGCGCGTAGTACGGCGCCTCGGCGGCCTGGGCCTGGAGCCCGACCAGGTGGTCGACCAGCTGGGCCGGCGTCAGCGCGGCGGGTGCCAGCAGGTACTGACGAGCCAGCAGCGCCCGGTTCAGCGCCCGGGGGCCGAGCACCGTCACCGGTCGAGCTCCTGGCGCAGCACCCCGATCCGGTTCGAGGTGATCGAGGCCGCCCCGAGCGCCCGGATCCGCCGCATGGTGCGCCGGGTGTCCACGGTCCAGGTGGAGACCAGCAGGCCCAGCTCGGCGGCCCGGGCCATGAACCCGGCGTCCAGCAGCCCGAACGGCGGGTTGAGGTAGCGGGGCGCCAGGTCGGCCAGCAGGGCCGCCGCGGGCATGGCCGGCTGCTTCCAGGTGAGCGAGAGCTGCGCACCCGGCGCCAGCTCGCGCACCGCGAACATCGCCGCCGTCGGTCCGCAGAACGCGACCAGGTCCTCGGCGCCGGCCGCGCCGACCGCCGCCCAGGTGGCCGCGACCGGCTGGGCGTCGTCCAGATCGATCAGCAGTCGGCGCCCGCCCTGCTCAGCCGTCAGCTTCAGCGCCTCGGCCAGGGTCGGCACCCGCTCGCCGCCCGCGAACCGCTGCGCGGCCAGTTGGGCCGCGGTCAGCCGGGCGACCGGGCGGTCCAGCCCCCACAGGCGCTTGAGCGTGCGGTCGTGCAGCAGCACCGGGACGCCGTCACGGGTCAGCTGGACGTCCACCTCCACCGCGTCGGCACCGGCCGCGAAGGCGGCGGCGACCGAGGCGAGGGTGTTCTCCCGGTACCGGTACGGGTCGCCACGGTGGGCCACCGCGATCGGACGGACCGCGTCCACAGCAGTCATCGCGCAACGCTCCACAGCCAAGGGGTCATCAGGTCCACGTGCTCGCGGTAGGGGGGTACACGGTCCTCCTCGTCGTCCGCTGCTGCGTCAGCGGGTACATACGTCAGCCGGTACGTCAGCTGCTGCGCTCGATCATCACATTGGTCGACTTGATGACCGCAGTCGCGGGTGCCCCTGGCACCAGCTGCAGTTCCTCCGCCGAGTCACGGCTGATCAACGAGACCACCCGGAACGGCCCGGCCTGGATCTCCACCTGCGCCGCCACGTCCCCCAGCACCACCTGGGTCACGATGCCGGGGAACCGGTTGCGCGCCGAGGAGGGCCGCCCCTCCGCCTCGGCCGCACCGGGCTTGGCCAGCTCGCGGGCGAAGGCGGCCAGTTGCTCGCCGGGGACGATCCGGTGCCCGTGCTCGTCCCGCTCGGCGGCCACCCGCCCGGCGTCCACCCAGCGCCGCATGGTGTCCGCGCTGACCCCGAGCATCGCCGCCGCCTCGCCGATCCGGTACTGGTGCACGGGACGTCCCGGCTGGTCCATGGCGCGCTCCCGTGCTGGAGGGTGATCGACAACTCCCCCATCCTGCACCATCGGCGCCAGGCCCCGGACCGCGGCGGTCACGGCCCGCCGAACAGGTCCCGGCAGACCGCGTCCGAGGCGGTCAGCACCGCACCGCTGAGCACCGCACCGCCGCCGGTGGCGCTGGGCCGCACCTCGGTGGGCAGCGGCGAGAGCGCGGCCAGCCGGGCCGCCACCCGGTCCGCCAGCGCCCTGCCGCCGGCCCGGCCGGTCTCGCCGCCGAGCACCAGGCAGCCGGGGTCGAGCAACACGCAGACCGCGGTGGCGCCGAGCGCGACCCGGTCGGCGAGCCCGTCCAGGAACGCCTCGCCGGCCGTACCCGCCGCCCGGGCGGCCAGCACGGCGGCCTCCGCGGCCGCGGCGTCCTCGGCGCCGTCCGGCACCGGCACGCCGTGGGCGCGGGCCAGCTCGCAGACCGCGCGACTGCCGGCCAGCGTGTGGAACCCGCCGTCGCAGCCCAGGCTGCCGGGCAGACCGCCGGTGCCGGGCACCGGCAGGAAGCCGATCTCGCCGGTACCGCCGGAGGCGCCCCGGCGCAGCCGCCCGTCCAGCATCACCGCGGCGCCGGTGCCGTGGCCGAGCCAGAGCAGCACGAAGGTGTCCCGGTCGGTGACCGCGCCGAGCCGGTGCTCGGCGATCCCGGCCAGGTTGACCTCGTTCTCCAGGATCACCTCGCCGGTCAGCCCGGCCCGCAGCACGGCCACCAGGTCGGTGTGCCAGTGCGGCGGCAGGCTGGTGGGGCGCAGCTGGCCGGTGGCCGGGTGGACCAGGCCGGGCGCGCCGACGGTGACCGTGTGCAGATCGCCGGCCCCGGCCTCGCGGGCGGCGGCGAGCAGCGCCTGCAGCACCCGGTCCGCGTAGCCGGGGGGCGGGCCGGCCGGGTCCTCGGGGTCGATCGGCAGGGTGGCGCCCGCCACCGTGCGGCCGGTCAGGTCGGCGACGGTGAAGGTGACGCCGCCCGCGCGCACGTCCACCCCGGCCAGGTGGGCGCGGTCGGCGCGCAGCCCGTACAGCCGGGCGTTGGGGCCGCGCCGCTCCTCGCCGCGCTCGCCGACGATCGCCACCAGGCCGCCGTGCTGCAGGCGTTCCAGCAGGTCGGCGACGGTGGGGCGGGACAGCCCGGTCAGGGTGCGCAGCTCGGTCGCGGTCAGTGGGCCCTGCCTCAGCAGCAGGTCCAGGGCCAGCCGGTCGTTGATCGCGCGGGCGGTGCTCGGCGTGGCCGTGCGCGCTGTGGTCATGGGAAGGCATCCTTCCAGATCTATCTATCAGGGTCCCTTCCTGATAATTTATCAGCAGCCCCACTGCCCATGCGTCTCCTCGGGAGGGATCCACCGCCATGCCGCCAGCCGCTCGACTGCGCCGGGCCCGGGTCAGCGTCGCCCTGGTCTTCGCGGTGCACGGCACTCTCGCCGGCACCTTCGCCACCCGGATCCCGGCGATCCGGGAGCACCTGCACCTGTCGGCCGGGCAGCTCGGGCTGGCCCTGGTCATGCCCGCGCTCGGCGCCTCGCTCGCGATGCCGCTGGCCGGCCGGATCGCGCACCGGCTCGGAGCCCGCACCGCGATCCGGCTGCTGATCGGCCTGTACGCACTGGCCCTCACGCTGCCGCCGCTGGCCCCCGGGCTGCCCTGGCTCTGCCTGGCCACCCTGGTCTTCGGCGCCACCGCCGGGATGGCGGACGTGGCGATGAACGCCGAGGGCGTGGAGGTCGAGCAGCGGCTGGGCCGCTCGATCATGTCCGGGCTGCACGGGATGTGGACCCTGGGCGGGCTGGTCGCGGCGGGCCTGGGGCTACTGGCGGCCCGTCAGCACCTGGACCCGCGCGCCCACCTGGCCCTGGTCGCGCTCGCGCTGCTGGCCGCCGCCCAGCTGGTCTGCGGCCACCTGCTGGACGTGCGGCCCGAGCCGGAGGCCGAGGCTCCGCCGCGGTTCTCGGTGCCGCCGCGCTCGGCGCTGCTGATCGGCCTGGTCGGGTTCTGCGCCGTCTTCGCCGAAGGGGCCGGGATCGACTGGTCCGGGGTCTACCTGCGGGACGTCACCGGTGCCGCCGCGGGCACGGCCACCCTGGCCTACGCCGCGTTCACCGCCCTGATGACGCTCGGGCGGTTCGCCGGGGACGCGGTGGTGTCACGGCTGGGCGCGGTCACCACGGTGCGGCTCGGCGGGGTGGTGGCGGCCGCGGGCGGGGTGCTGGTGGTGGCCGCCTCGGGGCCGGGGCTGGCGATCCCCGGGTTCGGGCTGATCGGGCTGGGGATCGCGGTGGTGGTGCCGCTGGCCTTCGCGGCGGCCGGGCACGCGGGGCCCAACCCGAGCCAGGCCATCGCCGGGGTCGCCACCGTGACCTACACCTCCGGGCTGGTGGCCCCGGCCATCGTCGGCCTGGTGGCCCAGGGCACCTCGCTGCGGGTCTCCTTCGTCCTGGTGACCCTGCTGGCGGCGGCCCTGGTCCCGGCGGCCCGGGCGCTGCGGGCGGCGGCCCCTCGGCCGGACGCGGTGCCGTCCGAGCGGCCGGTCCAGGTGCACTAACCTCGGTCGGATGCGTCGACTGTTCGGTTCCCGGTGGGCCAGGCTCGTGCTGCTGGTGCTCCTGCTGGGGGCGGCGGCCGCCTCGTTGGCGGCGTGGGATCCCCGCACCGCCGTCGCGGCGGTGCCGGGGTTCTGGCGCGCCCCGGCCTTCGTGGCGCTGTTCGCCCTGGGCACCCTGGCGTTCCTGCCCAAGCCCGCGCTCAGCGTGGCCGCCGGAGTGCTCTTCGGGGCCCGGGTCGGCGTGCCGGTCGCGGTGCTGGGGACCACCGGCGGCGCGGCGCTCGCCTTCGGGCTGGGGCGCGGCCTCGGCCACGGGGCGCTGCGGCCGCTGGTGCGCGGCAAGGCACTGACGGGGCTGGACCGGCGGCTGACCGAACGGGGCTTCGCCAGCGTGCTGCTGCTCCGCCTGGTGCCGGGGATCCCGTTCCAGGCGGTCAACCTCGGCGCGGCGCTGTCCGGGGTGCGGGCGGCCCCCTACCTCGGGGCCACCCTGCTCGGCGTGCTGCCCGGTACCGCCGCCTACGTGGTGGCCGGCGCGAGCGCGGGCAGCCCGGGCTCGCCGGCCTTCCTCGCCTCGACGGCGCTGATCGCGCTGCTCGGCGCCGTCAGCCTGGCCGCCGCCTGGCGCACCCGCCGCCGCCGACTGCCTGACTCCGCGGCCGCTGCGGCCGGCCCGGCCACCGCCTGACCCGCGCGGCGGTACAGACCGCCCGGCGGCCCACGGGCAGCTACAACCCGCCCGCCACCCGCAAGGTGGCCCCGGTGGTGTAGGAGGCGTCCGGGGAGAGCAGCCAGGCGATCGCGCCCGCGATCTCCTCGGGCCGGCCCGGGCGGCGCAGCGGGATCACCGGGGCCACCCGCTCCGGGCGGCCGGGCTCGCCGCCGAGCGCGTGGAACTCGGTGGCGATCGTCCCCGGCGAGACGGTGTTCACCCGGATCCCGCGCGGGCCCAACTCCTTGGCCAGCCCGACGGTCAGCGCGTCGGTGGCCGCCTTGGTCGCCGCGTAGTGCACGTACTCCCCCGGGCTGCCCAGGGTGGCCGCCGCCGAGGAGACGTTGACGATCGCGCCGCCCGCCGCGAAGTCCCGGGCCGCGCGCCGGGCGCAGAGCAGGTAGCCGATCAGGTTGACGTCCACCACCCGGCGCAGGTCCTCGGTGCGCAGCTCGGCCAGCGGGCCCTGGGTGCTGGTCACCCCGGCGTTGTTGACCAGGCCGGTCGGCTTGCCCAGTTCGGCCTCGGCGGCGTCGAAGAAGGCCTCGACCTGCTCCTCCACCGCCGTGTCCAGCCGCAGCGCGACCGCCCGCGCACCCGCCTGCCGGGCAGCGGCGACCACCTGTTCGGCCGCTGCCCGGTCCTGCCGGTACCCGACCGCCACGTCGTGCCCTGCGGCCGCCAGCTTCAGGCAGGCCGCGGCGCCGATGCCGCGGCCCCCGCCGGTGACCAGGGTGACGGGTCGTGCCATGGTGGTTCCCCCTTCGGTTCGGACACGGTGCGTTCTGCCGACCGCACCCTAGCCGATCCCACGGGCCGTCAATTGACTCGCCCTGTACACCCTGGTACTGACAGGATGTCCCACATGACCGAGAGCCCGGGTACGCCCACCGCCCGCGTCGCCCCGCCCTTCGCGGCCGACGAGGCCGCCATGCTGGCCGGCTGGCTGGCCTTCCACCGCAGCACCCTGGCGATCAAGTGCGAGGGCCTGACGGAGCAGCAGCTGAAACTGCGTTCGGTCGCCCCGTCCTCGCTCAGCCTGCTCGGCCTGGTCCGCCACCTCGCCGAGGTGGAGCAGTACTGGTACCAGGTGGTGCTGCTGGGCCTGGACCGCGAACCGCTCTACTACACCGACGAGGACGAGGACTACGACTTCAACGGCGCCGACGCCGCCGACCCCGCCGAGGCCTTCGCGACCTGGCGCCGGCAGGTGGCGCTGGCCGACGAGGCGGTGGCGGGGCTTTCGCTGGAGACGGTGGGCCGCAAGCAGCGCCGCGGCGAGGACGTGACGCTGCGCTGGATCCAGATCCACATGATCGAGGAGTACGCCCGCCACAACGGCCACGCGGACCTGCTCCGCGAAGCGGTGGACGGCGTCACCGGAGAGTGACCGTTCGTCAACTCCTTTTTGACGAAGCGACGCCGGCGTGGCGATCGGGTGAAGCCCGCGGCATATCCGCAACCGGGCGCCGACCTGCGGCGTCACCCGGTGGTGAGGACGGACGGCGCGTGGTGGGTGCCAGCGGCACTCGCCACAACCCGAACGGCGCGCCAGCGCGGGCGCCGCGGCAGTGATCAGTGCGATACTCGGACAGTTCCGGCGAGTGGATGACGCGTCAGGTTGACGGTACGTCGGCGGAACTCTCCGGGGACAGGACAGGGAGGCGCGGCATGGGAGCACTTCGCGACGAGCACCACAACGGGTGGCTGATGCCGTCCGGGAGCTACCCGGCCGCGGTGTACGAGGACGACGGCTGGGGGACGGCCGACACCATCCCCGCACTGCCCAACCCGGCCAAGATCGTCTCGGTCAAGCCGACCGGTTTCGAGTCGGCCCGCACCGTCGGCGAGCACGTCCGCGCGGGCACCCCGGTGGTGATGGACGTGACCGAGATGGACGACGCCGAGGCCAAGCGGATGGTGGACTTCGCCTCCGGCCTGATCTTCGGCACCCGGGGCGGCATCGAGCGGATCGCCCGCCGGGTCTTCCTGCTCACGCCGCCGGAGGTCGAGGTCATGGTGATCGACCGCCCGCTGGACGAAAGCGGCTTCTACAACCAGAGCTGAGCCGAAACCACGCCGAGCCGGCCTGCCCGGCACCGCACCAGGACTCCCGAACCGGAGGCAGCCGTGAGCCGCCTCCGGTTCTTCGCGCGCTCTGGCCGGGCACCTTCGACTCAGCTGAGACATCCGTGTCTCAGCTGAGCTATCCTGTACTCATGGCCATCGATCGCGACACGGTACTGACGGCAGCCGTCGAGGTGCTCTCCCGCAACCCCACCGCCCACCTGGACGAGATCGCCCGTGCCGCCGGGATCAGCCGGGCCTCGCTGCACCGGGTCTTCCCGGGCCGGGAGGCGCTGGTCCGCGAGGTCGGCCTGCTGGCCCTGCGCCGCTACCACGACGCGTTGGACGCCGCCGACCTGGAGCGCGGCGAGGCGGATGCCGTGCTGCGCCGGCTCGTCGAGCTGCTGGTCCCCGACGCCGCGCTCTGCGCGTTCCTGGCCGGCGAGAACCACCTGTTCGACGACCCCGAGCTGCTCCTCCTGTGGGAGGAGCAGGGCGCCCGGGTCCGGGCCTTCTTCCTGCGCGGCCAGCAGCAGGGCGCCTTCCGCATCGAACTGCCGGCCGGCTGGCTGGCCGAGGCCTTCTTCGATCTGCTGGCCGGCGTCGGCTGGGCCGTCCAGGACGGCCGTCTGGCCCCACGCGACAGCGCCTTCGCCCTCATCGAGCTCTTCCTCGGCGGAGCCCTCCGGAGACCCTCGTGACCACCGCCCAGCACCACCACGCCCCTGCCGCCGCCACCGCCCGCACCGCTCCCGCAACCACCCCCCGCAGCACCCCCGCCGCCCTCGACACCCCCGCCGCCACCCGCCGCCGCTGGGCGGGCCTGGCCGTGCTGGTGCTGGCCGTACTGCTGGTCGCGATCGACGCGACCGTGCTGGTGCTGGCCATCCCCTCGATCACCGAGGTCCTCGACCCGAGCGCCACCCAACTGCTCTGGATCGGCGACAGCTACTCCTTCGTGCTGGCCGGCCTGCTGGTGAGCATGGGCGCGCTGAGCGACCGGATCGGGCGCCGGCGCCTGCTGCTGCTCGGGGCCACCGCCTTCGGCGCCGCCTCGCTGCTGGCCGCCTACGCCCCCTCGGCCGGCTGGCTGATCGCGGCCCGCGCCCTGCTGGGCGTGGCCGGGGCGACCATCATGCCGTCCACCCTGTCGCTGATCCGGGTGCTCTTCCCCGACGCCCGCCAGCGCGCCACCGCGATCGGGATCTGGGGCGCGGCCGCCACCGCCGGTGCGGCCGGCGGCCCGCTGATCGGCGGGCTGCTGCTGGAGCACTTCTGGTGGGGCTCGGTCTTCCTGCTCAACCTGCCGGTGATGGCGCTGCTGCTGGTGCTCGGCCGCTGGCTGCTGCCCGCCTCGCGCGACCCGAAGCCGGGCCGCTGGGACGTGGTGAGCGTGCTGCTCTCGATGACCGGACTGATCGCACTGGTCTACGCCGTGAAGGAGGGAGCCGCCAACGGCCCCGCGCACTGGCAGGTCTGGGCGGCCGGCGCGGTCGGCGTGCTCGGGCTCCGCGGGTTCGTCAGGCGCCAGCTGCGGCTGGCCACCCCGCTGCTGGACGTGCGGCTGTTCGCCGACCGCCGGTTCTCCGGCGCCGTGCTCGGGGCGCTGGTGGCGATCCTCGGCATGGGCGGCGTGGTCTTCTTCATGTCGCAGTACCTGCAGTTGGTGCGCGGCTACTCGCCGCTGACCGCGGGTCTGGCCGAGACGCCGGGCTTCGTGGCCGCGATGGGCGCCTCGCTGGTCAGCGCCCGGCTGGCCCGGCGGATCGGCGCGCGCGGTGCGCTGGTCGGCGGACTGGCCGTGCTGGGCCTGGCGCTGGGCGCGCTGGGCCTGCTCACCGAGTCGACCTCGTACCTGGTGCTGGCCGCCGTGTTCGTCGGGGTCGGCGCCGCCGAGGGGCTGGTCTACACGCTCTCCTCCGACCTGGTGCTGAGCGCCGCGCCGGTCGGCAAGTCCGGCGCCGCCTCGGCCGTCTCGGAGACCGCGTACGAGCTGGGCACCGCGCTCGGTATCGCGCTGTTCGGCTCCGTGCTGACCGCCGTCTACAGCGCGGCGGTGACCGCTCCCGCCGGGCTGGACCCGGCCGCCGCGGCGCAGGCCCGGGCCTCGCTCGGCGGCGCGGTGGCGGCAGCCCGCTCGCTGCCCGGCGGGACCGGCGACGCCCTGGCGCAGGCGGCCCGCGCGGCCTTCGTGCACGGGGTGGGCCTGGCCTCGCTGCTGGCCGCCGGGCTGGTCGCGGTGGGCGCGGTGGCCGCCTGGCGGCTGCTGCGGCCGACCGGGGCGGGGCGCAGCTCCTGACGCTCGGCAGCCGGGGCGACGCGCGGTCAGCCGCCCAGCGGCAGGCCCGGCGACGGAGCGTCAGCTGCCCAGCGGAAGTTCCAGCTCGGCCCAGACCACCTTGCCCTCCGAGGTGGCCCGGCTCCCCCAGCGGTGTGCCAGCTCGTTCACCAGGTACATCCCGCGCCCGCCCTCGTCCTCCGAGCCGGCCGGGCGCAGCCGCGGGGTCTGGCGCCCGGTGTCGGCCACCTCCAGGGTCAGCGCGCGGTCCCGGAACAGCCGCAGCCGCAGCGGTTCGCCGCCGTGCACCAGCGCGTTCGTGACCAGCTCGCTGACCAGCAGCTCGGCGAAGTCGGACAGCGGGGTGAGCCCCCAGCCGGCGAGCGTGGCTCGGGTGAACCGGCGGGCCAGCGAGGGGGCCGGTCCCTGGCCGCCGAGCGGCAGGGTGGCGATCCGGTCGCGCGGGATCGGCAGCGCCCGGGCCATGATCATCGCCACGTCGTCCTCGCTGCCGCCGCGCACCAGCGCGGAGACCACGGCGTCGCAGTGCGCCTCCAGGGTCCGGCCGCGGGCCGCCAGGGTCTGGCGCAGCTGGTCGATGCCGTGGTCGATGTCGGCGCCGCGCCGCTCCACCAGGCCGTCGGTGTAGAGCGTCAGGATGGCGCCCTCGCGCAGGGTGAACTCGGTGTTCTCGAACGCCACCCCGCCCACGCCCAGCGGCACGCCGGGCGGCACCTCCAGCACGGTCGCGTCGCCGTCGGGGCCCATCACCACCGGCGGCAGGTGCCCGGCGCTGGAGATGGTGCAGCTGCGGTCCACCGGGTCGTAGACCACGCAGACGCAGGTGGCGAACTGGCCCTCGCCGATCCCGTCGGCGGTCTCGTCGAGCCGGGCCAGCACCTGGGCCGGCGCCATGTCCAGGGTGGCCAGGGTGCGTGCCACGGTGCGCAGCTGACCCATCGTCGCGGCCGCCCGGATGCCGTGGCCCATCACGTCGCCGACCACCAGCGCGACCCGGCCGCAGGAGAGCGGGACCACGTCGAACCAGTCGCCGCCGACCTCGCTGACCACGCTGCTGGGCAGGTAGCGGTAGGCGATCTCCAGGCCCAGGGTGCGGTGGATCTCCTGCGGCAGCAGGCTGCGCTGCAGGGTGAGCGCGGTGTCCCGCTCGCGCCGGTAGAGCCGGGCGTTGTCGATGCAGACCGCGGTGCGGGCGACCAGCTCCTCGGCCAGCGACACGTCGCCCTCGGTGAACGGCTCGGGGTTGCGGGTGCGGACGAACTCGGCGCCGCCCAGCACCATGCCACGGGCCATCAGGGGGACCAGCAGGTAGGAGTGCAGCCCGGCGTCCAGGGCGGGCTTGACCCGCTCCTCGCGGGCCGCGATGGTGCGCAGTTTCTCCTCGTCCACGTAGGGGACGTGCAGCGGCCGCCCGCTGCGCAGGCTCTTGGTGTAGATCCGGTGCGAGTCGTAGGCGGAGGTCTCGCCGACCGCGTCCGCCGTCCGGGTCAGGGTGGAGTCGTACCCCTCGCCGGAGGCCACCGCGCGCAGCTGCACGCCCTCGTCCGGGGCCAGCGTGCTCGGCTCCTCGCCACGCAGGATCGGGTCCAGCAGGTCGACGGTGGCGAAGTCGGCGAACCGCGGCACCACGGCGGAGATCAGCTCCTCGGCGGTGCGCTGCATGTCCAGCGTGGTACCGATCCGGGCGGTGGCGTCGGCCAGCAGGGTCAGCCGCTCCTGGGCCCGGGCGGCCCGGGCCTCGGCCTGGAAGCGTTCGGTGACGTCGATGATCGAGGAGCTGACGCCGAGCACCCGGCCCTCGGGGTCGGCCAGCCGGAAGTAGGAGGCGGACCAGGCGCGGTCGTGGCGCGGGTCGCCGGGCGTGCGGCCGTAGGACCGGGCGTCCACCACCGGGCGCCCGGTGCTGAGCACCTGACGCATCACCGCCTCGATCTCGGCACCGTTCAGGCCCGGCAGCACGGCGTCGATCCGCCGGCCGAGGTGCTGCTCGGCGGGCAGGCCGTTGATCCTGGCCAGCGCCTGGTTGAGCCGCACGAAGCGAAGCTCGGTGTCGTAGACGGCCATGCCGATCGGCGACTGGGTGAAGAAGCCGTCCAGCACCGCCAGGTCGGCCTCCACCTGGCGTACCGCGTGCAGGTCGGCGCCGGTGGCCAGGACCAGCGGGCGCTCTCCCGGGCCGGTGATGCCGAAGGTGCGGAAGTCGAGCTCGACGGTGTGGCCGTCCTTGTGCCGGACCGGGAAGACGCCGGACCAGCGGCGGTCGACCAGGATCCGCTCGTAGAGCGCCAGCACCTCGTCCCTGCGGTCGGGGACGGCGAGCAGCGGGGCGGCGTACTGGCCGACCATGTCCTCGACGGTCCAGCCGAGCAGCCGTTCGGCGTCCTCGCTCCAGTGCAGCACCCGGCCCTCGGCGTCCAGCAGTGCGGTGGCCAGCGGCAGCAGCCGGTGGCCGTCGAAGCCCGCGGGCACGATGCCGGAGCCCTCGTCACCTCTGGCGTTCGGTGCTGGACTGTCCATACTGGCGACCACCCCGGCTTGCGTGTGCGTACGGCTGCTCGGTGCTTCGGTTGCTGGGTACTTCGGTTGCTGGTGCTGCGACTGCGGGTGCTGCGGTTGCTACGTGTCACTGTGCCCGGTTCCACTGTGCCCGGATCCAGCCTGCCCGGTGAAGTCCCCGACGGCGACCGCGCGCGACCGGGGGTGTACCGCTGGTCAGCGGGCCTGGCCGTCCAGGGCGCTCTGGAGCATCCGGGACCACTGGCGGACCACGCCGGCCCGTCGGACGGCGTCGTCGGTGAGCAGATTAGCGAGCCCGAGGCCGCGGGCGAGGTCCAGGGTGGCCTGGACGCTCTCCCGGACCCCGTCGGCTCCTTCGTCCACCCCGAGGAACTCGAGGGCGGCGCGGTGCGACTCGCGTCCGACCCGGTCCTCCAGCGCGACGATCCGCTCGGCCAGCGCCGGTTCGGTGGCGGCCGCCACCCACAGGTGCAGCGCGGCGCGGAACAGCGGCCCGGTGTAGAGCCGCACGATCAGCTCCACCACCGCCTCGGTGCGGGCCGGCCCGGGCGGCGGCAGCTGGTCGGCGTCGACCCGCACCGCCGCCAGCCGCTCGGCGCTGACGTGCTCGACGGCCGCGGTGAACAGGTCCTCCCGGGTCGGGAAGTGGTGCTGCGCCGCGCCCCGGGTCACACCGGCCCGCTCGGCCACCACGGCGACCGTGCTGCCGTTCCAGCCGAGCTCGGCCAGGCACTCCACGGCGGCCTCCAGCAGCCGGCGGCGGGTGGCCCGGCTTCGGTCCTGCTGCGGGGTGCGGGCGGCGGTGCTCATGGTGGTGCGCTCCGGGTGGTTCCGAGTGGTCCGACTGGTGGCGGGCGGCGGCGCCGCGTCCAGGCAGAGGCTACTTGCCGCGCAGCTCGCGGCGGAGGATCTTGCCACTGGCGGACTTGGGGACCGCCGCCAGGAAGGCGACGGCGCGCACCTTCTTGTACGGGGCGACCCGGTCGGCCACGAAGTCGATCACCTGCTGCTCGGTCAGCTCGGCGCCCGGGGCGGGCACCACGAAGGCCTTGGGCCGTTCGGTGCCCTCGTCGTCGGTCACCCCGATCACGGCGGCGTCGGCTATCTGCGGGTGGGTCAGCAGCAGCGCCTCCAGCTCGGCCGGGGCCACCTGGTAGCCCTTGTACTTGATCAGCTCCTTGACCCGGTCGACCACGTGCAGGTAGCCGCGCGCGTCCTGGTGGCCGACGTCGCCGGTGTGCAGCCAGCCCTCCGAGTCGATCATCGTGTCGGTCTCGTGCGGGCGGCCGAAGTAACCCATCATCACCTGCGGGCCGCGGATCAGGATCTCGCCGTCCTCGTCGATGCCCAGGTCGCGGCCGCTGCCGTCCAGCGCCAGCACCCGCAGCTCGGTGGCGGCGACCAGCTTGCCGACCGCGCCGGGCGAGGGCTCGGGGTCGTCCAGCGGGACCAGGTGGGTGGCCGGGGAGAGCTCGGTCATGCCGTAGCCCTGGTGGATCGTCGGCAGGCCGAGCCGGTCCGCCGCGGCGGCGGCCAGTGCGGCGTCCAGCGGGGCGGCGGCGCTGAGCACGTAGCGGATCGAGGAGAGGTCGTAGGCGTCCACCAGCGGGTGCTTGGCCAGCGCCAGGACGATCGGCGGGGCGACCGGGACGGCCTCGATCCGGTACTCCTGGATCACCCGCAGGAACTGCTCCAGGTCGAACCGGGGCAGCACCACCATGGTGCCGCCGGCCCGCAGCGCCCGGTTGAGCAGTGCGGACAGCCCGTAGATGTGGAAGAAGGGCAGAATGCCGATCACCCGCTCGCCCGGCTCGGTGGCGTGCACGGCGGCCACCTGGGCCAGGTTGGTGGCGATCGAGCGGTGGGTGAGCATCACGCCCTTGGGCAGGCCGGTGGTGCCGCTGGAGTAGGGCAGGATGGCCAGGTCCCGGGCCGGGTCGATGGCCACCTGCGGCGCCGGGCCGGCGGCGGCCAGCAGGTCGTCCAGGGTGCGGTGGACGCCGTCGGTGCCGTCCAGCAGGAAGGTCTCGCGGATCTCCAGGCCCTCGGCGGCGGCCAGCGCGACCGGGGACAGCGGCAGGGCGCTGATGATCCAGCGGGCGCCGCTGTCGCGCAGCTGGCCGGCCAGCTCCTCGGGGGTGGCCAGCGAGGAGACGGTGGTGACGGTGGCGCCCGCCTTGATCGCGCCGTACAGCGCGATCGGGTAGCGGACCGCGTTGTAGCTGTGCAGCGCGAGCACGTCGCCCTTGACCAGGCCCGCCTCGGCCAGTCCCGCGGCCACCCGGTCCACCGCCTCGCCGAGTTCGCGGTAGCTGACGCTCGCTCCGGTCAGTCCGTCGATCAGGGCGGGGGTGTCGGCGTACCACTGGACCGAGTCGCCGAGCACGGCCTCGTGCAGCGGGAGCTCGACGGCGGGCACGTCCGGGTACTGGCTGCGGAACACCATGGCGACTCCTGCGGGTGGTGGGGAGCGAAGCGGATGCCCCTGGTGCTACCCGCGTGCCGGGGTCGGCACGCGGGCGGCAGGGTGTCAGTGTCGTGCGTCGGTCCTCGGTGGCCCGGGTCGGGGTCGGGGTCGGGGTCGCTGTCCTGCGTGGGTGTCGGTGTCCTGCGTGGGTGTCGGTGTCCTGCGTGGGTGTCGGTGCCGGTGTCAGTACGAGCGCGGCAGCTTGAGGGTGTGCTGGGCGACGTAGTTGAGGATCATCTCGCGGCTGACCGGCGCCACCCGGCCCACCCGGGTGGCGGCGAGCAGCGCGGCCAGCCCGTACTCCTGGGTCAGCCCGTTGCCGCCGAGGGTCTGCACCGCCTGGTCGACGGTGCGCGTGGCCGCCTCCCCGGAGGCGTACTTGGCCATGTTCGCCGCCTCGCCCGCGGCCAGGTCGTCGCCCGCGTCGTACAGGTGGGCCGCCTTGCGCATCATCAGCCGGGCCAGCTCGATCTCGATCGCGCACTGGGCCAGCGGGTGGGCCAGCCCCTGGTGGGCGCCGATCGGGGTGTCCCAGACCGTGCGGGTGCGGGCGTACTCGGTGGCGGTGTTGAGCGCCTGGCGGGCCACCCCGAGGGAGAAGGCGGCGGTCATGATCCGCTCCGGGTTGAGCCCGGCGAACAGCTGCAGCAGGCCCGCGTTCTCGTCGCCGACCAGCGCCTCCTCGGGCAGCCGCACGTCGTCCAGGAAGACCTGGAACTGCCGCTCCGGGGAGAGCAGTTCCATGGGTATCGGCCGGTACTCGAAGCCGGGGGTCTCACGCGGGACGATGAACAGCGCGGGCTTGAGCTTGCCGGTGCGGGCGTCCGCGGTGCGCCCGACCACCAGCACGGCGTCGGAGCCGTCGATGCCGGAGATGAAGACCTTGCGGCCGTTCAGGATCCAGTCCGAGCCGTCCCGCTTGGCCACCGTCGACAGCCGGTGCGAGTTGGAGCCGGCGTCCGGCTCGGTGATGGCGAAGGCCATCCGGCGGCTGCCGTCGGCCAGGCCCGGCAGCCAGCCGCGCTTCTGCTCCTCGGTGCCGAACCGGGCCAGGATGGTGCCGCAGATGGCGGGCGAGACCACCATCATCAGCAGCGGGCAGCCGACCGTGCCGAGTTCCTCCAGCACGATGGACAGCTCGTAGACGCCGGCGCCGCCACCGCCGTACTGCTCGGGCAGATTGACGCCGAGGAAGCCCAGCTTGCCGGCCTCCTGCCAGAGTTCGTCGGTGTGCTCGCCGGCCCGGGCGCGCCTGAGGAAGTACTCGGAGCCGAACCGGCGGCCCAGGTCGCCGACCGCCTGGCGCAGCGCGATCCGCTCGGGGCTCTCGATCAACGGGCTCTCGGTGCTGTTCGGTGCCATGGGAACTGGTCCTCCGGTCAGGGTGAGGGTACGGGTTCGACGACGGCCAACAGGGCGCCCAGCTCGACCTGCTGGCCGGGCACGGCGCGCAGTGCGGTCAGGGTGCCCGCGACGGGGGCGGTGACCTGGTGCTCCATCTTCATCGCCTCCAGCCAGAGCAGCGGCTGACCTGCCGTCACCTGCTCGCCCTCGGTGACGGCGGTCCGGATCACGGTGCCGGGCATGGGGGCGAGCAGGGCGCCCGGGTCGACCTGGGTCTCGGGTTCGGGGAAGCGGGGCAGGGCGGTGAGAGCGGTGCTGCCGGTGGGCTGGTCCAGGTGGACCTGGCGGCCGTAGCGGCTGACCTGGAAGCTGCGGCGGACGCCGTCGACCTCCAGCACCACCTGGTCCGGGGTGGACTCCAGCAGCCGGACGCCGGGGTGCTCCTCGGCCTGCAGCCCGTCCCGGGTCATTCGGTAACGGACCGTCAGTTCCGCACCGTCCGCTGCCTGATACCGCTTGGTCTGCGGCTGCGAGGGCAGGTTGCGCCAGCCCGAGGGCAGCGGGGTGCGGCGGGTGGCGGCGTCCGCCAGGGCGGCGGCCAGCGCGGCCAGGGGGAGTTCGCTTCTGTCCGGCTCCTGGTCCGGCTGCCCGGTGCGCAGCTCCGGGTGGCGGGTCAGGAACGCGGTGTCCAACTCGGCTGCCAGGAACGCCGGGTGGCGCAGGGTGCGGGCGAGCAGTTCGCGGTTGGTGGTCAGGCCGTGGATCCGGGTGCGGGACAGCGCGTCGGCCAGCCGGCGGGCCGCGCCGGCCCGGGTGGGCGCCCAGGCGATCACCTTGGCGAGCATCGGGTCGTAGTGCACGCCGACGGTGTCGCCGCTGACCACGCCGGAGTCCACCCGTAGGCCCGGGCCCGCGGGGAACTCGATCCGGTGCAGCACCCCGCTCTGCGGCTGCCAGTCGGCGCCCGGGTCCTCGGCGTACAGCCGGGCCTCGATCGCGTGCCCGGCGGGGGCGGGCGGCTCGGGGCCGAGCCGCTCCCCTTCGGCGACGGCCAGTTGGAGGGCCACCAGGTCCAGGCCGGTGACGCACTCGGTGACCGGGTGCTCGACCTGCAGGCGGGTGTTCATCTCCAGGAAGAAGAACCGGCCGTCCGAGCCGAGCAGGAACTCGGCGGTGCCGGCGCCGGTGTAGCCGATCGCCCGGGCCGCGGCGGTGGCGGCCTCGGCCAGCCGGGCCCGCAGTTCGGGGTCCAGCCCAGGGGCGGGGGTCTCCTCGATCACCTTCTGGTGGCGGCGCTGGATCGAGCAGTCGCGCTCGCCGAGCGCCCACACCGTGCCGTGTCCGTCGGCGAGCAGCTGCACCTCGATGTGCCGACCGGTGGCCAGATAGGGCTCCAGGAACACCTCGCCGTCGCCGAAGGCGGCCAGCGCCTCGGCGCCCGCCGCCGCCAGTTCGCCTTGGAGCGCGGCGAGTTCGGTGACCACCCGCATGCCGCGGCCGCCGCCGCCGGCCGCCGCCTTGACCAGCAGCGGCAGGTCGGCCGCGGTCGCGGCGGCCGGGTCCACCGGGGCCAGCACCGGGACGCCGGCGGCGGCCATCAGCTGCTTGGCGGCGGTCTTGGACCCCATCGCCGCCATCGCCGCCGGGGGCGGCCCGACCCAGGTCAGCCCGGCGGCCAGCACGGCGCGGGCGAACTGCGGGTCCTCGGAGAGGAATCCGTAGCCCGGGTGCACCGCGTCGGCGCCGGCCGCCAGCGCGGCGGCGACCAGCAGGTCGGCCCGCAGGTAGGTGTCCGCCGGGGCGGCGCCGGGCAGCCGCACCGCGCTGTCCGCCTCCCGCACGTGGGCGGCGCCCGTGTCCGGGTCGGAGTGCACCGCCACGGTGGCGATGCCCAGTTCGCGGCAGGTGCGGGCGATCCGGCGGGCGATCTCGCCCCGGTTCGCGATCAGCAGGCGCTGGATCATGGTCTGACGGTCCTTCGGCTCGCTCGTGGACTGCACGTCGCTCATCGGCGCCCCCTCGCTGGTGGCCGTCAGCTCGCTCGCGGCCTGCACGTCGCTCGTCGACGCCCCCTCGCTGGTGGCCGTCAGCCCGCTCGCGGCCTTCGCGTTGGTCGTCACTCTCGCCTCGCTCATCGCCCTCACATCCGGAAGACGCCGTAGCCGCGCGCGCCCTCGACCGGCGCGCCGTGCACGGCGGACAGGGCGAGCCCGAGGACGGTGCGGGTGTCGCGCGGGTCGATCACGCCGTCGTCGTAGAGCCGGCCGGACAGGAAGGCGGGCAGCGACTCGGCCTCGATCTGCTGCTCGACCATGGCGCGGATGGTGGCGTCCGCCTCCTCGTCGTACGGCTGGCCCTTGGCCGCGGCCGACTGGCGGGCCACGATCGAGAGCACGCCGGCCAGTTGCTGCGGTCCCATCACCGCGGACTTGGCGCTCGGCCACGCGAACAGGAACCGCGGCTCGTAGGCCCGCCCGCACATCCCGTAGTGCCCGGCCCCGTAGGAGGCGCCCATCAGCACCGACAGGTGCGGCACCCGGCTGTTGGAGACCGCGTTGATCATCATCGCGCCGTGCTTGATGATGCCGCCCTGCTCGTACTGCTTGCCGACCATGTAACCGGTGGTGTTGTGCAGGAAGACCAGCGGGATGTCCCGCTGGTTGGCCAACTGGATGAACTGGGTGGCCTTCTGCGACTCGGCGCTGAACAGCACACCCTGCGCGTTGGCCAGGATGCCGACCGGGTAGCCGTGGATCCGGGCCCAGCCGGCGGCCAGGCTGGTGCCGTAGAGCGGCTTGAACTCGTCGAAGTCGGAGCCGTCGACGATCCGGGCGATCACCTCACGCGGGTCGAACGGCACCTTGAGGTCGCCCGGCACGATGCCGAGCAGCTCCTCCTCGGCGTACCGGGGCGGCGCGGCCAGCGGGTCGGGCTGCGGGCCGGGCTTGCGCCAGTTGAGGCGCAGCACGGTGCGCCGGGCCAGCCGCAGCGCGTCCAGCTCGTCGGCGGCGAACTGGTCGGCCAGGCCCGAGATGCGGGCGTGCATCTCGGCGCCACCGAGCGACTCGTCGTCGGCCTCCTCGCCGGTGGCCATCTTGACCAGCGGCGGGCCGCCGAGGAAGACCTTGGCCCGCTCCCTGACCAGGATGGTGTGGTCGGACATGCCCGGCACGTACGCGCCGCCGGCCGTCGAGTTGCCGAAGACCACGGCGATGGTGGGGATGCCGGCCGCGGAGAGCCGGGTGAGGTCGCGGAAGAGCGCGCCGCCCGGGATGAAGATCTCCTTCTGGCTGGGCAGGTCGGCACCGCCGGACTCGACCAGGTTGACCACCGGCAGCCGGTTGCGCAGCGCGATCTCGTTGGCCCGCAGCGCCTTGCGCAGGGTCCAAGGGTTGCTGGCACCCCCGCGCACGGTGGGGTCGTTGGCGGTGATCAGGCACTCGGTGCCCTCCACCGTGCCGATGCCGGTGACCATCGCCGCGCCGACCGGGTAGTCGCTGCCCCAGGCGGCCAGCGGGGACAGTTCCAGGAACGGGGTGTCCGGGTCGAGCAGCGCCTCGATCCGCTCGCGGGCCAGCATCTTGCCGCGCTTGCGGTGGCGTTCCACGTACTTGGGGCCGCCGCCGGCCAGCGCCTTGGCGTGCTCGGTGTCCAGCGCCGCGAGCTTGTCCAGCATCGCGGTGCGGTTGGCGGCGTACTCGGGCGCGGCCGGGTCGAGCCGGGTGGGCAGGACGGTCACAGGGCAGTCTCCGAGCTTGCGAGGAGGCTCGGCAGCAGAGCCTCGGGGATGTCCAGGTAGCGGGAGCGCAGCCACTCCCCCAGCGCCTTGGCCTGCGGGTCGAACCGGGCCTGGGCGGCCACGCCCTCGCCGAGCAGGCCCTCGATCACGAAGTTGACGGCGCGCAGGTTCGGCAGCAGATGCCGATGGATCGTCAGCTTTTCCGTCTCCGGGAGGAGTTCGCGCAGCTGTTCGGTAGTCAGGGTGGTGGCCAGCCAGTGCCAGGCGGGGTCACTGCGCACCCACACGCCCAGGTTGGCGTCGCCGCCCTTGTCACCGCTGCGCGCGGCGGCCAGCAGGCCGAGCGGGGCGCGGCGGGTGGGTCCGTGCGGCTCGTACTGCGCTTGGTGCAGCGGGAGTTCGGGTTCCTCCCCCGCAGTCACCGGGGCCGGCGGGATCAACTCCCTCCCGCCGTCCGGGCGCACCGCCCAGTGCTCGACGCTGCCCTGCTCGACGTAGGCGGCGGTGAACACACCGTACGGGGTTCCCGGGCCGGGCAGCGCCGTCAGATGGAAACCGGGGTAGCTGGCCAGGCCCAGCTCGACGGCGGCCGAGCTGACCGACCGGCCGACCTTGGCCTGGTCCGAGTCGCGCACGGTGAGTTGGAGCAGCGCGCCGGCCTGCTGTTCGGTGGGGGCGTCCGGCTGGTCGGTCCGAGCCAGCGTCCACCGGACCTCGGCCGGCCCGTCCGGCCCCAGCCCCGCCTCGACCTGGCGCTGCACCAACTCGGCCTTCTGCTCGATGTCCAGGCCGGTGAGCACGAAGACCACCTCGTTGCGCCAGCCGGCCAGCCGGTTGAGGCCCACCTTGAGGGTGGCGGGCGGGGCCTCGCCGCGCACCCCGCTGATCCGCACCCGGTCCGGGCCCTGCTGCGCCAGCTGCACGGTGTCCAGCCGCGCCGTGACGTCGGGTCCCAGGTAGCGCGGTCCGCCCGTCTCGTAGAGGAGTTGGGCGGTGACCGTGTCGACGGTGACGGCCCCGCCGGTGCCAGGGTGCTTGGTGATCACGCTGCTGCCGTCCGCGTGCAGCTCGGCCAGCGGAAAGCCGGGGCGGGCCGGGTCGGCGAGCTCGGTGAACCACGCGTAGTTGCCGCCGGTGGCCTGCGCGCCGCACTCCAGCACGTGGCCGGCCACCACGGCCCCGGCCAGCGCGTCGAAGTCGGTGCGCTGCCAGTCGAAGTGGGCCACCCCCGGGCCGACCACCAGGGCGGCGTCGGTCACCCGGCCGGTCACCACGACATCCGCGCCGGACCGCAGGCAGTCCGCGATGCCGAAGGCGCCCAGGTAGGCGTTGGCGGCGAGCAGTTGGGCCGGCTCGGTGAACTCGGCGGCCCGGCCCAGCAGGTCGTCACCCGTGACGTACCCCACCCGGGTCGCGACGCCCAGGCGCCCGGCCAGCTTCTCGACCGCCTCGGCCAGCCGCGCCGGGTTCAGCCCGCCGGCGTTGACCACGATCCGCACCCCCCGGTCCGCCGCCAGCCCCAGGCACCCCTCCAACTGCCGCAGGAACCCCTTGGCATACCCGGCCTGCGGATCCTTCAGCCGGTCCCGGGCCAGGATCAACATGGTCAACTCGGCCAGGTAGTCCCCGGTCACCACATCCAGCGGCCCCCCACCGAGCATCTCCTCGAACGCGGCGAACCGGTCCCCGTAGAAACCGGACGCGTTCCCGATCCGAAGCGGCCGCACCGGCCGAACAGGTTGGGGGGCAGTGCTGGCGGACATGCGGCGGCCTCTCTGGCGCGGGGCACGGGGCGTAGCTGGGAACGATGGTGGGCCAGCGGAACGAAAAAAGCAATCATGCGTGCTTGTTTTCAACCCCGGGCACCTCCTCCGACACCGCCTGCCGACCCCAGGGCAGGGGCTCCGAGCTTCGACACCGTCAACACCGCAGAGCCCCTTGGTAGCTCGAACGGCGTCGAAGCCAACCAACCTTTCAGGGGCCCTGTTGTCGCACCCCTACGGCATCGCCGAGGCGGGGCCCGCTTCGGCCACTCCCCCGTGCGGCTGTCTGGCGCACCGGACCGGAAACGCCGGCCACCACGGGATGCGCGAGCGCCGCTGAGACGTCCGCCTGAGCCAGCTGTGGAGGTCAGGAGTTCACTGGCCGCCGACGCCTCGGCGCCAACCCTGCCCCGCCCCCGATGCCGGTTCGGAGACGGCGGCGGCAAGGTGGGACGCCAGGTTGGCCACCGCGTCCCGAAGCTCCGTCCCGCCCACGATATGGAAGGCGAAGGGGACCGCCGCCAACCATTCCTGCGCATACATCGCCGGGTTGCGGGTGCTGCCGACGAGCACGCACTGCTGTCCCGCCGCCCCGACGGGTTCGAGCCGCCCCATCGATGGCCCGACCCACGGGGCTACCTGCTCCGCCGGTGCGTCGAAGAGCACCCGCGTGGGATAGGCCCATCCGGTGCCGAGGTTCTCCTCCAGCACTGCGACCGGGTCGAGGTCCTCAGGCATCCGGAACGCGACCGCAGTCTCCTCGGCCGCCAGTACCCGGTCGACCCGGTAGGTGCGCACGGCGTCCGCACGATGGGAATGGCAGAGCAGGTACCAGCGCGCCCGGCGCACGACGACCGCCCACGGGTCCACCGCCGCCTGCCACTGGTTGCCGGCCTCGCTGCGGTAGGTGATCACCACACGCCGCCTGGACGCGATCGCGTCCACCAGGGCGCTCGTGATGGCGGGATCGGCGTAGGCCGCACTCGGATCGGGCGCGGCCGCGGCGTGCTCGCGCAGTGCCGCCGCCTGACGCCCGATCCCCTCGGGCAGCGCGTGGATGACCTTGGCGAGGGCGGAGCCGACGAGGTCCCCAGAGTCGGTGGCGGCGGGCCTGCCGTCGAGCACCGCCATGACCAGGCCGACCGCTTCGCTCTGGGTGAAGCTCACCGGTGGCAGCCTGGTCCCGCGGCGCAGTTGGTAGCCGCCGTGCGGGCCGCGCACGGAATCCACGGGGATGCCGGCCTCCCGCAGGATCGCGACGTAGCGACGTGCGGCGCGATCGGTCACTCCGAGCTTCTCCGCGAGTTGCTCGGCCGTCGTGCCGGGGCGGGTCCGCAGGATTTCAAGGGTGCGCAGTGCGCGGGCGGTGGGGCTCGTTCCGGTCTCCACGCCGGACAGCGTAGGCGGCTTCCTGGCAATCAGGAAGCAGATCGTCCTGAATCGCTCCTAGCATGGCAAAGCCCGACCGGGCAGGCCGTGTCCGCTGCGCGGCGCACGCGACGCTTTCGGCTGCTGCCACCGCTCCCACCTCGACGGAAAGTTGATCTCACTGTGGAAATCCTGCTCATCGGCGGCCTGTGGCTGGACGGCACCGCGTGGGACGCGGTGGCACCGGCCCTTGAGGCGCTCGGTCACCGTCCGCGGCCGGTGACCCTTCCGGGCCAGGGCGACGGACACTCCTCGGCCACGCTCGACGAACAGGTGGCGGCGGTCCTCGCCGCCGTTGACACAGCGGCGGAAAAGCCCCTGCTCGTGGCGCACTCGGCCGCCTGCACGCTCGGCT
The DNA here is from genome assembly GCF_003205575.1 of Streptomyces tateyamensis. Taxonomy (GTDB): domain Bacteria; phylum Actinomycetota; class Actinomycetes; order Streptomycetales; family Streptomycetaceae; genus Kitasatospora; species Kitasatospora tateyamensis. Next base: position 53,358 of record NZ_PYBW01000082.1, read on the forward strand.
GGCTGGCCACTGACGCCCGCCCGGAGCGGGTGGCCAAGCTGGTGCTGATCGGCGGCTTCCCGAACGAGGACGGCCAGCCGTACGCCGACTTCTTCGAGATGCGCGACGGCGCCATGCCCTTCCCCGGCTGGGGCCCGTTCGAGGGCGCGGACAGCGCCGACCTCGACGAGGAACTGCGACAGCGCATCGAAGCCGATGCCATCCCCGTCCCCGAGCAGGTGGCCAGGGGCGTGGTCCGGCTGTCGGACGAACGCCGCTACGAGGTCCCGGTCGTGGTGGTCTGCACGGAGTTCACCCCGGAGCAGGCCCGCGAATGGATCGCCGCCGGCGAGGCGCCCGAGCTCACCCGAGCCAAGAACGTCGAGTTCGTCGACATCGACTCCGGCCACTGGCCGATGTTCACCAGGCCCGCCGAACTCGCCCGCCTCCTCGGCGCCGTGGCAGCCGGACAGTGACCGAACGGGCCCTGACTGCGGGTTACACCATCCGCCGACTGAACGCCTCGACCTGGGACGCGTTCGCCGAACTCGTCGAACGCAACAACGGCATCTTCGGCGGCTGTTGGTGCATCGGCTACCACCCCGAGTGCGGCCGGCCGGGAATCGACCACCGCACCGCCAAAGAGGAGCGTGTACGCACGGACCAGGCACATGCGGCACTCGTTCTCGACGACGAGGGCGCCGCCCAGGGCTGGTGCCAGTACGGCAGCCCTGAGGAACTGTCCAACATCAAGCACCGACGCGCGTACGACAAGGACGCGCCCCCGCTCCCGGACTGGCGGATCACCTGCATCTACGTCGACAGGCAACACCGCCGCCGGGGCATCGCCCACGCAGCCCTGGCGGGTGCCCTCGACCAGATCGCCCAGGCCGGCGGAGGCTTGGTCGAGGCCATCACCGAAGCCACTCTCGGCCGCCAGGCCCAGGGCCGCTTCCTCTTCAGCGGGACGGTCGAACTGTTCGAGGACTACGGATTCACCCGTCTCCGCCAGGTGGGCAAGCACGCATGGATCGTGAGCAGGCACGTGGATCCAGCCTGAAGCTCCAGCCGAGGGGCCCGACAATCGTGATCTCCATGGCTGGATGGCTGCCTGACGCGGCACTAGCGGCAATGGCGGGCGCGGTGGAACTCGTTCCAGGTCAAGGGAGTCAGCCCGGCCGGCGCGAGTTGATCACCTCGCGGACTCGGGACGCAGCTTGCCGCGCGGGAGATCGGCCGGGCCGACTTCGAGGGAGCGTGGGAACCCAAGATCGTCAAAGGGAGGTACGGGCGGGCAAAGGTTCGGCCAGCTCGCGCTTCGAAGAGGCTGGGAGGGAGGTGGGAGGCAGGTGGGAGCCGGTTCGCCGCGTACGGGGGTGGAGTGGGGCAATCCGGGCGGCGAGGGTGTCAGGTGGCCCGGCTGGTGCGCGGGGAACTCCCAGGAAGGCCCAGCCTTTCCCCACGACCGTGCGCAACAGTCTGCGGTGACCGCTTCATCTAGACCAGGAGGCACCGGCCTTGACCCGGACCACCATCCGCTCCGCCGGCGCCGCGGCCCTGCTGGCCGCCGGCCTGCTGCTGACCGGCTGCTCGTCCTCCGCCGGCACCGCCTCGTCGGCGCCGGCCACCGCCTCGCCCTCCGCCTCCGGTGACCAGCAGCAGTACGCCGCCTACTCCGACTGCCTCAAGCAGCACGGCGTCACCCTGCCTTCCGGCCGCCCGAGCGGACGGCCCAGCGGGCGCCCGTCCAGTCGCCCCAGCGGCAGCCCCGGGGCCGGCTTCGGCGGCGGTTTCGGGGGCGGCTCGGCCGACCCGACCCGGCAGGCCGCGATGCAGGCCTGCGCCTCGCTGCGCCCGCAGGGCAACGGGCAGGGCCGCGGCGGCAACCTGAACAACAGTGCGCTGCAGGCCTTCGCCAGCTGCCTGAAGGACCACGGCGTCACGCTGCCCACCAACGGCAGCATGCGCGACCTGAACACCGCGGACCCGGCCACCGCCGCCGCGTACAAGACCTGCGCGCCGCTGCTGCCGGCCCGCGGCTCGGGTGCTCCGTCGGCGGAGGCCTCCCCGGGGGCGACGGACAGCCCCTCGCAGTGACGCACCGAGTGACGCACCGTCGGACCTGACGCAGGCCCACCCCCAAGCAGGGGTGGGCCTGCGCCACGTTGGAGGGGGCGAGCGGCTCGCCTACCGGGCGCGGCGGCCCGGGCGGCCGCGCTTGGCCGGGGCGGCCTTGGCTCCCGACTTCGCACCCGGCTTGCCACCCTGCTTGGCCCGCACCCCCTGACCGGCGGCCTGGCCCTTCTGCTGGGGCTTCTTCGCCTTGGGCGCGGCCGCCGGCTTCGGCTCCTCCTTGGCGCGCCCGCGCGAGCTGTTCGCGGTGCGGCCCCGGACGATCCCGATGAACTCCTCGACCAGCTCGGTGGTCGCCGCCTCCGGCCAGGCCAGCGCGATCTGCGACTGGGGCACGCCCACCAGTGGTCGGAACGTCAGGTCCCGCCGGTGGTGCAGCCGGGCCAGCGACTGCGGCACCGGCAGCAGGCCCACCCCCGCGGCCACCAGCTCGATCGCGCCCGCCGTGGTCTCCGGCCGCTCGTAGGCGGGTGTGCCGGGACGCTCGGCCCAGTCCAGGGTGTCGTCCAGCGGCTGCCAGAGCACCTCCTCGGCCAGGTCCGCCACGGTGACCTCGTCCAACGCGGTCAGCAGGTGGTCCTTGGGAAGCACGATCACCGTGGTCTCGGTGTACAGCGGGATCGCGCTGAGCACCGTGCGGTCGACCGGCAGCCGCACCAGACCGGCGTCCGCCTCCCCCGCGACCAGCGCCGCGCCGCCCTCGGTCGACCCGACCTGCACCAGGGTCAGCGGCACGTCGGGCAGCCGCTCGGCCCAGACCCGCAGCCACTTGGTGGGGGTCACGCCGGGCACGTACGCGAGCCGGAACGCTGCCGTGGAGGGGGCCGGGTCGGTCGCCTGGATATCCGTCACGCCCCCAGGCTACCCACCGTGACCAGCGACTCCGTACTTCTCGCTTACCCTGGTGCCCATGACTTCGCACAAGCCCAAGACGACCCAGACGATGAAGCCGGCCACCGCTGCCAAGAAGCTCGGCGTCTACCTCCCGGCCACCCCGGCCGAGTTCCAGGAGGGTGTCGTCTCCCGGGAGGAGCTGAACGCGCTCCAGACCACGCCGCCGCAGTGGCTGCTCGACCTGCGCCAGAACGGCCCGCACCCGCGCCCGGTGGTGGCCGCCAAGCTCGGCATCTCCGTCTCCGGCCTGGCCCGGGGCGGCATCACCGAGGCGCTGACCAGCGCCGAGATCGAGGAGATCAAGGAGTCGGTCCCGGACTGGCTGCGCTCCGAGCGCCTGATCCAGGGCGAGGTGCGCAATGAGGCGGCCCGGGTGAAGGCCCTGCACGAGAAGCAGGCGGCGAAGGCGGTGCAGGAGAAGCCGGCGCCCAAGTCGGCGCCGAAGTCAGCGCCCAAGTCGGCCAAGCCCAAGAGGTAGGAGCGGCAACTGCTGCGGTCTCAGCTCGGCCGAGCCGCTCAAGGTCGGCTCGGCCAGCCCGAACTCACCCGGTGCCTGACAGTTCGTCATACGATGGCTGGCCGGTACGCCGACAAGCGGAGGGGGAGAACGTCATGAGCAGCCTCAACAAGGGCCTCGGGCGGGTCGAGGTGACCCTGGCCTGGGATCCGAACCCGGCGGGCACGCCCGCACACGACCTGGACCTGATCGCCGCCGTCTACCAGGTGGACGACCCGCAGGCGGCCCCCGCCTACCTGGTCCACTTCGACAGCCGCTCCCCCGAGGGCACCATCGAGCTGAGCCGGGACAGCCGGGACGGGCGCGGCGCCGCGATCGACGAGCGGCTCACGGTGGAGTTCGAGCGGGTCTCCACCCGGTACAAGCGGGTGGTGATCGGGGTCGCGATCCAGCAGCAGGACGGCCGGCTGACCTTCCGGCAGGTGGCCGCGCCCGAGGTGCGGATCAACGAGCACCGGCGGCTGCTGGCCACCGTGGACCTGTCCCAGTTCGGGTCCACCACCGCGGCCCGGGTGGCCGACTTCGTGCGCGACGCGGCCGGCGTCTGGGTGCTGCGGGGGGAGAGCCGGCGCGGCTTCGAAACCGACCCGGCCGGGTTCCCCGCGCTGATGGGGAGTTGACCGGGCACTGACCGAACGGGGGTGGGATGGGGTGCCCGCACCGGGAACGGAACCGGGCACCCCGCCCCGCCCCCGATGCGCTACTCGCCGATCCGCCGCACGATCTCCTCGCACAGCTCGTGGGTGGCCAGCGCGTCCCGGGCCGAGACCGTCCGCCCGGCCCGCACCGCGTCCAGGAAGCCGGTGACGCACTGCTCGATGCCGCGCTGGCGGGCCACTGACACCCAGTCACCGCGTCGGCGCACGGTGGGCTGGCCGCGGTGGTCGATCACCTCGGCGAGGTTGTGCACCTCGCGCTTGGCGTCGGCGCCGGACACCTGGAGGACTTCCTCGGTGGCGCCGGAGACCCGGTTCATGATGCCGAGTGCGGTGAACCCCTCGCCGCCGAGTGTGAGCACCAGGTGCTCGACCAGCCCGTCCCTGGTCCGAGCCCGGACGTCGACGTGGGAGATCTCGCCCGGGGCCAGGAACCGCAGCGTGTCCACCACGTGGATGAAGTCGTCGAAGACCAGGGTGCGGGCCTGCTCGGGCAGGCCCTCGCGGTTCTTCTGCAGCACGATCAGGTCGCGCGGGCGCTCCTGGGCCTGCTGGTAGCCGGGCGCGTGGCGGCGGTTGAAGCCGACCTCGAGCGAGCGCCCGGTGCCCTCGGCCAGCTCGACCAGGCGTCGGGCCCCGGCGAGGGTGTAGTCCAGCGGCTTGTCCACGTACACGTCCACGCCCGCGGTGAGCAGTTGCTCGACGATCGGCACGTGCTGCTCGGTGGCGGCGTGCACGAAGGCGGCCCGGACGCCACTGTCGATCAGCGCGCCGAGTTCGGTGAAGCGGGCCGCGGCGGGGATCCGGTGGCGGTCGCCGATCCGGCCCAGCTTGGCCCGGTCCCGGGTCATCAGCCGGAGATCGAGGCCGGGCAGCGCGGTGACCACCGGCAGGTAGGCCTTCTGCGCGATGTCGCCGAGGCCGATCACCCCGACGGGCAGCAGGGCGTCGGGACCGTCGGTACCAGGGTTCGTGATCATGGCCGTAGCCTACGGGGCGCCAGCGGCATGTGTGCTGGCAGCAGCCGACAAATTGGCGCCGGCGGCCGGGGTAACAGCAGTGCCCTACGGGGCCAGGGCGAGCTGGGCCGCCGCCGTGCGCAGCGCGTCCAGCACCGGGCGGATCAGCGGGTGCTGCTCCGCGCCGCCGCGCACCGCGGCGAAGACCTTGCGGGTGGCCAGCTCGCTGTCCACCGCGCGCACCGCGACGCGGGACAGGTCGACGCCGCTGAGCGCCGAGCGCGGCACCAGCGCGACCCCGGCACCGGCGGCGGCCAGGGCCACCACGGCCCGGAAGTCGTCCGAGGAGTGCACCAGGCGCGGCGCGAAGCCGGCGTGCTCGCAGGCCAGCAGCACCACGTCGTGGCACGGGTTGCCGGGGTACGGGCCGATCCACGGCTCGTCGGCGAGGTCCGCCATCGGCACCGGTCCGCGGCCGGCCAGCCGGTGGTGCAGCGGCAGCACCGCCTCGAACGGTTCGGCGTAGAGCGGGAAGCGGGCCAGCCGCTGGTCGTCGGCGCGCGGCGCACCGCGGTACTCGACCGCGACCGCGAGGTCGGCCTGCCCGTCCAGCACCATCGGCAGGCTGGCATCCCCCTCGGCGTCCAGCACCTTGAGCCGGACCCCGGGGGCGGACTCGGCCAGCACCTCGATCGCGGGTGCGAGCACCTGGGCGATGCCGGTGGCGAAGGCGGCCACGGTGACCTGGCCCTGGGCGCCGGTGGCGTAGGCCGCCAGGTCCGCCTCGGCCCGCTCCAGCTGGGCCAGCACCGCGTCCGCGTGGCCGACCAGGATCTCCCCGGCTGCCGTCAGCCGCACCCCGCGCCCGTCCCGGGCGAGCAGCGCGTGCCCCGTCTCCTGTTCCAGCGCGGCCAGCTGCTGGGAGACGGCGGAGGGGGTGAGGTAGAGCGCCGCAGCCGCGGCGGTCACCGTTCGGTGGTCCGCCACGGCGCGCAGCGTCCGCAGCCGTCTCGCGTCGATCACGAGGCAATTCTGCCAGCCCCGCCGGCGGGGCAGCCCCGGCAGCGGGCAGGTCGGATCCTGCGCCGACAAGGCCTCGGCGCCGCTCAGCCCTCCAGCGCCGCCCGGGCGTCCACGAAGGCGGCGACCGCGCGGCGCACGTCCGCCTCCGAGTGGGCGGCCGACAGCTGGACCCGGATCCGGGCCGCACCGTGCGGGACCACCGGGTAGGAGAACCCGATCACGTACACCCCGCGCTCCAGCAGCAGCTCGGCCAGCCGCCCGGCCTTGGCCGCGTCGCCGATCATCACCGGGGCGATCGGGTGGTCGCCGGGCAGGATCTCGAACCCGGCCGCGGTCATCTCGGTGCGGAACAGCGCGGTGTTGGCCGCCAGCCGCTCGCGCAGCTCGTGCGAGCTCTCGATCAGGTCCAGCACGGTCAGCGAGGCGGCCGCGATCACCGGCGCGAGCGAGTTCGAGAACAGGTACGGGCGCGAGCGCTGGCGCAGCAGCGCCACGATCTCCTGGCGGGCCGCGACATAGCCGCCGGAGGCCCCGCCGAGCGCCTTGCCCAGGGTGCCGGTGATGATGTCGACCCGGTCCATCACCCCGTGCAGCTCCGGGGTGCCGCGCCCGCCGGGGCCGACGAAGCCGACCGCGTGCGAGTCGTCGACCATCACCATGGCGTCGTACCGGTCGGCCAGGTCGCAGATCTCGCGCAGCGGCGCCACGTAGCCGTCCATCGAGAAGACGCCGTCGGTGACGATCAGTCGGCGCCGGGCGTCCTGACTCTCCTTCAGGCGCTGCTCCAGCTCGGCCAGGTCACGGTTGGCGTACCGGTACCGGGCGGCCTTGCTGAGCCGGATCCCGTCGATGATGCTGGCGTGGTTGAGCGCGTCGGAGATCACCGCGTCGCGCTCGTCCAGCAGGGTCTCGAACACGCCGCCGTTGGCGTCGAAGCAGGAGGAGTAGAGGATCGTGTCCTCCTGGCCCAGGAACTCCGAGAGCCGCTGCTCCAGCTCCTTGTGCACGTCCTGCGTGCCGCAGATGAAGCGGACCGAGGCCATCCCGTAGCCCCAGCGGTCCAGCGCCTCCTTGGCGGCGGCGACCACCGCGGGGTGGTCGGCCAGGCCCAGGTAGTTGTTGGCGCAGAAGTTCAGCACCTCGCCGCCGGGGACCGTGACGGTGGCGCTCTGCGGGGACCCGATCACCCGCTCCGGCTTGAAGAGACCGGCTTCCCGGATCTCCTCCAGGGTGGTGCGGATGTCGTCGCGCACAGAGTTGAACACAGCTCTCCTAAGCGGGTGTCAGATGTTCGACCAGTCGAGAATGATCTTGCCGCAGCGGCCGCCCGCCGCCTCGTCGAACGCGGCCTCGAACTCGGTGGCCGGGTACCGGCCGGTGATCACCGGGCTGAGGTCCAGGCCGCCCTCCAGCAGCACCGACATCGCGTACCAGGTCTCGAACATCTCGCGGCCGTAGATGCCCTTGAGGGTGATCATCGAGGTGACGACCTTCGCCCAGTCGATCGCGAACTCCTCGGCGGGCAGGCCGAGCATGGCGATCCTGCCGCCGTGCGTCATGTTGGCGATCATCGAGCGCAGCGCCTCGGGCCGGCCGGACATCTCCAGGCCCACGTCGAAGCCCTCGCGCAGGCCGAGCTTCTGCTGGCCCTCCTCGATGGTGTGCTGGGACACGTCCAGCGCCAGCGAGACGCCCACCTCGCGGGCCAGCTCCAGCCGGTACGGGCTGACGTCGGTGATCATCACATGCCGGGCGCCGGCGTGCTTGGCCACCGCCGCGGCCATGATGCCGATCGGGCCCGCGCCGGTGACCAGCACGTCCTCCCCGACCAGCGGGAAGGAGAGCGCGGTGTGCACGGCGTTGCCGAACGGGTCGAAGATGGCGGCCACGTCCAGGTCGACCGGCACCCGGTGCACCCAGACGTTGGAGGCGGGCAGCGCCACGTACTCGGCGAAGGCGCCGTCGCGGTTGACGCCCAGGCCCACCGTGTTGGGGCACAGGTGGCGGCGGCCGGCCAGGCAGTTGCGGCACTTGCCGCAGACCAGGTGGCCCTCGCCGCTGACCAGGTCGCCGACGGTGATGTCGGTGACCCCCGGGCCGAGCGCCACGACCTCGCCGACGAACTCGTGACCGATCGTCAGCGGCGTCTTGATGGTCTGCTGGGCCCAACCGTCCCACTTGCGGATGTGCAGGTCGGTGCCGCAGATGCCGGTGCGCAGCACCTTGATCAGCACGTCGGCCGGGCCGATCTCCGGCTCCGGGACCTCGGTCAGCCACAGTCCGGGCTCGGCGTGCTTCTTGACGAGTGCCTTCACGGCTGCGGCTCCTGAGGGGCGGTGGCACGGGCGAGGGTCCGCCCGGCAACGGCGCCATCGCGCAACCGGGCAGGAAGCAATCTGCCTGGTGGGAAGGGGTGCGGTCCATCGAGCTTTGCTTAACGGCCGCCACAGCTGGGCTTCACGATGGTGCCCGAGCTGGGCCCGGCGGGGCCCGGCACCATGCCGTGCCTCACCCGGAAGGGGGAACCGCCGGACGGCGAACCGCGGTAGGCGGCACTGCGGAAGGTGTCACCGTGGTGCCGCGGGGCCGCGGGGCCGCGGGGAGGCCGCGGTCGAGGTGGACCCGCAGGCGCCATGGCCGCGGCCTGGGCCGGGCCATGGCGCTGAGCGCCCGTCACCTGCTGCCCGATGGCGATGCCCTCTGGGCGCAGCAGGCGCCCGGCAATGCGACCGGCGTCCGGGTGCTCCAGGCCGCCGGCTACCGTCCGGTGGGTGCCGGGGTGCTGCTCTCCGCACCGGATAACTAGCAGCTAGCAGCTAGTTGAACTTGGCCTTTCCCGGGCCCTCCTCGACGAAGCTGCGCATGCCGGTGGTGCGGTCCTCGGTGGCGAACAGGCCGGCGAACAGGCTGCGCTCGATGGCCAGGCCGGTGTCCAGGTCGGTCTCCAGGCCGCGGTCGACCGCCTCCTTCGCGGCGCGCAGCGCCCAGGCCGGGCCTGCGGCGAGCTTGCCGGCCCAGTCCAGGGCGGCCTGGTAGACCTCCTCGGCCGGGACCACCTGGTCGATCAGGCCGATCCGCAGCGCCTCGTCGGCGCGCACCATGCGGCCGGTGAAGATCAGCTCCTTGGCCTTGGCCGGGCCGACCAGCCGGGCGAGGCGCTGGGTGCCGCCGGCCCCGGGGATCAGGCCGAGCAGGATCTCCGGCTGGCCGAGCTTGGCGTTCTCGGCGGCGATCCGGATGTCCGCGCAGAGCGCGAGCTCGCAGCCGCCGCCGAGCGCGTACCCGGTCACGGCGGCCACCACGGGCTTCGGGATCCGGGCCACCGCGGTGAACGCGTCCTGCAGCGCGCCGCCGCGGGCCACCATGTCGGTGTACCCCATCCGCTGCATCTCCTTGATATCCGCGCCGGCCGCGAACACCTTCTCGCCGCCGTAGACCACCACGGCCCGCACGTCCTCGCGGGCCGCCGCCTCGTCGGCGACCTCGCGCAGCTGGTCCTGCATGGCGACGTCCAGCGCGTTCATCGGCGGGCGCGCCAGGCGGATGGTGCCGACGGCGTCCGCGACCTCCAGGGTGACGAACCGGGTCATGAGGGAGCCTCCAGAGGGGTTAACGGTGGTGAACCCTGACAGTAGCGGCAGTGGCGCTGCTAGCGTGAGGGCGTGTTCCTCTTCCGTGCGTAGGGCAGAGCGTGTGGCCGCACTTCGTGGTGGTGCGGTCCTTCGGCGTCCCCTTGCACGCTCTCTCCGTTGAGGAACCCTCCGATGAACCGCATTCCCGGCCTCGCGCCGGTGTTCCTGGCCGCCCTGGTGGGGCGGCTCTCCTACGGCACGGTCTCCCTCGCCCTGGTGCTGACGGTCCGTGGCACCACCGGGTCCTACGCCTCGGTCGGCACGGTGCTGGCACTGTTCGGGCTGACCGCGGCCGCGCTGGCGCCGGCGCGGGCCCGGCTGATCGACCGTCACGGCGTGCGGCGGGTGCTGCCGGCGCTGGCCCTGCTCTACGCTGCGCTGCTCCTCGCGCTCGCCCTCACCGGCCCGCGCTGGCTGCCGCTGTCGGCCGCCGCGGCCGGGGCCTGCGCTCCCCCGCTGGGGCCCGTGCTGCGGGCCGGGTTGAGCGAGCTGCTCGGGCCGGGGCCCCAGCTGGAACGCGCGTTCAGCGTGGACGCGGTGACCGAGGAGCTGCTGTACGTGGGCGGTCCGCTGCTGGTCGGGCTGACCGGCGGGCGGGCCGGCCTGCTGGTCAGCGCGGGGCTGGTGCTCAGCGGCTCGCTCGGGCTGGCGCTGCTCGCACCGCCCACGGCGCGGCGGCAGGCCGCGACGGGCGGCGGGCTGCCGCGCCGGGTACCCGGCATCGGGCGGCCGGTGCTGGTCGCGGGCGCGGCAGGTCTGGCCCTGGGCACGCTCGGGCTGCTGCTGGTGGTCGCCGCCGCCGGGACGGGCGCGCTGCCCTGGCTGGAGGCGGCCTTGGCCGCGGGCAGCGCACTGGGCGGCCTGACGCACGGCGCGGTGCGCTGGCAGGCACCGCCGGCGATCCGGCTGACCTGGGGAGCCGTCGGTCTGGGCGTGGGCGTCGCGGTGGCGGGGTGCGCTCCCGGGACGGGCGCGCTGCTGGTGGGGGTGGCGGTCCTGGGAGTCTTCGTCAGCCCCGTCCTGGCCACGGCCTACCTGCTCGCGGACCAGCGGGCGCCCCGGTGGCGGCGGACGGCGGCCGGGAGTTGGGTCAACACCGCCTTCAACGCCGGCTCCGCACTGGGGACCGCGCTTGCCGCCCCGCTGGCGAGCCGGGCTCCGCTGCCGCTCTGCTTCGCGGCGGCCGCGCTGCCCCTGCTGGCGGCCGCCGCCGGGGGCCGGCTCAGGCCTGCGGGCGGGTGCGCACCAGAGTCCGCACCGCCTGCGTGATCTGCTGCTGCGTCAGGTCGGCCCGGGCGGTCAGGCGCAGGCGGGAGTAGCCGTCGGGCACGGACGGCGGGCGGAAGCAGCCCACCGCCAGGCCCGCGTCGCGGCAGGCGTCGCGCCAGGCGACCGCCTGCTCGGGGCCTGCCGCCCGCACCGAGACCACGGCGGCGTCCGGGTCGCTGGCGCGCAGCCCCGCGGTGGTGAGCTCGGCAGCGAGGGTGCGGGCCACCTCGCGGGCCCGCTCGGCCCGCTGCGGCTCGGCGCGCAGCAGGCGCAGCGCGCCCAGCGCCGCCCCGACCGCGGCCGGCGCCAGGCCGGTGTCGAAGATGAAGGTACGGGCGGTCTCCACCAGGTGCCGAATCACCCGCTGCGGCCCGAAGACCACGCCGCCCTGCGAGCCGAGCGACTTGGAGAGCGTCGCGGTGGCCACCACGTCCGGGGCACCCGTCAGCCCGACCGCCGCCGGCGCCCCGCGCCCGCCCGGCCCGAGCACCCCGAGGCCGTGCGCGTCGTCCACCAGCAGCGCCGCCCCGTGTGCCCGGGCTGCGGCCGACAGGCCGGCGATCGGCGCGGCGTTGCCGTCCACCGAGAAGACCGTGTCGCTGACCACCAGCGCCCGCGGCTGCGCGCGCTCGGCCAGCGCGGTCGCGACCGCCTCCGGCGAGGCGTGCGCGGCCCGGTGCACCCGGCTGCGGGAGAGCCGGCAGCCGTCGATCAGCGAGGCGTGGTTGTAGGCGTCCGAGACGATCAGCGTGTCCGGGTCGGTCAGCGCGGTCAGCGCGGCCAGGTTCGCCGCGTAGCCGGAGGAGAAGACCAGCGCCGCCTCCACCCCGTAGAAGTCGGCCAGTTCGGCCTCCAGCTCGGTGTGCAGCGCGGTGGTGCCGGTGACCAGGCGGGAGCCGGTCGAGCCGCCGCCCCAGCGGCGGGCCGCCTCGGCGGCGGCCCCGGTGACCACGGGGTGGTGGGTCAGGCCGAGGTAGTCGTTGCTCGCCAGGTCGAGCACCGGGTCCTCGGCGGGCCGGCTGCGCAGGGTGCGGGTCAGGCCGGCCCGGGCGCGCAGCTCTGCGGCCTCGTCCAGCCAGTCGAAGACGGCGCCGGGAGCGGTGGGCCGGGCGGACACCTCGGGTGCAGGGATCATGGTGCGCAGACTTACACGCGCCCACTGGAGCGGGCAACGTCATCCGCTGCACACCGGGGCCGCGAACGCACCCGTACCGGTGCACGCGGGGTCGGCGCAGGTGAACGGTAGGGTGGCCAGGTGACCCTCCTGGACCTGATGCCGAAGCCGGCCGACCCCGACGCGCTGTACACCACCTTCGCGGGGTGGACCGAGGAGCGCGGCATCACCCTCTACCCGGCCCAGGAGGAGGCGCTGATCGAGCTGTTCACCGGCGCCAACGTGATCCTGGCGACGCCGACCGGCTCGGGCAAGTCGCTGGTCGCCGCCGGCGCGCACTTCGCCGCGCTGGCCGAGGGCAAGCGGACCTTCTACACCGCGCCGATCAAGGCGCTGGTCTCGGAGAAGTTCTTCGACCTGTGCAAGATCTTCGGCACCGAGCAGGTCGGCATGATGACCGGCGACGCGAGCGTCAACCCGACCGCGCCGATCATCTGCTGCACCGCCGAGGTGCTGGCCAACATCGCGCTGCGGGACGGCGCCCGGGCCGACGTCGGCCAGGTGGTGATGGACGAGTTCCACTTCTACGCCGAACCGGACCGCGGCTGGGCCTGGCAGATCCCGATCCTGGAACTGCCGCACGTGCAGTTCCTGTTGATGTCGGCCACCCTGGGCGACGTGCGCCGGTTCGAGACGGACCTGACCCGGCGCACCGGCCGCACCACCACCGTGGTCCGCTCCGCCACCCGCCCGGTCCCGCTGTTCTACGAGTACAAGCGGACCACCCTGCACGACACCCTGGAGGAGCTGCTGACGACCGGTCAGGCACCGGTCTACGTCGTGCACTTCACCCAGAAGGAGGCGGTGGAGCGGGCGCAGTCGCTGATGAGCATCAACATGTGCTCCAAGGCGGAGAAGGACGCCATCGCCGACCTGATCGGCAACTTCCGCTTCACCACCAAGTTCGGCCGCAGCCTCTCCCGGTACGTGCGGCACGGCATCGGCGTGCACCACGCCGGGATGCTGCCCAAGTACCGCCGACTGGTCGAACGCCTCGCCCAGGCAGGCCTGTTGAAGGTGATCTGCGGCACCGACACGCTCGGCGTCGGGGTCAACGTGCCGATCCGCACCGTGCTGTTCACCGCCCTGTCCAAGTACGACGGCGTGCGGGTGCGGGTGCTGCGGGCCCGCGAGTTCCACCAGATCGCCGGGCGGGCCGGGCGGGCCGGCTTCGACACCGTGGGCCAGGTGGTGGCCCAGGCCCCCGAGCACGTGGTGGAGAACGAGAAGGCGCTGGCCAAGGCGGGTGACGACCCGAAGAAGAAGCGCAAGGTGGTCCGCAAGAAGGCGCCGGAAGGTTTCGTCAGCTGGTCGGAGGAGACCTTCGAGCGGCTGATCTCGGCCGAACCCGAGCCGCTGGTCTCCCGGTTCAAGGTGAGCCACGCGATGCTGCTGGCGGTGATCGGCCGGCCGGGCAACGCCTTCGAGGCGATGCGGCACCTGTTGACCGACAACCACGAGGAGCGGTCCGCGCAGCGCCGGCACATCCGCCAGACGGTCGCCATCTACCGCTCGCTGCTGGCCGGCGGCGTGGTCGAGCAGTTGGCCGAGCCGGACGCGGATGGCCGCATCGTGCGCCTGACCGTGGACCTGCAGGAGAACTTCGCGCTCAACCAGCCGCTCTCCACCTTCGCGCTGGCCGCCTTCGAGCTGCTGGACCCGGAGTCGCCCGGCTACGCGCTGGACGTCGTCTCGGTGGTCGAGGCCACCCTGGACGACCCGCGCCAGATCCTGGCCGCCCAGCAGAACAAGGCGCGCGGCGAGGCCATCGGCCAGATGAAGGCCGACGGCATCGAGTACGAGGAGCGGATGGAGCGGCTGCAGGAGGTGACCTGGCCCAAGCCGCTGGAGGAGCTGCTGAACCACGCCTACGAGGTGTACCGCCGGGCGCACCCGTGGATCGGCGACTACCAGCTGCAGCCCAAGTCGGTGGTGCGCGACCTGTACGAGCGCGCGATGACCTTCACCGACTACGTCGGCCACTACGACCTGGCCCGCACCGAGGGCATCGTGCTGCGCTACCTGGCCGGCGCCTACAAGGCGTTGGAGCAGACCGTGCCGGACGACCTGAAGACCGAGGCGCTCAAGGACGTGATCGCCTGGCTCGGCGAGCTGGTCCGCCAGGTCGACTCCAGCCTGCTGGACGAGTGGGAGCAGCTGGCCAACCCCACCGAGCCCTCCGCGCAGGAGAAGGAGCTGGAGTCCAAGCCGCTGCCGGTCACCGCCAACGCGCGCGCCTTCCGGGTCCTGGTGCGCAACGAGATGTTCCGCCGCGTCGAGCTGGCCGCGCTCGAGAACTACCGCGCGCTGGGCGAGTTGGACGGCGAGTCGGGCTGGGACGCGGACCGCTGGGCGGACGCGATGGACGCCTACTACGAGGAGCACGACGACCTGGGCACCGGTCCCGACGCCCGTGGTCCGAAGATGCTGCTGATCGAGGAGGTCGAGGAGGACGGCCTGTGGCGGGTCCGGCAGATCTTCGACGACCCGGCCGGCGACCACGACTGGGGCATCAGCGCCGAGGTGGACCTGCACGGCTCGGACGAGGAGGGCCGCGCGGTGCTGCAGGTCACCGCGGTCGACCGGCTGGACGGCTGACCGGCCGCCAGGCCGTGAGGTTGACGGGCCCGGAGTTTGACGGTCCGTCAGGCGCCCGGGTCCAGATCCCGGGTTCCTGGTGCCTGGTGCCTGGTGGAATCCCGGGGCGGGGTCAGTTCCAGCTGAAGACGGACATCCCGGCGGTGTACGACACCGCCCGGGTGGCCTCGCTCAGCTCCGGGTCGTCCGCCCCGGCAGGCTGGTGGCCGTCGGCGAACCGCGAGCTGGTGATGGTCAGGTAGCGCTCCACCGCCTCCACCCGCGTCGGCAGATCCGGCTTGCCGCCGGGTGCGGCCGAGGGGGCGGCGATCGAGGAGTCCGGCAGCACGAAGGTGAACAGCCCCGGCTGACCGTTCACCAGGGCCGCGGCCTTGGCCGCCTGCTGCTCGTCGGCGAACCGCAGTACGGTCACACTGGTGAGCACCCGGGTGTCCTGGCGGCTGAAACTGACGGCCAGGTAGGCCTGGCAGCCGGAGTCCTTGAGCACGTTCTTGGCCGGGTCGCGCAGCGTCTCGGCGCAGTCGTTGCCCTGCCGTCCACCGGACCGGTGCGCCTTGTAGGCGTTGACCTCGACCGGCTTGGCGACCGGGAAGTAACCGTCCACCGTGAACGGCACCGGGTCGGTGGCCGAGGTGGGCGCGGGGTTGCCGACCACCGAGACCGGCTTGTCCTTGCTGGACGGGCCGAGCCCGGGCAGCCAGTCGCCGGGGTGCGGGCTGGCGACCACGAACCCGCCGGCCCCGAGCAGGACCACCGCACCGCCCCAGCCGATCAGCCGGGCCCGGGTGAAACCGCTCCGGGCGCCGTTTCTGACGGAGCCTGGGATCTCGGCCGGGCCGTCGGGTATGGAGCGGGAATCCCCCTGCGTGGTCATGCCGCAGATTGTATGCAGGATCAGGGCGGCGCAGGTCAGCGGGGATCCGTCCGGATGCGGTGGCGGCCCGGCGCCCGAGTGGTCGGGTGCGAACCGTCCCACCAGCTGCCACTGTGACAACTTGCACACCGCTGGCAGGATCTTCTGGCCGTTTCGCTATGGCGCCGCTCCAGCCGGTCGCGGCAGGATCAGAACCATGGATCTGCTCGACACTCTCACTGCCAAGGGCCTTAACCGCGAGCTCCCCACCAGGGAGGAAGCGCTGGCCGTCCTCGCCACCACCGACGACGAGCTGCTCGACGTGGTCGCCGCCGCCGGGCGGGTGCGCCGGCAGTGGTTCGGCCGCCGGGTGAAGCTCAACTACCTGGTCAACCTCAAGAGCGGGCTCTGCCCGGAGGACTGCAACTACTGCTCCCAGCGGCTGGGCTCGAAGGCGGAGATCCTCAAGTACACCTGGCTCAAGCCGGCCGAGGCCGCCCAGGCGGCGGTGGCCGGGGTGGCCGGCGGCGCCAAGCGGGTCTGCCTGGTGGCCAGCGGGCGCGGTCCGACGGACCGTGACATCGAGCGGGTCGCCGACACCATCAGCGCGATCAAGGACCAGGAGCCGGGCGTCGAGATCTGCGCCTGCCTGGGCCTGCTCTCCGACAACCAGGCCGAGCGGCTGGCCGCGGTCGGCGTGGACGCCTACAACCACAACCTGAACACCTCCGAGAGCACCTACGGGGACATCACCACCACCCACACCTACGCGGACCGGGTGGACACCGTGCAGAAGGCGCACGGCGCGGGGCTGTCCGCCTGCTCCGGCCTGATCGCGGGCATGGGCGAGAGCGACGCGGACCTGGTGGACGTGGTCTTCGCGCTGCGCGAGCTGGGCTCGGACTCGGTGCCCGTCAACTTCCTGATCCCGTTCGAGGGCACCCCGCTGGCCAAGGAGTGGAACCTCACCCCGCAGCGCTGCCTGCGGATCCTGGCGATGGTCCGGTTCGTCTGCCCCGACGTCGAGGTCCGGATCGCCGGCGGCCGCGAGGTGCACCTGCGCAGCATGCAGCCGCTGGGCCTGCACCTGGCCAACTCGATCTTCCTGGGCGACTACCTGACCAGCGAGGGCCAGGCCGGGCAGGCCGACCTCGACATGATCAAGGACGCCGGCTTCGAGGTCGAGGGCCAGGGCGAGCTGACGCTGCCTCGGCATCGCGCGGACGTGGCGGCGGCCGCGACCACCGGCGGCGGGTGCGGCAGCGGCGGGGCCTCGGCCTGCGGCTCGCACGGCGCTGCCGAGGGAGCCGCGGCCGAG
>NZ_PYBW01000082.1:70367-70907 GCF_003205575.1 Streptomyces tateyamensis
AGAACGCGGCGGCGGGCGGCTGCGGCGGGCACGCCGGCGGCGGCTGCGGCCCGTGCGGCGACGCGCACCGGGCACCGGCCGCGCAGGCCGTGGCCGCTGCGGAGCCGACCGGCGCCGACGCCGAGCCCGGTGAGCTCCGCTCCGACCTGGTGAAGGTGCGCCGTCGCGGCGCCGGTACCGAGCTGGCCCCGAACGCCTGATGCTCCAGCAGAACCTCACGTCCCAGGCCCTGCTCGAGCTGGACCGCGCGCACGTCTGGCACCCGTACGGGCCGATGCCCGGCAAGGTGCCCTCGCTGGTCGTCGAGTCGGCCGCCGGGGTGCGCCTGCGGATGGCCGAACCGGTCGGCGGGCACCGCGAGTTGATCGACGGCATGGCCTCCTGGTGGGCGGCCGTGCACGGCTACAACCACCCGGTGCTCAACCAGGCCGCGCACCAGCAGCTGGACCGGATGAGCCATGTGATGTTCGGCGGGCTCACCCACGAGCCCGCCGTGCGGCTGGCCGCCACCCTGGTCGAGATCACCCCCGAGCCGCTGCA
>NZ_PYBW01000083.1:0-17900 GCF_003205575.1 Streptomyces tateyamensis
ACGAATGGGCAACAGGGTCGCGCGCGTCGTCAAACGCAAGATGTCCAACTTCGGCGTCAAACGCGCCAAGCACCGGCTCTGGCCACAGCCCACCCGGAACCCTGCCGAAGCCGTCAGCATTGCCCCGCACTACCGCACCGCTCCCATCAACCCACCGACCAAGGCCCCACATGGCTCAGAAGCTTAAGTCACTCGTATTGGGCCTAGCCTGGGCGTATGGCCGACCTCCCGCCCGCGCGGCACCTGATGCGCGCCAAAGACCTCGTCGACTCCCGGTACCCGGAGCCGCTGACCGTGGCCGACCTCGCGGCCGCCGCGGGCCTGTCGCAGGCGCACTTCAGCCGGGCCTTCCGGCGTACCTTCGGCGAGTCCCCGCACGCCTACCTGCTCACCCGGCGGCTGGAGCGCGCGGCCGCCCTGCTGCGTGGCACCGACCGGCCGATCGCCGAGATCTGCCTGGCGGTCGGGCTGAACAGCCTGGGCTCCTTCACCACCAGCTTCACCCGGATGTTCGGCCGCTCCCCCGCCGCCTACCGCGCGGCCCACCCGCCGGCCGCGGCGTTCGCCATGGTCCCCTCCTGCGTGCTGCGCGCCTACGGCCGTCCGCAGCACCGCACCTTCCGCGAGCCCTCGGCCGGCCTGCCCGCCGCCCCGGCGAAGAGCGCAGGTTTCGAGAAGACGCGGCCCGCGACCGCCGCATAGCGTTGCGTCGTGGCCGCCGGTGAGGCTCGGCGGCACCAGGCAGAGGTGAGAGAAGGACGATGAGCATGAAGATTGCCAACGCGCAGCTGTGGGTGCACGACCAGAACGCGGCGCTGGACTTCTACGTCAACAAGATCGGCTTCGAGGTCCGCCAGGACATCACGATGGCCGAGCTCGGCGACTTCCGCTGGCTCACCGTCGGCCCGGTCGGCCAGCCCGAGATCGCGATCACCCTGATGGCCGTCCCGGGCGAGCCGGTGATGGCCGAGCAGACCCGCGAGCAGGTGCTGGAGCTGACCGGCCAGGGCTTCGCCGGCACCGTCTTCCTCACCACCGAGGACGTGGACGCCGACTACGCCCAGCTCACCGCCCGCGGCGTGGAGTTCGTGGAGAAGCCGGAGGACCGCCCGTACGGCCGCGACTGCGGCTTCCGCGACCCGTCCGGCAACCACCTGCGGCTCACCCAGCTGTTCCCGATGGGCTGACGCTGCCGACGCGCCGTCAGCGCGGGCGGCCGACCGGGGTTCACCCCCGGGCGGCCGCCCGCACCGCTTCGGCCACCGGGTCGCTGCCGGCCACCAGTTCCAGGGTCCGCCCGGCCGTCCCGGGCTCGTCGAGCAGCGCGGCCAGCACGGCGGCCACGTCCTCCCGGCTCACCGAGCCCTGCCCGGTGGCCTCTGCCAGCCGGACCAGCCCGGTGCCCGGGTCATTGGTCAGCCTGCCCGGCCGCAGCACCGTCCAGGCCAGCCCGGCGCGCGAGCGCACGTCGTCGTCGGCCGCGCCCTTGGCCCGCAGGTAGGCGCCGAACACCGGGTCCGACCCGTCGGCCGCCCGGGCGTCGGCCCCCATCGAGGAGACCACCAGGAACCGCCGCACCCCGGCCGCCTCGGCCGCGTCGGCGAACAGCGCGCAGGCCCCGCGGTCCACGGTGTCCTTGCGGGCCGCCCCGCTCCCCGGCCCGGCCCCGGCCGCGAAGACCGCCGCGTCCGCACCCTCCAGGTGCCGCGCCACCTCCGCCACCGAGGCCGACTCCAGGTCCAGCAGCACCGGCTCGGCCCCGGCCGCCCGCAGGTCGTCGGCCTGCTCGGGCTTGCGGATCACCCCCGCAGCCTGGTCGCCGCGCGCGCTCAGCAGCCGTTCCAGCCGCAGCGCGATCTGCCCGTGCCCACCCGCAATCACTGTCCGCATACCGGCGATGCTAAGCCGACGCGGCGTCAGGAACGGGCACGCCACCCCGGCGGCCGCGCACCCCGTCAGGTCCGCCGCGCGACCTGCCGAAACCCGCTGGCTCCGGGGCACCCGCCGCTGGCATGCTGGCCGGGTGGACCGACCGGAGATCGACCTCGAATTCGACCCTGAGCTGCACGTCTTCGTCCCGGCCGCGCGGCGGGCGCCGCGGGCGCGGGTCGCGGTGGACGGGGTGTCCTCGCTGGGCCACGTGGTGGAGTCGCTCGGCTGCCCGCTCACCGAGGTCGGCGAGCTGCTGGTGGACGGCGCGGTGGTGCGCGCCGCGCACGTCCCGGCCCGCGGCGAGCAGGTGACGGTGCGCGCGGTGACCAGGCCGCAGGCGCTGCCCGGGCCGGCCCGGTTCCTGCTCGACGTGCACCTGGGCACGCTGGCCCGCCGGCTGCGGCTGCTCGGGGTGGACGCGGCCTACGAGAACCTCGACATCGGCGACGCCGCACTGTCCGCGCGCTCGGCCGCCGAGCAGCGGGTGATGCTCTCCCGGGACCGCGGCCTGCTGCACCGGCGCGAGCTGTGGGCCGGCGCCTACGTGTACAGCCACCGTCCGGACGAGCAACTGCGCGACGTGCTCACCCGGTTCGCCCCGCCGCTGGCCCCGTGGACCAGGTGCACCGCCTGCAACGGCCTGCTGCGCGCCGCCGACAAGGCCGCCGTGCAGCAGAAGCTGGCGGACGGCACCGAGCGCTCCTACGACGTCTTCGCCCAGTGCGCCGACTGCGGCCAGGTCTACTGGCGCGGCGCCCACCACGCCCGGTTGGAGGAGATCGTGACCCAGGCGCTCACCCTCTCGCCGCAGTCGGCCGCCGGCTCCGCCTGACGAGCTGCGGAGCTGCTGACCTGACGGCGCGTCGCCTGACGGGCCGTCAGGCAGCGTGCCAGGCTTGGCCAGGCCGGTGGTCAGCAGCCGGCGGTCAGGAGCCGGCATGCCCGAGGACCGAGTGCGGCCGCACCGCGCCGCCCGCCCGCACATGCCGGGCTACGGGGTCCGCCCGGCCGACCGGGGCAGGGGGCTGCTCCCGTGGTTCTGGGCCGAGCGCCGGCTGGCCGACTCGCACGAGTACTGGGTGGCCACCGTCCGCCCCGACGGGCGCCCGCACCTGATGCCGGTCTGGGGCGTCTGGCTGCGCGGGGCGCTCTGGTTCAGCAGCAGCGTGCAGTCGCGTAAGTACCGCAACCTGGCGGCGAACCCGGCCTGCACGGTGGCCACCGACGACGCCCACCACCCGGTGGTGCTGGACGGCACCGCCGCCGTGGCCGCCGAACCCCCGGCCGTCGCCGACTTCCTGGCCGCCCTCAACGCCAAGTACGCCACCGCCTACGGCGCGGACTTCCTCGACCCGGCCCGCAACGCCACCTTCCGGGTCACCCCGGCCTCCGTCTTCGCCCTCGACGACGAGGACTTCACCGGCACCCCGACCCGCTGGACCTTCCAGCCGGCCGAGTGCCGGCCCGTCACCCGCCGGGAAGCTCCTGCTCGGTCCAGATGGTCTTGCCCGCCGGGGTGTAGCGGCTCCCCCAGCGGCTGGTCAGCTGCGCCACCAGGTACAGGCCGCGGCCGCCCTCGTCGGTCAGCCGGGCCCGCCGCATCCGGGGCTGGGTGGCGCTGCCGTCGGAGACCTCACAGGTCAGCGTGTCGGCCCGGATCAGCCGCACCGTCACCGGGCCGCCCGCGTACCGGATCGCGTTGGTGACCAGCTCGGACAGGACCAGCTCGGTGGTGAAGACCAGCTCGCCCAGCCCCCAGGCGGTCAGCGTGGCGGTGGCCCGCTCCCGGACCCGGGAGACCGCCGCCGGCTCCGGCTCGACCGACCAGACCGCGGTGTCGTCGGGCGGCACCGCCTTGGTGCGGGCCAGCAGCAGCGTCACGTCGTCGTGCAGCCTGGTCGGCGGCAGCCCGGCGACCAGCTGCTGCCCGGCCTCCCGCAGCGGCCGCTGCTCGCGGGCCACCACGGCCAGCCGGCGCAGCAGTTCGGCCATCCCGGCGTCGATGTCCCCGTCGCCGCGCTCGATCAGGCCGTCGGTGTACAGCGCAAGCACGCTGCCCGCCCGCAGCTCGACCCGGGCCGACTCGAACGGCAGGCCGCCCACCCCGAGTGGCGGGCCCGGCACCACCGGCAGGAACCCGGCGGTTCCGTCGGCGTGCGCCACGGCGGGCGGCGGGTGCCCGGCGCTGGCCACCGTGCAGAGCTGGTCCACCGGGTCGTAGACCGCGTACAGGCAGGTGCCGCCGAAGGTCACCGGCTCGCTGCCCTGCGGCAGCTCGGCTCCCGTCTCGCCGAGCGAGAACTGCGCCTCCTCGTCGATGTCGGCTACCAGCGCGGACTCCACCAGCAGCTGGGCCACCAGGTCGTCCAGGTGCACCAGCAGCTCGTCCGGCTCCAGTTCCAGGTCGGCCAGCGTGCGCACGGCGGTGCGCAGCCGGCCCATGGTGGCGGAGGCGTGCAGCCCGTGACCGGTGACGTCGCCGACCACCAGGGCCACCCGCGCCGAGGAGAGCGGGATGACGTCGAACCAGTCCCCGCCGACCCCGCCGGCGGTGTCGGTGGGCAGGTAGACGCTGGCCGTGCTGACCGCCGCCACCGAGCTGACCGCCGGCGGCAGCAGGCTGCGCTGCAGGCCGATCGCGGCCCGGTGCTCGCGGGTGTAGCGGCGCGCGTTGTCCAGGGCCAGCGCGGCACGGGCGGCGATCTCCCGCATCAGCGCCTGGTCCTCCTCCTCGTAGGCGTTCTTCCAGCGGTTCCGCCGCACCGCGATCCGGCCCAGCAGCACACCGCGGGCCACCAGCGGCACCAGGATGCTCCAGGCGTCGGCCGGGTCCTCCGGCTCGGTGTCGCCGCCCGCCCCGACCAGCACGGTGTCCCCGGCGGCGGGCACCGCCTCCGGCGGCCCGGCCACCCCGATCCGGCGCAGCAGCAGCCGCCCCTCGGCGTCCGGCAGCGGCTCGCCGCCGGTGAAGACGGCGGCGGCCAGCTCGACCACGGCGGCGTCGGCGAACCCGTCGGCCAGCACGGCGGCCAGGTGCTGGGCGGTCTCGCCGACCGAGAGCGAGTGGCCGGCCGCGGCGGTGGCCTCGTGCAGCAGGGCGAGCCGACGGCGCGCCAGGTACTGCTCCGTCAGGTCGCTGAACAGGGCGGTCACCCCGATCGCCCGTCCGTCGGCGTCCTGCAGCCGGAACGCGGAGATGGCCAGCAGGCGGCCGCTGCGCGGGTCGACCACGGTGTGCGCCAGCTCCTCCGCGAGCACCAGCGGGCGCCCGGTCTCCAGCACCTCGCGCAGGTGCGCCTCGACCGAGGCGGCGTCCTCGGGCTGCAGCAGGTCGTGCAGGGTGGCCCCGCGCAGGTCGGTCGGGATGCCGGAGTACGGGAGCAGGTGCGCGTTGGTCCGCAGCACCTTCAGGTCCGTGTCGAAGACGGCCAGCCCGAACCGGTCCTGCAGGAACAGCTCGCGGGTGAAGGCCTGGTCCTGCTGCCAGCGGTCGGTCACCTCGACCGGTGCGGCGACCACCAGGTAGCGGGCCCGGGCCCGGTCGCCGGGTTGGGCGCCGCGCAGCGGCAGCACCCGCACCGCCAGCTCGGCCGTCCGCCCGTCCCCGGTGCGCACCACCGCCCGGCCGCTCCAGCCGGCGGCCGCGCCGGCCTCGATCTCGCGGTCGCCCGCCGCGGGGCCGGCCAGCAGCTCGCGGGCCGGCCGGCCGCGCAGCGCCGCCACCGGCAGGGCCAGCAGCCGCTCGGCCGTGGCCGTGCAGTCCAGGATCCTGCCGCCGCCGTCGACCAGCACCCCGGCCACGCCGTCGAGGAACGGGAAGCGGGAGTCGTCCAAGTAGTCCACCTCGCCCGGTCTGCCTGCGACCCATCCTGCTGCGGTCCTTCAGGCTGCGACCCGTCCGGTCACCGCCGCCCTGCTGCGACCCATCCTGTACCGAGCAACCGCCCGGCGCGGCGCGGCGCTCCGGGCGCGCCACAACTTCGCCGCGGCGCGCACCGTGCAACCGCAGCGGTCAGTGGCCGCCGACGTCGACCACCTCGACGTCCTCGATGTTCCGCTCGATCTCGGCGGCCGGCAGCGCCACCGCGAGCGCCCAGTAGTAGACGACCGCCGCGAAGACCGCCACCAGGGCGATGTCCCACCACAGGCCGATGTGCTTCTGGGCCCCGGCCCCGAACTGGCCCTGCCAGGAGATCAGCCCGAGACCGATCAGGTAGACCGGCAGCCACTGGCCGGCCCGGAAGTCCATCCGGGGCGCGCTCGGCAGCTGCTTGGCCCGGGCGTACCAGGCGTACGAGCCGAGCAGTAGGTAGCCGAGCAGGATCGAGGCGCCGAGCCGCCACAGGGTGTCCCAGCCGGCCCAGTAGATCACCAGGCTCGCCACCACGAAGGCGACCGGTGAGACCAGCTCGCCCAGCGGCAGCCGGTAGGGCCGCACCAGGTCGGGAAAGCGCTTGCGCAGCACCCCGAAGGAGAGCGGGGCACCGGCGTACATCAGCACCACCGCCGAGGTGATGAAGCTGACCAGCCGCTGCCAGCTGGGGAACGGCAGGAAGCAGAGCACCCCGGCCACGAAGGCGACCAGCAGCCCGGCCCAGGGCACCGCCCGCCGGTTGGTGGCCTGCAGCACCTGCGGCGCGTAGCCGTTGCGGCTGAGCCCGAAGGTGATCCGGGAGCTGGAGGTGACGTAGATCAGCCCGGTACCGCCGGGCGAGATGATCGCGTCGAAGTACAGCACGGTGGCCAGCCAGCCCAGCCCGATCAGCGCGGCCAGGCCCGCGAACGGGCCGCTGATCCCCTTGTAGTCCAGCGCGTCCCAGCCGTTGGCGAAGCTGGCCACCGGGAGCGAGCCGATGAACACCACCTGGAGCAGGAGGTAGATCACGCTGCCGATCAGCACCGAGCCGAGCACCGCGCGGGGGATGTCGCGACGCGGGTGGGTGCTCTCGCCGGCCCACTGGATGGCCTGTTCGAAGCCGAGCAGGGCGAAGATCACCCCGCTGGTGCTGATCGCCGAGAGCACGCCGCGGGCGCCGAACGGCGCGAAGCCGTGCGAGTGGAAGTTGCCCGGGTGGAACTCCTTGACGCCCAGCACCACGATGGTCAGCACCGGGATCGCCACCTTCCACCAGGTGGCGGCGCTGTTGGTGTGGGACAGCCACTTGACGCCCAGGAAGTTGACGGCGACGAAGAGCGCGAGCAGCGCGGCGGCCACCGCGAGGCCGGAGGCGGTCAGCGTGCCGTTCGGGTGCTGGAAGCCGTCGGCCCAGTGCCAGTGCCGGGCGTAGCCGAGCATCGCCTGCACCTCGATGGGGGCGATGGTGGCCGCCTGCAGCCAGCTGAACCAGCCGAAGCTCATCCCGGCGAAGCCGCCGAAGGCGTAGTGGGGGTAGCGGGCGGTACCGCCGGCCACCGGGAACAGGCCGCCGAGCTCGGCGTGCACCAGGGCCAGCAGCACGATGGCCACCGCGCCGATGCCCCAGGAGAGCAGGGCCGCCGGACCGGCCGCCCGGACCGCCTTCTCGGCGCCGAACAGCCAGCCGGAACCGATGATCGCGCCGACCGAGGCCCAGAGCAGGCCGATCATGCCGACTTCCCGGCGCAGTGCGTGCCGGCCGTTGCTGGGCGCGGACCCGGGCAGGGACACCATGGCCTAGGCCTCTCTCGGGGTGACGGGGTCCTGCTGACGCTGCCTCAGCCACCGCCGCCACCGCGCTACGCGCGCCGGTTGCGGCCCTCCTTGACCATCCGTCCGGCCCAATCACCCTGGACTGAGATGGATCAGATTGGCATTCACATCCACACCCGTTGATTTGACGCGTCGGACCTGACAGGCTCGGGGGCAGTTCGACCACCTGTGCCGAGTCCACGGACCTTCCGCCCCCGGAGGGACGGCGACTCGGCACAGGTGCATGTACATCTTCCGCACGCGTCCTGTGATTCTGATGTGACGTATGCGATGCGATCTTGTTATCAGGTTGATGATCCGTCTAGTCTCCCTGTCAGCCCGAATGCAACGGGCCCCGGACGCGGAACGCCGAGTCCTGCCCGCCGCGGCCCGGGACCACGACGACACCTCCGGGCAGGGGCGGGGGACCCAGTTTCGACGCCGTCTCCCACGGCTTGGGGTGAAGCCGTCCGCACCGCGGCCGGCCGGGCCACTCTTCGGGCCCGAACCCGACAGCTCACCTCGCAGGCGTGCGGAGAGGGACGTCTGAATGGTGTTCTCCGGTTCCGGCCGCCACCGCCGCCCGACCCAGGCCGACAAGGCGGTGGCCACCGCCACCGTGGTCGGCGCGGGCCTGGCCCTGCCGCTGCTCACCGCCACCGGCGCGCACGCCGCCCAGCCCGCCACCTGGGACACGGTCGCCCAGTGCGAGACGGTCGGCAACTGGGTCGCCGACGCCGGCGACGGCTTCTACGGCGGACTGCATCTGACGCTGCGCCAGTGGCTCACCTACGGCGGCGACCAGTACGCCTCGGTTCCCTCGCACGCCACCCGCGAGCAGCAGATCGCGGTGGCCGAGCGGATGCTGGCGGATCTCGGGCCGACCGCCTGGGGGGCCTGCGCCACCGTGCCGGGGTCGCTGAACCCGCCGGTGCCGACCCCGCCCGCCACCCCGGGCACCCCGAGTGCCCCGGGCACGCCGAGCACACCGGGCACGCCCACCACCCCCGCGCCGGGCGCCGACCAGACCCCGGCACCCAGTACCCCGGCGCCCGCGCAGCCGAGCACGCCGCCCGCGGCTTCGGCACCGGCCCCGACGACCGCGAGCCCGACGCCCACGGCGCCCGGCACCGACCCGGCCACGCCCGCGCCCGTGCCTGCGGCCGCCCCGCCGAGCTACGCGGCCCCCGGCACGCCGAGTGCCCCGGTCACCCAGCCCGCGCCCGCCGCGCCGGCCGACCCCGCCGGGCCGACCGACCCCGCCGCCCCGGGCGGGTACACGGTGCAGAGCGGCGACACCCTCTCCCAGATCGCCTACTCCCACCACCTGGACGGCTGGACCGGCCTCTACCAGCAGAACGCCTCCGTGCTCGGCGCCAACCCCGACCTGATCTACCCGGGCCAGCACCTCCAGCTCCCCTGACCCGCGGCGGTCGGCCCCTCGCGGTCGGCCCGCGCGGTCGGCGCGGCAGCTGACCGGCGAGAATGGGGCCATGTCCCGACGCAGCGCCCGCCGCACCCCGCCCGCCCTCCCGGTCGACTGCCCCTGCGGGCAGCCGGCCGCCTACGCCGACTGCTGCGGCCGGCTGCATCGCGGCCTCGCCGAGGCGAGCACCGCGGAGCAGCTGATGCGCAGCAGGTACGCCGCCTTCGCGGTGCACGACGCGGCGTACCTGCTGCGCACCTGGCACCCCGACACCCGGCCGCGCGCGCTGGACTTCGCGCCGGAGCTGCGCTGGGAGCGGCTGGAGATCCTGGGGAGCGCGGAGGGCGGGCCGTTCCACCAGCACGGCACGGTGGAGTTCCGCGCCTCCTTCCGGGAGGGCGGCGAGTCGGGGACGATGCGCGAGAACAGCCGGTTCGTCCGCCACCAGGGTGCCTGGGTGTACTTGGACGGCGATGTCGACATGGCGTCATGACCACACCGAGCACCGGAGCCCGAGTGACCGACCTGAAGCCGACCGACCCGACCGTGGCCGAGCTCGCGCCGGCTGGACCCGCGCCGGCCGAACTCCCGCGAGTCGGACTGCCGTCGGCCGAACTCCCGCCTGCCGAACTCCCGCTGGCCGATCTCCCGCTGGCCGACTTCCTGCGCACGCTGCCGCACGGGATCCTGTTCGCCGCCGTGCACTTCACCGACCGGCAGGGCCGTCCGCTGCTGCTCGAGTCGGTCTACGACCCCGAGGTCTGGCAGTTCGCCGGCGGCAACCTGGAGTTCGGCAGTGAGCCGTGGGAGTGCGCCCGCCGCGAGGTGCTCGAGGAGACGGGCCTGACGCTCCCTCAGCACCCCACCCCGCCGCTGCTGGCCCTGCTCTTCGTGGCGGCGAGCGGGGAGTGGCCGTTCAAGGTCGGCGTGGTCTTCGACGGCGGCGAGCTGACCGAGGCCCAGCTGGGAGCCCTGGTGCTCGACCCCGCCGAGCACAGCGCCTTCGCCGTCCACTCGCTGGAACACTGGCGCACCGTGCTGGCGCCCAACCGCCTGGCCCTGCTCGAAGCGGTCACCGCCGCCCGCGCCACCGGCCGCGCCGCCTACCTCCACCAGCTGCCGGCGCCCCGCACGGAGGGCTGACCGCCGGTCCTGCCCGTCCCACGGCACCGGCCGGCCCACCCGAGCGAGTCGGGTGGGCCGGCCGGGCCGAAGCGGGGCGCCGCTACGGCAGCGCGTCCGCCGTGATCGCCGAACCCAGCGGCAGGTTCCCGCTGAGCGGCAGGTTGCGCGAGGAGTCGCCGACCAGCACCTGGTAGGTCCCGGCTCCGGCGATCCAGTGCCCGCTACCGGTGTCCCAGGAGGCCAGCTGGTGCGCGGTGACCGTGAAGCTCACGGTGGTCTGCGCCCCGGGGGCCAGGGTCACCCGCTGGAACCCCTTGAGCTGGTGCGGCGGTTCCCCGGCCGCGGCCGGGTCGGACACGTACAGCTGGGGCACCGCGGTCCCGGTCCGGCTGCCGGTGTTGGCCACCGTGGCCGTGACCGTGGCCTTGCCCCCGTTCACCGCGCCCACCTGAAGGTTGGAGTAGGCGAAGTTCGTGTAGGACAGGCCGAAGCCGAACGGGAAGAGCGGGGTGACGTTGTTCGCGTCGTACCACCGGTACCCGATGTCGAGCCCCTCCGAGTACTGCACCGTGCCGTTGACGCCCGGCCACTGCGCGGCCGTGCCGGCCGGCACCTGCGCGAGCGAGGCCGGGAAGGTGATCGGCAGGTGCCCGGACGGGTTCACGTCGCCGAACAGCAGCGCCGCGATCGCCTGGCCGAACTCCTGGCCCTGGTAGAAGCCCTCGAACACGCCCGCGACCTGGTTCAGCCACGGCATCATGATCGCCGAGTTGTCGCTCAGCACCACGATCGTGTGCGGGTTGGCCGCGGCGACCGCCGAGATCAGCGCGTCCTGGTTGTTCGGCAGGTTGAGCGTGGTGTTGTCGGACTCCTCGTGCCCGTAGTTGTCGGAGGCGAAGACGATCGCCACGTTCGAGGACTGCGCGAGCGCGACCGCGGAGGCCTGGTTCGTGGCGTCGTCGTACTTGACCGTCACATTGGTTCCGGCGGTGCGCTGCTGGAGGCTGTACAGCGGGCTGTAGGTGCCGGAGCTGGTGGCCCCGCCGCTGCCGCCGCCCCCGGTGATCGCGCCGGCGCCGGCCTGGGTGCCGATGACCGCGACGGACTGGCCGCCGTTCGGGTTGAGCGGCAGGATCCCGTTGTTCTTCAGCAGCACCGTGCCCTCCTCGTCACCCTGCAGCGCGACCGCGCGGTGCGCGGGCGTGGCGACGATGGCGGTGGTCGAGCCGCTCGGTGCCTTGTCGAACATGCCGAACCGGAACATCTGGGTCAGCACCCGGGACACCATCGTGTCGAAGGTGGCCTGGGTGACCTGGCCCGAGGCCACGGCCTGCTCCAGCGCCGAGGCGAAGAAGCCGCCGAACGGCATCTCGACCGTCTCGCCGGCGTTGGCCGACGGCACGGTGGAGTGGATGCCGCCCCAGTCCGAGGTGATGAAGCCCTGGAACCCGGCCTGCTGGTACATCGGGATGTTCTCGATCGACGGGTTCTGGCAGGAGTAGTTGCCGTTCACCATGCTGTACCCGCACATCAGCGCCGCCGCGCCGCCCTTCTCGATGGCGGTCTGGAAGCCCGGCAGGTAGATCTCCTGCAGGGTGCGCGCGTCGATGATCTCGTTGCCGGGCGCGGACGGCTGCTCGATGTTGTACGCGGCCGCGTGCTTGACCTCGGCCATCACGCCCTGGCTCTGCATGCCCTGGACGTCGGCGCTGACGATCTCGCCGGTCAGGTACGGGTCCTCGCCGAAGGTCTCGTAGGCCCGGCCCCAGCGCGGGTCGCGCACCATGTTGATCGTCGGGCCGAGCGAGACGTTCACGCCCTTGCCGGCGAACTCCTGGCCGAGCGCGACGCCGAAGTCGTGCTCGTACCCCGTGTCGAAGGTGGCCGCGGAGACCTCACCGTCCGGGAACTGGGTGACGCCGCCGAGGCCGTCACCGACCCCGGTCGGCCCGTCCTCCAGGTTGACGTCCGGGATGCACAGCGCGGGCTGGCCGGCGATCTGCCCGATGTAGGTGCTCGAGCCGTCGCCGTACAGCATGTGGTCCTTCTGGTCCTGCGTCATGGCGCCCATCAGCTGGGCCACCCTGGTCGAGACCGGCACGCTCGGCTCGTTGATCCAGGGGCAGTTGCCCGGTGCCGGCTGCGGCGGGGGCGGCGGGATGGTGACGGTCTGGTTGCCCACGGTGTAGACCTGGAACTCCCAGAGCGAGTACCCGTAGCCCGTCCCGCGGCCGGTGCCGTACATCCGCACGTAGCGCCCGGTCCCGCTGACGTTCAGGGTCTGGGTGCCGCCGGTGCCGGTGGTGGTCGAGTAGATCGTGGTCCAGTTGGTGTGGTCGGTGGAGGTCTGGATCTGGAAGGCCGAGGCGTAGGCGTTCTCCCACTGGAGCACCACCTGACAGATCGGCAGGTTCCCGCCGAGGTCGGTCTCGATCCACTGCGGGTCCGCGATCGCGCTCGACCAGCGGGTCAGGGTGGAGCCGTCGGTGGCGTAGAAGGGGTCGTACGCCGGGTTGCCGTCCTGGATCGAGGAGGCGGCGGCCGGGTGGCCGAGGGCCGCGTTGGTGGTGCCGCAGCTGCCGCCCCCGCCGGTGGGCGACG
Organism: Streptomyces tateyamensis; assembly: GCF_003205575.1. GTDB lineage: Bacteria > Actinomycetota > Actinomycetes > Streptomycetales > Streptomycetaceae > Kitasatospora > Kitasatospora tateyamensis. The sequence goes on from NZ_PYBW01000083.1 coordinate 12,753, forward strand.
GGCTGGGTGACGGGGTGCCGCCACCGCTGCCGCCGGTGAAGGCCTGGAACTCCCAGAGCGAGTAGCCGTACTGGGTGGCCCGCGCCGTCCCGTACATCCGCAGGTAGCGCCCGGTGCCCGAGACGTTGAGGGTCTGCACCCCGCCGGTCCCGGTGGTGGTCGAGTAGACCGTGGTCCAGTTGGTCCCGTCGGTCGAGGTCTGCAGCTGGAACGCGGTCGCGTAGGCGGTCTCCCAGTTGAGCACCACCTGGCAGACCGTCACGGTGGCGCCCAGGTCGACCTGCAGCCACTGCGGGTCGGCGGCCGCGCTGGACCAGCGGGTACCGGTGTTGCCGTCCACGGCCGCGGCAGGCGGGGTGCCGCCGTTCTCGGTCGAGGAGGCGCTGGCCGGCTGGTTGAGCGCCGCGTTCTGCGTGCCGCAGGTCGCGCCGCCGCCCCCGCTGCCCGGGGTGCCGTAGACCTGGAACTCCCAGAGCGAGTAGCCGTAGCCGGTGTTGCGCGCGGTGCCGTACATCCGCACGTAGCGGCCGGTGCCGGTGACGTTCAGGGTCTCGGTGCCGCCCGGACCGGTGCTGGTCGCGTAGACCGGGGTCCAGGTCGATCCGTCGGCCGAGACCTGGATCTGGTAGGCCTTGGCCGAGGCGGCCTCCCAGTTGAGCACCACCTGACTGATCGTCGCGGTCGCGCCCAGGTCGACCTGCAGCCACTGCGGGTCGGCGGCGGCGCTGGACCAGCGGGTACCGGTGTTGCCGTCGACCGCCGCCGAGGCGGGGGTGCCGGCGTTCTCGGTGGAGGAGGCGGTGGCCGGCTTGCCCTGCGACAGCAGGGTGGGCGCGGCGCTCGCCAGGGTCGGGACGGTGAAGACCGCCGCGACCAGCGCGAGCACGGCGATCACCGCCGTCCACAGGGATCTGACGTGGCGTCGGGGTGACGCGGGTTGTCGGCTCGTCACGGATGCTCCTTGGCTGGGTGGGGGCGGGGCGGATCCGGGTCGTACGCGGGGGCGTGCGGCCGTGCTCAGTAGCCCACGGCCACTTCGAGCCACTGCGGGTTGGCGTGCGAGATGTACGAGGACTGGCCGGCGTAGTCGTCGTACGGGAAGCCGTAGGCCAGACCGTTGATCGCGTGGTCGTGCCAGAACTTGGCGTAGTAGTTGGCCGGAGCCGCCTTGTAGTACTGGCTCGGGTCGGACCACTGCGACTGCGGCAGGGTGGCCACGTGGCGGTTGAGCGCGGCGCACTCGCCGGCGTTGGCCGCCAGTACCCCGGCGCAGCCGAACACGTCCGAGGTCGGGGCGTTGACGCCGACCGAAGCGGCGTAGGAGGTGAAGTAGCCCGCGTTGGCCCCGCCGGTCTGGAAACTCGGGTCGCTGCCCGGGGCGATGATCCGGTAGGGCGCCTGGGTCTGCGCCAGCACCTTGAACTCCTGCGGCACGGCGTTCACGAAGTCCTGGAAGAACTGGGTGCGGTTCTCGTTGAACACCGACTGGGTCTCGCCCACCTGCACGTCGTAGCCGTCACTGGCGTGCAGCCGCATCGCGATCGGCAGGCCGAAGGCGTCCACCCGGGTGGTGTTGCCGTTGAACACGCCGGCGCCGACGGTGAACTCGATGAAGTCGAAGTACTTGCTGTTCGGCGAGCCGAGGTAGAAGTACATCCGGCCGGCCGAGTTGGCGGGCATGTCCAGGTAGGGCTGGTCGGCGATCGAGTGGGTCTGGCCGTTGAAGCTCCAGTAGACCTGGCTGTCCGGGTAGGCGCCGTTGGTGCGGTTGAGCACCTTCACCATGACCACGTTCTGCGCGGGCGGGATGGTGCTGGGGTCGCCCCAGAACGGGTCGCCGGTGGGCGAGGGGGTGGGGGTCGGGGTGGGAGTGGGCGAGCTGCCCGTGGTGGTGAAGACCTGGAACTCCCAGAGCGAGTAGCCGTACTGGGTGGCCCGGGCGGTGCCGTACATCCGCACGTACCGGCCGGTGCCGTTCAGGGCCAGGGTCTGGGTGCCGCCGGTTCCGGTGGTGGTGGAGTACAGGCTGGTCCAGTTGACCGCGTCGTTCGAGACCTGGAGCTGGAACGCGGTCGCGTAGGCGGCCTCCCACTGCAACTGGGCGCCGCAGACGGTCTGCTGGCTGCCGAGGTCGATCTGCAGCCACTGCGGGTCGGCGGCGGCGCTGGACCAGCGGGTGCCGGTGTTGCCGTCGACGGCCGCCGAGGCGGGGGTGCCGGCGTTCTCGGTGGAGGAGGCGGTGGCCGGCCGGCCCTGCGCGGCGTTGCCGGTGGCGCAGGTCGTGGCCGGGGAGCCGTAGACCTGGAACTCCCAGAGCGAGTAGCCGTACTGGGTGGCCCGGGCGGTGCCGTACATCCGCACGTACCGGCCGGTGCCGGTGACGGCGAGGTTCTGCACTCCGCCGGTCCCGGTGCTGGTGGTGTAGACGCTGGTCCAGTTGACCGCGTCGTTCGAGACCTGGAGCTGGAACCCGGAGGCGTAGGCGGCCTCCCAGTTGAGCGTCACCTGACTGATCGTCGAGGTGGCGCCCAGGTCGACCTGCAACCACTGCGGGTCGCTGAACGCGCTGGACCAGCGGGTACCGGTGTTGCCGTCGACCGCCGCCGAAGCGGGGGTGCCGACGTTCTCGGTGGAGGAGGCGGTGGCCGGCCGGCCCTGCGAGAGCAGGGTGGGCGCGGCCTGGGCGGTGGCCGGGGTGAGGGTCACCAGCAGGCCGACCACCAGGGCGGCGACGGCGAGCAGGGCGAGGACGGGTGCCGGCGCCGAGCGGCGCAGGGCAGGACGGGGCGTGGGGTCCACGGGACGGCTCCTGAAGCGTGCAGTCTTGCGACGGGTGGGGGGATTGCACGGTGGAACGCGGTGACAGCTGCGATTCAGAGCGAGAGAGCGCTCTCTCAGCAGGATTCGTTCTAGGGGAAGACCGATGACCCGTCAAGACTTGAAGCAGGACTGCCCGCGCTTTACGCGCGTCGCTGCGTTCAGTCAAGCTGTCCGTTCGCCCGCGGCGGACCGGCCGCCCAGGCCAGCGAGTACCAGGACAGCACCGCCAGCACCAGGGCACTCGGCAGCTCGGCGAAGTAGGCCAGCAGCTGGGCCAGTTCGTAGGCCGAGCCGCGGTGCGCCGACCAGAGGTCGAAGAAGGCGTCCAGGCCCAGCAGCACCGCCGTGGCCGAGGCGATCGGGCTGGTGGCCCGGTGCCGGCGGCGGACCAGCGCCGCGAGCAGCAGCAGCGCGGACACCTCCATGACGTCCAGCCAGACCCAGGAGTTGGAGAGGTTGCGCGCGCCGAAGTGCCCCTTGACCGTCATCCCCAGCGCCACGATCCACGGCAGCAGCAGCACCGCGGCCGTGCGCAGCAGCAGGGGCAGCCAGCGCCGGACGGCGTGCTCGCGGGCGTCGAGCCAGGTGCGGAGAGCGGACACCCGGGCGATGCTACCGGGGCCCGCCGCCTGCTCAGCGCGGTCAGCGGGCGTCCCTGCTCCGGTTACCCGCTCCCGTAGGGGAGCTGATAGGAAGTCAACGCACAGAAAGTCGGCACAAGTGCCACACCCGAGCTGGGGGACCAACGGTGGATCAGACCCGTACCGACGAGACGACCGTCCTGATTGTCGGCGCCGGACCGGCCGGGCTGGTGCTCGGCAACCTGCTGCTGGCCGCCGGCGTCGACTGCCTGTTGGTCGAGCACCGCAGCCGTGCCTACGTGGAGCAGCGGGCCCGGGCCGGGTTCCTGGCTGCCAACACCGTGCGGGTGCTGCGCGAGAACGGACTGGCGGCGGGCCTGCTGGCCAACAGCGAGGAGCACGACACCTGCGCCTTCCGCACCGAGGAGGGCGAGTTCCAGCTGGCGTACGGCAAGCTCGGGCGCGGCGAGGTGCACACCGTGTACCCCCAGCAGTTCCTGGTCACCGACCTGGTCGCCGAGTTCCTGGCCCGCGGGGGCGACCTGCGGTTCGAGACGGCCGCGGTCGAGGCCGGCGGCCTGGACGGCGAGCGGGTCGAACTGCTCACCCGCGCCGCCGACGGCAGCACCCGCCTGCTGCGCGGGCAGTTCCTGGCGGGCTGCGACGGGCGGCACGGTTTCGCCCGCACCGCCGTGCCGACCGGTGCACTGCGCCGCCACCACCGCGACCACGGCGTCTCCTGGCTGGCTCTGCTGGCCGGCGCGCCGCAGAGCATGTCCGCGATCACCTACGCCGTGCACCAGGACGGCTTCGCCGGGCACATGGCCCGCTCCCCGCAGGTCACCCGCTACTACCTGCAGGTCCCGCCCGGCACCGACCCGGCCGACTGGTCCGAGGAGCGGGTCTGGGCGGAGCTGGCCCACCGGATGCGGGCCGAGCGGTACGGCGCGCTGCACCGGGGGCCGATCCTGGAGCGCCGGGTCATCAACATGGCCTCGGACGTGCAGGATCCGATGCAGTACGGCCGGCTCTTCCTGGTCGGCGACGCCGCCAGCCTGATCAGCCCGTCCGCCGCCAAGGGGGCCAACCTGGCGGTGATGGCGGCCGAGACCCTCGCGCACGCGCTCGTCACCCAGGTGCAGTACGGCGACGAGGCCGCGCTGCGCCGCTACTCGGCCGACTGCCTGCCGCGGGTCTGGCGCGCCCAGGAGTTCTCGCACTGGATGATCGGCCTGCTGCACGGTCCGGCCGGCCAGGACGGGGACGCTCCGTTCCTCCGCGAACTGCAGCAGGCCCGGCTGGCCAACCTGCGCGATTCCCGCCGCCACCAGGACCAGTTCGCACAGGAGTACGTGGGGATCTGATGGTTCCTCAGTTGGCCATGCTCCGAGAGTCGGTGCCCATCCGGGCACCGTCACAGGCCGGTACGGCAAGAATGCGGACATGATCAGCACAGACCAGGGCACGGGCGGCGACGGAGTACGAGCGGGTGGAGCGGGCGGTCCGATTGTGCGGTGAAATCCGCTCGCGCAGTGCCGAGTTGAGCCCTGGTCCGGGCGGTCCTCCCGACCGCCCGGACCAGCGGGCAGCGCCGACGGGCCGACGGGCCGACGGGCCGACGGCGGCTGATCACCAGGTGATCAGCAGCTGATCAGCCCGAACCGGCGCTCCACCAGGCCCAGTTCGGCCAGTGCCTGGAGCAGGATGAGCACGTGTTCGGCGACCACCTCCTGGAAGGTGTCGCGCA
>NZ_PYBW01000083.1:18045-18309 GCF_003205575.1 Streptomyces tateyamensis
CCCAGCACCGCCACCACGCCCTCCACCTCGGCTCAGCCGCCCGCGCGGGCCGCGATCCGGGGCGGACCCAGCAAGTCCAGGTGACTGGTCATCAACGCCTCCACTCGGTGCGCACCGCGGTCCCACCGGACCGCTGCGTATACGGCCAACGCCCAGCATCTACCACTTCGGGTAGCCGCACAATCACCGCCAGGGGTGAACCCCCGGGGAACAGGAGCCCCCCGCACGCCCGCACCCCCCTGCCATACGCCCGGGAGCCCCCAG
>NZ_PYBW01000083.1:18592-64463 GCF_003205575.1 Streptomyces tateyamensis
CTGGCGGTGGCCGCCGGCGCGCTGAGCCGGGCCGGCCGGGTGAGCGAGGGCAGCACGGTGAGCGACCACGAGGAGATCGAGCACCAGCAGCAGCGCTCGGTCCGGCTCGCCCTGGTACCGGTGGAGTGGCGCGGCGTCAAGATCAACCTGCTCGACCCGCCGGGCCACGCCGACTTCGCCGGCGAGCTGCGGGCAGCCCTGCACGCCGCCGACGCCGCCGTCTTCGTGGTCTCCGCCACCGACCTGCCGGGCGACACCGGCAGCCCCGAGCAGACCTCCCCCACTCTGGCGCTGTGGCGCGAGTGCGCGGCGGCGGGGCTGCCGCGAGCCATCGCCGTCACCCACATGGATGCGGCCCGGGCCGACTTCGACGAGGTCCTGACGGCCTGTCGGCAGGCCTTCGGCGAGGGCCACCCGGACTCGGTGCAACCGGTCGACCTCCCGGTGCGCACCGACGGCCAGGTGCGCGGCACCGTCGAGTTGCTCTCCGGCGAGACGCACGGCGCCGCCGCCCCGCTGCCGCCCACCGAGCCGGCCCGCGAACAGCTGGTGGAGGCGATCGCCGGCGAGGACGACGAGCTGATGGAGCGCTACCTCGGCGGCGAGACCCTGGACGGGGCGGCGCTGGCCCGCGGCCTGCACGGCGCGCTGGGCCAGGACACGCTCCACCCGGTGCTGCCCGTCACCGAGGACGGCACCGGCGCGGTGGACCTGCTGGACCTGATCGTCACCGCCTTCCCGCCGCCCACCGAGCGCCCGCTGCCCGAGCCGCTGGCCGCCCGCCCGCAGGGCACCGGCCCGGACTCCCCGCTGGTCGCCCAGGTAATCCAGAACACCGGCGACCAGTACGTGGGCCGGCTCAGCCTGGTCCGGGTGCTGGCCGGCACCCTGCTGCCCGACCTGGGCGTGCAGGTGGCCGGTGCCGAGGCCCGGGTGGCGGGGCTGACCAGCCCGTTCGGCAAGCTGCAGCGGGCCGTCCCGCACGCGCCGGCCGGCGACCTGGCCTGCGTGGGCAAGCTGACCGCCCAGGTCGGCGACACGCTGTGCGACCCGGCCGCGCCGCTCACCCTGCCGCGCTGGGAGCTGCCCGAGCCGCTGCTGCCGGTCGCGGTGCGGGCCCGCAGCCGCAGCGACGAGGACAAGCTCGCCCAGTCGCTGGCCCGGCTGACCGCCGAGGACCCGACGGTGCGGGCCGAGCAGAACCCGGACACCCACCAGCTGGTGCTGTGGTGCACCGGCGAGGCACACGCGGGCGTGGTGCTGCACCGGTTGGCCGAGCAGTACGGCGTCCAACTGGACCAGGTCGACTACCAGGTGGCGCTGCGTCAGACCTTCGCCGGCCCGGCCACCGGGCACGGCCGGCTGGTCAAGCAGTCCGGCGGCCACGGCCAGTACGCGATCTGCGACCTGCAGGTGGAGCCGCTGCCGGCCGGCGGCGGCTTCGAGTTCGTCGATCGGGTGGTCGGCGGCGCGGTGCCGCGCCACTACGTCCCCTCGGTGGAGAAGGGCGTGCGAGCCCAGCTGGCGAACGGGGTGGGCAACGGTTACCCGCTGGTGGACCTGCGGGTGACGCTGCTGGACGGCAAGGCGCACTCGGTCGACTCCTCGGACGCCGCCTTCCAGACGGCCGCGGCCCTGGCGCTCAAGGACGCGGCGGGCCAGGCCTCGCTGCGGCTGCTGGAGCCGGTCGCCGAGGTGGGCGTGCTGGTGCCGGACGAGTACCTGGGCGCCGTCTTCAACGACCTGTCGGGGCGGCGCGGCCGGGTGCTGGGCACCGAGGCGGCCGGGCCGGGCCGCAGCCTGCTGCGGGCCGAGGTGCCGGAGCTGGAGCTGAGCCGGTACGCGGTCGAGCTGCGCGCCCTCACCCACGGCACCGGCTCGTTCACCCGCGCCCCGCTGCGCTACGAGCCGATGCCGCCCGCCCTGGCCGCCAAGGTGCCCGCCCCCGAACCGGGCTGACCGGCCAGGGGCGGACCGGCCCCCGGCCGGACAGGACCTGACCGGCCAGGCCTAGCCGGGCAGTCCCTGGCCGAGCAGCCGCACCGACTCCTCGCGCATCTCCACCTTGCGGACCTTGCCGGTCACCGTCATCGGGAACGCCTCCACCAGGTGGACGTAGCGCGGGATCTTGTAGTGCGCCAGCCGCCCGGTGCAGAAGGTGCGCAGCGCCTCGGCGGTCAGCTCAGGCGCGCCGGGGCGCAGCCGGATCCAGGCCATCAGCTCCTCGCCGTACTTCTCGTCCGGCACCCCGACCACCTGGGCGTCCAGCACGTCGGGGTGGGTGAGCAGGAACTCCTCGATCTCGCGCGGGTAGATGTTCTCGCCGCCGCGGATCACCATGTCCTTGATCCGTCCGGTGATCGCCAGGAAGCCGTCCTGGTCCATCACCGCCAGGTCGCCGGTGTGCATCCAGCCCTCGGCGTCGACGGCCTCGGCGGTCTTGGCCGGCTCCTCCCAGTAGCCGAGCATCACCGAGTAGCCGCGGGTGCAGAGCTCGCCGGCGCTGCCGCGCGGCACGGTGGCCCCGGTGACCGGGTCGACCACCTTGACCTCCAGATGCGGCCCGACCCGCCCGACGGTGCGGATCCGCTGCTCGAAGGCGTCGTCGGTGCGGGTCTGGGTGGAGACCGGGGAGGTCTCGGTCATGCCGTAGCAGATGGACACCTCGCGCATGTTCATCTTCTCGATGACCTGCCGCATCACCTCGGCCGGGCAGGGCGAGCCGGCCATGATGCCGGTGCGCAGCGAGCCGAGCTCGTGCCGGTCGAAGGAGGGGTCGTTGAGGAGGGCGATGAACATGGTCGGCACGCCGTAGAGCGAGGTGCAGCGCTCGGCGGCCACGGCGGCCAGGGTGGCGGCGGGGTCGAAGGCGGGGGCCGGGATCACCACGCAGGCGCCGTGCGAGGTGGCGGCCAGATTGCCCATCACCATGCCGAAGCAGTGGTAGAACGGCACGGGCACGCAGATCCGGTCCTGCTCGGTGTACCCGCACAGCTCGGCGACGAAGTACCCGTTGTTCAGGATGTTGCGGTGGGAGAGGGTGGCGCCCTTGGGGAAGCCGGTGGTGCCCGAGGTGTACTGGATGTTGATCGGGTCGTCCGGCGACAGGCCCGCGGTGATCGCCGCCAGCTCGGCCGGGTCGGCCTGCTGACCGGCCGTCAGCACCCCGGCCCAGGAGTCCTCGCCGATCAGCAGCACCTCGCGCAGCTCGGGGCAGTTCGGCCGGGCCTCGGCCAGCATCCCGGCGTAGTCGGAGCTCTTGTGGGCGGGCATCGCCACCACGGTGCGCGCGCCGGACTGGCGCAGCACGTACTCCAGCTCGTGGGTGCGGTAGCCGGGGTTGATGCTGACCAGGATCGCGCCGAGGCGGGCGGTGGCGTACTGCAGCAGCACCCACTCCGGGCAGTTCGGCGACCAGATGCCGACCCGGTCGCCGGTGCGCACCCCGAGTGCGAGCAGGCCGCGGGCCACCACGTCCACCTCGGCGAGCAGCTCGCGGTAGCTCCAGCGGCGCCCGCTCGGCAGGTCGACCAGGGCCTCGCGGTCGCCGTGGGCGGCGGCGGTGCGGGCCAGGTTGGCGCCGATGGTCTCGGTGAGCAGCGGGGGCTCGGCCGGTCCGTGGGCGTGGCTGAGCGGGACGGCGGCGGTCATCGGGCGGCTCCGGCGGCGAAAGCGAGGGTGACGATCGGCTGATCAGCGAGGGTGCCATACCCAGCGCCCCCCGGGCCATGCCTGGGCCACCGGGCCCCGCCCGGCGGCGGCCTACTTGAGCAGGCGTGACATCCGACGGTCCGCCAGCACCTTGCCGCCGGTCTGGCAGGTCGGGCAGTACTGCAGCGCGGAGTCGGCGAAGGACACCTCGCGGATGGTGTCCCCGCAGACCGGGCACGGCAGGCCGGCCCGGCCGTGCACCCGCAGGCCGGTCTTCTTCTCCGCCTTGAGCTCCCCGGCCGCCAGGCCCCGGGAGCGCTCCACGGCCTCGCGCAGGGTGGCACCGATCGCTCCGTACAGGGTGGCCAGCTCCGTACCGGTGAGCTTGGCGGCAAGCTTGAACGGGGAGAGCTTCGCGGCGTGCAGGATCTCGTCGGAGTAGGCGTTGCCGATCCCCGCCAGCACGCTCTGGTCCCGCAGCACCCCCTTGAGCTGGCGCTTCTCCGCGCGCAGCAGGGCGGCCAGCGACTCCTCGGTGAAGTCGGCGGCCAGCGGGTCGGGGCCGAGCCGGGCGATGCCGGGCACCTCGGCGGGGTCGGCGACGCAGTAGACGGCCAGCCGCTTCTGGGTGCCGGCCTCGGTCAGGTCGAAGCCGGCGGCATCGGGGGAAGGGTCCGCGAGCGCCACCCGCAGCGCGAGCGGTCCCTTGCCGGGGCGCGGCGGCTCGGCGGAGAGCTTCTGCTGCCAGCGCAGCCAGCCGGCCCGGGCCAGGTGCACCACCAGGTGCAGGTCACCGGCGGTGACGACGAGGAACTTGCCGCGCCGCCCGACCGCGCTGACGGTGCACCCCTGGAGCGCGGTGACCGGCGGGTCGTAGGTCTTGAGCACGTTGACCGCCACGGCGTACACCCGCCCGATCTGCCGGCCGACCAGGTGCTCGGCCAGGAAGGCGGACAGGGCTTCGACTTCGGGCAGTTCCGGCACCCTCCCAGTCTGCCCCGCCCGCACCGCCGGGCCACGGCGCCACACCAGGACAAATATGGTGATCACATGGACCTCCGCCGTGAACTGCAGCGCGCCCACGACGCCGCGCGCCCGACCCTGGCCACCGGCCGGGTGGCCGACTACATCCCGGCCCTCGGCGCGGCCGACCCGAACGCCTTCGGGCTCGCGCTCGCCACGGTGGACGGCGAGGTGCACGGCGTCGGGGACTGGCAGACCGACTTCTCCATCCAGTCGGTCTCCAAGCTCTTCACCCTCGCCCTCGCGCTGGCCACCGGCGAGGCGGTCTGGCACCGGGTCGGCCGCGAGCCCTCCGGCACCCCGTTCAACTCGCTGGTCCAGCTGGAGACCGAGCACGGGATCCCGCGCAACCCGTTCATCAACGCGGGCGCCGTGGTGGTCACCGACCGGCTGCTCACCCTGACCGGCGACGCGGCCGGCGCCGTGCGCGAGTTCCTGCGCGCCGAGTCCGGCAACCCGCGGCTGGACACCGACCTGGTGGTCGCCGCCTCCGAGGCCGAGCACGGGCACCGCAACGCGGCGCTGGCCCACTTCATCGCCAGCTACGGGAACCTGGAGAACCCGGTCGAGGCGGTGCTGGGCCACTACTACGCGCACTGCGCGATCACCGCCTCCTGCCGCGACCTGGCGCTGGCCGGCCTGTTCCTGGCCCGGCACGGCGTGCGCCGCAACGGCGGCCGGCTGCTCTCGCGCAGCGAGGCCAAGCGGATCAACGCCGTGCTGCTCACCTGCGGCACCTACGACGCGGCCGGCGAGTTCGCCTACCGGGTCGGGCTGCCCGGCAAGAGCGGGGTCGGCGGCGGGATCCTCGCGGTGGTGCCGGGCCGGGGCACCCTCTGCGCCTGGGGCCCGGCGCTGGACCGGGCCGGCAACTCGGTGGGCGCGGTCGCCGCGCTGGACGCCTTCACCACCGCCACCGGCTGGTCCATCTTCTGACGACACGTCAGCCGCCTGCCGGGCGGCGGGTACGGCGGCGGCTAGCCTGGGCGCGCCCCGATGCGACCAGGAGCCGTCGATGACCCCGACACCCCGGGCAGCCCTGCAGGAGCTGCGCGCCGAGCTGACCCCGGCCGAGTCGGCCAACCGGCTGGTGCCCAGGATCGAGCAGGGCAGCGCGCCGGTCCCGCTCCTGGCCGAGCTGGCCGCCCAGCAGTACCGGATCATCCGCAGCGACCGGCGCAGCTTCCTGGTGCTGGCGGCGCGCTGCGCTGACTCCCCGGCCGGCGGCTACTTCAGCCGGCTCGCGGACGGGGAGTCGCTGGCGCTGGCCGCCCTGTCCGGGTACGCCGCCGCCTGCGGGCTCTCCGAGGCCCAGCTGCCCGGGCGCGCCCCGCTGGCCGGCTGCCAGGCCTACCCGCACCAGCTCGCCTGGCTGGCCCTGAACGGCGAGCCGACCGCCGCGGTGCTCGCGCTGGCCGCCAACTTCGCCGCCTGGGGCGGGTACTGCGCCGCCACCGCCCGGGCGCTGCGCCGCCACTACGGGTTCTCCGACGCGGCCTGCGCCTTCTTCGACTTCTTCGCCACCCCGGCCCCCGAGCTGGAGGAGGAGGCCGTCCGGGTGGTCGCCGCGGCCGGCCTGGACGAGGCGCGGCTGGCAGCCGGCCGCGAGTACGGCCGGCTGCTGCAGAGCTACGAGCTGATGTTCTGGAACACCCTGGCCGACCTCTCCCCCGCCGCCGAACCACCGGTCGACCCGGGCCTGGGCCTGGCCTGAGCACCGGCTCTGGTTGCCCCGGTCCGGGCCCCGGGCGCAGGCTGGAGGGGTCGGCGGGCCATCCGGCCGGCCCCTGAAGCGTGGGGAGACAGCGATGTCCACGGTCAGCCCCGAGCCTCCCGGCACGACCGGGGAACCCTCCAAGACGGCCGCGGCGGAGGCGACCGTCGATCTGGAGGGCGTCACCTCCGAGCAGGTGCAGCACGCCCAGGACGAGAACCGCGCGGAGGGCGACCCCTACGAGGACCCGGAGTGATCGGATGCACACCCTGGAAGAGCAGATCGACATCGACGTCCCGGTCCAGGTGGCCTGGGAGCAGCTGCACCGCGTGCAGGACTATCCCCGGTTCGTGGACGGGGTCCGGCACGCCCACTCGCACGGCGGGCACCGGGCGCACCTGGACATCGAGGTGGCCGGCCAGGAGCGGGTCTTCGAGACCGCGATCAAGGACCTCGGCGGCAACCAGGTGATGGACTGGCGCACCCTGGACAGCGCCCACCTGCACGGCACCGTGGTGCTGCGCGAGCTGGACACCGGGTCCACCCAGCTCCAGGTCCGGGTGGAGTACGAGCCCGAAGCCGTCGAGGACACCTTCGGCGGCCCGCACGGCTTCGCCCAGTCCGGCGCCATCGAGCGCACCGTGCGCCACGACCTGGTGCAGTTCAAGGCCCTGGTCGAGGCCGAACGCCCGCTCCCCGGCGGCCCCTGACCGGCTGCGCCCCACCGCCGCCTCCAACTCCGCGCAGGCCCGCACCGCCTCCGCCGACTGCGCCGCTGGCGCCCCGGCCAGCACCAACCCCGTCCGCCTGGTCCGTTCCGCGGCCAGGCGGACGGCCTGGTGCGCGATCCACGCCCGCAGCACGGCCGTCGCAGCCGTAACCGGCACAGCGACGGGCCAGGCACCCGTGATCAGGTCCAGCACACAGATGAAAGCCTGGACCGCCTCCCGATGAAGCGGCTCGATGTCACCCTTCCGGCCGCGATCGACAGGATGCTTCATGGGTCGGTCTGCAACCTCGCCTGACATGTCCACCCGATACCCCCACATGCACTTCACGGCGAACTGCCACAGCCCCCAACCGAAATCTTGGTGAATCGGTGGCCACCAACTCGTCGACACGCTAAGGTTCTAGCACCTTTCGACGCCTTCCCGTCCTGCTCGACCCCTGGCGGGATGAGCGAGTGGAGAGCATCTTGAATAAAGCCATAATTATTGGTATCGACAGCTACCCGGACGCACCACTCCACGGCTGCGTAAATGATGCGAAAGATGTAGCCTCCTGCCTCTCTCTGGAACAGTACGATTTCGACAGTATGGTACTGCTCAACAGCCAGGCAACCCGGAGCAACATCCTTAGGGAGCTGTCGAAGCTCGCCTACAGCGCCGAAGACCAAGAAAAGGGAGACACGCTGCTCCTGTACTTTGCGGGGCACGGTCAAGTCATGGGCCAGGCCGGGCATCTCGTCACCCACGACGCACAGGACTTTGATCCGGGGATCTCGCTCGCCCATCTCGCGCAGCTCATGGAGTCCGCGAGCCTGGCCTACGACCACGTCATATCCATTCTCGACTGCTGCCACTCCGGCTCTGCATTCACGTGGTCCAACAGCCGGCCCCTCGCTCCGTCCGACGTAGAACGCGAGGTACCGACGGTCAATGAAAGCCGCTGCATCCTCGCCGCATGTCGCCCCGAAGAGACCGCGAAAGAGGTCGGCGAGCGGGGGGTCTTTACCGACACGCTTACCGACGCCCTCCTGGGCGCGGCGGTGAACTGGGACGGCGAAGTTACTCTGATGGGCATATACGAGTACGTGGCCAGCGCCATTCCCAAGGGGATGCAGACCCCGGTCTTCAAGGGCGACATAGCCGGCACGGTGGTCCTTGGCAGCGGCTTCGAACCTCGCCAGGGCAGGCCGATCGAGCGGAGCGAGCGCTCACGCCTCATGTCAAAGGCGCAGACCTTGGTTGATCAGTACTACTACCTACAGTTGCGAGAACTCGCCGATCGGGGTGTCCGACTCGACCGCGGGGCACGGCAGTGCGCACTAGAGCTCGAATCGGTAGTGGGGTGGTTCGAGTCGACCGAGAAGGAACTATCGGATCTCCGCCGCGATCCGGATTGGGTCGACCTCAGCCGACGGGTACGAGAGTTCCGCAAGAATCTGTCCGAGGTGAGTGTGGGCGAGGAGACACGGTTCGGTCGAATCACCAGGCACATCGGCCACGGCGGCTACGGGCACGTATGGGAAGTCCAGGGTGCCGACGGCCGGAGCTACGCCCTGAAAATTTTCCATGGAAATGAGCTCGACGATGCGGTAAAGGTCCAGCGCTTCACCAACGGCTACCTCAACATGCGGAAGCTGGAACATCCTCACATCGTTCGTGTCCATGAAGTCATGGTTGCACCGTTTGGCTTCGCGATGGACTTGATACCTGGCGAAAATCTTCGAAGGACCTATATCGACCGGGACGGTGACGCTTCCGTCGCCCTGCGCCTGATGATCGACATATGCGAAACCGTTCAGCACGCACACTCGAAGAAGGTCAGGCACCGCGACATCAAACCGGAGAACATCGTTATTTCCGTGGGTGCAGAAGGACAGCTCGTACCCTACCTGACTGATTTCGACCTCGCCTATCACGAGACCAACAGGACGGTCACGACAAACCTCGGCGTCGGCGGCGTGATCAACTATGCGGCACCTGAGCAACTCTACGAGCCGAACACCAGGTCCGCCCGGAGTGAGACCGTCGACGTTTTCAGTCTCGCTCAACTCATGTTCTTCCTTGTGACCGGCCGCGATCCAAACGCGGAGAACTTCGCGAAGAATCAAGAAGTGCTCCACCGAGAGCTAGCCAGCTGGGTCGATGACCGGGCCTCGCAGGCACTTATGGAGCTGTACAAGCGGGCGACCTCAAAGGCTCCCGGGGATCGACCCCAGACGGTAGTGGATTTCGTCGCGCCCCTTCGCACCGCCGAGGCGATCATTCAGATCGCCAGCGGGACCGAGGACGTCGAGGAGGACGACCTGTGCCGCCGCATCGGGCAACTGTACGCAGGAATGGGCAGATACGACTCCACCAGCGGCCATGTCCAGATGAACAGCGCCTCCGGGCAGGTGGAAGTGATCGCGCGACTGGGGGGAAGCTCGAATAGGCTGGCCGCGACGGTCGAGGTCGAGCTCTCGGTGATGGGCAGCCTCCCTGTCGCATCCCTCAAGTCGGGAAAGGCCGCGAGGGAGTCGATCAACGCAAGGCTCGACCGGGCCTTGCAAAAAAAGTACGGCAACGCCGTGAAGCGGCACCCTGGCAGCAAGGGCGCGTACCAGGTCTTTGTGGTCATCTCAGACGTTCGGTTCAATGTTGCAGGGATCGCCCGGGTCTGCGACGTGATCGCCACGACTGTGGCGAGCATCGAAGGGTCCTGAAGCCAGATGCGCGCCTGGCTGCGCGCTGCCTCCGAGCCCGAGGAGCGGGCCGGTCCCCCACGACCGGCCCGCTCCTCCGAAGGTCGAATTCCAGCGCATCACCTGACGCTCCGTTAGGTGAGCACCTCCACCAGCGCCGCCAGGAACTCCGTCGGCCGCTCCAGGTGCACGCTGTGGCCGGCCCCCTCGATCGCGACCTCGCGGACCTGGCCGCCGGCTGCGGCGTAGCGGGCCAGGGCGGTGCGGGTCTGGGTGACCATCGGCTGGGCGGGGCACTCGGCGGCGCCCGGCCAGCCGGGGACCACGCCCAGGGCGCCCAGGTGGGCCAGGTCGAAGAGCGAGGTGTCGGAGACGATCACGTCGGCGGTGCCGCGGATCCACCGCACCGGCGGCTTGGGCTCGATCAGCTCCAGGTCGTCGATCCGGAAGTGCACCGGCGCCATCGAGTTGAGCACCCCGCGGTCGCCGGGGGCGAAGCCGGGCCAGTTCTTGCTCGGGCGGCTGTCGCCGGGGTAGTGGCCGTCGCCGGTCCGGGTGGTCAGCATGGCGGCCAGATAGCGGTCCGGGTCGGCCAGCGGGGTGCTGACGTAGGCGGTGTCCAGCACGGTGCGCGGCGCGAACGGCGAGTCGGCGCCCGTCTCGCCCTCGCGCAGCAGCCGGACGAACTCCGCCGCCGCGCCACCGGCGCCCGAGCCGGCGCCGTCGGGCGAGTTGAGCTGCCCGTCCGGGCCGTGGGTGCCGCCGAAGCCGTACGGCGAGACCGGGTTGACCAGGGTGGCCGAGCGGACCAGTTCCGGGCGGTCGCGCAGCAGTTGCAGCACCACGCCGCCGCCCATGCTCCAGCCGACCAGGTGGACCGGGCCGAGCCCCAGTGCCCGGACGAAGGAGAGCAGGTCCTCGCTGTGGTCGCGCAGGCCCCGGGTCGCGTTGACCGGCAGCGGCTCGGTGCCGCCGAAGCCGCGCAGGTCGGGGGCGAGCGGGCGGTAGCGGGCGGGCAGTTGGGCCATGGTCGGGTGCCAGAAGACCCCGGAGGAGACGTTGCCGTGCACCAGGACCACCGGCTCGCCGGTGCGGCCCGCGATCTCGGCGTAGTTGACGGTCAGCCGGTCGGTGGTGATCAGCCGGTCGGCGGCGATCTGCCGCTCCTCGATGCTCATGTGACGTGCTCTCAGTTCAGCCAGCCGGCGACCTGCGCACTGGCGGCGCCGTCCCAGCCGAGTTCCAGGTGGTTGGCGGTGGCGACCAGTGCGGTGCCACCGACGGTGCCGAAGCCGGTGGTGTCCAGGGCGCTGGCCTCGAAGACCACGCCGTCGCTGGGGCCGCGGTTCTCGTTGAAGATGCCGAGGATGTTGGGTGTGCCGCCCGCGAGCAGGTAGCCGGTCACCGTGCTCGGCACCCCGGCCTTCTGCAGCGGGGCGACCAGCGAGCCGGCGTCGATCGCCGCCTGGATGCCGCCGCCGTCGGTGTAGTAGCCCTGGCCGCCGTAGTAGGTGGTGTACCAGTCCTGCTGGGTCTGGTCGACGCCGAAGACCGAGTCCCAGCGGGCCAGCATCTGCCGCTGACCCGGGTAGTCGTCGTACCCGCCGCTCGGGGTGAAGGAGAACTCGGGGTGCGCGGTGTACGTGCCGTAGCAGGTCATGTGCAGGTGCGGGGAGGGGGCGTTGACCGCGCCGCCGCACTCCGGCCAGATCGAGAAGTCGTGCGCCCAGCCGTGCGCGAAGGGGTAGTCGTAGCCGCCGTTCGGGCCGCCCAGAGTGATCAGCTTGCGCACGTCGCCGGCGTACGAGCGGCCCCAGCCGGGCTTGACCGAGGAGACGTAGGCCCGGGTGGACATCTCCCCCTTGCTCCAGCCGACCAGGTCCACCTTGGGGACCCCGAGCTTGGCCTTGATCAGCGCGACGGCGTCGCCGACCTCCTGGGCCTGCATCAGGTTGTCGCCCTGCTTGTGCGCGAAGCCGATCGCGAAGACCCGGTAGCCGCGGCCGGACAGGTACTGCATCAGGCCGGTGCTCGGGCAGGAGGCGGTGCCGCAGCCGTAGCCGCCGGACTCGCCCGGGTTGGCCCAGGCCCGGTCCGGGTTGTCGTTGGCGCCGTGCACCAGCAGCACCGGCACCTGGTGGCTGCCGGTGTTCCAGCCGGGGGCCGAGTAGAGCAGGAACCGGCCGGAGAACGGCTGCTTGACGCCGCCGAAGAAGGTGAGCCGCTGGCCGTCCTGGTCTCCGCGGCCGTCCGGGGGGTACTGCTCCTGGTGGAAGCCGGACGTGCTGTCCAGGTAGCGCTCGACGTGGTCCCAGCCGTTGGCGACGCTGCCGTAGCTCGCCTCCATCGTCAGGTAGGACGGCACCGCCGCCGCGGCCGGCCCCGCTTGGACCAGGGCGCCGGTCAACGCCAGTACCGCCGCGAGCAACCAGCCCATGTGTCTGCGCATACCGCGTCCACTCCTCCACGCCGAGGGTCCAGTGCGGGACACGCTAGGACGGGCGGGGTGCCACCCCCCATGGCGGTCGCGCACACCTCGGGCGGCCCGGTGTGTGCGCGGGCCACCTACCGCTCGGCGGTGGCGAACCGCGGATCGGTGGCACGGGGGACGGTACGCCCGAAGGCGCGCCGGGTCGGCGCGCCTTCGGGCACGGCGGAACTGACGGGCGGTCAGTGACCGCCGGCGTCGACCACCTCGATGGCGCCGATGTTCTCCTCGATCTCCTCGGCGGGCAGCGCCACCGCGCGGGCCCAGAAGTAGATCGCCAGCGAGAAGGCGGCCACCAGGGCCATGTCCGCGTAGAGCGGGATGACGTCCAGCGAGCCCGCGCCGAAGCCGCCCAGCTTGGAGATGATCCCCAGGCCCGCCAGGTAGACCGGCAGCCACTGCGCGGACTTCCAGTTGAGCTTGGGCGCGTCCGGCAGGCCCTTGCGGATGGCGTACAGCGCGTAGGACCCGAGCAGCAGGTAGCCGATCAGGATCGCCACGCCCAGGCGCCACAGGGTGTCCCAGCCGGCCCAGTAGATGATCAGACCGGCGATCACGAAGGAGGCCGGGGAGACGATCTCGGCCAGGGGCAGCCGGTAGGGCCGCTCACGGGCCGGCAGCCGCTTGCGGAAGGCGCCGAGCGCCAGCGGGGCACCGGCGTACATCAGCACGCTGGCCGAGGAGATGAAGCTGACCAGCTTCTGCCAGCTCGGGAACGGCAGGAAGCAGAGCACGCCGGTGGCGAAGGCCATGAGCAGGCCGAACCACGGCACGCCGTTGGCGTCGGTCTGCTCGAACTCCTTCGGCACGTAGCCGTTGCGGCTCAGGCCGTAGGAGATCCGCGAGGTGGAGGTGGTGTAGATCAGGCCGGTGCCGGCGGGCGAGATCACCGCGTCCGCCCGCAGGACCAGGGCCAGCCAGCCCAGGCCGATGACGGTGGCCAGACCCGCGAACGGGCCCTCGATGCCCTGGTAGGCCAGGTCGGCCCAGCCCTTGACGAAGGAGCTGCCCGGCAGCGCGCCGATGTAGACCACCTGCAGCAGGGTGTAGATCAGGGTGCCGATCACCACCGAGCCGATCACCGCGCGGGGCAGGTCGCGTTGCGGGTTGCGGCTCTCGCCGGAGAGCTGGATCGCCTGCTCGAAGCCGAGCAGCGAGAAGATGATGCCGCTGGTGCTGATCGCGCCGAGCACGCCCTTGACGCCGAACGGCATGAACCCGTGCGAGGTGAAGTTGCCCGGGTGGAAGTGGGTCAGCGCCAGGACGAAGATCAGGCCCAGCGGGACGGCGACCTTCCACCAGGTGGCCACGCTGTTGGTGAGTGCCAGCAGGCGCACGCCCAGGAAGTTGACGGCCACGAAGACCGCCATCAGCACGATGGCGACCAGGAAGCCGGTCACGGTCAGCGTGCCGTTGTCGTGCTGCAGGCCCGGGAACACCGACTTGGAGTAGCCGATCATGGCCTCGACCTCGATCGGCGCCACGGTGGCCGCCTGGAGCCAGGAGAACCAGCCGAAGCTCATGCCGGCCAGGCCGCCGAACGCGTAGTGCGGGTAGCGCGCGGTGCCGCCCGACACCGGGAACAGGCCGCCCAGCTCGGCGTGCACCAGCGCGAGCAGGACGATGGCCACCGCCCCGATCCCCCACGAGATGACGGCCGCGGGTCCGGCGACGACCACCGCGTTCTTCGCCCCGAAGAGCCAGCCGGATCCGATGATCGACCCGACCGAGGCCCAGAGCAGGCCGATCAGGCCGATCTCGCGCTTGAGCTTGGTGCCGGTTCCGGCGCCCTGCCGGGCTATTTTGTCAACAACTGCCATGTGTGGGGACCCTCTTCAAGGACGGCGGGACGAGAGTGCGGTGAACGCTAGCCGTCGATTAGGGATCTGCAAAGACCCAATTTGCGAATAGTTATGTTCTGCCGCTCCCCATAGCACAGTTTTCTGAGCTCCCAGCAGGCCGCCTACCAGCCGGTACACCCTCCCGTCAGCCCCACGGGCCCGGTTGGCCACTTACCGCCTTCGAAAAGTCCGTACCAATATCTGAGCCGCATTTGAGGTTTCCTGGCCCGTGCGGCATTATCCGGCGCAACTGTCGTTCATATACTTTATCGACACCGCATACCGATGCAGCGACACGCCGGTGGAATGGGGTGCACGGGGGGCGCGTTCAGGCCCACTGGCGGGATTGTGACGGCAATTCAGCTCAAATTCCGCTCAAGTCCCGCGGGGCCCCGAAGACGGCCCTGCGCCCCTCGGCCAACGGCCGAGGGGCGCAGGGGGCTGCCGTGGCTGCCGGGCGGCGCTCAGTTCGGCGCGGCCACCAGGCTGATCGGCTCCCGGTCGGCGGCCAGCAGCACCGGCAGCGGCAGGCCCGAGGAGGTGTCGAGCTTCAGCAGGGTCGCCTCCACCTCGGCCGGCCCGGTCTGCAGCGCGGAGCGGCGCGGCGTGTCCTGGTTGGTCCAGCTGTGCTCGCGCCCGTCGCAGGTGGCGGCGGTCCCGCCGATCCCGTGCTCCTCACTGCCCGCGCGCAGCTTGCTGGAGACGAGGACGGTGCCGGACGCGGTGCACCGGTAGCTGCCGGAGAGGGTGACCGTGCCGTCCGCGGCCAGCGTGCCGGTGGGCGCGACGGTGACGGCCGAGCCGCCGGCCGACCGCTCGGCGGCCCCGGCCGGTGCGGCGGTGGCCAGCGGGACCAGCAGCAGGGTGCCGGCCAGCACGGCGACGGCGGTGGGACGAAGGGCCACGACTACCTCCCGTAACACTCTCCGCACAGTGGATTACCGTGCGTCAGCGCCAGTGGTACCGCCGGAGCCCGGACTCGGGCCGCATTCTCGCCCGTTCGGCGGCGTGTCCCGCCCGTGGCGGGGGCCGGGCCGCGGCTGATGTTGCTCGCCGCCGGGCCGCTGCGGCAGGCTCGTGACCAGCGGACACACCGGCTGGCCGCCCGTGACCTCGGAGGACAGCCCGCGATGACGACCCCCCAGGCCCCCGAGACCCCCGAGCGCGCGATCCCCGTGCTCTTCTCCGGGCTCTGCGACGACGCCGCGCTGTTCCCGCCCGGCGAGCTGGCGCCGGCCCAGGCGGTGCCGGCGCACCTGGCGCACCGCTCGGCCTGGTACGCCGACCTGGTCGGCCCCTTCCTGTGCGGCCCGGCCCGGATCGACCCGCTGGCCGAGCTGGTCGGCGCGGACGAGGGGCTGGACGTCTCGCTGGTCGTGCCGGAGGGCAGCGCGGGCCTGGCGCCGGCGCTGCGCGCGATCGCGGCCAGGCCCCAGCT
This sequence comes from Streptomyces tateyamensis, assembly GCF_003205575.1. GTDB lineage: Bacteria > Actinomycetota > Actinomycetes > Streptomycetales > Streptomycetaceae > Kitasatospora > Kitasatospora tateyamensis. The sequence goes on from NZ_PYBW01000083.1 coordinate 34,157, forward strand.
GCGGCTGGCCGGGATCGAGGTGCCGGCCGACCGGCTGGACGACGCGGCCGAGGGCGTGCGCCGGGTCCGCGCCGAACTGGACCGGCTGCTGCCCGAGTGGCCGCCCGGGCTGCCGGTCGCCGTCGAGCTCGACCGCGGCCCGCAGCTGCTGCTCGCGCTGGACGCCCTGGAGGGCGGGCCGTACCGGGCCAAGTTCCGCACCGGCGGGACGGTGGCCCAGGCCTTCCCCGGCGAGCTGGAGCTGGCCTCCTTCCTGTATGCGGCGGTCTACCGCAAGCTCCCGTTCAAGTGCACGGCCGGGCTGCACCATGCGGTCCGGCACGAGGACGCCGGGACCGGGTTCGCGCACCACGGGTTCCTCAACGTGCTGCTGGCCACCCATGCGGCGCTCGGCGGTGCCGAGCACCCGGAGCTGGTCGAGTTGCTGCGCGAGCAGGACGGGGCGGTGGTGGCCGCGCGGGTGGCCGCGCTGACGGCGGGCGAGCAGCGGGCGGCCCGGGCGGCGTTCACCGGCTTCGGCACCTGCAGCATCGGTGAGCCGCTGGCGGACCTGGCGGCGCTCGGGCTGGTGCGGATCCCGTAGCGGGATCAGGCGCCGACGCCGGGCGGTGCTCCAGAAACTCCTGTTCAACCCCTTATCCGTGGCCGCTACCAGGCAGTAGCCTCACCGCGTTCCACCCGCGTCCCGCCATCGGGGCGGCCCGCGGGTGCCTCGGGAGGGCTCATGCGTTCTTCTCTGTCCCGCCGCGCGTCCCACCGCGCCTCGCGCCGGCTGCGGGCGGCCGCCACGGTCGGGCTGCTCGGCGCCACGCTGCTCGGGGCCGGCGCGAGCCCGGCCTCGGCCGCACCGGACCACGCCAGGCACACCCGCTACTACCTGGCGCTCGGCGACTCGCTGGCGGCCGGCTACCAGACGCTTCCGGGCGGTGGCAGCGAGGTGGGCCACGGCTACGCGCAGGACCTCGCGCGCACCCTGCAGGCCCGGGCGGCGGCCGCGCACCGGGGCTTCTCCTTCACCGACCTGGGGTGCCCCGGGGAGACCACCGGCTCGATGCTGGGCGGCGGCTGCCCCTACCCGCACCCCTTCCCCGGCTCCCAGCTGGACGCCGCGGTGGCCTTCCTGAAGGCCCATCACAAGGACGACCTGCTGGTCACGCTGGACATCGGCGCCAACAACGTGGACGGCTGCGCGGCCGGCGGCAGCCTGGACGCGGCCTGCGCGGTCAAGGGCATCGCGACCGCGGGCAAGGACCTGTCCACCATCCTGGACCGGCTGCGGGCGGCCGCCGGACCGCACACCCGGATCGTCGGGATGAACCTCTACGACCCGTTCCTGGCCGCCTGGATGACCGGTCCGCAGGGCAAGGTGCTGGCGGGCCTGTCGGTCCCGCTCGCCGACAGCCTCAACGCCACCCTCGGCCTGGTGGACGCGGCCCACGGGATACCCACGGCCGACGTGGCCAAGGCCTTCTCCACCAACGCCTTCCTCCCCCTGGTCCCGGTGGCCGGCCAGCAGGTCCCGCTCAACGTGGCCCGCATCATGAGCTGGACCAACATGTCCCGCGGCGACATCCACGCCAACGACACCGGCTACCAGGTCATCGCGGACGCCTTCCTCGCGAAGATCTGACCCGCCCGCCACCAGGCGCGCCCCCCACCCGCGCGGGGCGCGCCCGTGTCTGTTCCAGTGCCCCCCGGAACGCCCTGGCCCGGCGGGTCAGTTCGCCCCACTCCCCGGCCGCCACCAGGTCCGGCGCGACCACCTCGCTGCCCGCGCAGACGGCGAGCGCGCCGGCGGCCAGGAAGCTGCCCGCGTTCTGCGCGCTCACCCCGCCGGAGGCCACCAGCGGGGTTGCCGGGTACGGCCCGCGCAGGTCCTTGAAGTAGCCCGGCCCGAACGCGCGGGCCGGGAAGATCTTGACCGCCGCCGCCCCCAGCTCCACCGCCGCCGCCACCTCCGTGGGTGTCAGCGCCCCCATCACCACCGGCGCGGCCCCGGCCGCCCGGGCCACCTCGGCGCGGCAGCCCGGGGTGACCAGGAACTCGGCGCCCGCCCCCAGCCCGTCCCGTGCCTGGCTTTCCGTCAGCACCGTGCCCAGGCCCAGCCGGCACCCCGTCCGCGCGGCCGCCGCCCGCGCCAGGTGGGCCGTCACCCCGTCCGTGGTGCAGGTGAACTCGACCCAGCGGATGCCCCCGGCCACCAGCGCCGCGCACAGGGCGGCGGCATCGGGTATGGACGGCGCTCGGACCACGGCGATGACCGGGTCCGCGGCGAGTTCGGTCAGGAAGTCGGTCACTGGGTTCCTCCCTCGGTGCGCCGCAGCGCCCGCCCGGGCCGCGCGCCCGTGGGGCGGGCGTCCCGCAGCACCGCGGTTCCGTTGACGTAGACGTGCCGGATCCCGACGGCCGGGCGCCGCGGGTCCTCGAAGGTGGCCGCGTCCGCGACCGTCGCGGGGTCGAAGAGCACCAGGTCAGCGTGGTACCCCGGGCGGACCAGGCCGCGCCGCACCAGCCGCAGCCGCCGGGCCGGCCGCCCGGTCATCCGGTGCACCGCCTGCTCGACCGTCAGCACCCCCAACTCCCGTGCGTAGTGGCCCAGGTAGCGCGCGAAGGTGCCCCAGCCGCGGGGGTGCGGGCGGGCCCCGACCAGCAGCCCGTCGCTGCCCGCCGTGTGCGCGGAGTGCCGCATGATCGCCCGCACGTTCTCCTCGTGGCCCACGTGCTGGAGGATCGTGGTGCCCAACTCGTCGGCCTGCAGCAGCTCGAAGCAGACCTCGGTGCCGCTGGTGCCGCGCTCGCGGGCCAGCTCGGCCACCGTGCGCCCGACCACGCCCGCCGACTGCACCGTCCGCACGCCGGAGATCTGCACGGTGGCCCAGTCGACCGTCACCCCGTGGCAGCCGTCACTCCCCCGCTCCTCCCACGCCTGCCGGATCCGCTCGCGCTGCCCGGCGTCGCGCAGCCGGGCCAGCGTCGCCCCCGGCCCGCCCTCGGCGGCCCAACTCGGCAGCAGTGCGGCCAGCGTGGTGGACCCGGGCAGGTACGGATAGCTGTCCAGGGTGAGGTCGCAGCCCGCCGCCACCGCCGCGTCCAGCAGCGCCAGCAGCTCGCCCGCGCGGCCCCGGTTCACCCCGAAGTTCATCGTCGCGTGCGCCAGGTGCAGCGGGCAGCCGGTGGCCAGCGCGATCTCGACCATCTCCGCGTAACCGGCCAACGCCCCTTCCCCGTAGGACCGCTGGTGTGGCGAGTGGTACCCGCCGTGGGCGGCCACCACCTCGCACAGCGCCACCAGTTCGGCCGTGTCCGCGTACATCCCCGGGGTGTAGCTCAGGCCGCTGGACATGCCGACCGCGCCCTCGGCCAGCCCCTGCGCCAGCAGCGCCCGCATCCGGTCCAGTTCGCCGGGGCCCGGCGCCCGCCGCTCCCAGCCCAGCACCAGCGCCCGCAGCGTCCCGTGCGGCACCAGGTAGCAGGCGTTGACCGCGGTCCCGGCCGCGTCCAGCCGGTCCAGGAACTGGCCGACGGTGCGCCAGTTCCAGTCGAAGCCGTCCGGGTCCCCGTTCCACCCGGCCAGCTGCCGGCGCAGCGGCGCCAGGGTCCGCTCGTCCACCGGGGCGTAGGACAGTCCGTCCTGCCCGAGCACCTCGCAGGTCACGCCCTGGGTGACCCGGGACGGGTGGGCCGGCTCGACCAGCAGCTGCAGGTCGGAGTGGGCGTGCATGTCGATGAACCCGGGTGCCAGCACCAGCCCGTCCGCGTCCACGATCTGACGGCCAATCAGTCCGGTGCCGAGCTCCGCGACCATCCCGTCGCGCACCAGGACGTCCGCGCGCACCCCCGGCGCGCCCGACCCGTCCACCACGGTGGCCCCGCGGAACAGCAGCGTGCCCATCAGAAGAAGGTCCGCACCAGGTCGACCACGCGCGGCTCGGCGGCCCCGGCGTCGTCCAGCACCGGGATCAGCGTCCACTTGTCGAAGGCGGTGCAGGGGTGCGACAGCCCGAGCCGGACCACCTCCCCGACCTCGACCGCCGCGCCGCGCAGAAAGGCGTGCTGGTCGTTGACCGCCGTCACGGTGCCCGCCACCGGGCCGCGCCCGCGCACCAGTTGCGGCACCGGCAGGCCCTCGTCGTAGGGCAGGTCGCGCTTGCCCCCGTCCAGCAGGGCGAGGTCGGGCTCGGGCCGGGAGATCACCCGGGCCCAGCCGTGCATCGCCGAGCGCAGGGGCACCGGCCCGGCTCCGCGCGCCAGCGGGGAGATGCCGCGGTAGAACCCGTCGTCATGCACCAGGTAGGCCCCCGAGCGCAGCACCACCTCGGCCTCGGGCAGCGCACCGAGCACGGCGGCCACCTGGTCGAAGTAGGCGCTGCCGCCGGCCGTCAGCACCGCCCGCCCGGTCAGCAGGCCGTCGGCGCGCAGCCGGTGGTACAGCTCGGCCATCCGCTCCAGGTAGCGGGTCACGGCCGCCAGCGAGTCCGCCTGGGCGTCGTGCGCCAACACCCCTTCGTAGCCGCCGATCCCGGCCAGCCGCAGGGTGGGGGCCGCCGCGACCGCCCGGGCCACCGCCAGCGCCGTCGCCAGGTCCCGCACGCCGGTGCGCCCGCCCGGTCCGCCGAGCTCGACCAGCACCTCCACCGGCCGCCGGGCCCCGGCCGCCCGCAGCGCCCGGTCCATCAGCGCGACGGCGGCCTGCGAGTCGACCCAGCTCAGGCAGCTGAACCCCGGGTCGGCGTCCAGCTCGCCGGCCAGCCAGCCGAGCCCGGCCGGGTCGAGCAGGGCGTTGGCGATCAGCACCCGGGCCACCTTGAAGGCGCGGGCGACCCGCAGCTGGGAGAGGTTGGCCAGGGTGATGCCCCAGGCGCCGGCGTCCAGTTGGGCCTGCCACAGGGCCGGGGCCATGGTGGTCTTGCCGTGCGGGGCGAGCCGGACCCCGGCGGTGGTGCACCAGTCGGCCATGGTGCGCAGGTTGTGGGCCAGCGCGCCCGCGTCCAGGGTGAGCAGCGGAGTGCCCAGCCCGTCCAGCGCCGGGCCGCTCGCCAGGTACTCACGCACCGTCAGGCCCCAGGCCCCAGCCGGCACCGCCTTGAACCGCCAGTCGAGTCGCTCCTGCCCGAGCTCGGCCACCCTGGCTTCGTCCACCAGCCACCTCCACCGCTTTGACCTGCATGATTGCACTATCTGCAACACCCTTTGCGCATGCTGCTACGGTGGTTCTAACATGCTGGTCCAGACCAGTCAACGAACGGAGCGTGCCTGGTGACAGCGGTGGAGGCGGTCTGCCTCGGCGAGTCGATGGCCGTGCTGCTGCCGGACCGGCCGGGGTCGCTGGCCGGTGTGGCCTCCTTCTCGGCCGGGGTGGGCGGCGCCGAGTCCAACACGGCCTGCGCGCTGGCGGCCCTCGGGATACCGGCCGCCTGGATCAGCCGGGTCGGTGCCGACGGCTTCGGCGAGCGGCTGCTCGCGGAGCTGGCCGCGCACGGGGTGGACACCTCGGCGGTCGCCGTCGACCCGGGCCGCCCGACCGGGCTCTACATCAAGGAGTGCGGCCCCGCCGGACCGCTCCCGCGCTACTACCGGGCCGGCTCGGCCGCCGCCGCGCTCTCCCCGGCCCTGCTCGCCGACCCCGCCGCCGCACGGCTGCTCGACAGCGCCCGGCTGCTGCACCTGTCCGGCATCACCGCCGCGCTCTCCGACGACTGCCTCGCGCTGCTGCGCGCCCTGCTGGCGGCCCCGCGGCGCGGCCGGCTGGTCAGCTTCGACCTCAACTGGCGGCCGGCCCTGTGGCGTCACCGCGACCCCTCGGTGCTGCCCGGGCTGCTGGACGCCGCCGACCTGGTGCTGCTGGGCGCCGACGAGGCCGCCGCCGCGCTGGGCACCGGGGACCCGGGCGAACTGCGGGCGCTGCTGCCGCACCCGGCCACCCTGGTGGTCAAGGACGGCGACCGGCAGGCGGTCGCCGTCGACCGGGACGGCCGGTGCACCGCCGAGCCCGCGCTGCGCGTCGAGGTGGTCGAGCCCACCGGGGCGGGCGACGCCTTCGCGGCCGGCTACCTGGCCGGCACCCTGCGCGGCCTGGACCAGCGCGGCCGCCTGCGCCTGGGCCACCTGGCGGCCGCCGCGGCGCTGACCGCGCCCGGCGACCAGGGCACCGTGCCGCCGCCCGCGCTCCGGGCCGACCTGCTGGCCGCCTCCCCCGAGCGCTGGGCCGCCCTTCGGGTCACCGCGGACGGCCCGCGATGAGCGGCACCGTCTCGCGGGCCGTCGCCCTGCTCGCCGAACTCGCCGAGGGCGAGCGCTCGCTGGACCAGCTGGCAGCCCTGCTCGGGGTGCACAAGACCACCGTGCTGCGGCTGCTGCAGAGCCTGGAGGAGGGCCGGCTGGTGCACCGGGACGCGGACCACCGCTACTACCTGGGCGCCGGCCTGTTCGCGCTGGCCGGCCGGGCCCTGGAGCAGCGCCCGGTGCGCCGGATCGCCACCGCCCGCCTGGCCGAGCTGAACGCGGCCACCGGCCAGACCGTGCACCTGGCGGCCTTGGAGGGCGAGGAGGTGGTCTACGTCGACAAGTACGAGTCCCGCCAACCGGTGCGGATGTACTCGCGGATCGGGCTGCCGGTGCCGATGCACTGCGCGGCGGTGGCCAAGGTGCTGCTGGCCGGCCTGCCGCCGGGCCGCCGGCAGAAGCTGGTCGCCCGCCTCACCTTCACGCCGTTCACCGAGCGCACCCTGACCACCCCGAAGGCGCTGCTGGCCGAGCTGGACCGGGTGGCCGAGCAGGGCTGGGCGCAGGACCGGGCCGAGCACGAGCCGTTCATGAACTGCGTGGCCGCCCCGGTCCGGGACGCCACCGGGCGGGTGGTCGCGGCCGCCTCGCTCTCCGTCCCGGACCTGGTGCTGCCCTACGAGCAGGTGCTGGAGCTGCTGCCGCAGCTGCGCGCCGCCTGCGCCGCGATCTCCGCCGACTGCGGCGCGAGCTGACCCGCCGTCCGGGGCCGGCCGGCCGGGCCCCGACCACCGAAGAGAGTGACCAGATGAGCGAGAAGACCGAGATCCGCACCGACGGCGCCCCGGCCCCGGCCTGGGTGTTCTCCCAGGGCGTGCGCAAGGGCCCGATCCTGCAGGTCTCCGGCCAGGGCCCGCAGGACCCGGCCACCGGGGCCTACCTGCACGAGGGGGACGTGCGGGCGCAGACCCGGCGGACCCTGGAGAACGTCAAGGCGGTGCTGACCGCCGGCGGCGCCTCGGTGGCGGACGTGGTGATCTTCCGGGTCTACCTGACCACCCGGGCGGACTTCGCGGCGATGAACGAGGTGTACGCCGCGTTCCTGGCGGAGAACCTGGCGGAGGGTGCGGTGAAGCCGTGCCGGACCACGGTCTTCGTGGAGCTGCCGCACGAGGTGATGCTGGTGGAGATCGACGCCCAGGCCGTGGTCGACTGAGCCCGCGCGCCGGGCCCCCGCGCTGCGCGGGGGCCCGGCGGCGGCGCTGACGCCGGGCCAGAACCGACCCGGCGTCAGAACCCACTCGGCGTCAGACCCGGCACAGCGACCGGCCCGGACCCCGCCCCGGCTGCGGGATCTTGTGCAGCGCGACCGGCTGTCGAACCGCCGGGCGAACCGGGCGCCGCTGCGGCATCGCCTTCGGGGTGATCCGCGGCACCGTCACCGCCACCGGGGCGGGGACCGACGGGACGGCCACCGGCCTGGCGCTCAGGTAGTCCGACAGGAACCGCCGCTCCGGCTGGCTGAGCTTGCGCGAGCGCCCCGAGGCACGGTCCCGGGCCACCACCACCGTGCGCGCCGTCATGTAGCGGTCGTGGTCGCGGCAGACGTCCACCCGCACGTGCGCGGAGGAGTTCCCCAGCCGTTCCACCGTCAGCCGCACCTGCAGCGGTTCGGGTTCGTGGTGCAGCTGTGCCAGATAGTCGATCTCGTGCCGGGCGATCAGGAAACCGGCCGGAAAGAGGGAGTCCTGGACGGCCTGCGCGTGGTGGCGGAACAGGTCGTAGATTCCCTCCTGGATGTAGCCGACCAGCCGGGCATTGTTGATGTGCCCGTTCTCGTCCACGTCGCTCCAGCGGGTCGGGCAGCGCAGCACGTGCGCGTTGCGCCAGGCGGCGGTCATCGCGCCTCCGCCCGGGCCGGCGCGGCCTGCGCGGGCGCCAGCGCCCGCTGCAGCCGGGCGTGGTGGTCGGCGCCGGCCGCCCGCATCCGCCCGGTGGTCCGGCCTTCCTCGGCCGCCCCGGCCGCGGTGCGCACCACCAGCGAGTCCATCGCCGTGCCCACCGCCCGGCACAGCTGGGCGACCGCACCGGTGCGGCCGGCCACGTTCTCGCTCCCGGCCCGGCTGGGGAATTCGGCAAGCGCGTTCACCGCGAGCCGCAGTCGGTCGGCCGCGGCCGCACTGCTCGCCGGCTGGCAATTGTCGTGCACGGTGTCTCCCGGAATTTCACGGTTGGCAGGGTCGAACGGGCCCGGATTTCCGGACCCGCCGCTTTGACGCAGCGTGAGGAACGCTAACCCAGTGCAACCGGCCAATTCGCGAATGTTCGGCCGAGCGGTTCTGCAAACCCACGGGCGGAGTACCGGGAATTCACCGTCTTCGGGCACGTGACCAGCCAATCGGCGGTCGGCAGAGCGAATTCGAGCGCCCCGCGGGAATCTCAGCCGCCGACCGCGACCAGTTCCTTGCCGAGGCAGATGCTCTGCGGGTGGTCGCGGTAGATGCCGAACTTGGTGATCGGCAGGTAGCCCTCGGACTTGTACAGCGCGACCGCCTCCGGCTGCTCGGTACCGGTCTCCAGCACCATCCGGGTGCGGCCGGCCGCCAGCGCGACCTCCTCCAGGTGGTGCAGCAGCGCCCGCGACAGCCCCCGGCCGCGGGCGCCCGGGACCACGAACATCCGCTTGAGCTCGGCGTCGCCGTCCCGCAGGTACGGGTAGCTGCCGTCCTTGGCCCGCCAGCCGCCGCAGGCGACCGGCGCGCCGTCCAGGTAGCCGACCACGAAGACGCCGTCCGGGGCGGTGAAGTGGTCGGCGCGCATCTCGGTGAGGTCGACGTCGCCGTAACGGCGCACGTACTCCTGCTGCACCTCCGCGGTGAGCAGGGCGGCGTCGGGGTGGTCGTAACCGGTGATGCGGAGTTCCATGGGCGCCAAGCATACGGCTGGCCCGATCATCGGATGATCGGGCCAGCCGTCGGGGCACTGACGGCCGTTGGGCCGCCGGCGGCTCATCCCCGGGAGAACCGGGCCACCAGCTCCTGCTTGCCGAACATCTGGGCCGTCTCCAGCGCCGAGGGCTGCCCGGCCCGCGGGTCGGCACCGCCCGCCAGCAGGGCCTCCAGCGCCTCGTCGGCGCCCTTGAAGACGGTCCCGGCCAGCGGGGTCTGGCCGCGGTCGTTGGCCCGGTTCGGGTCGGCGCCGGCCGCCAGCAGCACCCGGACCGCGCCCGCGTGGCCGTGGTAGGCGGCCAGCATCAGCAGGCCGTCGCCGCGCTCGTTGGTCAGCTCCACCGGGGCACCGCCGGCCAGGAAGGCGGACAGCGCCGCCTCGTCGCCGGTGCGGGCGGCCTCGAAGATCCGGCCGGCCAGCTCGATCAGCGCCGCCTCCTCGCCGTCGGCATCCTGGGCCTGCGGTACGGCGTTCGGTGCGTCGGTCATCTCACGTCTCCCATCACGAGCCTCACTCGTCCATCCGGTCGGCCACCCGAACCGTAGCGGACGACACACCGCCATCGGGGTTACGCCGCCAATCGGATGAATTCAGTTGGGGTGCGATCCGTCTGCTGATGCGGGTGTTGCGGATGCGACGGGTGTGACCTGGGAAAACCACCCGTTTGCCCCGTTCCATCATCTATTACTTTTTGTCACGATTGTGGCACTTTTCGTGACACTGTCCCCAGTATGGCTTCGCGGACCCACCGCGCCGCCATCCCACGGCAGTCGCGCGTTCGTCCCGTCCCTAGGAGGAGCAGTCCCGTGATCCTGTCCATCTCCGGCATCGTCCTGTTCGGCACCATCGCCTTCCTCTTCTTCCGACGGGACGGCCTCAAGGTCTCGCACGCACTGGTCTGCGCCCTCTTCGGCTTCTACCTGGCGGGCACCGCGATCGCGCCGAGCATCCAGGCGGGCGGCGCGAGCCTGGCCAACCTGCTGGGCGGCATCAAGTTCTGACCGGGCGCCAGCCCGTCCCCCGGCCCGGGCGCGGTCCCACCGCCCCGGGCTCCGCCGTCCGTTCCGCCCGGGAGTCCAGGAGACCATGTCCCCCAACCGCCACCTGACCCGCGGCCGCGACCTCGCCCGCACCGCCGGCGACCACGCCGCCGACATGTTCGCCCCGCTCACCCTGATCAGCCGCGGCCTGCGCCGGCACGCCGGCTGGGCCAAGGGCCGCTGGCAGGCCACCCCCAAGGAGCGGCGCGGGCCCACCCTGCTGCTCGCCGCCGCCGTACTGGTGGGCGTCTTCCTGCTGCCGCACGGCCCGCTCCTGGCCGTCGTGGCGCTGGTCGGCAGCGCCGCCTGGACCGGCCGCGAACCCAAGGCCGCCGCGGACCCGGCTTCCGACCCGGCCGACGCCAAGCTGCCCGCCCTGTACGCCGCGCTCACCCCCTACCTGACCTCGCCGGACGACGTCTGCCCGCTCTACCGGCCCGACGGCAGCTACCAGGACGCCTTCGCCGGCTGGCAGTTCGACGCCGAGGGGCGGCTGGCCGCGCTGGAGATCGGCTACCCCGCCTACTTCACCGACACCGAGCCGGGCGCCCGCAACCGGATCGAACAAGTGGTCCAGGGCAAGGCCGGCCGGGCCCGTGAGTACCGCTTCGACTGGGACCAGGAGTGCAACAAGCTCCAGGTCACCGCGCTGGCCCCGCTGCCGCAGGACGTGCCGGCCCAGACCTGGGTGACGACGCCGGGCGAGATCGTGCTCGGCTTCACCGACAGCCAGGCCACCCAGCGGATGATCCCGGTGGTCCAGGACGGCGGACCGGGCCATCAGCCGCCGGTGATCTGGCGCACCGGTCCGCGCTCGGCCGAGCCGCACCTGCTCGCGCTCGGCAGCGCTGGCTCCGGCACCTCCACCCTGCTGCGCACCGTCGCCCTGCAGGCGCTGGCCCACGGCGACCTGCTGGTGATCGACGGCGCCGGCACCGGCGAGCACGCCTGCCTGGTCAACCGTCCCGGCGTGCACACGGTGGAGACCAGCCTGCACGGCGCGCTGGCCGCACTGGAGTGGGCGGCCCAGGAGACCGAGCGGCGGCTCGCCGCGCTGAACACCGCCCGCTACCGCGGGGAGCCGGCCCCCGCCGACGCGACCCGCCCGCTCTGGCTGCTGCTCGACCACCCCACCGAGCTCACCGAGCTGGCCCAGGCCGAGGGCCGCCCCGACCCGCAGGAGCTGCTGGAGGTCCCGCTGCGGCACGGCCGGGCGGCCCGGGTGACCGTGGTGGTGGTCGACTCCGTCGAGGCCTTCGACCGGATCTCACCGACCGTGCGCTCGGCCGCCCGGGCCCGGGTGGTGCTGGGCGAGGTGGCCGGCGAGGAGCTGGGCCGGGCCCTCGGCGTCCCGCTGGAGATCGCACCGGCCGCGCAGACCCCGCCCGGGCGCGGCTACGCCCGGATCGGCGCCCAGCCGCCGGTCCGGCTGCAGGTGCCGGCCACCGTGGACCCGCTGGACGAGGAGGCCCCGGCCCGCCAGCGCGAGGCGGTGATCGCCCTGCTGCCGCACCGCGACACCCGGATCGAGGCGCCCGCCCCGCCGATGCCGCAGCACCAGCCCCAGGTGCCGCCGGCCGAGCCGGCCGCCGAGGGCGGGCGGGTCGAACTGGGCAAGGAGCGAATTGGGTAATGCCGAATGCCGTTTCGGTCACCGGGTGCGAAATTCGTGACACTCAGGGTGATAGCACTGTCCAGATGTGACAAATCGGACGGAGATGGGTACAAACAGGGGCGGCACGACAGACGACGCATGCCCCACGGCGGGAATCTTCGTCGGCGGCCAAGCGTTGACCGAACGACTGAAGACCCCGACTAGTCCTGTGGGCGATAAGCCCTGGAGGCACGATTCATGAGCGAGCGAGCTCTCCGAGGCACGCGACTCGGCGCCACTAGCTACGAGACCGATCGTGGCATTGACCTGGCCCCGCGCCAGACCGTCGAGTACGCATGCCAGAACGGACACCGGTTCGAGGTGCCCTTCTCCGTGGAAGCGGAGATCCCGGCAGTGTGGGAGTGCCGCTTCTGCGGCACCGAGGCCGTCCTGCTCGATGGGGACGAGCCCGAGGAGAAGAAGGTCAAGCCGACCCGCACCCACTGGGACATGCTGATGGAGCGTCGGACGCGTGAGGAGCTGGAGGAGGTGCTGGCCGAGCGGCTGGCCGTGCTCCGTTCCGGCGGCATGAACCTCGCCGTCCACCCGCGCGACTCCCGCAAGAGCGCCTGACGCACGACCCCGAAAGGGCCCCGTCCTCCTGGAGGATCGGGGCCCTTCGGCTTGCCCCGGCGCAGGCGCCGGGGCGGTAAGTCACGGACGCTGGTCCGGGTCGACCACCTCGCCCTGGATCACCTTGCCGTCCGGGCGGTGGATCCGGATCTGCTCCTGCAGCCGCATCGCGTCGGCCACCGGGTCACCAGCGGGGGCGGCGCGCAGCATCCGCTGTGCGACCCGGCGGCCGGCCGCGCGCCAGACCGCCCGGGTGGGCGGCAGCAGCAGGGTCAGGCCGAGCAGGTCGGACAGGAAGCCGGGCAGGATCAGCAGCAGGCCGGCCAGCACCGTCAGGCTGGTGTTGGTCTCGGCGGCGCCCGAGGGCGGCATCTGCCCCTGCTCGAAGGAGGCCGAGGCGGCGCGCAGCGCGCGCAGGCCGGCCCGCTTGATCAGCCGGCCGCCCACCACCACGCCGAGCAGCAGCAGGAGGAGCACCAGGAACCAGCCCAGCACCGAGGCCAGCTGGATCACCACCCACAGCTCCAGCACCAGCCAGACGGCCACCAGCAGGGGCACCGCCCGGCGCAGCCGGCTGCGCCGGGGCCCTGGTCGCGCGCTCTGGGCGCCGCCGCTCGGACCGCCGGAGCCGGCGGTGCAGGGCCCGGGAACGCGGGTCGGGTCAACATGCTGGGTCACGGTACGAATCCACTCCGTCGCGGCGCGGCTGGCCACCGTCCGGACTGGTCCCGCACGGTCAGGGCGCCACCTTGGACAACGGCTCGCCCGCCGCCGGTGTTCCGCTGCCGCCCGCCCTGCGCCGGCCGGCCAGCACCGCGGCGCCGCAGGCCAGCAGGCCGAGCACGGCCACCGTCCACTCCGGGGCGGCGCCGAGCCGGTCGGCGAGGGTGCGGCCGTCGCGCAGCGGCACGTCGGCGCTCAGCTCGGCGGCGGTCAGCTCCTGGGTGCGGCTCTCGATGCTGCCGTCCGGGCGGATCACCGCGCTGATCCCGCTGGTGGCGGCGATCAGCACGGCCTGGCCGTGCTCGACGGCGCGCAGCCGCGACATCGCCAGCTGCTGGTCCGGCTGGCCGCTCCGGGCGTAGGTGGCGTTGTTGGTCTGCACGACCAGCACCCGGCCGCCGCCGTTGACGGTGTCGCGCACGATCTCGTCGTAGGCGACCTCGAAGCAGATCACGTCGCCGATCTTCGCCGGGCCCAGCTGCATGACGCCGGTGCCCTTGCCGGGGTAGAAGTCGTGCGCGACCCGCTGCAGCCGGGTGATCACCTTCATCAGCACCGAGCGGAACGGCACGTACTCGCCGAACGGGACTGGGTGCTGCTTGGTGTAGTGCGCGCCCGGGCCGGTGGCCGGGTCCCAGACGATGCCCTCGTTCTGCACGTGCTGCGCGTCCGGACCGTCCACCAGCGCGCCGACCAGGGTGGGCACGCCGATCGAGCGGACCGCCTGGTCGATCCGCTGGTAGGCCAGCGGGTCGCTGTACGGGTCCAGGTCGGAGGAGTTCTCCGGCCAGATCACCACGTCGGGCCTGGGCTCCTGGCCGGCCTTGATCCGCTCGGCCAGCTGCTCGGTGGCGTCGGCGTGGTTGTCCAGCACCTGCATCGGGCGGCCCAGGAAGTCCATCCCCGGGCGCGGCACGTTGCCCTGCACCAGGGCGACCTTTACCGTGTCGTCGCCCTTGGTCGGGATCGGCACCAGCATCCCGCCGGTGGTGGCGACCGCCGCGCAGAGCACGGCGGCGGTGGCGCGGACCGCGGTGCGCGGGCCCGCGGTGCGCCGGCGAACCGCCAGCAGCACCAGGTAGGCCAGCAGCGTGCCGCTCAGCGCGACCGCGAAGGAGACCAGCGGCGCACCGCCGAGGGCGGCCAGCGGGGTGTACGGGCTGGCGGTGTTGGCGAAGGCCAGCCGCCCCCACGGGAAGCCGCCCAGCGGCAGCCGGTCGCGGGCCCACTCCTGGGTCACCCACAGGCTCGCCGCCCACACCGGCCGGCCGGGCAGCCGCGAGGTGAGCGCGAGCGCTCCGCCGAGGGCAGTGACGAACAGCGCCTCGGCCAGCGACAGGCCGATCCAGGCGTCCGAGCCGATCACCCGGATCCAGACCAGCAGCCAGAGGAAGAACGGCAGCCCGAACACGAACCCCGTCCACAGACCCTGGCGAACGGTGCGCCCGAAGGTGAGCAGCGAGAGCGCGGCCACCGCCAGCACGGACAGCGGCCACAGGTCGTAGGGCGGGAAGGCGGCGGCCAGCAGCAGGCCGGCGCCGGCCGCCAGCGCCGTGCGCCGCCAGCCGGCCCGCACCCGCGCCCTGGCCCGGGCCCACCGGCCCGGCGCGGCCACGGGCTCGGCGGACGACTCGACGGCGTGGGGCGCCTCGTCGACGGGGACTGCCACCTGCATACCTTGCTTTCTGGGGCCGGACGGGAGGTTGGGGCCTGTGCCGAAGGTACCTGCTGCACCGGCTCGGCCGGTAGCCGGTGGTACGTGAGAATCCCCAGGTCAGCGCGAGTAGACCGGAGTGCCGCGGACCACCGTGCGCAGGCAGCCGGGGAGCTTGGCGCCCGGGGTCAGGTCGGGCAGGCCCGGGGTGCCCGAGCGGGGGTCGGTGGACCAGCCGGCCACCCGGGAGTCAGGGGCCTGGACCACCAGCTCGCCGCTCTCCCAGACCGCGTAGGTGGCCGGCGCACCGGGCGCCAGCACGCCCTCGGCGTCCCGCCCGATCGCCCGCCAGCCGCCGCGGGTGTGCGCGGCGAACGCGGCCCGCACCGAGATCCGGTGCTCAGGGGTCTGGTGGAAGGCGGCGGCGCGCACCGTGCCCCACGGGTCCAGCGGGGTGACCGGTGCGTCCGAGCCGAACGCCAGCGGCACCCCGGCCCGCAGCAGGGCCGCGAACGGGTTGAGCCCGGCCGCCCGCTCGGCGCCCAGCCGCTGCACGTACATGCCCTCGGGGCCGCCCCAGGCGGCGTCGAAGGCCGGCTGCACGGAGGCCACCAGGCCCAGCTCGGCGAAGGCCGCGACGGCAGCGCTGTCCAGCGCCTCGGCGTGCTCGACCCGGTGCCGCAGTGCCCGGACCGCGGCCGCGCCGCACCGCCCGGCGGCGGTGCGCACGCCCGCCAGCACCGCGGTCAGCGCCGCGTCGCCGATGGCGTGGAAGCCCGCCTGCAGGCCCGCCTCGGTGCAGGCGGTGACGTGGTCGGCCACCTGATCGGCCGTCAGGTAGGCGGTGCCGGTGTGCGCGGCGTCCCGATAGGGGGCGTGCAGGCAGGCGGTGTGCGAGCCGAGCGCACCGTCCACGAAGAGGTCACCGCCGGCCCCGACCGCGCCGAGCCGCCGGGCGGTCCCGACGCCGCCCAGCTCGCCCCAGTAGCCGTAGACCTCCGGGCCGGGGGTCTCGGCGGCCAGCGCCAGCAGTGCGGCCAGGTCCTGCTCCGAGGAGATCTCGGGGCCGGCGCACTCGTGCAGCGCGGCGATGCCCAGCGAGGCGGCGTGGCGCAGCGTGGTCAGCTGGGCGGTCCGGCGCTGACCGGGCGTCAGGGTGGCCAGCGCGGTCCGGCGCACCGCGTGGTGGGCTTCGCCGGTCAGCGGCTCGGCCGGGTGGTGGCCGGGCAGCTCGGCCAGCCCCGGGGTCAGGGCGCGCAGTGCGGAGCTGGCCAGCGCCGAGTGCACGTCGGTGCGGGAGAGGTAGAGGGGCGCGCCGCCGGCCGCCCCGTCCAGTTCCGCCAGGGTGGGCGGGCGCTGCTCGGGCCAGCGGGTCTGGTCCCAGCCGTGGCCGATCAGCACACCGCCGGGCTCGCCGGTGCGGGCGAACGCGGCGATCCGGTGCAGCGCCTCGGTCAGGGTGGGGCAGTCGGTCAGGTCCAGGCCGGTGAGCGCCAGGCCGGTGGCGGTGGCGTGCACGTGGGCGTCCACGAAGGCGGGGGTGACCAGCGCACCGTCCAGCTCGACCACCTGGTCGGCGACCGCGGCGTAGGCGTCGGCCGCGCCCTCGCTGCCGACCCAGGCGACCTGCTCGCCCTCGATCAGCATCGCGGTGGCGAAGGGGTCGGCCGGGCTGTAGACGGTGCCGCCGCGCAGCAGCACGGTGCGGGAGGTGCGTTCGGTCATGGCTGGAGCCTATGCCGCCCGGGGAGCGGTCCGGCCCACCGGTCAGAGCTTGGGCGGCCGGGCCTCGTACGGGGTGGACAGGACCACCGTGGTGCGGGTGGAGACGCCGGCCGCGCTGCGGATCCGGGCCAGCAGGTCCTCCAGGTCGCTCGGGGCGCCGACCCGGACCTTGAGGATGTAGTTCTCGTCCCCGGCCACGCTGTGGCAGGCCTCGATCTCCGGCAGCGGGGCCAGCCGGTCCGCCACGTCGTCGGGGGCACTGGGGTCGAACGGCTTGACCGAGATGAACGCGGTGAGCGCGAGGTCGACCGCGTCCGGGTCGATGATCGCCGAGTACCCGCGGATCACCCCCCGCTGCTCCAGCCGGCGCACCCGCTGGTGCACGGCCGAGGTGGACAGGCCGGTGGCCTTGCCGAGGTCGGTGTAGCTCATCCGTCCGTCCTGGACGAGGAGCTGAACGATGCGCTGGTCGAGATCCTCCACCCGCCCAACCTACCGGACCGGACCACTGCCGGACCCCGGCGCGGCCCGGCTGGTGCGCCGTTGGCACATGCCGTTGGAATGTGGCGAAGGCCACACTCCGGTGCATCACCGTGCGTCCGGGGGCAGGGTTATGACGCCCCACCAGCGGGCATGGCTGTGGTGGCCCCGGCCGAGTTGGCCCGGCCCGATCCAAGGGGGATCATCATGCCTGCTACCGAGCAGCGCGCCCTGCGCGCCGACTCCGCCCTCACCTCGCACGACGAACCGGAGGGCGAGGAACGCTTCCCGGGCCCCGACCACGCCCCGGGCACCGACCCCGGCGAGGCGGAGGCCTGGGAGATCGTCCGCGTCACCTGCCCCGAGTGCCGGCGCGCCATCGCCCTGGTGGGCGACGAGGAGCAGTTGCCGCAGCACGCGGTGCTGCGCACCGCCTGGCACCCGTTCGAGCCCGCGCTCTGCCCCGGTTCCGGCCTGCCGACCGACGACCTGGAGGAGGTGGTCGAGCCGGAGTCCGGCGCCGGCCAGGCCGGCGCGCTCGCCGCGCTGCTCACTCTCCCCGCCGAGCTGGACTGGCGCACCCAGCCCTTCTCGCACGCCGGCCGGCCCGGCGCCCCGGGCGCCCCCACCGCGCTGCGCCTGGTCCCGCCGCAGCGGGCCGCCTGATACCGGTCGCCGGCCGGTGCACAGCCACGGGGAGGGCCGCCCAGCCGGGCGGCCCTCCCCCGCACTTCGCGGCCCGCCGACCCTGGGACCTGTCTCATCATTCCCGCCGGGCCCGGCCCTCCCGGCACGCACGGCGCGAATGATGAGACAGGCCCTAGGGTCGACAGCATGGACCACCGCACCGCCCCCGACCTGCGCCCCCTCGCCGCCGAGCTGCGCGCCCTGCCCGCCTCGCTCGGGCCGGTCCGGCTGGTCGCGGTGGACGGGCACGCGGGCTCCGGCAAGACCACCTTCGCGGGGCTGCTGGCCGCGGCCCTCGGCGGTGCGCCGGTGGTCCACCTGGACGATCTGGCGACCCATCAGGAGTTCTTCGGCTGGACCGAGCGGCTGCGCGCGCAGGTGCTCGCGCCGCTGGCGGCCGGCCGGACCGCGCACTTCGAGGCATACGACTGGGTGGCCCGGCGCTTCCAGGGGGCGCGCACGATTCCGGCTGCGCCGGTCGTGCTCCTCGAGGGCGTGGGCGCGGGGCGCCGCGCGCTGCGTCCGCAACTGGCCGCGCTGCTCTGGATGGAGCTGTCCGCCGAGGACGCCCGGGAGCGCGGGCTGCGTCGGGACGGTCCGGAGCTCGCCGGGTTCTGGGCCGACTGGTCGCGCGCCGAAGTGGCGCATTTCACGGCGGACCCGAGTCGTCCGTTTGCGCAGCTCAGGGTAGACGGCCGAACCAGCAGGCCACTCCAGCCCCAGCTGGCTAAGCGGTCGCTTGACCGGGGCGCGGCAGAGGAACTAAGTTCTCTCTCGTTGCCGGAGTAGTTGAGCCCGCAACAAGATGCGGCACCTCCGGCTTGTTCCCCCGTGAGCCGGAGGTGCCGTTTCGTCTGCCCGGACACCGCGCCGGCCCGCCGTCAGTACGCCAACGATCAATTCGTGGCAGCGATTTGGCCTCGTACGACACGCTTCCGGATCAGCCCCACTTGGGTACGATCGGCTTAGGCGCAACTGCGCCCCGGGCGCACGGCGCCGACACATCACGGGGGGCGTGAGTGATCACTGTCGACAACACGGGCAGCAGCGGCCCACACGGGCCGGCCGATCGGGCCTGGCTGCGGGCGATGGACGCCTACACCGCCGGCGCCTACACCCGGGCCGAGGAGGAGTTCCGCACCGCCGTCCGCCTCGATCCGGGGATGGCCGACGCCTGGCTCGGCCTGCACGCGCTGCGCTGCGACACCTCGGGCGCCCTGTTGGCGATGCACCGTCACAAGAAACGTTTCGGCGAGCAGCGCAGCCGCCACCAACGGCCCCTCAGTTCCTGGTACTGGCTGGGCTGGTGGGTGCAGCCGGTGCTGGAGGACACTCGTGACCTGGCCCTGGCCCACGCCTCGCACTGGCTGGACGGGCGCCACCTGGCCGAGCTGGACCGCGCGCTGGCCCAGTGCCCGCCGGTCGAGTCCGACCCCTCGGTCCGCTTCCTGCACGCCTGCCGCTCCTACCTGCTCAAGGACTGGGAGCAACTGATCCGCGACACCGACCAGTTGCTGGACGACCCGCTGCTCGGCATCGAGTCCGGCCTGTTCGGCGGCATGGCCCGGGTCCGGCTGGACATGTGCCCGCAGGCCCAGGCCCCGCTCGCCGCCTCGCTGGCCCGCTGCCGCTCCGAGCAGCCGCAGCGCAAGGAGCTGCGCTACTGGCTGGCCCGCGCCTACGAGGGCGCCGGGCGCAGCGCCGCCGCCCTGCCGCTGTACCGCTCGGTCAACCGGGCCGACCCCTCGTTCATGGACGCCGCCGCCCGGCTGGCCGCGATCGCCGCCGAGGACGGCCTGGGCCTGCTGGAGGAGCTTCCCGGCTACGACCCCGCCGAGGGCGAGGCGGGCGAGGGCGCGAGCCTGGCCGACGCCTTCGACCTGGTGCTGGCCGACTCCCTCGCCGACTCGCTGAACGACTCACTGGCCGACTCACTGGCCGAGCCGCCGCCCGCGCCCGCCCAGCCGGCGCCGGACCAGACCCCCGCCGGCCAGAACCCCGCCGACCAGCTGCCGGTCCCCGAGCGCTCCACCGAGGCCACTCCGGACGCTCCCCCGGAACCGGCCCCGGCCGGTGCCACGGCGGCAGCGGTCCGGGTGCAGTCCGGCCGCCGCCCGGCCGAGCGGCCCGCGGCCGCCGAGCAGGCCCGGCTGGAGGCGGCCCTGGCCGCGCTGGAGCAGATGGTCGGCCTGGACCCGGTCAAGCGCCAGGTCCGCGCCCTCTCCGCCCAGCTGCAGATGGCCGGCCTGCGCACCGAGCAGGGCCTGCCGGTGCAGCCGCCCAAGCGCCACTTCGTCTTCTCCGGCCCGTCCGGCACCGGCAAGACCACGGTGGCCCGGATCCTCGGCCAGGTCTTCCACGCCCTGGGCCTGCTCTCCGGCGAGCACCTGGTCGAGGCCCAGCGGGCCGACCTGGTCGGCGAGTTCCTCGGCCAGACCGCGGTCAAGGCGAACGAGCTGATCGACTCGGCGCTGGACGGCGTACTCTTCATCGACGAGGCCTACAGCCTGGCCAACTCCGGCTACAGCAAGGGCGACGCCTACGGGGACGAGGCGCTGCAGGTGCTGCTCAAGCGGGCCGAGGACAACCGCGACCGGCTGGTGGTGATCCTGGCCGGCTACCCGGAGGGGATGAACCGGCTGCTGGCCGCCAACCCGGGCCTGAACTCCCGGTTCACCACCCGGGTGGACTTCCCCAGCTACCGCCCGGCCGAACTGACCGCGATCGGCAGCGCGCTGGCCGCCCGCGACGGCGACCGCTGGGACGAGGACGCCGCCGACGAGCTGGCCAGCATCTGCGCCCACGTGGTCGGCGAGGGCTGGATCGACGAGCTGGGCAACGGACGGTTCATCAGGACCCTGTACGAGAAGTCCTGCGC
This sequence comes from Streptomyces tateyamensis, assembly GCF_003205575.1. GTDB lineage: Bacteria > Actinomycetota > Actinomycetes > Streptomycetales > Streptomycetaceae > Kitasatospora > Kitasatospora tateyamensis. Next base: position 54,742 of record NZ_PYBW01000083.1, read on the forward strand.
CTACCGCGACCTGCGCCTGACCCAGGGCCGCGGCCGGCCGGGCCGCGAGGACCTGGCCACCCTGCGGCTGCCCGACCTGGTGCAGGCCTACGGCGAACTGATCGACGGCCGCAGCGAGTAGCCCGCCCGGCCGGGCGGGAAGGCGGTCCCGCGCTCAGACCACGGCGGGGCGGTGGTCCGGGTCGTGCATCTCGCCGACCAGCTCCTCCAGCACGTCCTCCAGCGTCACCAGCCCCAGGGTGCGCCCGTCCGCCCCGGTCACCGCCGCCACGTGGGCGGCGGCCCGGCGCATCGCGGTGAGCGCGTCGTCCAGCGGCATCCCGGCCGGGACCACGGTGACCGGCCGCCACAGCCGCACCGGCAGCGCGGCGTCCGGGTCCTCGGCCTCCAGGACGTCCTTGACGTGCAGGTAGCCGAGGATCCGCTCCTCCACGTCGACCACCGGGAAGCGGGAGAAGCCGGTGGCCACCGCCAGTTCCTCGATCCGGCGGGCGGTCACCTCGGTGTCCACCGAGACCAGCCGCTCGGTGGGCAGCAGCACCTCGCGCACCGGTCGGCGGCCCAGCTCCAGGACGTCCTCCAGCCGCTCCTGCTCGGTCGCCGCCAGCAGGCCCGCCTCCCGCGACTCGGCCAGGATCCAGAGCAGCTGCTCGGCGCTGACCACGGACTCGACCTCGTCCTTGGGCGTGACCCCGAACAGCCGCAGCACCAGGTTGGCGCTCGCGTTCAGGAAGCGGATCACCGGCGTCAGCCAGCGCGCCAGCCGGGCCAGCGGCGGCCCCAGCCAGAGCGCCGCCTTCTCCGGCGAGGTGAGCGCGATGTTCTTGGGCACCATCTCGCCGATCACCATGTGCAGGAAGACCACCAGCGCCAGCCCCAGCACGTAGGCCAGCGGGCGCACCACCGCCGACGGCAGGCCCACCGCCTGGGCCGGGCCCTCCAGCAGGTGCGCGATGGTCGGCTCGGCCAGCGCGCCCAGCAGCAGCGAGCAGACCGTGATGCCCAGCTGGGCCGCGGCCAGCAGCGCCGAGATGTGCGAAAGCGAGTCCAGCACGGTGCGGGCCCGCTTGTGCCCGGCCTCGGCCAGCGGCTCGACCTGGCTGCGCCGCACCGAGATCACCGCGAACTCGGCGCCGACGAAGTAGGCGTTGCCGAGCAGCAGCAGGAGCGAGGCGAGCAGTTGCAGCGCGATCACCGCGAGGCCCCCTCGGCCACCAGCAGCACCTTGGTGGTGCGGTGCCGGTCGACCGCCCGCACCGTCAGCCGCCAGCCGGGCAGGTCGGCGGCCTCCCCGGGCTCGGGGATCTTGCCGAGCAGGTCGGCCAGCAGGCCGGCCAGCGTCTCGTAGGGCCCGTGCGGGGCCTGCAGGCCGATCACCTCCAGCTGGTCCAGCCGGGCCCGGCCGTCGGCCAGCCAGGCCGACCGTCCGTCCTGCGGCGGCAGTGCCAGCAGCTCTGGCGCCAGGCCCGGGTCGTGCTCGTCCTGCACCTCGCCGACGATCTCCTCGACGATGTCCTCCAGGGTCACCACGCCGGCCGTGCCGCCGTACTCGTCGATCACGATGGCCATCGGCTGACGGCGCCTCAGCTGGTCCAGCAGCCGCTCGGCGGAGAGCGTCTCGGGCACCAGCAGCGGGGCGCCGGCCAGCTGGGCGACCGTCACGCCGGCCCGCCGCTCGGGGCGCACCCCGAGCGCGTCCTTGAGCGTGACGGTGCCGGTGACCTCGTCCAGGCTGTCCCGGTAGACCGGGAACCGGGAGAAGCCGGTGGCCCGGGTCAGGTTGACCACGTCGGCGGCGGTCGCGTCCTGCTGGAGCGCGCAGACCGCCACCCGCGGGGTCATCACGCTCTCGGCCGTCAGTTCGCCCAGGCCCAGCGTGCGCACGAACAACTGCGCCGCGTCCTGCGCTATGGCGCCCGCCTCGGCCGAGTGCCGGGCCAGGAAGGCCAGCTCACCGGGGGTGCGGGCCTGCTCCAGCTCCTCGGCCGGCTCCATCCCGAGGGCGCGGACCAGCCGGTTGGCGGCGCCGTTGAGCACCCGGATCAGCGGGCGGCAGGCGGCCGAGAAGAGCCGCTGCGGCGCGGCCACCGCACGGGCCACCCGGAGCGGGTGGGAGATCGCCCAGTTCTTCGGCACCAGCTCGCCGATCACCATCTGCAGCACGGTGGCCAGCCCCATCCCGACCACCAGCGCCATCCCGGTGGCGGCCGCGTCCGGCACGCCGATCCCGGTCAGCACCGGGCTCAGCAGCACCGAGAGCGCGGGCTCGGCGAGCATGCCGACCACCAGCGAGGTGACGGTGATGCCCAACTGGGCGCCGGAGAGCTCGAAGGAGAGGTGGCGCAGGGCGGTGCGCAGGCCCGCGGCGCGGCGGTCGCCGGCCTGCGCGGCCCGGTCCACCGCACCGCGGTCCACGGTCACGAAGGAGAACTCGGCGGCGACGAAGAGGCCGTTGGCGAGGATGAGCAGCAGGGCCGCGGCGAGCAGCAGCCAGGCGGTGATCACAGCGCCGCCCGCTTCCCGGATTCACCGGTGCGCGCTGCGGCGCGGTGCGGGGGCCAGGCGGCGTCGGTACTACCGGACGGATCGTCCATCGAGGGGGAGAGTCACTCCTCAGGTCGCGGGCGGTGCGACAGGGCGATTTTGCCCCGGCTTTACCAGCCTAGCCGATGCCTGTTCGAGTGCTTGGAGGAGGCACGAGGATCCGTACGAAGAGGTGACTACCGGGTCACGTCGGGCTCGGCCGGGGCGCCGTGCAGCTCGGCCAGGTCGCGCAGCGCGCGGGCGGCCTGCACCGCCTGGGCCCGCCCGCCGCTGGGCTGGATCCCCATCGCGGCCAGCGAGGTGCCGTCGGCCAGGTCCAGGGTGGCCCACGGGTCGCCCTGACGCAGGTTCACCCGGACGATCTCGGCCCAGTGCAGGCGCCGGGTGTGCAGGTGGTTGACCACGGTGACGCCCTCGGCATCGGCCAGGATCTTCGGCCGGGCCAGCATCAGCCCGACCGAGGAGAGCGCCAGGCCGAGGCAGGCCAGCATCACCCGGTCGTTCAGCTGCCAGCTCTGCGGCAGCACCAGCGCCATGGTCAGGAAGGTCGCCGCGAGCAGCCCACTGGCCGTCAGCAGCACCACGCGGTTGCGGCGCGGTACCCAGGTGACGGGCAGGGCGGGCAGTTCACTGGTCGACATGGCGCTGGTGCTTTCGAGGATGCAGAGGAGGCAGCAGGGGTGTCCGCGGCAGCCGGGGTGCCGGCGGCGGCAGGCGGCTCAGAGGCGGCAGGCGTGGATGTTGGTCACCAGGACGCCGCGGGCGCCGATCGCCCACAGGTCGTCCATGATCCGCTGGGCCTCCTTGCGCAGCACCATCGACCGGACCGCGACCCAGCCCTCGGTGTGCAGCGGGGAGACGGTCGGCGACTCCAGACCCGGCGTCAGGGCGACCGCCTCGGTGACCTTCTCGGCCCGGATGTCGTAGTCCATCAGCACGTAGCGGCGGGCCACCAGGACGCCCTGCAGGCGGCGCAGGAACTGCTCCACCCGCGTGTCCTCACCGGCGCCCTTGGGCCGGATGACCACCGCGTCGGAGACCAGGATCGGCTCGCCGAAGACCTCCAGGCCCGCGTTGCGCAGGCTGGTGCCGGTCTCCACCACGTCGGCGATCACGTCGGCCACGCCCAGCTGCACCGCGGTCTCCACCGCGCCGTCCAGCTTGGTGACGGTGGCCTGCACGCCGTGCTCGGCCAGGTGCTGCTCGACCAGGCCGGTGTAGGAGGTGGCGATCCGCAGGCCCTGCAGGCCCTGGGCGTCCTTGGGCGAGCCGGCCGGGCCGGCGAAGCGGAAGGTGGAGCCGCCGAAGCCGAGCGCCAGCACCTCCTCGGCGCCGGCGGCGGAGTCCAGCAGCAGGTCCCGACCGGTGATCCCGACGTCCAGGCGGCCGGAGCCGACGTAGACGGCGATGTCGCGCGGGCGCAGGAAGAAGAACTCGACCTGGTTCTCCGGGTCGACCAGCACGAGCTCCTTGGGGTCCTTGCGCTGGCGGTAGCCGGCCTCATGGAGCATCTCCGCCGCCGGACCCGAGAGCGAACCCTTGTTGGGGAGGGCGATGCGCAGCATGGGAGCAAGATCCTTCGTTAGGACGTACTGGCGGGCTGGGGTTTACAGGTAGGCGTAGACGTCGTCGAGCGTCAGGCCGCGGGCGACCATCATCACCTGAAGGTGGTACAGCAGCTGCGAGATCTCCTCGGCGGTCTGCTCCTTGGTCTGGAACTCGGCCGCCATCCAGACCTCGGCGGCCTCCTCCACCACCTTCTTGCCGATCGCATGGACGCCCTGCTGCACGAGCTGGGCGGTGCGGGAGGACACGGGGTCGCCGGTGGCGGCCTTCTGCTGGAGCTCGACGAAGAGCTCCTCGAATGTCTTCGAAGCCATGATGGGATTCACCATACGGGGTCCCGCGCAACCGGTGGGAAGCGTCCCGGACGGTGGACACCGTTCTGGGACGCCGCCCACCGGCGGGTCAGCCCTCGGCCCTCGGCGCCCGCGCGCCGGGGTGCTCAGCGCCAGGGCTCGGCGACCGCGCGCAACGTGGCGGCGGTGGCGACCGCCGCGGTCACCGCCTCGTGGCCCTTGTCCTCGGCCGAGTCCGGCAGGCCCGCCCGGTCCAGCGCCTGCTCCTCGTTGTCGCAGGTCAGCACGCCGAAGCCGACCGGCACGCCGGTGTTCACGCTGACCTGGGTGAGCCCCAGGGTGGCCGCCTCGCACACGTAGTCGAAGTGCGGGGTGCCCCCGCGGATGACCACCCCGAGGGCGACCACCGCGTCGTAGCCGCGATCGGCCAAGTGCTTCGCGGCCACCGGCAGTTCGAAGGTGCCGGGGACCCGCACCACGGTCGGCTCGTCGATCCCGAGCTCCTTCAGGGCGCGGTGCGCACCGGCCAGCAGGCCGTCCATCACCTGGGTGTGCCACTGCGCGGCCACCACCGCGACCCGCAGGTCCTGGGCGTTCTTGACGGTCAGCTCGGGGGCTCCGTGGCCAGCCACGTTCGTTCTCCTAGGGGTGGTGAAGGGTTCGGTGGGTTCTCAGCCGGCGAGCCACGGCAGGTCGTGGCCCATCCGGTCGCGCTTGGTCCGCAGGTAGGCCAGGTTGTGCTCGCCCGCCTGCACCGGGATCGGCTCGCGGCCCTTGACCTTTAGGCCGTGCTCGGTGAGCGCGGCGTGCTTGTCGGGGTTGTTGGTGAGCAGGGTCAGCGAGCGCACCCCGAGGTCGGTGAGCATCTGGGCGCCGATGCTGTAGTCGCGCGCGTCGGCCGGCAGGCCGAGCTCCAGGTTGGCGTCCACCGTGTCACGGCCCTGCTCCTGCAGCTGGTAGGCGCGCAGCTTGTGGCCCAGGCCGATGCCGCGCCCCTCGTGGCCGCGCAGGTAGAGCACCACGCCGTGGCCGGCCGCGGCCACCTGGGCCAGCGAGGCCTGCAGCTGCGGGCCGCAGTCGCAGCGCAGCGAGCCGAACACGTCGCCGGTCAGGCACTCGGAGTGGATGCGCACCAGCACGTCCTCGCCGTCGGCCAGCCGGCCCGTGCCGTCCAGCCCGCCGGCCACCAGCGCCACGTGCTCCACGCCGTCGATCACCGAGCGGTAGCCGACCGCGGTGAAGTCGCCGTGCTCGGTGGGCAGCCTGGTGACCGCGACCCGCTCCACGTGCTGCTCGGTGCGGCGGCGGTAGGCGATCAGGTCCTCGATCGAGATGATCGACAGGCCGTGCTCGCGGGCGAAGGCGACCAGCTCGGGCAGCCGGGCCATGGTGCCGTCGTCGTTGACGATCTCGCAGATCCCGGCGGCCGGCGGCAGGCCGGCCAGCCGGGCCAGGTCCACGCCGGCCTCGGTGTGGCCGGGGCGGGCCAGCACGCCGCCGTCCACCGCGCGCAGCGGGAAGACGTGGCCGGGGCGGGTGAAGTCGGCCGCGGTGCTCGCGGGCTCGCCGAGCAGCCGGATGGTCAGCGCGCGGTCCACCGCGGAGATGCCGGTGGCCTCGACGTCCCGGGCGTCCACCGAGACGGTGTAGGCGGTGCCCTTGCGGTCCTCGTTGACCTGGGTCATCGGGGGCAGGCCGAGCCGGTCGGCGTCGCCCTGGGTGACCGGGACGCAGATCACCCCGGAGCTGTAGCGGATGGTGAAGGCGAGCAGTTCGGGGGTGGCCGCGGTGGCGGCGAAGATCAGGTCGCCCTCGTTCTCGCGGTCCTCGTCGTCCACCACGACCACGGCGCGGCCGGCCGCGATGTCGGCGACGGCCCGCTCGACCGGGTCGAGGGTCAGGTCGAGCTCGTCACGCTGTGCGGTGCTGCTGCTCATGCCGGGGCTCCCTGGAGGCTCGTGGTGGGGTGCTGCGGCAGCCGGGTGCGCAGCCACCAGGCGCGCAGGCCGGCCAGCACCAGGACGAAGTAGATGCTGTAGACCAGACCGGAGAACGGCAGGCCGCTGTTGAAGGCCAGCGGGACGCCGACCAGGTCGACCGCGATCCAGGCGATCCAGAACTCGACCCAGCCGCGGGCCTGGGCCACCATCGCCGCCAGCGTGCCGGTGAAGATGTACGCGTCCGCCCACGGGGACCAGGAGAGGTTCCAGTGCTGGAAGACCAGCGCGACCGCGACGGTGACCACGCCGGTGCCGGCCACCAGCAGCGCGCGCTCGGTCCAGGTGGCGAAGCGGATCCGGATGTCACCGTGCTCGCGGCGGCCGCGCTGCCACTGGGCCCAGCCCCACACCGCGGTGACGATCACCACCAGCTGCTTGCCGACGCCGCCGGACAGGTGCGCCGACCAGTAGGCGCCCACCAGCACCAGGCCGGAGAGCAGTTGGACCGGCCAGGAGACGATCGAGCGCCGCCAGCCGAGCGCCAGCGCGATCAGGCCGAGCAGGTTGCCGATTGTGTCGTTCCACTTGAAATGCTCGCCGAAGAGCGAGAAGGCGACCGTGTTGAGCGAGTTCACGAGGCGTCCTTCCCGGTCGCCGGGACGGTGGCGGCGGCCGCGGCGGACCCTGGGACGGTGCCCGCCGCCAGCAGGCGCTCGACGTACTTGGCCAGCACGTCGACCTCCAGGTTGACCGGCTCGCCGATCCGCTTGGCGCCCAGCGTGGTGAGCGCCAGGGTGGCCGGGATCAGGCTGACCGAGAAGCTGTCGGCAGCGGCCTCCACCACGGTCAGGCTGATGCCGTCCACCGTGATCGAGCCCTTGTCCACCAGGTAGCGGGCGATGGCCGGCGGCAGCGAGAACCGCAGCACCTCCCAGCGCAGGCCGCCCTCGGCGTCCAGTTCGCCGGGCTCGCGAGAGAGCAGTTCGCCGGTCGCGTCCACGTGGCCCTGGACCAGGTGGCCGCCGAGCCGGGCGCCCAGCGCCATGGCCCGCTCCAGGTTGACCCGCGATCCCGGCCCCAGGCTGCCCAGGCTCGACCTGACCAGCGTCTCCTTCATCACGTCCGCGCTGAACTCGCTGCTCTGGGCGTCGAGTTCGTCGTTGGAGTCGAGCACGGTCAGACACACGCCGTTGACCGCGATGGAGTCGCCGTGCCGGGCGCCGGTCCGCACCAGCGGGCCGCGCAGCCGGATGCGCGAGGAGTCGCCGTACTCCTCGATGGAGACGACCTCGCCGAGCTCTTCGATGATGCCGGTGAACACCCGGGTTCTCCTCGCGCTACTAGGGGCGCGGACTCCGGGGCGGCACGAGGGAAGCTGACTACGGGTATGTCGGCCAACGGCGGCGACACCCCTGCCGAAGAAGGGAGTTCTGCCGTTGTTCAAGTGGACGCGGACCCCCGGGAGGGATGCCGCGGCACTGCCGTCACGAACCCGTCGCGCACGCCTCCCATCCGGACTTTAACCGTCGGTCCAGGAGTTTCACCTGGTCAACCGGCCGCTGGCTGCGGACGGGTCGCGGACTGTAACCGCCGGTTCGGATTTTCACCGACCCCGGAGTGCGCTGAACGTCACTGCTTACTGCATTGCCGTCATTGTGCCACGCGCCGTGAGGCGGGCGGGAGAGGGCGTGGCTGTGCTCTGTTTCACTCCGGGTGCGGGAATGCCGGGGTGTCGGCCGGGTGACCGGTGCGGCACCGGGCTCATCCGAGGGCGACCGGGTCCCCCGGTGCGATCCGGCCCGGCTGCAGCACCTTCGCGTAGGCCCCGGCGCACGGCAGGGGGCCCAGGCCCGCCAGCGGCTCGACCCGGTTCTCCCGGGCGACCACGCGCAGCACCTGCGGATCCGGCCGCAGCTCGCCGTGCGCCAGGGTCGGCACGGCGCACCGCGGGCTCAACGCGACCACCTTCAGGCGCAGTTCCGGGCCGATCGCCAACTCCCGGCCCAGCCAGGCGTTCTCCGGGTAGCCCGGCGGTCCGTCGGTGCGGATCACCAGGTTGGGCCGGTACCGCTGCCAGGCAGCCCCGGTGCGCTCCAGGGTGGCGGTGGTGACCAGGTGGACCGGGGCGAAGTCGAAGAAGGTCCCGGCCGGCGCACCGGAGCCGAAGCGGCTCACCGTGAAGCCCACTTCGGCCGCCGGTCCGGCGGCGAGCACCTCCTCGGGCACCGCCCGGTCGAGCTCGCCCTCCGCCGGCGGTTCGGCGATCAGCGCGACCGGGCGGCCGAGCAGCCCGGAGAGCACCTCGCCGGCCTTCGACGGGTCGTCAGCGTGCAACCGCAGCCCGGACGGTCCGGTGATCTCCACCCCGGCCGAACCGAGCACCGCCGTCAGCTGCAGCAACTCCCGCCAGCGGGCCGGGTACTTGGCGCTGGCCACCTTCCCCGTCGCGAGATCCAGCAGGGCCAGCCGCCGGTCTCCGGCCAGGCCCCGCCCGGTCACCTCGGCGTGCGGCAGCGGTTCGCCCAGCATGGACTTCACCGGGTAGCGGCACAGCAGTTCGATCTCCACCCGGCCATCCTGCCGCACCGGGCCCGCCCGGCGCAGTCCTGGGATCAGAGCCCGCCGACGATCTTCCGCGGGGTGATCCGGACCACGACCCGCTGGCTGTCGTCGACCGAGGCGGGGTTGAACTCCCGGTACTTCTTGCCGCTGTACTTCACGGACAGCTCGTCGATCAGCTCCTGGCCGCCCTCGGTGCTGAGTTCCGCGGTGCCGCGGATCTCGGCGTAGGTGTACGGGGAGTCGAAGGGCTGCAGGAGCACCGTGACCCGCGGGTCGCGGCGCAGGTTCTTCTCCTTCTGACGGCCGACGGTGGTGGAGATCAGCACGTCGTCCCCGTCGCGCTTCACCCAGACCGGGGAGACCTGGGGGGAGCCGTCCGGCTGGATGGTCGCCAGGTTCACGAAGACCGGGGTGTCCAGGAGTTCCTTCAGCTTGTCAGACAATGCTGTGGACATATCAATCCCTTTCCTACCAAACCGATGGCTGTCGAAGGACAGATCTACCAGACCGGCGGCCGGTTCCCCGTGCTGCCCGGCAGCCCGGCCAGGTGTTCGCCCAATGGGGTGAGGCCAGGGCCGGGTGGATCTCCAATGGGTTGACACCACGGGCTGGTGCTGATCGGCGGCGACGGCTGCGCGGGCAACCAGCTGCACGGCCCGCTCGCCCTGACGGGCAACACCGGCGGGGTGGAGCTGCACGACACCGTCTCCGGCCCGTTGGCCTGCTCAGCCGACACCCTCGCACCCCGGCCGCGGCACCACCACCTCGGCACCCCGCTCGGGGCAGTGCCGCTACCCGGACGCGCCGGTGGCCCGGT